>CALUVM010000043.1 GCA_944324255.1 Candidatus Gastranaerophilales bacterium | reverse complement strand
AATAAATAATATGATTCTATTCCACTTTCTATGATCCTGAAAAGGAAAAATCTAAACATAGAAAGTTATAAGAAAGGGAGATTAATTATGTTTGAAGAAACTATGGAAACCACTGCTGTTGAAACTACTGAAGCTACTTCTATCATGGGTACTGTTATGAAAATAGCTATCCCAACTGTTGCTTTATTATTAGGTATTGGCGTTGGCTATACTATTGAAAAATATCGTACTGCTAAAGCAGAACCTAAAGCTGAACAACAGAAAACTGAAGATAAATAATCTTCAGTCAATAAAAAGAAATAGAGTTTTAAACTCTATTTCTTTTTTATATTTTTTCTATGATCCTTTTGAATAAAAATTATTCATCTTTATAGTCAAGATCTTGTGTATAGTCATATTTACCTTTTCCAAAGTAAATATCTGCCAAATGACGTTTTAATTCAATCAATAACTTATTAGCAAACATCACAAAGAGAACGCTTGGTGTCATACGAGCAGCTATACCTGAGAAAGGTAATAATGCACTAATTTGTTCATCAGGTCGATACTCACTAAAGGGTTCTTTACCTTCATCCCATAATTCAGAACATACACCTTTTAATGCAGAATAGTTGATCAATTTATCACCAATACCAAATTTGTTTTGATATGCTATATAAATGAGGATTAAAACACCATCTTCAATATTAAAACCTTTAATCTTCCCATTAATAGGAACTATAGGTTCATCACTATCCATAAAGATATTACCCATATCATCAGGATTAGTGATATTATATTTCTTTAAGACATCTTTTTTATCTTTGATTTGTTTCCAATAATCTCCAACCACTTTCTTCAAAGAAGGTGATAATTCTTCTAAAGGAGAAACTGAATAAATCTTAACGTCTGCAATATAACCTGTATATTTAGATTTAATTGCGTTCTTATTAAGATTACTTACTTCTTCTTGTAATTCTTCACCAATATTTGCAAGTAATTTATTAATGGATTCATCTTTATTGGATTGCTCAAATACAATAAGATCATCATTAACTGAAACTTTATCACCTGGTTTTACTAATTTAATCAAATTAGCATTTTTACCAAGTCTTACATCTTTAGGAATAATAATTTCAGATGTCATTCTATTTGATAATTGCTCTGAAATAACGGTAGAGTCTTCAAATGTATTATAGTCTGACATGCAGGCTATTTTACATAATGTACCAAGATTAAATTTAACCCCATCAGCATAATTACCAAAGAATTTAGAATTAGCAGCTAAAATATCATTCTTCTTAAAGCTTTGGCCTACTTTAAAATACGGTTTTAAAGTATTAGCCAGATAGAAACCACCACCACCATTTTTACTAATCTGAGGAGCCAGATTAATAACTTTATGACTGGTTTTAGTTTCTTTACCTTCTTTCCATTTATATTCTATGATAAGAAGATTTGTTTTCTCATCAAAAGAAATTACTTTACCATCATGCTCAGCTACTACTGAGAAATCATCTGATAAATGATAAGGTAATACTTTCTCAGCACCATTAGTAACTAATACAGGATCTGCATGTTTAACAGGAATAAGATGACGAGTCTGTTTAGAAGCCATAGCCGTACGAATAGAATCATCTCGTGTTACTCCTAACGGTGAGACCATTTCACCTGGCGAAAATACATTAGCATCTGTCATTTGATCTATGGGTTTAGTTGTATCTATGAATCCTCGAGGAGAAGTTATCTTCGGTTCCATAGTTAGATACTTGACTACGCCCGTATTTCCATCAGGATTTGTGGACACGCTCATGAGTCCCGTCATTGTCTTATCGAAAGATCTTTTCTCCTCCGTGTACGACTGGTCAAGGTTTATACCTGATGGGCCTTTAGCGGTAATAGCCCTAGATTTGTCAACTTCAAGTATCGGATTAAGTGTTGAATAATCTTCAACCGATTGTGATGTCAGAAGCTCTTTCAAGAGAGCTGTTTTAGGTACTGATATTTTTATAGGAGATCTATTTTTAGCAGTTCTCTTATATTTAGAATATGCATTAGCAACTATCTTGTACAGCATAGCATTAATCATTTCATTACTACGAACTCTAAAATTATTCATATTGATTTCTGAACTATAGTTATTATCAGTCAATAAATCATTAGCAAAAATCAATACATCTGTGAGATCTGTAGGATAATTCATTGATTCTAAGATTTCTTTTGTAATAGGATCAATCATATTATCATAGAAAGCATCAAATGCAGAAGCTAAAATACGAGAATTAAATAAATTACCAAAGATATCAATATATGCACCTTTAGAATTCATTTCCTGGAATGAATATGATTTAGTGTCAATCATTGAAAATGCATTCATAAGTAATGAATTCTGTAACGGATATCTATCAAATACTAAATATCCATCGGTAAATTGAATAACACCTTTAAACATCTTATCGACATTACTCAATTTAGGACGTTCTTCTGAGAAGGTATAATTGATTTTTGCTTTAATCAAAGCATTCTGCAGACCTTCAAAATATCCAAGTAAGAGAATAGTAGGCACATATTTCTTCATAATCTTACATCTGGAATATACATAGGTCTTTCTGAATTTCAAACCATTCTCGACTAATAATTTATCAATATCGACATTGGATTTCTCTACTTTAAGCTGATTAATAATGCTATCTATTACACTGGTATTATCGATATCATCATTATCATCTTCAGGATCCAAATCAGGTCCATTATTAAAACCAGTATTCATAATAGATTTCATTGCATCACATTCAATAGTTAAAGGCATCCATAAATCTTTTTCCTTGTTAAATTGAAGGAAACCAATGATCAAAAATTTATCTCTATCAATCGTAGAAACATCGACTTTATGCTCTTCAATGAATTTATTTACCAATTCCTGAGAGAAAAGATAAGTTACAGCCCGTTTAGAATTCTTAAAGCTGATTTCCATATATTTTTTAGCTAACTGGTCATACTCAATCGTCGTTTTATACTCTTTATTGAATGGAACCGAGTTACCTGTTTTTACTTTGAAAATAGATGGATTAGATAAGAATAAATTAGAGATATTCTGTACTTTAGGAGAAATATTTTCACCATATCTATACATAAAGATCTTAGAATAGTTAGAGCAGATCTGTACAGTATCAGGAGCAATCTTTACAATTGGCTTCAGAATAAGCTGCTTAATAAAGATCTTTTTATTGCCTGCTAAGTACATGAACTTACCATCCAACATCTTAGGCACATCAATAGTAAATATATGTCTTCTGCCATATTCAGCATCTTCCAATTCAATCTTATAAGTTTCTTTCAAATTCAAAGAATCAGAGGTGTCTTCTTTACTAATCTTTCTAATAAAGATTGGTAAGTCTTTTCTTTCTGATAAGGAATCAAAGATACTATAGAAATCATGCTCAAATACCTTATCATTATAAACCTTTTCAAAATTAGGATAAGATACTTTAGTAACATTTACATTCGTAGTAGTTACTTTATCAGAAACGTCATTCTTCGGAATATCGATATAAGAAGGATTATTTTTTACATCATCCAATAATTCTCTTAAAGTTTTACCAGATTCTAATTTAATCTGTTTTTGATGTTCCTTCAGAAGCTGTTCTCTTCTTGAAATTGTTGAATCCGGAACTTTATTACTCAGATAGTCTTGTAACTGTTGAGCTACATCTTCATCTGATAATTGATCTTCGAATTCATCTTCAAAGAGATCATCTTCATCTTTATCAGATTTCTCTTCCTGATTTTCCGATTTATCTTTTTCTTCTTCATCCTCGATATTATCTTCAATTTCTTCCTGATCATCTGAAACTTCTTCATGATCTTCATCTTTACTTTGGAAATCATGAATCTTATCAAGAATATCTTTTTCCTCTTTCTCTTCATCATTAATAATACCATCAACATTTTGGTCTGTTGTAATTGGTTCATTTTCCAATTTGGCTTTATTTAATTCTGAAGCTGGGGCTGATGAAGAAATAGCACCATAAGTAGTTAAATGATTATCATTATCTAAATCCGAACTAAGTATATTAGACTTAATTTTAGATAATGATAATTTAAAATCCATATAAGCATCTTTATCAATTCTGGAAGGGTTAAACTTGAAGAAAATATTATTATCAGTGATGATAAATTCACAATCACCAAGAGCTTTAATTTCTTCAGGGGTTTTCTTCATTCCTAAATATAATATACTCAATGGATTATTAAGAATATTATTCTTTTGATAGATGTTTTTGATATTAGAAATTCCCCATTCATTAACATCTATAATCAAGTATTTTTTATTAAACTCATTATATGCTTCATTATTAATAATTTCATTCAGCATACTAAAGAACTGAGATAAAATTAGTTTATATTGACTTCTTCTAAAATTAAAGAAATTATTAAAGTAATAAGAGATATCAATATAACAGTTTTTACCTTTAGAGAGCATAAAGTTTCTAATGGGTTTAATGGTTGAATCTGCTTTACCAATAGAATCCAGAATCTCATTACGTTCTCTAAGATTATTATATCGAATAACTTTATTGAAAAGCTTGAAAGTATACCTATAATCTCTAAAATACATCTTCCAGAATGAAGAACGATTAAAGAGTCTATTAGTATTTCTAATAGCTTTTACACTTTCTTCAGGAGTTAAATAAGGAAGAAAAATCAAATTACCCTTATTATTTTCAGGCTTAGGTAATTGAATTCTTCTTCTTTCAATCTTAAAATCCTGAATATCTTGAATGGTTAACAATTCATTCACCATCCTTTGATTATTATATGATTACTTTGATGTGCAATTTTTCAACTTCAATTTTGAATATATATTATTATAGTGATAAGTTAGTGATGGAAATA
>CALUVM010000042.1 GCA_944324255.1 Candidatus Gastranaerophilales bacterium | reverse complement strand
TTTCTCACAATTATCCCATATTCTAAAATTTATTCTTCTCATTAGTATGTTCCTCCTTTTATAATATTTAAAATTTCTGTGTATCTTAAAAGTGAATTTTCATACAGGTTTCGTTCTTCACCATAAGGTTTTGGATTACCTTTATTTAGTAATTTGTTACATTGCTTTATTTTTTCTTCTAGATAGACCATTAGTTGTTCTTTTTCCGCTTTCATTTTACAAAGTTCTACAAAATTTCCTAAATCTTGTCCTTTGTAGATTAAGTGTGACTCATCATAATCAAAAGTTGTTGTACCTTCTTGTCTAATAATTTTTGGTTTAGTTATTCTTATAACAGGTCCATCATTCATCAATTTCACTCCCTTCCGTTCAAATGCGTTTAGTTCCGTTCATTTGTATTTAAAATATTGAGTAACTCTTCATAAAACTTAATTGGTTTGTCTGGATTTTCCAACGAATTATAAACATTATTTACCAAGACTCTTGCTCTATCTATCACTTCTCTGTATTGTTGGTTTTGTCGCTGTAATTCATCTGTTCTTGACATTCTACGCATAAAGTCTATTTCAAAATTTGGCGACAAATAAACAATCGTGCCTCCATGGTTACCAATAAAGTGTTTATTTAAATCATAACAATTTGTTATAGAATGTATCTTTTTGATAGTGTTTTCATACTTATGTATTAACTCAAAATCTGTATCAATAATGTCATTAGCTTGCTCAAGTTGGCTCTTTAGAAAATCCACGTATTGCTCTAAATTTCTTACACGATAGATGAAATAGTCAACGTTGTCTTTTAGTATTGGTGGATTGTCATCTTTCATTTTTAACAACTCCTTTTCCTTTTATAGTTTTACCTTTTCCAGTAAATATATAAAAGCCATTTTTATCTTTTTCTATATAGCCATATTGCAACAACTTCCTACAGAATACTTCACACCAACTGTCTTTACTTCCATATAGGTTTAGACCTTCTTCTTTTTCAAAACACATATCAATTAACAAATCAACCAGTTCAGAACATATTTGTTCATAATTATACTTTGGCATTTATTCCACCTCTTTTAATATGCTTAACAAATCTTTCATAAACCAAAATTCTTTTATACCATTATTATTCAAACCAACTATACCACTATATTCAGTTACATTTATGTATTCAATAGCTTCTTTTCTTGCTTTTTCACTTGCTTCAAGTTGTTTCTTTAGTTCTTGGTTTTCTTCTTTTAAGCAACACAACTTACTATATAATCTCTTTAATGCTTCTTCTTCATTATCACAAGAATAAAATTCAGATATAAATTCTTCTTGAGTCATTTATTTCACCTCTATTGATTATTTCCTTTATAGTATTCTAATTCATCATAGAGACCATCTATTTCTGAGTTTTTCTTAGAAAGTTCTTCAGTTAGTTCTTTAATTGTTGTTTGGCTTTCTGCATATAAATCATACCAACCAACAACCACACCAAACAAACAAATTAAACCAATTATGAAGAAAATGATTGAAACCCATCTGTAATAGGAGTCCTCTGCAAAAATAAACGACATTACAGTTAAAAGAAATAGCATTGTTACAACACCAATAAGCATACTAATCAACTCCTTTGAAAACTTTATCTTTGTTGACTTTATAAATACCTTTACTCATTACAGAAATGTATCCATTATCTGCAAGCCAATTAATTGACTTACTAATGTAGTCTAAACAAATACCTGTTTCTTCTTTAGTTACACGGTAAGAAGGACAGTATCCGTTTTTACTTTCAAAATCAACATAGAAATCATATACTATAGGAATGACTTTTTTTATGTATCTTTTCATATAAACCTCCCTTACAAATAAACGTCTTTTTTATCAGCCCATGTTGTTGATGTACATTCTACATCACTAACAACAGGTACATAAGGTATTACATCACTTACATCTTCCATCATACGTTTTATGGTAATAGGTACTGTATCTTCTTCCTCAGGTGGAACCTCAACACAAATTTCCATTTATATTCAGTATAGTTCGTTAGGCTATACTCGTTCTTTTAGAACTGCTTTATGTTTCCATAAAGAATAGACTATATCTTATATCTTACGATATTCTCTTACTTCGAGGCACTTGCCTCTACTCCTTACGGATAGTCGTTGAGGGTAAACCTGCTTTGTAGAACATTTCAGGAATGTTATAAGTTTTAACAAACATTGCTATATCTTTTTTGAAATTTTCCATAATTATTTTAGGAATATAAAGATAAGGATAACTTCTTCCATCTTTTTTATTGTCATGATATATTGAACATTTTTTTTGAGGATAGTACTCGTAAATTTTATCTATAAGTGCATTAAGTTCTTCAAGTGTAAATGTATTAACATACAAATTACCTGTACCAGCTCTTTTATGGTAAGAGCCGTCGTCTAAAAATAACATAATAATACCGATTATATCCAAATTTTCAATACATTCCTTTTTAGACATATAATAAGCTTTCGTAATACGTCCATCAACATGACTTGAAAATTTAGGTATTTTACGTTGCCTATTATATCCTGAAATTCCAAAAGATATGTCTGTTGTTCTTATTCCTCCCATTTCTAATTGTATCTTCTTAAATATTAAGTAGTTAAGATGAATAGAATTAAATCTAATAATTGCATTTTTACAATACTTAACTAAACAACCATCACCTAGTTTGCCACTTAATATTATTTGTTCTACCATACAAGTTCCTCCCTGCTGATTTCCCATTTACGTATATTGTATTATAACTTTACACGACATACAAGTAATTTTTAGAACATTTGCACTTATATTTTCATATTTTGCTTTAGTTTACTTGTCTTTAGGGCTTTCCAGCATATCAAGAGATTTATACACGACAATGTGGTTTATCGTGGATAGGTAATATAAATCGTGACTTTTTATCTTTCAGATAATCACAGATTTTTATTTCTATTTCTTTTAACATATCTGCTCCTGTACCTTGTATTAAATAATTATTAGCCTTATAGTAATTTGATGAGTTTTCTAGATAATAACGTCGACCATACAGGTTTTCAACATAACCTACAAGTGCTAGTTGATTTTGAACAGCCTGTTGGTACTTTACAACACCTGGATATGACTGATTATAACCGTCTGATAACTTCTTAGCTATGTCAAATGGTACATTTAATTGGTCTGCTAATTTCCGTGCTCCGCAACCATAATTTTTCGTTTATACTCTATGTTTCCATAAAGACTAGACTATTTCTTCACTATTAAATAGTGTCGTGCACTTGGGCTATCGTGGTAATAGATAGCCTACTCCGTTACATTCATCACGGATAGTCGTTACACCTTCCTCATAAGAGGCTTGGCACGAGATTACCTTATCATATTGACTTAGGCTTCCCTCGTTAGCACTACTCTTGTAGTACACCGCTACCAACGTTCACACGATTTTACTTCGCCGTAAATGCTTCAGCGAAATTCGTTTGCTTCCCTAAGTATCTCCATTTCTTTTTAAATTCTTTAGTGTCTGTCTTGTCTGTAAATTCAGGAAAAGCAGTCAATGTCGTTTTTGTATGCAAGTCTGTAGGAACCCATGGCTTTCCTGTTTCATTATCTATCCAAACAGACCAACCTTCTTTAAATAGACCTTCCATACCATCTTTTACAGTGTGAGGGTCAGGATGTCCTTCTCTTAGGTCTCCCCAATGCTTTATATGTTCAGGATTTTTATAGTTAAATGTCTCTCCTGTAACTGAATTAACACAGTCATAAGGCATATAAGATTTACATAAGTGATAATCTAAATGTCCTACTAATATTGTGTAAAAAGCTTGTATTCTCAGTTCCATCTGACTATAATCCAAATAATATAACTTATATCCTATACTAGGAATAATGAAACGTCTAGGGTGGAATAGCTCGTTTCCATCGTCATCCGTTAATGACTTGTCTAATAAAAGATTGTCCTCATCATCCGTCTGATTGATACCATATTTAGGCATTTGTTGTAAGTCTGAACTGACACGTCCGCTAACTGCTCCATTATTGTTAATTGAAGTGTACAGCTTCCACTCTCCATTTACTTTTATGATTTTATTAAGAATGCCATCAATATATGTGGATAGCCATTTAGATACCGTTCTAAGTTTTAATATCAATCTGGCTATTTCAGAAACAGTTTCGTTCTCATTATGTGTTAAATCTTGCATAGCTTTCTTATCACTGTTTTCTAATAAGATATTATACTTGTTTAGGAAGAAGTCTTTTATCTTTTGATGTTGTCCTACATTCCAATCTTCTCCTGTTATTTTATGTAACTTCTCATAAAGTAGTTCCTGAAATTTCTCTATCTTGTAATGAGAACTAATTAGATAGTCGACGTCCACTTTGAAACCATTTCTCTCCATAGTAGCAATACCACGAAGCAATCTATTCTCACGTTTCCATGTTCTTGTATCTATACCATTTTTTGTTCTGTACTTCTTAGCATAGATTGTACCCGCCTTTTTAAGAAATTCTAAGATAATCACAACGTCATCGATAGCATAGTCTATAACTAACTTTCTATCTCTCTTAAAGACATCATAATATGTAGGCTCTTTATAATCATCAAAACATTCATGATACTTTGTGATAAATCTAACCCTGTTATGAAAAGTATTCCATGCTTCATTATATTTTTTATTGCCTGTTATAAGCTTGTAGTTATCACAGACTTCTTTCTTACGTTCTCTCTTTATTTCTTCTAGTTTATCTTTGATAATATCACTAGCAAATTTAGCATCAGGGTCAACATACTTTTCTCCCATTTTTTCTAGTCTCATACTTGCGTGTTCATCATCAGCAGGACTAATCAATCTCATAAGTGTAATACTGTCTGATAATTCTATGTCATCAGGAATAGGAGTGCCTTTGTTGTACATCATGTGATAATCGTATTTAGCATTGTGAGCAAAAAGCATTTTATCTGTACTTTCTACAATCTTATACATGGCTTGCGTTGCTTCTTTAAAATCAGCTTCCCAGTAATATATGTTCTTAGCAAACCCAAATATAACTAGGAAAGGAACATCTGTCATAAAGTTCAAACCTGTAGTTTCTGTATCGTATGCAAAGTAGGGAACATTACTTGTAACAAAATCCCATTCCATTTCTTCTATGTCTTTCATTGTCTTTAGTTCTAATGTTTTATAGCCAAATTTTTTATATAAGAACTCTTTAGCTGTTTCCATTTTCAACAAAATCATAGAAAATTGAAATGAAGCGATTTACGGATATTTTATCTAAGGAATTCCATGTAAGTGTTGGAACATAGATACAATCGAATACCTCTGTTCCTAAGATATTCTCAGTAACTGCTCTCTTATTATTGTACAAGTAATGCGTGTCTTGTCCTAAAATGTCTTTTCCTATTGTTCCTCTTTTAATTCCCTTTGCATAGCACATATTAATCAATTCTTGTAGAAAATATTGTTTGTTGTACTTCAATACAGGATAACTTCTTGAGATGCGATAGATATTACTTTCCAAATAGTTTATAGTGTCATAGTCGATACCAAATGTATTACAAACAACCTTTATGAAATTATGTAAGAACACGTCGTTTTGAAAGATACTATTTAATTTAGTATAGATAATCCAAAACTCAAGTTCGTACGTTCTAAGGTCATTCTCAATAGAACTGTTTCGTATTCCTACAGGAAAGTTGAAACCTTCTATGAAGCTATTCACAAACTTTATGAGGTCTACATCATCAGGGAAAAGTGGTTTCAAATCATTAAGCCACTCTTCTTTTACGTAGTCTCTAGAAAGTAAATCAGCATATTTTGTGGTGTAGTATGGATAAGTGTAACCTAACTTTTTAGCAGCAACTGTAGGTTTAAAAAAGGTTTTACAAGTTGCTATGATTTCTTTATCACTTGCTCCTAAATAATTTGTTGACAAAGCCGTTTTGATGATTTCGTATAAGTGATTGTTAGGCTCTCTTCCAATTGCAAGAGCTAAACAACATAATAATGAAACATAATTCTTAAAAGCTAAACCATCTAATTTTCTATCAACATCAACAAGATTGATAACAAGTCTTAACTCATTAAGTCTTGCATTTTCTTTTGCATTCATGTATAACCTCCTCTCTAAAATACACTTTCATTATCATCGTAGACTGCATCATTCATATTGAAAGACTTGTCTAATAATTTGTATGTGTTTCTAAATTTGATTGTTGGCACTACCTGGTCTTTTGTTAGCTTAACGAACTTCCTTGCGGTAAGTATGTTAAATATCTTAGAGAACTCATCTTTGTTTAGTCCTGATACAGTCATCAATTCGTTTCTACTGACTTTAGATGAATTTGCAAGAAAGTCGATAAATGTAACATTTTTAGGATATAACTTCTGTAATGTCTCTGTATCGTTTGTAACTACTTTCTTGTAAGACTTCTCTTCTTGAGCAATTTCTTTTAATCTAAAGAAGCTGTTGTCATAATTTCTTTTTAGTAAATTGACAACAAAGTCTACGTGTTCTCTAGTTACGATAACGTGTTCATAGTCTACTGTTGATACAAGCATACAAGCCAAAGCCGAAGCAAGTCTTGCAATCTTTTTATCTGTTTCACTTCCAAAGACTGTAAAACTGCATTCAAATAATTCATTTAGCTTTATAGCTTCTTGAAATATGTAAGTTCCTAATTCGTTAGATATGACGACATTCTTTGACGTTAAAGACCTTATCCATCTACTCTTATGTTCATAGTCTGTCTTTTCCAACTTTTTTGATGTATCTATTTCTGTATTGAATGGGTTGGTTAAGTTTTCAACAGAAGGAACTAATGTAAATAAATCGTATCGAGCAATATCTTCAGGAGACTTAATTAGTTCATTAATAGGCTCGACACCACTAGGATAAGATGATAACGTCATAATATTGCCATTATCCGAAATAGGATTGGATATGGTTATCATACGTAGTTTACAAGGTGCTTGTATATCCCCAGCAACTCTGTAAATCTTAACCATATTACTGGAACGTATTTCTGTAAGTGTCTTTATGAATTCTGTTGGTGCCCCACTAAACTCTTCTAGAACTGCTAATTCTTTGTGATGTTTCGGAAGAACACCTAACTTTGTCTTTTTTAGCTTGTCATCAGTACCTCCAATAATAGATGCGACCGTTGCTGTTTTTAAAGGAATAACTTCTCCAAAATCATACAAGTGCACAAGTGCCTTAGATGTTTCAGATTTACCTGTTCTTGTATCACCTAAGATAAATATGTCCAAAGCTCCTCTTATTTCATTTCTGTATGTTATATCTAGAGGAGAATTAAATACAAGTTCCATAATCAACCACAAATCATAATTTAGATAAGGTGCTATATAGTAACGAGCACTCTCATACAAATCATTTAGCTTGTCTTTTATTGTTGTATTTATTTTGAACTTATCTAAACTGTTTGTGTACTCTTTGTTTGACGTATCGAAACTGTAATCTGTTTCATAGACATCATCTGCAATAGCAATTAATTTTCTACCGTTTCTAGGGTGTGGAAAAATACGATATGTAACCATGTACGTATTTCCTATTTGTAATGGGACTCTAGTGTATAAATCAATTGTCTGCTCTGAAGCCTTTTCATCGTTATCTTTTACCTGGTCAACCACACTCACTTTATATATGGTCTTTAACTTTCCATATTCAAGTGTGTATAGCTTTTGCCAATTCTTTTCTAGACCACAAAGTCTTGCTAATATGTTAGGTAAATCTGTCTTTGAAATCTTTCCTTCCATTAACTCTAAGAAGGACTCATTTTTAGGACTTAAGTACCATGTCTTAGAGTCTCCTTTTAGTTCAAATTTAGTCTTAAATATTGCATACTCAGGAACTGCATAGGTTTCCGTACACGTAGCAACAACTTGAAATACAGATTTTACCTTTCTTCTTAGAATACTATTTCTTATGTTTGTGTCAATCTTTGTAATCTTCAATTCATTTTTAACTTCTACATCTTCTAATTCTTCTTTAGAAGGTTTTGTAGCTTTTGATAAAATCTCTGTTGTAAAATCGTCTGCTGTTTTTTGGTACTTAACAAAGAAGTCTGTCACGTCCTCTTTGTTTTCTTGACATACTAATCCAACATTTGCAATGTATATGTCTTTACAACTGTTTTGTAGAGACTTATACAACTTTAAAGCACCCGTCCTACCAGGGTTATCATTATCGTAACAAATATACACTGTTCTTTGCTTAAAATAAGGTAAATATTCTTCTAAAAGGTTTGACTGTGAGCCACCTGTAAGAGTAATAGCATTAAAGCCATGACTCCTAGCGACTAGCATATCTTTTTCTCCCTCACAGATAACTGTTGGAGTTCTATCATCTTTTACCCAGATGTCAAATGGAACAATATCACCTGAATTTGCATTTTCGTTATAAAGAACTTTAACTTGAGACGTATGATTGATGTCATATCTTGCAATATTTACTAGGTAGCCTCTTTTAAATACAGGAGTTGCAAGTCTGTTTGTCATATATCCTAGTTTTAATTCTTTTATAACGTCCATAGAAATTGTCAAATCTTTTAGTTTTTGTAAAACTTCTTCATTCTCTAATAAGCTTTTGTGTTGCTCATGTTCCCATGTTGCTGAGATTGATGTAAGTTCTTCTTTAGAAAGAAATTCTTTTGTGATTTCCTCTTCTGTTTTACCTGTTATATTTTTAGCAAATTCCATTTCACTCATTGTACGATTACAAGTGAAACAATGGAAAACTCTCATATCCAGATTAATGCTACAACTTGGTTGTTTCTCATAGTACTCTTCTGTAGAAGTTTCCCATGTTTCAGGATTAAAGACTTCTCTGGTATGTGGAAATGGACAACAGAATGGTACATTTCCATGACTGTCGGGGTACTTTGTTTTAACCTTCTTTTTCTCATATAAGTCATTTAAGTAATCTTCAAAAAAGTGTAATGATGCCAAAGTACCCACCTCCAAAATTAGTCTTTTTTATTTAATATGTCATGTGATATAGCTAAATCTGGAAGTGCCATTTCATTGTACTTAACAACACCTTCTTTTTTCAGATAACTTGGTTTTACCATATAAGTAAGTGGTCTAAAGACTGTATAATGACGTTTGATGTGAAAACCGTCAATCTCTTGTTCTTTATACATTGTTAAGTGTACAATTCCAAACTTCTTTTTATCAGACTCATCATTACTACAATAAAGAACTTTAAAGCCTTCTTTTACTGCCTTTTTATACTCATCGTGCATTTTTACATCTTGAGGAACTTTACAGTTATAAAGTTCTGTTAGACTGTTTCTAGTTTCTTCATCAACTGTTGCAAATGAGTCCTCTACTGCATCTTTTACAAATGTTTTAAATTCTTCAGAGTCTGAATAACTTGGATTTTCCATAATTCGTTTTAGATAATAATACATAAAACTATCTAAAACTTTAATTGACGTTCCTGCTGTAAGAACAAACTTCTTGTTTAGAACATCTAGCTTTGCTTCTAAAAGATTGTAATTGTTATGTTGTAACTTTTGTACATAATATGCGATGTTTTTGTAGTCCTCATGAAATCCTACAAATTCATATCCTCTAATATCAATTGGTTGTTTTTTAGTACGTTTGAAAACGTCTGTGATTTTATTTTTCTTAAACATAGTTAATTGTCCTACTTAGCACTTTCCCAGATACTAGGGTCATATTCGTTTGTTTGAGGTGTTGCAACATATTTTTTACAAGCTTTTGCACTTTGACAAATTACACGTTTATGTACGAAAGTTCTTCCGTCATCAGAAGTGGTTTCAACTTCTTCTAGACGACCACAAATAACAACTAAATCACCTTTTTTAGACGTTTCTACTAAAGTTTTGGCATCATTTCCAAAACAAGTGAAGTCAAAGAAGATGGATGGTTTACTTTCTCCATTCTCATTCTTTCCTTGATAAACTCCAATTGTTCCATAAGTGTAATCTTTACCATTACCACTCTGTTTTAATTCTAGGTCTCTTACTAAATTACCTGAAAATAATACGAAATTCATAATTAATCCTCCTTATCAAACATATAATCTACTAACTCTTTTAACTTATCTGGGGTGCCATCATACTGTTCTACTAAGGCACCTGAAACAAATTCAAATAATTTAAGCATTGCTGTTAAATTTGCTTTTCCTCTTACAGATAATTGTAATAAGTCATCAACTTCATGTATTGTAATTTCTAAATTAATAGGTTTATCATTATTAGATGGTGTAACTTCATTACTAACAACTTTTTTATTTTCTATAATTTTACGCATTTTTAGTCCTCCTCTTTTACACAATCTGCAATAATATTTGAAATAATATCAAACATTTCAAGCGGTGTTACATTAAAATTTTTTAATAATATTGCAATTGCTTGTTGTAACACAACTGTTACAGCAACTATGTTAGCTGCTCCTTCTACTCTTGTGTTTAGTGTATCTTTATCAATTTGTTTTACGCAAATTGCAAAATCTAATGTAGTCCCTGCAGGTGCGTCTTTTACATTTATAGACTTTTTTAATGTCTCAATTCCTTTCATTCTGGGTTCCTCTTTTCTATCCAGCCATTTCATCAATCATTTGCTTGATAATATCTTTTTGATTTTCTTTTAATTGTGGAACGTCTGTATTTAATTTCTTAGCAATTTCTACAATAGTTGTACGTTGGTCTAAACCTTTTAACTTCGCATAATTTGCAATCTCTAACTTAGTTTCAATTTTCATAAGTTCGCTTGTATTTACAGGTTCTGCTACAACTTCAGGAATAGGTGTAACTGGTGCCTCTGTAACTTCTGTTGCTGTCTTAACAGGTGGCTTTGGAAGTTCTTCTTTAGGCTTTACTGTAGTCTGTTTAGCTCCTGTAAATCTAGATTGCTTTGCTGGTGCTTGCTTTTCTTCCTCAGGTTTTCCACTTGTACCGTCCACAATGTCATTTTCATTAATTTCAAACAAGTCCATATACATATAACGTTTCATATATGTAGAAGTTGCTCCAACATTCTGAATAGCACTTGCTCCTGATACAGTAGCTTCCTTGGCTTCTTTCATAAATACTTCTGTGTATCCTGTATCTAAGTCAGTAACATATAAGACACCCATTAAATCTTCTTTTATACTGTTTTTCGTTGTTTCAGTTTTAGCTATCATTTCACCTGTGTTTTCGTCGTTGACATAATCTATCTTTGTTTCCTCAACAAGTGGTGCATTTCTAGTCTCCATTTGAAACTTCGTAAATACATTATTTTTATCACAAAGTGTTAATGCTCTAGGCATAAAGTCTTTTAGTTGAAAGTAACTAAAATGTGAATAATTATTTTCTCCTGACTTGCTCATTTCAGTACTCAAATCAACACGCATTTTGTTGATTTTCTTATATAGCATTGCCTGTTCTGTCATTGCTTGTTTTTCCATATTATCTCTCCTCCATAAATCTTAATAATTCTTTCTTAATATAATCTTCATAATCACTTTCTACGATTAAAGTATTAATCATTTCTTTACATTGTTCTTTAGTTAAAACAGTGGTACTTGTAGATAAACCAGCAAACGGGTCAGTTATAGGTTCACTGTCCACAACCCAATCTCCTTTATCATTTGATGTTTGCTTGTTTTTTGCATACTCTTCTTTTATAGCCTTAACAATATCGTTGATGTTTCTCGTGTACTTGTATCTTTCTAAGTACTTATCAAGACTAATAGATTTTCTATACACATCATCAGGTAATGTTTCATAAACTGTTTTAATTAGTTCAATGTCTTGCTCTGATGCCTCATAATCATCTAATTGGTCTTGAAACTGTTGCTTAATGCTGTCTACAATGTCTTTATCTTTAAATGTCTTATTAAACCATCTCTCATCAATAATTATTTTATTAGTATCAAAAGGGCAATCTTTGTTTTCTTCCATAAATGAGAATAGTTGTTCAGTAATGAAGTTCTGAATACGTTCCATTTTCTTCATCTTTGATTTTTCTTCAAACACACTAATTTGTTTATCAAGTGCTAAGATAGGTTTATCGACAAGAGCAAGTAATTCTTTTATGTTTTTCTCAAAGGCATCGTATGGTTCATTCCACTTTTTCTTAATGGCTTTTCTTTGCTCATCTAAAGATTTCTTAAAGCCTCTAAGTGTTGTTCTTGCTTTCTCTGAGTCACTTAGATTTTCTTGAGTAACAACTAAGTTCTGATACTTTTCTAAAGATTTTTCAATTTGTTCTTTAAGTTCGTCATAGTTGAAACCGATTTGTTCAGGTAAATTGTACTCTTTAATTTTTAGTTCCATATCTTACAACTCTGGTAATTTTAACCCAGGTCTAACTCCTTTCATAATATTTTCTGTCCAAAATTTTATAACTTCTTGTTTCACATATTCCATATCTGCTAGAACGTCCTCTTTTCTATAAAAGTAGTCTCTTATTTCTTTCCTATCAGGGTTCCATGCAAAACTTATCTGTACTCTTAACCAAAAGAATGAGTAACCTGTAACATTCATTGCATGAACACACTGTGAATAGTAGTAAATAGGTATTTCGTCTTTCCACTTATCTAGGTCTCTAGAACTATGGACAATTGTTGTTTTTCCCTCATAAATACCTTTCTCTCCAGTGTTCACATCTGTTAGTTCTCCGTCAAGACTAACTTGCATAAAAGGATATTCTGTACTCTGTAAAATCATATAAGAGTCGTGAAATAACTCATATTCAGGGTGGTCTAACATGAATAATTGTCTAAGTGGTTCTTCTGCGTCGTGCCCATACTTAACAACAGGTTTATCGTCTATGTTCTCAGGTTCCTTTAGTCCTGCTTTTTCATCATATATCTGTTGATTTGTTTTGTAAGGACTGACTCCAAGAACAGAGGCAACATCGCTTCCACCAATTCCATTTTTTCGTTTCTCTAACCACTCATCATGATTGTCAGAATTAATTCTAATAAATGGTTCCATATTTTACATCACATCATCTCCTTGTACAAACATCATATCATACTTTGAACGGGTGTTCAACAATATTTTCAAAAAATAAAGAAACTTTACACTTTTAGTGTTAATCATTTCTTTTTCAATTTTCTAATAACCTCTTGTAAAGACATTAGTTGTTCGTGTAGAAGTCTGTTTTCTTCTTGTAACACTTTTACTTTTGACTTTAACAATCTATTTTTGTTCTTTAGTACGTTTACTTCTAAACGTATCAAAGGTTTTACTACTTTGTTCATTTATTTTGTTCTCCAACTCATTTTGCTATTTTTAAATAAGTAATATAGTCAAACTCACCTAGTGCAAACTCACTATATACATAAGTTAATCAAGTTAGTATCGAAAAGAGATTTATTAAACTGCACTTTTCTAGGTTTTTAAACTATTTAATTATTTAAGGTTCTAGTTTTATAGATTGTATTACGTACAATTGCGACTGTAATACCTAACTGTTTAGCAATTTCTTTTGGTGCTACACTTTGACTGTACAACTCAACAATTTGCTTATCACGTTCTTCTTTATTCTTTCCAGTAGTTCTTTTATGTTTTTTAGACTCTCTCTCTACTGGTTCTTCTTTAGTACTGTCAGAAGTATTTTCTATTCCGTTCGGGCTATAAGACACCCTCTGATGTAATAGACTATCAATATCCTCATCAGATAAAACTCTATTTTTATATGGCATTTCTAAAGAGTCAATCCTATCTAGAAATAACTTTCCTAACTGGGCTCTGCTTGAACTATACAATAGGTCTTTTCTTTGTTGTTTCCATAACTCTATTAGAGCCTGTTCATTACTAATGGAACGTCTCTTCTTTCTTAAGTCGTGTATCCTCTTTGTTATATTATGAGACGCAAACTCATCTAAATTGTTATTCTCAATAATATGTAGTAAATCACTTAACTCTAGGTCAATATTACTACGTCTTTCTGATGATGTTTTAATTAGTTCATCAATTTCGTCCATTGCTTTTACAATGTCATTTACTTTTCTAATAAGTAATAAATCTGTTTGTGTTTCTTCAATCTTTGTTTGTTCATTCATATTATCATTCTCCCCTCATTGAACATTTAATTGAAATTTCTATCATAAAAGTCATCTGTAAAATCTTCCTGATTTAACAGTGCCTGATAGTTTAGATTGTCTGCCGACTTTTCATCGCCTGCTAATAGAATGTAGTATAGTGGTTTATGAGTCTGCCCTATTCGATTGATACGTCCTTTTGCCTGATAGAACTCAATATAACTGTCAGGTAACGTATAGAATATCTCAACGTACGCACTCTTTAACCAGTCTAGTCCAGTTGAACCACTCTTGTATTGTACTAATAGAACTGCATTATCGTTGTTTTCAAATGTAGCCTGTTCTTTGTATGTACTGTTGTACCTAGCACATGGTCTATCTAAGTCTCTAACCATATTATATAACTGCTCACACTGATGGTCATATAAGTAATATATAACAACTCTTTCTTGAAATGACTCTAAGAAATCTTTTATCCAGTTAATCTTGTATTTGTTTAACTGATAAATACGATTTAAAGGCTCTCCATTCTCTGATACAAGAGTCTTACCCATGATTGTACCTGAACATAGGCTCTTATCTGCTAATCTCTTTCTAGATACTTTATCTAGTACAATATCCTCATAGACTCTGTCTTTCATTATTTTTCTGTATTTACTGTCTATCTTAATAGGTATCACAATTTCCTCAGGTAGCATATTGTCTGCTATCTCACGTTTATGGTATCTTGTGTATCTTTGAATTAGCAAGTCTAAGTCTTGTGTATTCCTATATCCAGTAATCTTTTTGAAAGGTTTCATTCCTGGAAAGAATACCAGTTGCTCAATGCAATACTTTTTCTTAAATTCATTCAAACTCATGTCTAGTAGTCCTAAGAAGTAAAACTGATTATATATGTCAATGTACCCTTTACTCATTGGTGTTGCTGTCAATATGACTTTATAAGGTGTACACGTTTCCCATGCTTTCATGAACTTTCCTATTTTAGTTTCTGAGTCTTTAATCTTGTGAGACTCATCAATGATTATCATAGTACGATTGCTAATAAGATATAAGTCTTTGTTTCTCCATGTTTTTTCAAAGTTGATAATACATATATCCCAGTCGCCTTTTCTAAAGTCTCTTAATGTCTTATCTTTTCCGTCAAAGATAAGCACTTTTGAGAACGGAAAGAAATGTTCTATATCTTTCTGCCACTCTTCTATCTTAGAGTAAAGGCAAACAACAATCAATTTATCCACTAATCGTCTTACAAGTTTATCCTCATAAAGTGCTAGTGAAGTAATTGTTTTTCCACAACCAACATCATAGAATAGTCCGCAAGAGTCATATTCTTTTAGTGCATTTACTGTCTTTTTCTGATAATCGAATAGCATATCATAAATCATACTAAACCACTTCCTATTAATATGTATTTCTTAGAGTATTCGACGTACCTTTTTAGTTGTGTAAACTGTGTATAAGAAGTAACTACTTGTTTCTTTCGTTTAGGTCTTAAATGGCTACAATCTAAATACTCTAAATAGTACATACTATAAACTCTTAAATCTTTCTAGTACTTTCTTTTGTTCTTCTGTAATAAGTCCAAAAGCCTCTGCACTTAGAAATACTTTCTTAATTGTGTCTACATCTTCTTCTGATAATTGACACGGACGTGTTGTCTCTTTTGGTGTGAATATAAGACGTCTTGTCTCTGGTTCTAATTCAATATAGAACTCTTCATCAGGAATAAATCCTGCTTCAGACATCATATCTCTAGTAATACCAATACGTCCTGCTTTATCTAATTTTCTAATAACTTCCATAATATATCCTCCTCTTTAGTTATTGTATCATTTATTAAATTAATTTGCAACCATTTATTTTATTTATTATACTGTCCTAATTTATCGGACGTTTTTAATCTTTCATACTTTCAAAATATACTCTAACCCAATCAACACTATCATACACTCTTGACATAACATTATCTAGAAATGCCTCTAAAAGCATATAATCTTTTTCTGTTAGGTCTTGTCTGCATTGTGTACCAATATCCCAAAGATTGTCCTTAATATATGTTTCTGTCTTTTTTAAAAACTCATTTACTTTATCTAATGTATAATTCATAATCTCGTACCCTTTTTCCAGAACTTCATAGAGCAACCCATGTAACTATTATTTTCATAATCAATAGCAACGATTGTATCGTTCTTTTCGTCTTCTAAATCACTTAAAATTTTTTCAAACATATCCAATTCAATTCTATCCTCAATAGTATCTAAAGTTTCCATATATTTTTTAATGTATTCTTTAATGTTTTTTACAGTCCCTAAAAGAATAGTTCCGTTATCATAAATATACTTCATCGTTCAACATCTCCTAATAAATATGCTTTATCATCATACCAATAATAATCAATATCCCCACAAGTAACACTATCTATACTGTCAACATTGCCATTTTTCTCATATACATCATAGTCTCCGTCAACGCAACCACTAATATAAAGTTTATTACCCAATATTTCTTTATTAATTTTCAACCCCTCTTTGTTTAGAGTTTTATAAAAATCGTAATAAATATCAGAGATTTCTTCAAGGATATTATCTAATTTATCTATATTAGTCTCCATTTGCCCGCTGCAATGGTCTTCACAACCATTTTCTCTAATATCTCTTAAATATTCATAACTCTTTTTTAATTCTGCTAATATTTCTCTATCTGTCATATTTAATCACTCTCCTTTAATAATTCATGTTCTACTTTAAATATCATGTTTCTAATATCATCAAGTTGTACTTCTGCTTTTATATTCATATCAAATGTTTTGCATAAGTTATACAAGTCCCACATTTTATAGACACTTTGCATACTGACTTGATAACAACATAAGTCTACTTGGTTCCAGTGTTCTTTTCCGTTATCGTCCACGTATATCCACATAAAATAATCACTATCTTTTGCTTCATCATAATTATATTGATATACCTTAAAATCATCTAATAGTTTCATAAATTCTTTATTTCTAGTTTCATCATCATAACTTCTTAATATAATTCTTTTAACATACAGTAATTCTTTTGGAGTATTTTCCTTAACTCCATAACATAAATTTTTAGTTATTTCCATATTATCTACTCACTTTCTTTATACTGACTTAGAAATGTAATTTTCTCAACATTTAATTCTAAAGTAGTCATATCAGAAGTTTTTACAAAACGTCCTTTAACACCGATTAAATCATTATTTACAACGTATTCCATAGTTGTCTTGGCTACTTCTCCCCTTACAGTTACATCTACATAATTGTTTTCATAGTCCCCGTTTTCATTCTTAAATGAACGTGGAATTTCTAATGTAATTGTACATTCCTTATCATTAATTTTATTAATATTGTTTACTCTACCTACTAATACAAATTGATTTAACATAATTATATTTCCTCACTTTCATTATTTTTATCTTTTAATACTTCTTCTAATTTTTCACAAAATTGTAATATAGCCATATCAAACGTGTGATAATCACAATCATATTCATATAGAAAGTCCTCACATTCATTTAATACTTCTTGTTGTACATCATAAATTGTATTCAAAATATCATCAATTTTCATATTCTAATACCCTCTTTCCTAATAAATTTTAATTGGTAATACAATTCCAATATTTTCTTTATCACGCATAACAATCGGTTTTATATCCCCATAAATTTCCAATTCGATATCCCCACTTAGTTGCATGATATTAATAACATACATCATATATTTTAAATCAAAGGCAATCTTTACTGTTCCGTCGTCGTTCATTATCTTATAGACTTTCTTTCCGTCATTCTCTTTCAAAGTTGTTTTATCCGCATATTTTAACTCATCACAACTTATTTTCACTGTTTCATGTTCCCCAGTTGGTACTAAGTTATTAAAACTTGGATATACTCCCGCTTTCACTTCCAAACCCTTATCTTTTATCATGGCTTTCTGTTCGTCTGTTGTGTCATCTGTAAAAGCATACGGAAACGGTAATATATCGTCTTTTAGTAATACCCCGAAATAACTATCCGTAATGATTGTATATCCACGTTTATCAAGCCCTACTGCTTGATTGAATACACGATAACTTCTTTTATTCAGTACTTTCTCAATAGTTGCCAATTTCTTCTTATCCGTTGCTCTTGTAGTGTACGTTTCTTTGCGTGCCTCGTCTTGTAGTTTTTCGATAATCTCACGTAATTCGCTCATATCCTCATGTTCTAAAATATGTTTTAGTTTTAAAATCAAATTGTATTTATCCATATTATATAACCCCCTTACTACTCACTTTCTTCATATTTTTTAAGTTCTTCCCAGTTGTCAAACAATTTTGCATCAGTTAAGACATAATCCCAACTGGTTCCATAATGATTAACACATAATACATCGCAATCCAGCATATCACTATAAGATAAAATCAACCCAGCTTTTAGAGCTTGCTCTTTATCAAATTGACTAACATTACATAAGTAATATTGATAAATGTCGTCATACTCTATGTCAATAGTCCACGTTGTGTCATTCTGGTATTCCTCTTCTGTTCTTTCGTTTCCCTCGTCATCTACATAATGGAAGCCGTTTTCCATGTTATCATAAATGCTAGTGTCAATATTGGCTATGTTATTGCATAATACCAAATCACCTATAAATCTTTTTACAATAGTTCTATAACTTGCATAACCCTGTTCTTTTTCATATTCTCCCATATCTTTTAGTTTTAATAACCCTAATTTTTCCATAATTATCTACTTCCTTTCTAATCTAAGTCATGCAACAAAGTTGCCATGTCTTTATCTTGTTTTTGAAAAGCCTCTAAGTCATCAATGTTATTGTAAGTAAACTTATTCAACACGTTTCTACAATAATAGTACTTATCTAGTGCCTCTACAATGTCATCTATATTGCCACTTTCAAAAGCCCTTTGTACTTCTAAACCCTCTAAACTGTTTTTATATTCTGATAAGTCAGAATAGAATAGTCGTTTTTCATCGTTTAACACTCTTTGTAATTCTCTCATATTATCTAACCACCTAATCAGCATATATGTAGATGTCTAGTAATTCCTTTAAACCTCTACTATCAATCAAAGTTTTCAATTCTCTAACCTTATCGTTATATGTGCTTATAACATTGTCAAAGTTGGCTTGTAATTCATACAACTTGACCAGTCTGTTATGTATATATTCTAAACGGTTTATTGCCTGTTCTTGTACGTTATCGAAACGTTTATCATTGTCAACCCAACTTGTACGATAAACTTTGATATCGACGTCATACTGTCTTTTATTGTTAATTATTAAGTAGATATCACAGTCATCTGTAATTTTATCTTTTTCAAAGTGTATGTTCACATTGTCTTGGCAATGACTGTAATAACACTCAAAGTCGCACTTTGCTAAATAGTCCTTTATTTTGGTCATGTCTCGTTTGTCAAATTTATTGTACTTTGTAATATTATTGTCTTTAAAGTACCCTACTAAAAGTTGTAAATAGTTTTTCTGAATTTCTAAACCGTTAATTTTATCGTGTAACTGTGCTCTCTTGTTCTCGATATTGTAAATTTTTTCTAATCTCATCATATTATTTTCCCTCTCTTTCTAATTCTAAAAGTTTATTTATTAAAATTCTAAGTTGTCTAGTTGTAAATATCCTAGATAATGTTGGACTTGGATTGTCAATATCAATTATAAAGTCTGTTTGACCATATCCGTTATTATATTCATAGTAAATATGATACAACTTTCTTCCTTTGCTAAAATTGGATGATATTCTAACAATATCAATTTTGTGGCTATCAATATAAATCGTTTTCATTTTAAATCATCTCCCTTTTAATATCCGCAAGTAGTGCTTGCTTCTCGTCATATTCTAACCATCGCCATTCGCCAACCGTAACTGGTCTCGTTGCCGTCCAACAGTCGTTCTCGCTGTCATACGTGCTAAGACAATATGTGTTTGTAGCATTTATCTTATAGTTGTAATGACTCTCACATTCTAATATAGTATATAGTCGACTTATTGCGTCGTCTAGTGTACTGAATGATTTATCTGTCTTTGTTGTAGTACACTCTAAATAGTATTTTACATTTTCCATATTAATAAATCTCACTTTCTACTTGACACACTTCCCGCATCAAGTGTCTTTAATATACCAGAAATAAATTTTTTTGTCAACATTTTTTTAAAACTTTAATTAATTTTATTTTTTGGTGTAATAAAAAAGTACATAGTCTAAATCCAATTCAAAATTTCCCTCAATAAAGATTTTTAAGATATAATATATATATATATAATAATATAATATAAAGAAGTATAAAAACGAGATAAATCTATTATATTGCAATTTTTATCGAGGCACGTCTAGAGCCTCAAGTGTTCGAATTTTAAAAAAATGGTAACAACTATTTAATTTATTTTACTTTACATTTTCATGGTTATTGCTTGACACTATTTTACATGCAACTTATACACTCTTTTAGTGAATTAAAATTGCAATCTGGCAAGAAAGCAAGTAATAATATTATCATGTTGTTATTATCACTCTGTTAGTATCTACCTACGGGGTGGGTTCAAATTTATTCTTCCGCTAGCTTTAGTCTTATGCAGGATATATGTATTAGTTCTCTCTCCTCTCTACCTTTCTCTACCCCAAAAAACAAAAATATGATATACTATAGCTGGTGATAATATGTTAGAAAAATTAATGGAAAAGTATCCAGAAAATGGTGAGAATGCTTCTGCAGCAGAGGTAGCAGAGATGCTGGACAAAGACTCATCTAGTAACTATGTGACAGAAGACGAGAATATTGATATGCTCTTTAGACCAATTGAGAACGACCCACTAACGACATCACTTAGTGAGTCCACACACCTGTCAGAATCGAAGAAGAGTGAGATGCTAGGCATGGCGAGGGTATATGTTAGTGACTTAAAGCACAATATAATGAAAGACCAGTTCGACTTAAACACAGCATACCCGGACTATACTGTAGACCAGTGGAACTCATTTTTGTTAGACCGCATTGTAAACACATATATTAGTAAGCATAAGAAGACGGTATTAAAGATGCGGGCAGAGGCAACACTTGCAGACCCCACAAGTAAGAATAAAAGAGACTCGTTACAGTTGTTAAATAATATGGAGACAGGAGAGAAAGCGAGTGACAATATTGTAATAATGAGGGTACCGGATAAATATGCGTAACGACTATACACGAGTACTATCCACAATATTAGAGTGCAACATAGAAGATAGGGTGAGGGAGTACGAGCACAGAATAAGAGTGTTGGAACGTAGAATAAAAGAATTAACGCACCGCAATATAGAATTAAGTTATTTAGTTGCCGAGGCACTAAGGAAGAAGGACAATGAGAAAGATAAACGTGAGAGCAGTGTGTAAGCACTGTGGGAGAGTGTTAAAAGTAAGGCATGCAAGAGATGCGTGGGATATATGGGACGACTACTGCATGAAGCACAAAGAAAGAGTAAATGTGGATATACCGCTCGAGTGTGAGGAGTGCGGAACATATATTTACGGAGTATTGTTGAGTTGTTATAATAGTAGTAATAAGGACATTACATTAGTTATCGACAATGTCTAAGAAAATGGACATCAAGAACTTAAAAATAATGCACCACATCACAGATAGAGACTTTTTAGGGTATAAGATTACAAAGCGGAGTGTACTAACACGTCATCACATTATTAAGAAAGTACATTATGAGATAGATGACATAACAAACTATGCCCTACTAACGACGGAAGCACACGTAGAATTACATCGGATTGAGAGCACAAATCAGACATTGTATAATCGAATTACAGATTTTTTCTTAGAAACAAAAAGAGACTGTCGTGTACTAGATGATAGCTACTATAGTGACTTAGAGAAAATATTAAGGAGGTGAGGGTATGCACCCCACAGTAAGATTTAATAATGTAAGCAGCGAGAAAAATAACAGAATAGACACAATACGGGAGAAATTCAGTGACCTCTTATATGAGCTAGACAAGTTGTGTCTTCCTGGCAGAGAGACAAGTTTAGCACGGACAAAAATAGAAGAAGCACTATTTTGGGCGATAAAAGGTGTGTCACGGGAGGTAGACAATGAGTAAATATTCAGATTATGACTTCGAGACAGTAACAGCACAGTGTGACAACTGTGGGAGAGAGTATGAGATATATGGCACAACAGACTATAAAGAAGCGAACGCAGAACTAAGGATTGACGGGTGGATAAACACGTGGCGAGACGGTACATTTTTAGATTTCTGTTCCAAAGAGTGTAGGGACGCCTACTTTAAGGAGAGACATAGTGATACAAGAAGCTGAGACAGAAAATACACTTATATTTAAGTGTCCCGTCTGTGGTAGTGGACATATCACAATCGAGAAAGATGGGAAGCACCAGTACGGGTATTGTGATGCGTGTGGAGCAGCATACATACACTACGTGCCACTACCTCACCAGTTAGAGTTTCATAAAAGTCGTGCCAAGATAGAAATTATGTTGGGAGGTTAAATAACCCATAGCCTCGTAATCGGGTGAATTGCTGGAAAGCCCAGAAGTGGGTAATCAGCAGCCAAGCCATGGAATGTCATAAAAGTACATGGAAGGTTCAACGACTAGACAGTGAGTAGACAAACAATAAACTGTCCACGAGTGCCCGACACCGAAAGGTGAAGATATAGCCTGAACTGTAGCTATAACTCATAATATGAAACTACAGAAGTAAAGGATAAAGAGCCTTTACGATAACATAATTGATGGGTTCTGCTAAGTCCCGTGCAGGAGTAAACGAGATTATAGACCATGCCCTGTCAGTACCGAACGGAAAGACAGTAATGTTTGCACAGACATTAAAGCAGTTAAGTAAGGCAATCATGCCAATATTTGACGAGTACTTGCCACGAAAATTCGTGGAGAAATGGACCGATACTAAACAAGATATTGAGATAATTCTGAAAAATGGACACACTATTTTAGGACTTGCCAGTGATGACGAAGAGAAAATACGTTCCATGGATATTACTGCATTTTATATAGAAGAAGCATCTGGTGTAGACCCGAAAATTTATAAAGAATGTATTAGACGTCTAAGAAATAAAGCAGGCATCATTAATGGAGTTTCTCATTATGTAGGTCTGTTAGTATCTAACCCGTCTCATGGTTATTTGAGAGATTTGCTTTTCACAGCCAGTAAAATTTATGGTAGTGCATCTATACAGAATACAGTTGCCATGTATAAAGACCGTGTCAAAAAACCAAACCCAGAAATTGAAGCATTTTTGTCAAGCAGTAGAGATAATCCATACTTACCACCTGGATTTGTTGAGACAGTAGAGAGGTCTCTAACACCAGAAGAAGCAAGACTGTATATTGACTGTATTATTGAGTATGCAGTTGGTGCAGTGTATCCGAATATTTTAAATATGGTAGAAGATGACTTTGATATACCGAAGAATTGGGAAGTTTATTTAGCCCATGACCCTGGAATTAACGACCCTGCTGCTATATTAATGGGAGCAATTGACCCAGAAACAGGAATTGTTCACTTTTTTAGAGAATATTATCAGAAAAATAAAGTTGCATCACAAGTAGCAAGTGCTTTCTATGAAATGACAAAAGATATTGCTCCAGGAATGTTACATACACCTTTAATCGACCCATCTGCTAATAAACGAAGTCAGATTGTACCGAGAACATATAAGCAACAAATGCAGATTGAGCATGGTATTGTGTTTAAGTTAGCAAACAATGCACTAGAGGACGGTATTCAAAAAGTAAAGAATATGATGTATAATGGAAAAGTAAGGTTTTTTAGAAGTCTGACTAACACAATATGGGAAGGTTGTGAATATCGCTATCCAACAGAAGAGGAACGAAACAAGAATAAAAACTTAGGAGAGAAACCATTAGATAAAAATAATCACTGTCTTACAGGAGATACTCTAGTGCATACTACAACTGGTTTAATTCCAATAAAAGACTTAGTTGGAAAAGAAGGGCAAGTATATTGTTATGATGAACAGTTGAAAAAGAAAGTTGTAAGCAGTTTTAAAGATGTAAGAAAAACCAGAGAAAATGCAGAAATTATACAGATTGAAACTGATAAAGGAATTATAAAGTGTACACCTGACCATCTAATTCTAACAACAGAAGGTTGGGTAGAAGCTGGAAACCTAACAGAAAAATCACAGATAATCAGTATTGACTATATTGTTCAAAAGAATGTAGCAAAAGTTCTAAAAATAACAAGACTAAAGAATGAAGATGTGTACAATATGGAAGTTGAGAAGTATCATAATTTTGCTGTAAATGGTGGGCATATAGTTCATAACTGTATGGATTGCTTACGTTATATTTGCCAAGACATTCCTTATGACTACTTAAATATGAAGCATACTTCTTATGCAAGTTATGCCGATTTCTTTAAAACAATGAACCAGAAACCAAAAGAACAGCGAGAAAGTACAATGAAAACCTTGCTAAAAGATATGTATCAGGAGTCTGTAGAAGAAACAGCTAAAGAAAGAAGAGGAAAAAGACACTCAGGAGGCTATAGATTATGTTGAAAAAGTTAAGATTTCTTTTAAAAAATTATGAAAAACTTGTCTATTTTATCGACAATTTTCAAAAATTTGAAAAAATTGTATCAAAAAACACAAAAAATGATGAAAAAAGGTACTCTTTAGCAGGAGTTCCTCAATATCAGAAAGATTATATAGATAAAAATATAGATTTGAACAAGAAAAAGAGTTAAGGAGGTTGCATAAATGGACGATACTAAGAAAATGAATAAATTAAAGCAACTAGTTCAAGATGCTGTAGACTTTAGACGGTCACAAAGAGATGATGAGTACCTAACAAACGAGGCACATTATGAAGGACTTCATTGGAGTCTTGCTAATTTTGATGAGGACTCTCCATTTTTATTAAAAAGTGATATCAACCACTTAAAAAATGCAGTAGATTTACGTTTAGGAAGTTTGTCTGCTAATACATACTATGGCGAACTACTTCCACAAAGTCCAGACGATGTAGAAGCCATCGAGGAACTGAATGTAATCTATAAAAACGAGTGGTTTCGTCTAAATATTGATGATATTTTAGAGAAATGCGTTAGAGATGGTGCTATTTTTGATAATGGTTACCTAGAGCTTAATTTTGACCCTGATGCTATTGTTGGAGGTTCTAATAAAAAACGTGAAGGAGCTGTTACTGCAAAGTATTTGGCTGCTGCAAACGTTTATTTAGACCCAACAGCCGACTCCTTAGATGACTGTGAGTATATTGTAGTCAATACAAGACGTACGAAGAGTTGGATAAAGCGAAACAAACCAGAATGGTATGAGAAATTAATGAATAATACAAATAATTCAGGTGGAATGATTGATGCTCAAGATGCAGGATATATTTTTACAGGAAGAGATTATAATCCGAATAGTTCATCTTTGTTCTTAATTTCTACACTTTATGTTAAGGAATTAGAAGATGTAGAAATAGACTCCAATGAAGAGGGCAAAGATACTAAAGATACAAAGAAAAAGAAAAAGGATAGTAAGAAAGAAACGGTATCACGTACACGCATAAAGATATACTATTTATGTAACGACGTTCTTTTAGAGGAAAATGAAGACTATCCGTTTGATGAATTTCCTATCATTGCATTCCAATGGCAAGAACTTCCTCAAACACCTTACGGTATTCCACTTCTTAGAGGTCTTACTGTTCCACAAAAAGTTGCTAACTTAATTGAGAGTGCTGCTAATAATATTGCTATGCACTATACAGTTCCAACATGGATTGTTTCATCTGATAGTGGATTGGATATTGATGAAGTTGCAAAACTTTCAGCTGCTTTAGGTATGGTGTGGAAGGTTGATACAGACCCTAACACAGCAATTAAACAGTTAGACCCACCTCAAATTAATGCCGAACTTGTAGCAATCAAAGACAGTTTTGTTGCTAATATTTTCCAATATGCAGGTGCAACAAATGCTTATCAAGGTGATATTGGTACAGCAGGTTCTACCGCTGAAGGTACATTAGCTGCAATTAGTCGTGCAACAATTATTGATAACGACCCACTAAAACAAATTAAGAAATTTGTTGAAAAGGTAACAAGATTGTTAATAAAATTCATGGCTAGATACTATAAAGATGAGACTATCTATATTAGAGAGAAAAACGAGTTGGACCAAAACAATAGATTTAGTTGGAAAGAGGCAAAAATGCCTGACAATGCCAGTGTTCTTAACTACGACTTTGAAGTTGATTTAGCAAGTAGAAGTAAGACAGATAAGAACCGTCAGTATAATTTGTTAAAAGAATTGTATCAATTACAACAACAATATAAGGATAAAAATCAGGTCATCAATATTCCAGACTTGGTAAAAGCTGCACAGCTTGACAACTACACAGAAATGTTTAAGAGATTAAGCAACATGACAGAAGAAGCATTTGCAGAAAAAGCCGATTTAATTGTTCAGATTATGACAATGGCACAGACAACAACACCGAACGGTCAGCCACTAATTCCAGCAGAATTAGTTCAACAGGGTATTATTGATGTTCTAGATGATAATAACGAACTAACAACAGTAGAGCAGATATTCGATACTTATGAACAATACGAGACACAGATAACACAGTTAAAGCAACAAGAACAGCAGCAAGCATATCAACAAGAAATAAACAGTCTACAAAATTCATTAGTAAGTGCAGATACTTTAAACAATGCTTTACAGGCTTTGACAGGTGGAGTACAAAATAGTCAACAAGATACTACACAATCTGATGTAGATGTGTTATAATTAAAATGACCTCATAATAGAAAATACTCTTTCTTCTGTATGCACGAGGTCAATGTCAATTTGAGTTCACCCCTCAGTGAACAAATAGTCAACTTTACATAAGTTGACTTTTATTTTGGGTTGTGTTATATTTTTAATTGGAGTTATACTTGCTCCCATAGCACTACGTCCGACCACTAGGACAATATAAATAAGTGTGAGAAAGGTGTGTTCTTATGGATGAAGTATTAAATGGGAAAACTGCCCCTGAACAACAAGTCAGTGACACTAATGCAGAGACTGTATTAGGAAGTGAATATGACCTAAATTTAGATGATTTGGTCGATGAGTCTAAAGAGGACAATAATCAAAATTCAACACCTGCTGAAACAAGTTCAAATGATGCGAAAGCTTCAAATGATACTGATGATGCAGATGATGAAGATGATGGTTCTGAAGAGGTTGATTTTTCACTTGATAGCGACCGTTCAAACACAGCTTTTGCTTCTATGCGTACTGAAAACAAAAAATACAAAGATATGCTTTCAGATGTTGAGAGTCTAGCAAAAAGCCTAGGATTTGCAGATGCTAACGCATTTATAACAAAAGCAAAACAGCGAGTAGCTGACAAACAGGCACAACAGTCTGGAGTATCAGCAAAAGTTTATGAAGAAATTCAAAACTTATCAAAAAACGTAAATGACATCATGGAAAAGATGACACAGCAAGAAGTTAAGCAAAGAGGCAAAGAACTAGCAAGCACACTGCAGGAATTTATTAGTGATAATAAGTTATCAAAACCTGAAGTTGATAAGTTGAGTAAAGATTTGTCAAAAGATGGGATTACAGATGCAATGCTATTTAATATGCCAAAAGCTGCTTTGACGCATTTACTTGGTTCTTATATTGATAAGAAACAGGAAACAATCAATAAAAAAGAGCAGATTAGAAAGGAAATGCCTATTAGTCAATCTTCTAATAACAAAGTCGATATTAATAAATTAAATAAAGATATTGATAATTTGGCTAAAATGTTAGCCGGAAAGAAATAGGAGATGATTTTTAGTGAATGACGTTATTAACACTCTAAGTTCAATTAGAACAGGAGCCGCAGGGCTTCAAAACGACAAAATTGATAATAACGTGTTATTGAGAGCACTTGCTTATGCAATGCAAGACCATGTTCTTTATAACTTAGGAAAGAAACAAGAAGTAAAGAGAAATGCAGGAACGAACAAAGTTCAATGGAGAGGTTACAAGCCTTTACCAGTAGCTGCTGACAGACATATCATCACTGAAGGTGTAAACCCAGACGGTATGAAAGTAGGAGCTAGAACTGTTGAAGGTACTGTTGCTGTATATGGTGCTTACATTGAAGTAACACGTCAAGTTGAGTCTTACAACTTAGACCAACTTTTAGTAGAATATGGACCACTTATTGTAAATCATGCTTCAGAAACATTAGAGTATATTACTCGTGATGCTATTGAAGAAGATGGCGGTACATATTATGTAGTCGATGCTGGTACTGCTTCACCAGACGACTCTAAGATTAAAGCTACAAACATTCTTACATTAGATGTTTGTCGTATTGTTGCAAATACGATGAAAGTTGCTCGTCGTAGAGGACATGAAAAAGCAGGATATTCTAGATACATTGTTGTTACACCTGTTGAAGGTATGCAAGATTTGTTAGATGACGAAAAATTATTGCAACGTGCAATGGTACCAGGAAATACTAACAAACCTGTAATGGACAACGGTCTAGAAAGCTATGATGTTTACAATCTTCGTTTTATCGAATATAATTATCCAGTAATTACAGCTAAGGGTACTGATATTGATGGCGATGGTGGAGGAGCAGAAACAACTGCTACAGATGTTTACCATACTTATGTATTTGGTGAAAATGCTTATGCAGTTATGAACCTTGCATCAGCTGGTATTGAAATGAAGAGATTTGGCTTTGAAGCTAAGCCTGGGGATAACTTAGGACAAATCGCATCATTAGGTTGGATTACTATGGGATATGGTGCACAAGTATTAGACCCTACTGCTTGTACAATTATCCATCATGCTGTATCTAACCCACTACCACGTCCAACAGACATCTATGCAAGTCAGGACTAATATTGATTAGTTAGGAGGAAAGACTAATGGCATCTAATAAAAATGTAAATACATCAAAGTCTATTTTTAAAGATAGTGGAGCTTCTGATACTGCACTAAATAATCAGAATTTTCAGGAAGGAAAAAGATTAACAGCTTCTGATGTTAAGAGAGTTCCTTTCAAATGTGATGTTATTTATCATTCATTATATCCGAATGGTTTTGTAACGACCGTTCAGGGTATTACCGTTACTCTTATTTTTGACGGACGTACAGTTATGCTTCCAGATTGGATTGCAACTTTTGTGAGAAGAAAAATTACAAAAAAAGCTGAGGCAGAAGTCGGAAAAAAGAAACGAAATGATAATCCTAAAGAAGCATTAGATTTTTTAGGAAGTTATTAAAATTTAAAGAGGAGCAACTATAATTGTTGCTCTTTTTTATTATAAGGAGGTATTTATGACACTGACAAACGTAGTAAACAACTCAAATTATATGACAGATGAGACTTTAACGTCATCAAATATCACAGGTATGGCAAATAATGGTATTGCTGAAGTGAATGCAAAAGCAAAGACTAGATTACCATTTTTTGAAGATGTCTCTACAGACTATTGGGCAATTCCTGACTTTTGGGTACTGCGATTAATTGAGCCTTACTTATCGTTTAGTATTATGGCTAATGATGGTGACTCAGACCCTAGAGATTTTCATTACAATAGATTTTTAACAGCTATTGATGATTTTATTAAAAATGGGTTGGGAGATATTGCAACTGTTTATCCAGACGATGACCCCAATGCGGGAGAGCCAACAGGCTTTGAAGGAGACTCATCAAGAATAAAACCGATTGACGTTTCCGCTAGAACTATTTTTTGGAGAGGGTGGTAATGTATGGCAACAAGACAAGTTGTCAAAGGAACATCTGCTAAAATTTATGATATAATTGGAAATTTCAGTTCGGGTATCAATACAAGTGTTGCTGATGATGTCGTGAGCGACTCAACTTTTAGAGAACTAATTAATTTCTATGATGATGAACAAGGAGCTTTGTCAAAAAGACCAGGTGTCTATGATAATAAATTAGCTTACTTTTGCAGAAAAATCAAAGATGGAGAATATAACGATACCAAATTTCATGTAACATTCAATGATTATGAAGGTTCTGAGGAAGTAGGGGAAACTGCTTTTAATAAGATGGTAAACATTGCTTTTAAGGGTATCTCTGAAAGTAAAAGATATATCGCTACTTCTGGAAAAGTTAATGAGGATATAAATTTAAGATTTACACCAAAAAACTTAATGAACTTTGTTATTACAAGAGATGTAAATGTTTCTGAACGTCTTTTAAGGGCTGATGAATTGTTGAATGGAACTATGACTGACATACCAACAGGAACAACCAATTTCATGGAGTTTATAATGATTGTTGGAGGTTATGTTTCAAAGAAAGCTAATGTAACTGACGTAGAGACATCATGGGAGTACATATCAGCAGGTTGGGCTATTTATCATGTTAGAATGACATTATCCTATGACATAGTTAGTGGTATTAGTGTTTATTTTGAAATAGAGACAAAAGACCCTACTATCAAGCCTTATCAAACTAATGGAGTATTTTATCCGAGATGGCTATATTCTTATAAGACATTAGAGGACACTTTTCCTGGAACTGTTATAGGCTCCGATGATAATCCTACGGAATGTGTAGAATTAGCTAAATTTAATGGTTATTATTATGCAGCAACAGGTACTAATTACATTCTAAAATTGAAGGAAGCTTTTTCAGAATATGTATCATTATCAGCACCTGATACTATTCAAGAGGTGGGAGGTTATGAAAATTCAAATATCTACAAGCCTACACCTATTGAGCTTACTTATGTTGGTTTTAATGTTTTAGCAGAGAGTCCTATTGATTACATTGATAACACAGGTGTTACAGACATTGTAAAAGGTGTATTCTTCTCATACACTATGCAAAATGAAGCAGGCGATGATGTTAATGAGCCTATTCAGAATGTTCCATTTAATAAGCCATTTAATATACATATTATACATTCAGGAGAAACAGCACCTTCTAAATTTGAGTATAGACCAGATAATGGGGAAACAGATATTACAGTAAATCCTTATAAAAGTTTTGATGGTACATATAGTAATGAAACTTCTATATTTAGTTGTACAGGTCTTAATGAAGAAGGAAACTTTGAAATTAAGATTACTTTAGGAGAAAATGAGTTTATAAATTATTTCTCAACAGGTACAGACTATACGAAAGAAACAGGTTTAGTTTATCAGATAAATGACTTAGTATTCGGTTCAACAAAGTGTAAGATTATAGGAACACAGTTAGCATTGTACGGAGGACACGGTTATATTTTCTTTAGTGATTATAATCGTTTTGATTACTTTCCTAACTATTATAACTTGTATATTGCTAATGGCTCTAATGAAGAAGTGACTGCTGTTACCTATTTTAGACAATTCTATGCCATATTTACAAATAAACAAATTAAAAGAATGTCTGGCACATTTGGTGCTGATAACTTTGGTGTTTATCCATTAAATGATTTTATGGGTTGTTCTAATGGACTTACTGTAAGACTTGTTAATAATAATCTATTCTTTGTAGGTAACGATGGACTTTATCAATTAAAGCAAGGTTACTTAGGAGAAGGAACTGAAAACGTTGAAAAGATTGATATAATGATGCCAGATGTTATTAATTCAAAAAATGTAAGAGATGCTTATGTTCTTGGAAATTATTACATCATGTCTATGACAGATGGAAGAACATGGTATTTAATGAACATCAACACAAATGCAATGTATCATTATGTTTTAAGCGATACTTCTGATGACTCTAAACAAGCATATAGTTCTATATTTTTATCAAATTTCTATGATGAATATGGTAACTTTATTAATTTAGCTCATTATGAGGATATGACTGCTTTTAACGATACAGAAGAACGTGGAAATATGGACATTATGCAATTCAGATTTAATGATTTAGATTTCTTAGATAATGATTTGCGTAATAAAGATGCTGCAGACTTTGTTTCTAAATTAGAGACACCTTATATACATTTAGGGACACCAACACATACTAAAAAATTTAAAGCAGTGTACTTTAAATTCACTAACAAGTCGGAAACACTTATTCCATTATACATTACAATCTATGTAGATGATGTTGCCGTATTATCTCCTGAAGATTATGAAGTGCTGTATGATGATGCAACAGACACTTATTATTACATCTATAAAACAGATAGCAATGCTAGTATCTTAGAGGGAGCAGATATTATCAAAGGTACTAGAGTTTTAGGAGAATTAGTGTTGGGAGAGGACACTCTTGGTAAGAAAACGATACAACAATTAAAGCTTAGACCGAACTTTAAAGGTAGAGCGATTAAGTTTGTACTGGCAGACGGTTATGATGAAACTGTAACAGAAGACGGAGAAAGCACCGTAGTAAAACATAGGAATAACAAAAACTTTACATTATCAGCAATTGGTATTATTTATAAACTAAAGAAAGTAAAGGAGGGGTAGTATGGCAAATATAAGCCTAAAAAAAGATTATCAAGATGGGCAAGTACTCTATGGTAGTGACTTAAATGCAAACAATGATGTAACAGAGCAAGGTGTTAATGATAACTATAGATTGATATTGGAACTACAACAAGATAAAGCAGACGTCTCTAATGTTGCAGAACAAGTTCAAGAATTGCAGACTCAAATAAATAATAAAGTAGAAAATAGTACATTTAATACAACAGTATCTGATTTAGAAACACAGATAGAAAATAAAGTAGAAAATAGTACATTTAATACAACAGTATCTGATTTAGAAACACAGATAGAAAATAAAGTTGATAAAGAAGAAGGAAAAGGTTTATCTTCTAATGATTATACAGATGCTGAGAAAGAAAAACTTGCTTCTTTAGAAAACTATGATGATACTGAAATAAAGAGCAGTCTTAATAATAAAGCAGATAGGTCGGAAATACCGACAAAAGTATCACAGCTTGAAAACGATGAAAACTTTGTTGATGCAACATACGTAAATAATGCTATAGACAATTTAGAGTTACCTGTAGCCTCTGAAACAGTATTAGGTGGTATTAAAGTAGGAGACAATCTAACAATTGAGCCAGACGGTACTTTAAATGCTACTGGAGGAAGTGCTACAGATATTCCTATAGCAACAGCAGACACTTTAGGTGGCATTAAAGTAGGAGATAACTTAGAGATTGAGCCAGACGGTACTTTAAATGCCACTGGAGGTGGTGGAGGCTCTTATGTTCTTCCACCAGCTACAGAAACAACATTAGGTGGAGTTAAAGTAGGAACGGGACTTCATGTTGAAGATGATGGTACTTTGTCTGCAACAGGAGGTAGTTCATACGAATTACCTATAGCAACAGCAGACACTTTAGGTGGTATTAAAGTAGGAGATAACCTAGAAATAGAAAGTGATGGCACCTTAAATGCAAAGGCAGGAGGCACTAAAACATATACAGAACAACCTATTCCTCCTTATAATGTAGGAGACTTATGGACAAATGGAGAAGAACTATATGTTTGTCAAACTGCTAAGATAGATGGAGAAGATTTTTCTCTAATGGACTGGAACCTTACAACTAATTATGCCAGTCAAATAACCAATATAAATCAGACAGTTAATGGAGCTTTAGAAGATATTGCTTCTTTAAATACTTCATACAACAATCTAAATAATAATTTACAAACAAATTACACACCGACAGAACAAATAGATGCCAAAAATGAGGAACAAGATGCTGCAATACAAGAAACAAATGAAAAAATAACTGATTTAGAGAATAAAATAGAAAATCAAACACAGTTAGGCTATCTTCTATTTACGAAAGGTGAATTTGAAGGTGAACAGAGCACAGATATTTATTGGGTAGGTGATTAAGATGCAATTATTACAAAGAGCAAATTTTAATGGTACGAATGGTAACCAATTCTTTTTAGATTTATATCAAGATAACTCACAATCAGTTGAAGGAAATTCTAGTGCTGTCAGGTATTATGCTTATGTAGGCTCTTCTGGAAATTATTCAGGTGGTGGAGCAAGTTCACCTGTTTATATAAATGGGCAACATATTGGCTCTTTCAGTAATATCAGTGCACATTCTAACACATTGATAGGCTATTTAGATGTTACATATCAGCACAATGCTGAAGGTAATGCTGTAGCATCTTATTCAGCTAGAGCAGATACTAGCTGGTCCTTAGGCGATGCTATAATTTATGACAGTACATTTCCATTACCACAAATTCATAGACAAGATAGTATTATAGGTCCTATAAGTGGAACAATCGGTAAACAAGTTACAATAACAACAACTAACAATTCATCAACGTTTACACACACTTTAAGATATGAGTTTGGTACATTACAAGGAACAATTGTATCGGGAGCAGGAAATAGATATACATGGACAATCCCCAAAGACTTCTATACACAAATTCCAAATGCTAAATCGGGTGTCGGTAGATTATTGTGTGATACTTATTCAGGAGGAACACTAATAGGTTCTACATCTATTTCGTTTACAGCTTATGCTGATGAAGCAGATGCGAAACCAACTGTTTCCTTTTCTTATACAACTGACATAATAACGCAAAGTATAACAGGATATGTTGATGGTGTAATAAAAGGAGTAACTGACATCAATTACACGATTACAGGAACTGCTAAATATAGTTCTACAATTTCAAAGTACTATTTATCTAAAAACAACTCTTTACTTCAAGAAACTAACTCTAAAGGAACTATAACTGATGCAGATAGCAATACTTACTATGTTGCAGTTAAAGATAGTCGAGGTTATACCAGTAATATTTCAACAATTAATTTTGAACATTATGTAGATTATGTTCCATTATCTGTTACAAACATTTCAGTAACACGTGAAAATGAATTATCAGGTAAGGCTTATTTGAGCTTAACAGGAGACTATTTTAATGGTAGTCTTGGAGTGACAAACAATAGTTTAACTGTTCAATTAAGATATAAAGCAAAAGGAACATCTGTTTGGGAAACTACTTCAGATATAACAGAAGAGGCTGTCATATTGAGTAATACCTTTAGTATTACTGATTTGCTGATTGGTGAGAACTTCTCAACAGATAACAGTTATGACATTGAAGTTATATTAAAAGATAAAGTAAATACAACAGGTATTACTTATTCTAAAACATTAGCAGAAGGGACACCAACCTTCAGAATAAGAAAGAATGACGTATGGTATAAAGGTATCAAATTATTAGAATATGCAGACTCTCAAATCAAGATAAACGTTGATTTAGCACATCCTGTAGGAAGCCTTTATTTTAGTACAGACCCAACAAATCCTAGCCAAATATTTGGAGGTACTTGGATAGCTTGGGGTGCTGGTAGAGTTCCAATAGGAGTAAATGCATCAGACACATTATTAAATAAGTCGGAAAAAACAGGTGGGTCTATTAACCCATTAAGTGAACATTCACATTTATACAGATTGCGTGCAACCACGTTAAATGGCAATGTGGGAAATCAATCAATTGCTGGATATAATGCTAATATCATGTCTTCAAATACAATGGTTATATACGATGAAGGAAATGGAAATTCTGCTGGGGATAACAGTAATCATAATAACTGGCAACCATACATAACTTGTTATATATGGAAAAGAACAGCCTAAATTGACAAAAATCGAACACCATGTTATACTTAATTTGAAAGTGAGGGATGAGCATGACAGAAGATGATAGAAAGAAACTAAATGCAGTTTTAAACACACAAGCTACAGATAATAGAACACTCAAACATTTGTTTATAATTGTTTTTTCGTTTCTTACTGTTATCATAGTAACGTTTGGTGTTCTAATTGGAATTATGTACAAAAATACAAAAGACACCATTACTACAATCTCCGATAAATTAGACGAAGGTGTTACAATAACGATTGAGGAAGTCGATGGAGAAGTTGGTAATTGGAATGTTACGGAAGAAGGCGACATCTATAAGTGAAAATAAAGGTGAGAGTAAAAAAGAAAGGTAATACAAATACAACAACAGCTGACTTTGATAAAAATGCAAAAAGTATTACTATTAGAAAAAACAACAACTCAACAGGTAGTAAGATAAAGAAAGTAACAATTAAATCGGCAGTTCCTATTTCAAAAATAAACGGTATAGATATTAGTAAATTTTTAAGGAATATTTTTGGATAATGGACTTTCTTACTAGCCACTTAGAAGAAATTCTATGGAGTATTTTAACAGGTATTGTTGCATGGTTGTATGGTAAAATAAAGCAGTATCATAAACAAATAGATGCAACACAAAGTGGTATTGTAGCACTTCTTAGAAATTCAATAATAGGCTTGTATAATAAGTATTATGAACTAGGCTACATTCCGATTTATGAACGAGAGAACCTAGAAAAGATGTACAAGGAATATAAAGCATTAGGGGGAAATGGTGTAATAGACCATTTGGTTGAAGAGCTCAGAAGCTTAAATGTCAATAAAAAGGAGGACGTGAAAAATGGTAGAAACAATTGATACTTTAGAACAAGTAACTGATTATATCTCACAGTTACCAGAGGAGGAAGCCATTAAAAGATATGGTGAACCACCTGTAGAAGAGGAGAGTGAAAACGATGGCAACAAATAATGGTGGTCGTTTAATTAAATCTGTAACACCTTATGTAACATCACCTTTCGGTTGGAGAACTCTAAACGGAGTTCGTGGTTATCATTTAGGTGTAGATTATGGTACTAACGGTAAGAAAGTACCGTGCTATGCTTTAGAAAATGGATATGTTGTAAGAACATGGCAAGATACAGCAGGTGCATTAGGTGTAGATGTAGCATATCCTAGACTATGTTATGTAGGTGTCTATGTTCATCTAGATAAAATTAGTGTTACAAAGGGACAAAATGTTACGTCTGAAACAAAAATTGGTACTGTTGGAAAAACTGGAAATGCCACAGGAGTGCATCTACACTTTGGTTGGTACCCTATTTCTGACATTAATGTAGATTATGCTAATAGAGGTTGGACAGACTTTGAAGCATACGTTTATCCAGAAGAAGAAAAAGAAGAGCCTGTGGAAACTGTGGAAAGAAAGTACAAAGTTGGGGATAAAGTAGTGTTTACAGGAACATTATATGCAGACAGCTACGGTGGAGGAGCAGGACAGTCAAGAACTAATTTAGAAGCAACAATTTCTAAAGTGAATGATAAGGCTAATGCAACAAAGCCATATCTAATTAATGATGGATTAGGTTGGGTAGCAGAATCTGATTTATCAATTTCCTCAACTCAGGAAAATGTTGAGTTAAAAGTAGGAGATAGAGTAAAATCTATTGATTATGGACGTGCAGCTTTTGATGGTAGTGGCAATAGAGCCCGTATTGGAAGTGTTGGAACAATCACTAAAATCCGTCTAGAATATCCATATCCTTATGAGATAAGTGATAGTCAAGGTGTTCTAGGTAGATACAAAGCATCTGGATTACAGAAAATATAGGAGGACAATATGGACGAAAGTTTTGTAACAGCAATCAAAGATTATATCAGACCTGAACTACTTGTTTTAGTAGTAGTTATGTGGGCAATTGGATATGCAATCAAAAAGTCAAAAGTAAATGATGCAGTAATTCCTTATATTCTTGGAGTTATAAGTATTGTACTATGTGGTCTTTACATAATTGGAACCTGCGATTTTACAACGTACAAGGATATTATTTTAGGTATCTTTACAAGTATTGTACAAGGTATTTTAGTTGCATCACTTAGTGTGTACGGAAACCAATGTGTAAAACAAATTCAAAAAGCTAATGAATAATGAAACAAATAGATAAAGTCATCAGAAAAGAGATGTCTGAGTTTGATAAAGAAACTCTTGAGTACTATATAAATGTTGTAGGTATGCCAGAAATAGTTGGAAAGATTTTGATACTTAAATGGGTTTATGGATTGTCTAATGTTGAAATCGCCTATAAAGTTGGCTATCAAAATGCAGAAACAATATCTAGAAAGATTACCTATGGTGTTAATAAATTCAAGAAAGCTATCAAAAGAGGCAGGATTGACTTTCCAGAATGTTATAAGGAATTGTTAGAAGAGGACGACTCATAAAGTCGTTCTTTTTTTTTGGTCAATTTTCAATCAATAATGAAGTAATTATCCTCGTTATACTTTAGGTGTAAATAACCAATTAGAAGGAGAATAAGTATGTTTGGAAATTATAATCAACCTTATTATATGCAACCACAACTACAGAGAACACAACCTATGGAGCCACAATATTGATTTTTAAGTTGTTTTATGCTATACTTTAGATGTAGGTTATTCCTATAATGGGTGTTTCATTTACACTTCCAGTTTTATGGTGATAAAAAATGACTCAATGCTCCGTAGTCATTTTTTATTGAAAAAGGTATTGAAAAAGTGTTCAATATGTGGTATATTAAATATGTGAGAGATTTCTATAGTTTTTGTAAGCACACAACTACCTTTCAGGTTAAATTTTACTTCAAAAACAATTATTTTAACTTTTATGTCAAAGCCAAGTACAGATTTATGTTTTTTGGATGAAGTCTCTCACTATTTATTTATTTTTTCCAGAGCACCTTCTAGGTGCTATTTTGTTGACATAAAAATTTTAATATTATATACTGTAATAGTAGGTGCATTACTTGACATCTACAATCCAACATATTCCATTAGAACATTCTGGGTTCTAAACTAGCACTGTGGTTCAACCATGGTGCTTTTGTTTACATTTATAGACATTTATGATATACTTTAGATGATTTTATATACTATATAAGGAGGTATAAATATGGCAAGTTTGTGGAATATTCTTTTTGGTGGAAGTAGTAATAAATCTAAAACTCCTGTATTTACAACATCGACCAGTATTGGAAATCAACCTGGAGCATCGAATAATCTTCCTAGACCAACAGCAGATAGAAATCAACGACCTAATACAACAACTGGAGGTTGGACAAATTATAGCAAACCTTCTCCAAGTTCTGGCTTTGATACGTCTAAATTAGTGACTGTCGGTTCAGGTGTAGACTTAAATTCACTTGTAAATAATCAATTAGGAGGAGCTAGTTCAGCTTATAATCAAGCTGTAGCTGCTGCACGTCCTATTGATTTAACACCTATGATTAATGCTTATAACCAAGCAGCACAAGCACAAAAAGATACAGCCAACCAAACGTATCAATCTAAAAGACAAGACTTACTAACTTCTATTAAACGTTTTCAAGAGCAGAATGCACTTCAACAGCAACAACAAAGGCAGGATTATCTTAGTACAAGAGCAGACTTAGAAGATGCAAGATATCAAGCAGACAGAGCAACTATGGTAGATGCAGCTTCTCGAGGTATTAGTGGAAGTGGTCTTCAACAGTTATCACAATTACAAAATTTGATTGCTCAAGGTAGAGAAGTTAGTGAAAATGCAAATGCTAATCAACAAGCTATGGATGCACTTAGAACAGCACTTCGTGAAGCTCAAGAAGATACAGACAAGTCACTAAATGATATTTTAAATGAATATAATCTAAACGTTCAAAACATTGATGCAAATACAGCTAATTTAATTGCTCAATTAGAATACAATGAACGAGTTCGTCAAGAAGAGGCTAGACAACAAGCTGCAAGTTTAGCAGCAAGCTTAGCATCACAAAGAGCTAATGCAGCAGCTACTCAAAATGCTGGTATTAATGCTTTAAATAGTATTGTAAATGATGCAGCTAATCAATTAAAACGTACTAATAGAAACGACAAAAATACGATGAATGAAATTTATGATGCAGCTATGGACACGATTGCAGCATATCAAGAGCAGTACAATTTAGATAATGTATTATATAATCAAGCAGCAACCAACTTAGGATATTTGATAGACTACTATAAGAACTATCAGTAGGAGGTGTTTCTATGGCTAAGAAAAGTAAAGTAACGGGAAGACTAGCAAGTACTACTAATAGACTTCGGTCTTCCTCTTCTTCTAGTTCTTCAAATAGGCTCCAATCACAGGTTAACAATGCTAAAACGAGATTAACAGCTTCAGGAGCAGACACAGATACAAGAGACTGGTTTGAGAAGCTATTTAATTTACCAGACGACCAAAATATTCTATTTGATATATTTGAGATTTTAGGACGTCCACAGCAAGCTTTGTTTGGTGCAATTGATGCAGCCCAAACGGGTGGAGATGTTGGGAAAGGTGCACTTGAAGGTCTAACAGGAAATAAGACAACTTCTGGAGGACAACTACTTAGAAATGCTGGAATGTCCGACCAAGGTATTATTGGAGATGTAGGTCTCGATGATATTCTAGGTTTCGGTTTAGACGTCTTTGCAGACCCTGTTGACCTAGCATTAATTCCAGTTACAGGAGGAGCAAGTGCTGCTGTTTCTGCTGGTGTAAATGCAGCTGATACTGCTACAGATGCAGCAAGAGTTGCTTCTAAAGCTGCTAAAGCTGCTAATGCAGTAGACACTGCTTCTGATGCTGCTAGGTCTATTAGATTTATTTCACCTTCTGATGCTATATTTAGAGCAGCAGGAAAGGCTGTTAAAGGCGGAGCAGGTATTGCAGATAACTTAATTCAAAAAGGTCTAGGGGCAGTTGATACATCTAGAAATAGTAGATTAGACAAAGCTATTCAACAAGCAGGAAGTGTAGCAAGCAATGTTCAGAGGTCCAATTTATTGACTGATTACAATAATATAAAACGGTCTCTAACAGGTGTTTTTGATGCTTCAAAAGCACTTCCTAACAATATGGTTAATCGTGCTAGAGAAAGTACTTATGCTGCTGATTTTGCTAGAACACGTTCTAATCAGGTACTTGATAATTTAGTAAACAAAACACGAAGATATGCTGATAACATCGCACAAAGTACAAATAGAAATGTAGACGATGTCATGAAAGAAGTTTCTGAGGACATCACACGTGTTATTGAAAGTGAAATGGACACCGCAATTGATGGTGAAAGATGGCTTAGAAATATAAGTTCTAAGAATAGAAGAAATATAATTAGTGCAACAGACGAGTCTATTAATCAAGTTAAGAATGTTTTAGACCAATATCCATCTATAAAATATACAATTAGAGAGGGAGACCGTGGTACAGAACTTGTCATCAATACAAAGAAGTCCAAATTACTTAATGACTTTAAGAACAATCCAAACGTTCAAGAAGCTTTTAGAAATTTGAACTTAAATAGAAGTCTTAACTATACAGATGAACAACTTAAAAGAATAAATGACCTAAAACAAAATAGTGAATTTATGTCTTTAGTAGATGACACTAAACAAGCTTATCAGGATATATCTAGAATTATCAATGAAGAAACAGGTGCAGATTTTTCAGAGATTATTAATCGTCCTGGATATGTTAGACGTGCACAAGGCGATTTGGGTGAGGAAGCTAGAAACATAGCATCTGGAAGAGGTAATGTAATTAATCCAAATTCGTTTGCTTCAAGAACAAGAGTGGACCCAGGAGAAGTTGAAAATGTAAGAGCACAAGAAGCAATTACTGAAGCTATTTCAAGAAATAAAAGAACTGTGGATAACTTAAAAAAGAACTTGTCAGCAAATAAACGTACTATTTTAGAAGAACAGATAAGTGATGTTTCTAGACAAATAACTGAAACAGAATCTAAAAGAGATGCAAAGTTAGCTAAACTTAGTGCAAACCAAGCTAAGAAACTAGAGTCTTTAACTAAGACAGATACTGCAAGACAAACATTAAGAGATGCACTTTCTGATAAGATTATAGACAAAGCTTCTAAAATACAAGACCCGAGACTTTCTAATAAGTTTTTAAATGATACGACTAAATTAGCAGACTCTAAAAAGCAATTTAATGACCTTATAAAACAAATTGAAAACTCAGATAATTTGAAACCAAGACAAGTAGACTCATTACTTAATAGAGCTTCCAAACTAGAACAACGTATAATTAAATTAGAAAATGATGTTAGAGTAAGTTCTGCAAAAATATCAGGAACAATTGATGATGCTGCACTTAAAACTATAGATGATACTGTTAAAGCTATGGATAAGTCAGATAATCTTACTGAACGATATGTTAAACAAAGTGCTGCTTATGCTAAGCTAAGAGAAAGTGAACCTCTTATTAGAGAAACTTTTTCTGATAAAATTAGCAGACTTAAACAAAAGCAACGTGATTTTGAACTTCAAATAGGAGCACTTGATGAAAGTGCTGATGCTGCTAAACTAAAAAGAATAGAAAACTTGCAGAAGGCTACAGATGTATTGGAAAGTCAACAAGGTAAAGAGTTATTTAATTTAGATGCTATGGCAGGAATTGAGGACTTTATTAATAATGCTACAGCTACTTCAAGAGGTGCTAAACTTTATAATGAAGCACTTTTAACAGGTACATTGTATGACACCGACTTAATAAAGGCAGCTGATGATTTAGTAGACGGTCAAATTCCTTACAACTTTACAAGGGTTGATGCAAGTAAGATAGCTAAACAAGTTGATGCTATTAAAGGTATTCTTCCAGAAAATTCAACAGCACTTCAAGACTTTGTAAATTCTTTAGATGGTAAGGTTGTCTATATGGATAAAAACTTAGCTAATTTATTTAAAGTTGGTTTCAATGATGGTAGACAGATGAGTCCCATTCTAAAAATGGTAAACTCATTCAATAACACTTTTAAGAAATTCAAAGTTTTAACTCCTGGTTTCCAAATTAGAAACATTACAGGTAATGCAGTAAACTTAGCTTTAAGTGGAGTTCCTACTTCACAAATACCTGGACTTTACCAAGATGCTTCTAAGATATTAAATAATATGGACAATATCATTGCTAAGGCTAATAGTGGACTTGAAACACTAACTAAAGCAGAACTTGATGATTACAATTTAATTAGGCAATTCTATCAGGGTGGCTTTAATAATGCAGGTACAACGTTACAAGACTTAGAGGAAGTTTTACAAGGTGCTGGAAATTCTAAAGGTGTTATTAGTAGATTAGTTCAAATGAATGGTGACTTAAATGGTGCAATTGACTCACTAAACAGAATGGCACTTCTTAAATATGCTAATGAACACCCTAAATTTGTTAGCAATTTAGGATTTAATAGTCCTATAGAAGCTGTTAGATTTGCATTAATGGACCCAAATAATATGAGTGATTTTGAACGTAACGTTGTTAAGAAAATCATTCCATTTTATACGTTTACGAAGCAGAATTTGTTATTCCAAGCTTCTAATCTAACGAAGAATGCAAACAAATATAATAAGCTAATTAAAGGCTATAATAGTATCTATAGTGATTTAGATGAGGACGAATACTACCAGTATCAGAAAGAAAACTTTCAATTACCATTACCATGGTCTGATGATGAAGGCAACCGTATTTACTTGAAGTTAAATCTTCCTGTATCTGATTTAGGTGAGTTTGCAGAAGAGCCATTACGTCGAGTAGTGTCTTCTACTTCTCCATTAATCAGAACACCGTTTGAACAAGTTACAGGTGTTGATACATTCACAGGTAATGAACTGAATAGAAGTACAATAGAAACGTTAGCAAATACACTAGGTATTGATACAGTAACGACTAATGTATTTGATAAAGCAAAAGCCATTTACGATAGATTTAACGGCGATGTTTCCAACAGTGAAATGTGGGCTGAAATTTTAAATTCTATCGCACAAAATACAAATGCAGAACGTGTTGCAAATAGCCGAGTCTATCAAGAACTAGAAAAGTATCAGGAGATGATTTCTGAATTGAAGAGTCAAGGTATAGATGTTCCTACAATTAGTGAGTTAAATAATAACAGTAGGCTGAGACTTAATAGTCTTGCAAACACTAGAAAAAGAGCTAGAAATTCAAACTAGCTCTTTTAATTTGTCCTTAACTTCTTCAACACTTGTAGCATAGAAAGCAATTCCACCACACCTTGTTATTGCCTCCAAAAATGCCTTCTGTATGGGTGTTGGCTTCTTCCCTGGTTGTTTTACCTCTATACCGATAAAGTGCCCCTTAACGCAGCAAATGAGGTCTGGGACACCTGCTTGAGCATAAATTCCTAACTGATTTTGTTTAATAGGAAGCCCACCTATACTGGATATGTAATTCATTATATTAGTCTGTATATTTTGTTCCTTCACTTAATCTCCACACTGTTCTAGCTGCTTTATAGTCTTTTACAATATTTAAAAAATTTGAACAATCCCATAAATCTGTTATTTGATAAAGGAGATTTTCTACATCAGCAATTTCTTCAATAACGTGTTCTTTTGTGTCTTTTCCATCTGTAAAATTTATAATAGCCTCTTTTAGTTCATCTAGTTCTTCTACTAATTTTAATAATTGCTTTTCAGAACCAAAATATTCTGAAACTTTACTTAAATTAGAACTTGTACAAGAATCGACTCTCCAACTTTCTTTATTCATTATTATCACTTCCTTTATTATCTAATATTTCTAGAACTTCTTCTAAATATTTCCTATCAAACAACTCATATTTATGATTACCATAACTCTTTGCATTTAAATGTTTTTCTAAATCAACCTTTGCTTTATTGATGACATCTTCTTTTTGTTGTAGTTGCTCTTTTAGTTGTTGGTTTTCTTGATTTAAGCTTCTCATAAAATCAGTAATTTTGAAATCTAATCCGTAATAGAATTTTCCATTTATGTTTAAACTCCCTCTGCCTATACTATAAAATTCTTCATTCATTACTATCACTTCCTATCATTTCTTTTGCAATATTAAAATATTCATCGTCTATTTCAATTCCTATAAAATTGCGATTTAACTGTTTGCATGCAATCCCAGTCGTGCCACTCCCCATAAAAGGGTCTAACACAACATCTCCTTCATTTGACCATGTTTTAATATGTCTTAAAGGTAATTCTAAAGGAAATACAGCTGGATGTTTTGTTTTATTTTGTGCCACCGCAAATTTCCATATATTACTGTCTATTTTTTTATTATTTACAATAAAATTTTTCTTTATCCTTTTGTTATTTTTTGTAATTTGTTTACAAGTGCTATTATAATTAATGCCAGCACTCTTACAATCAACCATAATAGGATTGAATGTTTTTGGTTTACCTTTTGAAAAAACAAACATATATTCAAATACTTGATTATATCTAGGTTGCTTTACTTGAGGCATAGGATTTGTCTTTTCCCATATCATTACATCATTAACGTTAAATCCGTTATCATTGAATAATATTGCTTGTTTAAACGATGTCAATGTCTTAGAACCATTTTTTATTCTATCATTTACGTTCCAAATCACTACACCTCCATCTTTAACAACTCTATATAATTGTTTAATTATTTCTGTAAAATTTATTTCAGAATTATAATCTCTCAAGTCGTCATAAGGTGGACTTGTTACAACCAAATCAATACTGTTGTCTGGAATATTTTTCATAACATCCAAGCAATCACCCTTTCTTAAATCTATCATATTTCTACCTCTTTTAATGTGTTTTGACATATTATTCATTATTACTTCCTTTCTCTCTACAATGTTTATCATACTGGTAAAAGTAACCACTGTACTTTTCAGAAAGAATACTATCTATATCAAATTTTATAGAACAAGTTTTTCCTGCTATAATAGGATTTTCATAAAAGCCAACTCTTACATTTGTTGCTTCCTGCAGCAATTCTACAGGTATTGAACAAAACGCAGCAAATTTAGACCATTGCTCTTCATAACCTTCTATTAAATCCTGACAACTTTTTAATTTTCTTTTAAGTTCTTCATAATCTTTTAGTGAAATGTCAACTCTATCTTTGGTATCTTTCTCAAATTTAAGCTTTTCTTTTTCAATAAAACCTATACCCAACAGTAGGTCGTCTGTCCTACTCGTATCTGTCCTGTTAATAATGTAGGTATCTTTAAATAATCCCATTTAATCCAACCCCAATTCTTTTAGAGAATATTGTTTATTAAGCTCCATACCTTTATACATTGTTCCTTTTTTAAAATATGGTAACTGAATTGATTCTTCTTTATCGTACGAAATAGAACTATAAAGAACTATCTCAATAAATTCCGAATTACAATATACGGCTTTGACCTTTTCGATACGTTTAACTCTATTCTTAAATGGTTCAATAATCTTACTAAGGTATTCTTTCTCTTGTTCGTCTAGGATTTCTTTATTTTCGTATACATTTTTCCATTTTATCGGTCGTTCTACTTTAAGGATTTCTATTTGTTCTTCATCTTCAAGTTGTCCTATCGTTTTTCCAGCAAAACTACAAATGAGCATCTCATTAGTATG
>CALUVM010000041.1 GCA_944324255.1 Candidatus Gastranaerophilales bacterium | reverse complement strand
GATATAGAGTCTGGAGATTCCGGAGCCGGAGTCCATGGTACTGACCGCCTCCTCAAGGACGGCATCGCAGCCGTGGTCAATGACGATGACAGCCTCGGGGTCTTTTTCCGCCTGCTCTCCTTCCCGGCAGAGAATCAGGGCGCGCTGGTTGAAGAAAATGGTTTTCATACCGCAAAATTAAGAATAAATGCCTATATTAGTCCCGTATAATAAATATCAGTGTTATGAAAAAGTACAGATGCACGGTATGCGGGTGGGTCTATGATCCCGCAGCGGGGGATCCTGATAACGGGATAGCCCCTGGAACGGCTTTCGAGGACCTTCCGGCAGACTGGACCTGTCCTCTCTGCGGAGTGGGCAAGGAAGACTTCGAGCTTGTAGATTAATTCTCAGGAAAAATTGCGAAAATCCGGGCAAATGAGTATTTTTGCGCCGGATTTTTTGATGGAATTAATAATAAAGCTATTATGAAGATTAGAAGCATTCACGGCCGCGAGATTCTGGATTCACGCGGCAATCCTACAGTAGAAGTAGAAGTAGTTCTTGAGTCCGGCGTACGCGGACGCGCATCAGTTCCCTCCGGAGCATCCACAGGCGAGCACGAGGCTCTCGAGCTCCGTGACGGCGACAAGAAGCGTTACGGCGGCAAGGGTGTCCTGAAGGCTGTTGAGAACATCAACAATATCATCGCCCCCGCCCTCGTCGGATGGTCAGTGCTCGAGCAGCGTGCCATCGACCACAAGATGCTGGCTCTGGACGGCACCAAGACCAAGTCCAACCTCGGCGCCAACGCCATCCTCGGCGTATCCCTCGCAGTGGCTCATGCAGCTGCCGCTTACCTCCACATGCCTCTCTACCGCTATATCGGCGGAACCAACACATACGTAATGCCCGTCCCGATGATGAACATCATCAACGGCGGCTCTCACTCTGACGCTCCTATCGCTTTCCAGGAGTTCATGATCCGTCCCGTAGGCGCTCCCTCTTTCCGTGAGGGTCTGCGTATGGGAGCCGAGGTCTTCCACGCTCTGAAGAAAGTGCTCCACGACCGCGGACTCAGCACCGCAGTAGGTGACGAGGGCGGTTTCGCTCCCGCACTCAACGGTACCGAGGACGCTATCGAGTCCATCCTCGCCGCCATCAAGGCCGCCGGTTACGAGCCCGGCAAGGACGTGAAGATCGGTATGGACTGCGCTTCCTCCGAGTTCTACAAGGACGGTGTATATGACTACACCATCTTCGAGGGCGACAAGGGCGTCAAGAGAACTTCCGACGAGCAGGTTGACTACCTCGAGAGCCTGATCAACAAGTACCCCATCGATTCCATCGAGGACGGTATGAGCGAGAACGACTGGGAAGGCTGGAAGAAGCTGACCGACCGCATCGGCTCCCGCTGCCAGCTCGTAGGTGACGACCTCTTCGTGACCAACGTTGAGTTCCTGGCCAAGGGTATCGAGAAGGGCTGCGCCAACTCCATCCTCATCAAGGTCAACCAGATCGGTTCCCTCAGCGAGACCCTCGACGCTATCGAGATGGCTCACCGTCACGGCTACACCACCGTCACCTCGCACCGCTCAGGCGAGACCGAGGACGCTACCATCGCCGACATCGCAGTGGCCACCAACAGCGGCCAGATCAAGACCGGCTCCCTCAGCCGCTCCGACCGCATGGCCAAGTACAACCAGCTCCTCCGCATCGAGGAAGAGCTCGGCAGCCTCGCGGTTTACGGCTACAGGCGCATCAGATAATCCTGTATTTCACATACATGAGCAGAAGCCGGTTCATTCAGGACCGGCTTTTTGTTTACTCGGATAAATTTCTTATTTTTGCAGAAAGCTTTTGAAGTAATTTATTAATATCTAAAGTATGTATAAGGACCTGCATTTCGTAAGTGCGGACGAGGCCGTAAAAGTGGTGAAGTCCGGTGACCATATTCATTTCAGCAGTGTCTCAGCTGCTCCTAAGGTACTTATCGAAGCACTCTGCCGTAGGGGAGATGCCGGAGAACTCAAGGACGTGAGGATTCATCATCTTCATACGGAAGGGCATGCCCCGTACACCGATGCAAGATACGAGGGAATATTCTTCCATCAGGCATTTTTCGTGGGAGGGAATGTGCGTAAAAGCGTGCAGGCCGGATATGCGGACTATATCCCGGTCTTCCTGAGCGAGACCCAGAAGCTGTACAGGAGCGGAGTGCTGCCCTGTGATGTGGCGATGGTCCAGGTTTCCCCTCCGGACAGGCACGGGTATGTGTCCATGGGTACTTCTGTGGATGCCTCTCTTGCGGCTGTCGAGTGCGCCAGGCATGTTATAGCCGTAGTCAACAAGTATATGCCGCGTGTCTGGGGAGATGCCGTCATTCCCATGTCGATGATTGATACTTTCGTGGAATGTGATTCCAGGCTGGAGCCGGCTCATTTTTCCGAGCCTTCGCCGACGGAGGCCGCAATAGGACGTAACTGCGCTGAGCTCATCGAGGACGGAGCTACACTGCAGATGGGCATCGGGGCAATTCCCAATGCCGTTCTTTCCCAGCTTGGAAATCACAGGAATCTCGGCATACATACGGAGATGTTTGCGGACGGAGTGCTGTCCCTCGTGGAGAAAGGGGTGGTCAACGGCCGGGAGAAGAATATAGACAGAGGAAAGATGGTGTCGACATTCCTCATGGGGTCGCAGCAGGTATATGATTTTGTGGATGACAATCCGATGGTGGCCATGATGGATGTCGGATATACCAATGATCCGTACATCATAGCAAAGAATCCCAAGGTTACGGCCATAAACTCGGCCCTGCAGGTTGACATTACAGGTCAGGTGTGCGCCGACTCGATAGGCACCAAATTCTATTCAGGAGTGGGCGGTCAGATAGATTTCATATACGGGGCATCTCTGTCACGGGGAGGCAAGGCGATAATTGCGATGCCTTCGGTCACCAACAAGGGAATAAGCAAGATTGCTCCTGTCCTGAAGCCTGGTGCCGGAGTAGTCACCACACGTAATCACATACACTGGCTGGTAACCGAATACGGAGCCGTCAACCTGTATGGGAAGTCCCTGCAGGAAAGGGCAAAGGCCATTATCAGCATTGCGCATCCTGATCACAGGGAAGAACTGGACAGGGCGGCTTTTGAACGTTTCGGACCTCACTATCACTTTGTCGGCTGAGACTATGCCGGTCGGAAGAACAAACAGAGGGTTGCTAGGCAAATCTTAGCAACCCTCTGTCTGTGATCTGCTTGGGGCTCGAACCCAAGACCCCAACATTAAAAGTGTTGTGCTCTACCAACTGAGCTAGCAGATCATAATTGGACGGCAAAAGTAAGTAAAAAGTTTCAATGCTCAAAATATTTGTGGGCTTTTGCATATTTTTGCGACATGGAACAATTTCAACAGGAGATTGCGGAATTTTTGCGGAGCGGCGGCCGCGAGGTGTCGTGCTCTGTTTCCGGAGGGCTTTCAGTGTTTTCGGTGGCGGTTGCCGGGCTGTCAGTGGTGGCGGTCCCCTTGAATTTTTTCGCGGATGGAGGTACGGTTGAGGATTTGCGTGAGGTTGAGCGCAGTCTTGCTACCGGGTGCGGCAGGGTATTCCTGTACCAGGACCGCTGGATGTCTGCCGGTCCGGCGGTCCGTGCTATGCTTAGAGTGAGAATGGGACAGGGCCTGAGGGTATTTGCGCGGAACTGCGAAGTACGTGCGGTGACCCCGGAAGCAGCAGCGGCATTTCTTCAGCGCAATCATGTCTATGGCTCGGCGCGTACGCGGTATCGGCTGGGACTCTTCCGGATAAGGTCTACGGGAAGTGCTGAGACGGGGATGGATCAGACTCCGGGGATGGTGGCAGTGGCGACTTTTTCGGATGGCAGACTGAGGGAGGACGGTACGGTCTCGTATGAGTGGGTGCGGTATGCCGGTGTCCGTGGGGTTAGTGTGGTCGGAGGTATGGGCCGTTTGCTTGATGCGTTTGTCGCAACAGTAGGTGACGGCACTCCGATGGATGTGATGACCTATGCTGATCTGGAGTGGTACGACGGCCGCTCGTACCGGAGGCTGGGCTTCAGGCCGTGCGGACAGAGGAAACCGGTAGTGTTCCGCTGTATTGACGGGCAGCGGGTGTGCAGCCGGGATGACGGAAAAGGGGTCGCTCTGCTCAATCTGGGCAGTCTCAAATATGTCCGGAGCTATTGGGATACTGGCTGTACTTCGCGCCTGTGACATCCGGATGCGGTGAGGCCCGTTCTGTCGGGGTTGATGTCCACGGTTATGACCGATCCGTGCCTGAGCCCGGAAAGCACAGCTTCTGCCACTGTGTCTTCCAGATATCTTCTGAGCGCGCGTTTCAGCGGACGGGCACCGTAGGCCGGGTCATAGCCTGCGTTGCACAGGAATTCCTTGGCACGGGATGTCAGCCTAAGACTGTATCCGGCCTCTGCCGTTCTTCTGTAAAGTTCTGTGAGCTCGATTTCCAGAATCTGTTTCATGTCTTCCTTCGACAGGCTTCTGAAATATACCGTCTCATCCAGCCTGTTGAGAAATTCGGGAGTGAATGCCTTGTTGAGGGCCTTGTCTATCAGGTGTTTCTGGTATGAGGTGCTGTCTGATGCCGCCGGACTGTATCCGATGCCCCGCCCGAAATCCTTGATCTCCCTGCTGCCTATGTTGGACGTGAGGATTATTACCGTGTTGCGGAAGTCAACCAGATGCCCGTTGCTGTCGGTCAGCCGTCCTTCGTCCAGAATCTGGAGCAGTATGTTGAATATGTCCTTGTGGGCCTTCTCGATCTCGTCGAGCAGAACGACGCTGTAAGGTTTCTGCCTGACTCTCTCGCTCAACTGTCCACCCTCGTCGTATCCGACATATCCGGGAGGGGCGCCGATGAGCCGGCTGACGGATATTTTCTCCATGTATTCGCTCATGTCCAGGCGTATTACCGCATCAGGGGAGTCGAACAGCTGCTCGGCCAGCAGTTTCGCAAGGTGTGTCTTGCCGACTCCAGTAGGACCAAGGAAAAGGAAAGATCCGACCGGTCTGCCGGGGTCTCTGAGTCCGGCCATGTTGCGGGCTATGGCCCTGACCGTAAGGTCAACAGCCTCGTCCTGTCCGATTACCCTGTGCATAAGAGCATTTCTGAGACTGCGGATTCGGGATTTGCCCGAGACCCTTATCCTGCCTGTGGGAATGCCTGTCATCGTGGATACTGCGGACAGCACGTCATCCACATTGACGCAGGGACGCTTCCTGGAGGCAGCATGCATCTGTCTGCCGGCTGCCTGATGCAGGTCCTGTTCCTGCTCGCGTTCCATTCTCAGAAGCCGTGCTCCGGTCTCGAAATCCCTTTCTTCCAGCGATGCTCTCTTGGACATGCGGATCTCTTTCAGTCTGTTACCGGCGGATATCATGCTCTCATGGGGCATGCTGCTTTTGATATGTACGGCCGCTCCTGCCTCGTCCATGACATCTATCGCCTTGTCCGGCAGACTTCTGTCTGTGATGTATCTGACGGACAGGCTTACACATGCCTGGAGCGCTCCGGCGGTGTATGTCACGTTATGGAATTCCTCGTATTTTTTTCTGAGGCCCTCCAGTATGGAGACGGTCATCTCCTCGGACGGCGGACTTACCGTTACTTTCTGGAACCGTCTGGCCAGGGCCCCGTCCTTCTCGATGATTTTTCTGTACTCGTCGCTGGTCGTGGCGCCTATGCACTGGATGCTCCCGTTGGACAGGAACGGTTTCATGATTGCCGCAGCGTCAAGTGCACCGCCGGAACCTCCGGCACCCGCAACGGTGTGAATCTCGTCTATGAACAGGATTGTGTCAGGGTCCTCTTCCGCTGCCTGCAGAATCTTTCTCATCCGTTCCTCGAAGTCTCCCCTGAATCTGGTGCCGGCGACGACGGAGCTGATGTCTATGGAGATGATTCTCTTATTCTTCAGGTCAAGCGGTACGTTGCCCGAGGCAATTCTGGCAGCAAGTCCCTCGACTATGGCTGTCTTTCCGACCCCGGGCCCGCCTACTATCATGGGGCTGTTCTTTTTTCTCCGGCTCAGTATGGCGGCAGTGCGTTCTATCTCGCGGTCGCGGCCGGTTACCGGGTCCAGCAGGCCGTCTGCGGCAGCTCCGGTCAAGTCGTATCCATATCTTTCGAGTGTCTCTTCCGGACTCTCCTGCATCTCTTCGGGATCTCCGAAGGCACCTTCCTCCATGTCCTCCGGCATACCGTCCGCCGCTTTTGCCCGGTTGAACAGCATGGGGGAGTCCAGTCCCTGCTCCGAGATTATACTTGCCGTTATGGTATTGTCCTCGGTGATTATGACGTTCAGAAAGACCAGCGTGTCGGGGATGCTTTCGGGTGATGAGCGTATTATTGAAGCCGCCTCGCCCGAGAGGTGCTGCAGCTCCTCGCCCGGACGTATGAGACCGATGGAGTTGTACGGGACCGCGCATCCAGTGTCTATTCTGTCCAGAATCAGCGACTTTATTCTCGGAAGGGACAGTCCGCATCCGGTCAGGAACCGGCAGGCCTCATTGTCCTCCTGGCGTATCATGCCCAGGAAAAAGTGCTCTACGGTAATGGTCATCCAGCCTGTCTTGACTGCCTCTTCCCTGGCATATTGGAATATTTTGTTGACTTTATCGAGTTCTCGCATCGGCTCTTGTATTTCAAAGCCCTAAAATAATCATATTTTGCATAAATTTAACTCTTGTAGATAAGAAAATAATTAGTATTTTAGCATTTTGTTTAGGAAATAAGTGAAAAGATGGAAAATGAAGAAATAAACCAGCAGGGCAGGATAGTGCAGGTCGATATCGAGACGGAGATGAAGACCGCGTATATCGATTACTCGATGTCCGTGATAGTGGCGCGTGCCCTGCCTGATGTAAGAGACGGTCTGAAACCTGTACACCGCAGGGTTCTTTATGGAATGAACGGTCTGGGCCTGACTTCGGGAGGACAGCATAAGAAGTCCGCGCGTATCGTGGGAGAGGTGATGGGTAAGTATCATCCCCACGGAGATTCAAGTATCTATGATGCGATGGTGCGTATGGCTCAGGAGTGGAGCATGAGGTACATGCTTGTGGACGGTCAGGGTAACTTCGGATCTGTCGACGGTGATCCTCCTGCCGCACAGCGTTATACAGAGGCCCGTTTCCGCAGGCTTGCGGAGGAGTGTCTGGAGGACCTGGACAAGGATACTGTGGATTTCGTTCCCAATTTTGACGAGACTCTCAAGGAGCCTGTAGTGCTGCCGTCCAAGGCCCCCCTGCTGCTTCTCAACGGTTCGTCCGGTATCGCGGTAGGTATGGCCACCAATATGGCCCCGCACAATCTGGGAGAGGTCGCAGATGCCATATGCGCGTATATCGACAACAATGACATCACTGTCGACGAGCTCATGCACTATATCAAAGGACCGGATTTCCCTACGGGAGGCATCATCCAGGGCATTTCCGGAATACGGGACGCTTTCGAGACAGGCCGTGGCCGCATCGTGGTCCGCTCCAAGACGGAGATCGAGGTGCAGCCTTCGGGCAGGGAGGTGATAGTGGTTACGGAGATACCCTATATGGTCAACAAGAAGGAGATGATAGAGGGTATCGCAAGGCTTGTCGAGGAGAAGAAGATAGACGGAATAGCATACATCAACGACGAGAGTGACCACAAGGGAATGCGCGTTGTCATCAAGCTTAAGATGGGCGCGGTGTCCAGTGTCGTGCTCAATACGCTGTTCAAGCTGTCCTCGCTTCAGTCCAGCTTCTCGGTCAATAACGTGGTGCTGGTGGACGGCCGTCCGCGTCTGCTCAATCTCAAGCAGCTTATCAAGTACTTCGTGCGTCACCGTCACAATGTCGTGGTGCGCAGGGCGCAGTTCAACCTCAATGAGGCACGCCGGAAGGAACATATTCTGGCCGGTCTGCTGAAGGCGATAGATATCATCGACGAGGTGATTGCCCTGATACGTGCTTCGAGAAGCCGTCAGGATGCGCGGGACGGTCTGTGCGCGCAGTTCGGCTTTACGGAGATACAGGCAGGGGCCATTGTGGAGATGAGGCTCGGACAGCTGACCGGCATGGACCGCGAGAAGCTGCGTGCTGATTATGATGAGGTTATCAGGCTCATAGAGGAACTTACTGCATTTCTGGCCGATGAGTCGCTTCAGTACGGCCTCATCAAGAAGGAGACCATGGAGCTGAAGGAGAAGTACGGTGATCCGCGCAGGACCGAGATTGTGCCTTCGGCCGATGAGTTCAATCCGGAGGATTTCTATGCGGATGAGGATGTGGTCATAACGATATCCCATTCCGGCTATATTAAGAGGACTCCGTTGTCCGAGTACCGCCTGCAGAACCGTGGAGGAGTAGGCTCGAAAGGCAGCACTACCAAGGAAGAGGACTTCATTGAGCACATATATGTGGCCAATACTCACAGCACCATGCTGTTCTTTACCGACAAGGGCAAGTGCTACTGGCTGAAAGTCTACGAGATTCCCGAGGGGACCAAGACATCCAAGGGACGGGCCATACAGAACGTCATCAACATAGAGCCGGACGACCATGTGTGCGCTTATCTCAATGTCGGCAATCTCAATGATACAGATTACATCAACAGTCACTACATCGTTCTGGCCACCAGGCGCGGCACGATAAAGAAGACTCTGCTCGAGGCATATTCGCGTCCACGTCAGAAAGGAGTCAATGCAATTACCATAAAGGAGGGCGACAGTCTGCTCGAGGCTGTGCTCACCGACGGGGACAATGACATACTTCTTGCGGCCAGGAAAGGCAAATGCGTCCGTTTCCACGAGTCGGATGCCCGTTCTATCGGACGTACTGCTGCTGGTGTCAGGGGTATCAGCATAGAGGATGACGATGAGGTGGTAGGCATGGTCTGCGCCAGGACGGATGCGGATTATCTGGAATCGCACCATATAATGGTGGTCAGTGAGAACGGTTTCGGAAAACGCTCGTCGCTTGAGGACTACAGGACGACCAGCCGTGGCGCCAAAGGAGTGAAGACCATCAATATCACAGACAAGACAGGCGACCTGATAGCGATCAAGATGGTGTCGGATGACAATGACCTTATGATTATCAACAAGTCTGGAATAACCATCAGGGTATCCGTCTCCGATATCCGCGTAGCGGGCCGGGCCACTCAGGGTGTCAAGCTCATCAATCTCCGCGAGGGCGATACCATCGCTGCTGTGTGCGTTGTCAATAAAAGCGATGACAAGCTGCAGGAAAATGAGGAAGAATTATAATTAACACAAATAAACAAGGAACAAACTTTATTAAACGCAATCATGAGAAAGATTTTATTGACAGTTGCCATGCTGGCAGTCGCCGTCGCTGCCGGGGCACAGAACAAAGATCAGCTGCTTTCAAGCATCAGCAAGGCTCAGGCTGCTACTCAGAATGAGAAGAAAGCGACTAATCCCAATACATGGATCAAGTACGGTGATGTATTGAAGAACGCATACGTGAGCCTTTTCGGTGATGCCAGGGTGGGCTGGGGACCCAACGAGGTCATGCTTTTCAATACCCAGGCACCCCTCTCCCAGGAGGAGGTTGTAAAGAACGGAACAAGCTATGTGGTCATGCATTATGAGTTCAGGGACCTCTATCTCAATGCTCAGACAGGTGTTCTGGAGGCTGTAATCATTACTAAGCCTATCTCGGAGCAGGATCTGCTCGAGGATGCCAAGGCTGCATATCTGCATGCTGCCGAGCTTGATGTCAAGGGCTCCAAGTCCAAAGCACTCACCGACAAGCTCCTTGATCTCAGGGACAGGTTCGTGGAGCAGGCTTCCAGCTATTACATGACCGGGGACATGAAGAATGCCGCCAAGTATTTCGAGGGCTCGCTCTCTTGCTCGGAGAATTCTGTGGTCAATCAGATTGACAGCATGATGGTATACAACTCCGCTCTTATGTACGGTGCTATAGGCGATCTGGAAAAAGCCAAGAAATATTATCAGCAGTGTGTGGACCTCGATTATGGAATGGACGGAGAGGTCTATGCGGCTCTTGCCGAGATCCTCAAGAGCGAGGGTGATTTTGACGGTGCCAAGAATTGCCTGAACGAGGCCGTTCAGAAATACCCTTCCAGCCAGTCAGTCCTGGTGTCCCTGATCAACCTTTATATCGACACAAAGGACGATCCCAACAAGATTCTCGACCTCATCAAGTCAGCTCAGGCCAATGAGCCGGATAATGCCTCCCTGGTATACGCCGAGGGTAATGTGTATGCCGGAATCGGTAATCCTGAGAAGGCCATCGAATGCTACTATAAGTCGTTCGAGATGGATCCCACTTATGCATTCGGCATATATGCCGTAGGTGATACATACGTGATTATGGCCAACAGCGTGGCTGAGGCTATGGATAAGGTGGATCTTGATGATGTAGAGGGTTACGAGAAACTTCTGGCTGAGTATGAGAGTTACCTCCTTAAGTCCGTGGAGCCTTTCGAGCAGGCGTTCTCTGCAACTGACAATCAGGAGATAAAGATTGCCGCAGCTTCGTCTCTCAAACAGATTTTCTTCCGTTTCCGCGATAAGGATCCCAAGTACAAGGAGGGCTACGACAAGTATTCCAGCTATCTTAACGAGGTGGGAGCCGAGTAGTTCTGTTTCCCGAAGAATTATACAGGAAGCCTGCTCCGGTTGATTTCCGGGCAGGCTTTTGTTATGTGTATTCCCGGTGTTATCTGGTCTTGATGCCCCGTGTCAGCCGCTGTACTAGTTTTGAGCCGGACAGGAATTCGCTTGCTATGACTCTGATTACTGTGTAGGCCGGCACAGCGATGAGAATGCCGAAAATTCCTCCGATCTGACCGGCCATCAGTATGACGATGAATATCTCCAGAGGATGGGCCTTAACGCTGTTGGAGTAGATGAGAGGCTGGAAGACGTAGTTGTCGATGAACTGAGTGATGATGAAGATAGCCAGGATGATGAGCAGGAACAGCAGCAGCGGCATCTCCACACCGTTGTTGATGTGGTATATAAGTCCCATGAGTACGGCCAGGATATCTCCGATGAGCGGTCCCAGATAGGGGATGATGTTGAGTATGCCGGATGCGAAGGCCACAACGATGGCCAGTCTGGCGTCAACTTTGGCTATGAATATCAGTCCGATGCTGTTTAGTGCGGCAACGAACAGCGACTCAAGGGATATTCCGACGAAATATCGGGACAGGAGGGTGTTGATTGACTTGACGGCCCTGCGTGTCTGCTCTTCGTATTTGTCAGGGACGATGGTGGCAAGGGTGTCGGATATGAGCCCGTTCTCCATCAGCAGGAAGAAGGCTATGAACACTATTGAGAATACAGCCACACCGAAGTCTGCTATGAATGAGGCCATGGACACCAGTATTCCGGAGAAAGTGTTTATGTTGACGAAGTCCTTTATGTAGTCGAACAGGTACACCTCGATGCGAAAGCCGGGGTCGGTGGACGGCAGGGATCTGACGATGAATTCATTGATTTTTTCCAAAGGCTCATGGAGACGGGCACTTACACCGCTGATGTTCATGTTGTTGACCAGCTGGACAAATTCTCCGACCATCGGTGCCAGAAGCAGGAAGATGGACAGGCATACGCAGATAATCAGGGCCAGGGTGAGACCGGCTGCCAGCCAGCGCGGAAAGTGGAATTTCTTGAACTGTATGTTTGTCAAGGCGCGGACAACGGGCTTGCCTATGAGTGAGACAACGATAGCTGCAGCTATGTACAGCAGGACGGTCCTGAAATACCAGCCCAGGAAAAGAGCAAGTGCTGTGGCGGCGGTGATGATGATGTATCTGGCCAGTTTGTCCATATCTGTCGATTTTGTTGTGCTTGGACAGCAAATATAGTAAAGATAGGCGGAAAATAAAAAGTTCCGGCAGACAGCAGTCTGTCGGAACGCGATGTGTCTAAAAGAGCCGTTACTCTCCCAGTGTCTCCTGCTGAGGCTGAGGCTGGGGTTTCTCATTGCCTACGGCCACATTGATGGTGCGGCCCATGTATTCGGTTCCGTTAAGGGCTTCAATGGCTTTCATTCCTTCTTCTTCGGACATCTCGACGAAGCCGTAGCCTCTGGATCTTCTGGTTTCTTTATTGACAATGATTCTGGCTGACGATACTTCACCGTAGGGAGCGAAAAGTGATGCGAGATCGTCTTTTCTGACTCTGTAGTTTAAGTTGGAAACAAAGATATTCATGTGTGCAGTTTGGTTATATTTTCGGCAAATATAGCCAAATTAATCATTGTCCCAAACAAAATCCTTTAAAACTGCTATTCGTGCCCGTAGCTGCTGCCGTCAAAGCAGTGCGTGCATATCATGTCCTTCGGCAGTCCGATGGAGGCTACGAGGTTGTCCAGCGTGTTGAATTTCAGAGAGGCGACATTGACCTCATTGCGTATGTACTCCACCATTGCGGCATATTCCGCAGTGTCGTTCCTCACGTATTTCCCCAGATTCTTGTCGTGCGCACCCTCGTTCCTGAGAATGAAGCGGCGCGAGATGAGCTCAAGTGGTGTCCTTGACTCGGAGAAGTTGAGGAATTCGCATGGATATATCAGCGGAGGGCAGCTTATGCGCACATGCACTTCCTTTGCACCGTATTCGTAAAGATTGCGGACATTGTTGCGCAGCTGAGTGCCTCTGACTATGGAGTCGTCGCAGAAGACCGGCCTGTGGTTGCGGAGTATGTCTCCGTTGGGGATGAGTTTCATCTTGGCCACCAGATTCCTTCTTTCCTGACTTGTCGGAGTGAAGCTCCGCGGCCATGTCGGCGTATACTTGACATATCCGTTGCGGAATGGAACTCCCTTGCCGTCGGAGTAACCGATGGCCATGCAGGTGCCGGAGTCCGGAATCGAGCACACGGTGTCCATGTCCGAGTCATCCTCCTTGGCCAGCTTGTAACCGAGGTGGTAACGTACCTCGTCCACGTTTATGCCTTCATAGGAACTTGCGGGATATCCATAGTAAATCCACAGGAAGGAGCATATCTGCATCTTCTTTCCAGGTTTCACGATCTGTTCCAGATCAGTGGCTGTCATCCTTACTGCCTCGCCCGGTCCCAGGATATACTCCTCCTTGTATCCGAGATTGGGAAAGGCGCAGGTCTCCGATGCTACTGCATGGGCGTATTCTTTCTCTCCGTTCTCGTCCACTGCGTTTTTCTTGCCGATTACCAGGGGGGTCCTGCCGTACAGGTCCCTGCAGGCTATCAGGCAGTCCTCGGTGAGTATCAGGAACGAGCAGGAGCCCTTTATCTTGCTGTGTACGGATTTGATGCCTTCCTCGAAAGAAGGAGAGCATGTGATTATCTGGGCGATGAGCTCAGTGGGATTGGTCTTTCCGGAGCTGAGTTCGGTAAAGTTCTTGTTCTGCGAGAGCATCTCTTTCTCAAGAGCTGCGATGTTGCAGATCTTTCCGACTGTGACAATCGCGAACCGTCCAAGGTGTGAGTTGACGACAATCGGCTGTGCGTCGGTGTCGCTGATTACACCGATGCCTAGATTGCCGGTGTATTTGACCAGATCGTCCTCAAATTTGACTCTGAAATAGGAGTTTTCCAGGGAGTGGATGTCCCTGGCGAAGATGCCGTCTCCATTGTAGACGGCCATACCGCCCCTGCGGGTTCCGAGATGCGAGTGGTAGTCCACTCCGTAAAAAAGGTCATTTCTGCATTTTTTTGTGGAGATTACTCCAAAAATTCCTCCCATAAGCCTGTAGTGTTAATTTGACGGCAAAGATAGCTGTGTTTTTAAAAGTATCCCCAAAAAAATTTACACTTTTTTACAACCGCTTTATAACTCGCTGATAGTGGTGTTTATGCGGATGAAAATTTCGATGGTCAGGGACAGAAGGCGTTCTGCGGCCTGTCCGGTAAATCCCGGCAGGAGCATGGCCGCCGGAATGAGCAGCATGGCTGCGCTTACTAACGGAGAGCACAGCAGATTGGCGGTCAGGGAGAAGAAAGCGAATGTTCCGAAATGCAGGAATATGATCGGTGCAGTGGTTATCTGACAGGCCACGGTCATGGCGCATACGTCCCTGAATTGACGGGCAATGCGGTTCCCGGCCGGTACGATGTCCCTCAGGTGCGGGTATATCAGGAATATCGCCGTCATCGCCGCGTATGAGAGCTGAAAACTTAGTCCGGAGGGTGCTGCCGGATCAACTGATGTTATAATCAGTGCGCTCATGGCCAGGGAACTTACGCCGCACCGTTTCCTGCCGGCCAGGATTCCGGCCTCGTAGATGGTGAACATGACGGCAGCCCGGAGTATGGATACTCCGCATCCGGTGAAGATGGTGAATGCCCACAGTATCGCCATTATGATTACTGACTTGAGCTTTTTAGCCGCAGCCGATCCTCCTGCGACTGACAACAGGCCGGACAGCAGACCGTACAGCAGGCCGAGGTGCATCCCTGACAGTGCGAGAAGATGAATGGCCCCGCTCTGCCGGAAACTCTCTTCTATCTCATCCGGAATCTCATCCTGATATCCGTATGCCAGGGCCTTGATTACGGCCCGTGTGACGGCTGTTTCCTCAGACGGCATGGCACGGTCAACGGCGGCGGAGAACCGTTGCCGCATCCTCGCAGGGAGCAGTCTTACCGGCGGTCTGCTGCATTCTCTGATGACCATGCGGCAGTCATTGGAGAAAAGACAGGTGTAGAAGATGCCTCTTTCCTCCATATAGAGGCGGTAGTCGAATCCGTCAGAGAAATTCCTTACCCTTGTGCACCGGACCACTGCAGTCACCGTGTCTCCGGGCCTCCAGTCTGTCCCGGCAGGGATATTATATATAATGGTGTTCTCGGATTCTGTCTCAATCTTCAGGAACGGCCTGCCGGATGAGGATATTCCGCCGTCGGTGATGATGCCGCTAATGGCAAGGCGGTCGGCTTCGCGGAGGGCAGAACTCTCTATTCCCGGGCGGAGTGCGGTGTGGATAGCCGAACCGGCGGCCCCGAGAGCCGGGAATGCCAGCAGATAAGCCATGCATGACCGTCTGCCTGCCGTCAGTGCGGCCAGCAGGAGCACCGTACAGGCAAGCACTGTCAGCCCGGCCGCTGTGTCCGGACTGGACGCGCCTGCGCAGATGTATGCAGCTGAAAGATTGCCGGCTGTGAACAGCAGCGCGGCACTGAAAAGATACGTCTCCCCCCTCATGCTTTCTGCTCTTTTTCCGTTATTCGGTTAATTTGACGGCAAGGTAACAAATGTTTATGGAAATTCCTATTTTATGTATAACTTTGCAAGATTGTTGGAACATTTTAAACGAAGGAAATTATTATGATTGTATTGGTAATCAACTGCGGAAGCTCATCGCTGAAGTATCAGGTCCTCGACATGAGGAATGACAATGACTATTCTCTTCTGGCCAAAGGCCTGGTGGAAAGGATAGGTCTTGAAATGGGGGAGATCACCCACCGTCCTGCCGGTAAGGACAAATTCGTAATATCCAAGCCGGTCCCTGATCATACAGAGGGCATAAAGTCAGTTCTCGGGCTTCTTACGGATCCGGAGCATGGTGTGCTGAGCTCACTCGAACAGATCGAGGCTGTAGGACACAGGGTTGCGCATGGCGGAGAGCTCTTCCCTGAATCGTGCGTAGTGGATGACAAGGTCATGGAAGGCATCGAGAGCCTCTGCGAACTGGCCCCGCTTCATAATCCGGCCAATCTGCTCGGTATCCGTGCTGTCAAGAAGCTATTGCCGGCGGTTCCTCAGGTGGCGGTTTTCGATACATCTTTCCATCAGACCATGCCTGACTACGCCTATATGTACGCAATTCCCTACGAGTGCTACGAGAAGTACCGCGTGCGCCGTTACGGTTTCCACGGTACCAGTCACAAGTTCGTGGCACAGAAGGCATGTGACTTCCTTGGAATGGATATCAATGATTCTAAGATAGTGACCTGTCATCTCGGTAACGGCGGCTCGGTGACTGCTGTGCTCAACGGAAAGTCGGTGGATACATCGATGGGATTCACCCCGGTGGAGGGTGTGGTTATGGGTACGCGGTGCGGCAATATCGATGCCGGTGCGGTGACCTGGCTGCAGGAAAAGCTCGGGCTTGATGTGGAAGGCATAACCAAATTGCTCAATAAGAAAAGCGGTTTTCTCGGAGTTTCCGGTGTGTCGTCGGACTGCCGCGACATAGTCAGTGCCTGTGAGAACGGCAATTATCGTGCCGGCTTGTCACTCAATATGTTCTACCACAGTGTGCGCAAGTATATCGGTGCTTACAGTGCCGTGATGGGTGGCCTGGATGTCATCGTATTCACCGGTGGAATAGGAGAGAATGACTGTGATGCACGCAAGGAGATATGCTCCACTCTGGGCTTCCTCGGAGTTGAGTTCGACGAGTCGGCCAATGACGGTGTGCGCGGAGAGGACAAGCTCATATCCACGGCATCATCCAAAGTCAGGGTGCTGACGCTTTCCACCAACGAGGAACTTGTCATAGCACGTGACACCATGAATCTTACACGCAAATAATAATAGAATCTCAACCTTATAAAGTCATGATTACAAATTTTGAACAGATTTACGAACTTCTTCGTTCGAAGACCAGAAAGCGTCTGATCGCGGCGTGGGCCGTGGATGACCACACTATCACAGCAGCCTACAAGGCAGTGCAGCTCGGTATCGTGGATGCCACTCTCGTAGGCGATGTGAACATGATCAAGAAAGTGTGCGAGGCCGAGAAGATCGACCCCACCGTGTTCACTATCATCAACAATGACAATGAGCTGGCTTCCATCGCACAGGCAGTCCTCATGGTCCGCGAGGGACAGGGCGACATCCTGATGAAGGGTCTCTGCTCCACCGACAAGTACATGAGGGGCATTCTCAACAAGGAAAAAGGTCTGCTTCCTCCCAAGGCCGTCCTCAGCCATGTGTGCGTGCTGTCCAATCCCAATTACCATAAGCTCGTGGTCCTCGGTGACATGGCCGTGATACCTCTTCCTGATCTCAATCAGAAAGTCGCTATCGTAAAATATCTGGTCAATACTGCCAAGGCTCTTCAGATCGAGAAACCGAAGGTTGCCCTGCTCGCAGCTACCGAGCAGATGCTTCCCGGTATGCAGGCCTGTGTGGATGCAGCCATCATCTCCAAGATGATTGACCGCGGACAGATTCCCGGATGCGTAGGCGACGG
>CALUVM010000040.1 GCA_944324255.1 Candidatus Gastranaerophilales bacterium | reverse complement strand
AGGGAATTAACAGAAAAATGATTATTTTCATTGATATTTAAAGACTTCTTTCTTTTTGTATAGAAATCGTTGACATATAGCGCCGCTTGTGTTAATATTATATTGAAAGAGTGTCTTAATATGCAAATATGAAAGGTGGTGATACCATGACGAAGAAAAGATTGTATGAATTAGCTTTGGAAGGCGCAAGGCAAATTTGGCGTGAGATATCTATTAAGAGGGCGCACACAAATTCAGATGACACGCTTTTGTCGGAACAGCAACAGAAGGCCGCGCGAGAGTATATTGAAATTAAAATGGTGTTGCGCGAGTTGATGGAAATAACAGAAAAGTGAGTATTATCGTTATTTAAAGACTTCTTTTTTGTGGTTAAAACTCCTTGACATTTATGCGTGTTTATGTTATATTATAATCAGAAACATGATAAAACATAAATATGAAAGGTGGTACACTATGACAAGGAAACGACTGTATGATTTAGCATTACAACACGCACTGGAAATTTGGGGGGGCGATATATACCAAGAGGATAGAGATTAACCCGGGTAACGCGCTACTGTTAGAGAAAGAGCGTAAGGCGTGGCAAGAGTGTCAAGAAATTGAAGCTATGTTGCGCGAGTTAGAAAAAAATTTAACGGAGGAATGATAAATGATTAAATCCAGAATTTTCAAGAACCGCTACTAGGCCGACAAGGCTAGAAAGAACGACCCGTTTTTCACTGGTGATGAGGGCATTGTCAAAGTTGAGGGCGGCTACGTGTTAATCGATAGGGAAGCATACAAACAGTTTAGAAAGGGGTAAATAATATGGTAAAAGCAAACGATGTAATTTTAACAGGCGCAATCAATTTAACGCCAAAGGATTTATTATGGATGGCCCGGAATTTCGGTCGAGAGGAAGCCCAGCAATTCATAACGGCCGTTATTAAAGAGGGCATTGAAAGGGCGATTGTAAAAGGTAAGGAAGTAGAGGGCGAATTAAGTTATATTTTCGTCGGATACGTCACGTTACAGATTATCATCCGTTGCGAGATTGGAACAGTTGAAATTATTTACACTGAATAAGGGAGGAAATAAAAATGAAAAAATGGCTGGTTGCAATGTACGCAATTTTAGGCATGGAAAAAGACGAAAAGTTTTTTGAGGAAATTGGGTGTGAGGAACTGGCAAACGCTTTAAAAGCCGTAAAGTTGGCGCTGTTCGATCATGTCGAATGGGGCCGCGATGATGAGGCAGACAAGGATTTTGTATCCGTGCTAGCGCCATATGCGTTAGATGGTGCAAGAGAAGTTTTGATGGAATCCAAAAAAAACGGGCTGGATGAAGGATTGACAAGACCGTTTGTCATGCGCGTGGAAGATGATATCCGTTTTTTAATCTCATTTTTAGCTAATCATTAAATTTCAATAAATCAAATATGAAAAGGAGGAAACGAAAATGATTAGAATCAACGAAAACCAGATTTACGAGAGGCGCGTCAAAATTTACGACGTGATTTTCATCACGGACGAGGGCGAGAAGCGCGAGGACGTTTGCTCCGACGCTAAAATCAAGGCGTTAAAGCAGATGTTGAAAGCCAATGACCCGGGTATCAAGCGGGTGATTGTAATGGGTTCCACCCCCGCCATTGAGCGCCTGAACTATGAGACGCACGAGACGGAAATTGAGATTGTAAACCGCAAAAATGATGTAAACGAGGAGGAGTAAAAATGAGCGTTATTGTTGATAAGATTATTCAGCAGTCAAGGGACTTAACCACCAAAGAGAAAATCCAGATTAAAAACGGTTCGGGAATCATCAAGCTGGACGCGCAGTTTAAGGTAGGCGAGGAGTTCGTTATCACCGGCCCTGTGGATTATCTGGTAAAGCACATTGAGATTGAAGATGACAACGGGGACAAGCGCGAATTTGATTTGTTCATCATCATTGACGGAGAGTGGATGTATTCCACATCATCCAGTAACGTATTGAGAACGTTAGCTGATGATCTCACCGATCTGAACGCTGATGGCGAATCCTATTCAATCAAATTTGAAAAGAAGCCGTCAAAGCGTTTTTCCGGAAGCACCTACATTTCTTACACGATTCTTTAACACTACAAATTAAGAGGGCGGATATTCCGCCCTTTTATTTTTCAGAGAATGGGGGTTTTAGTTATGGCAAAAGCCAGCCTTACACCTAATAGAAAGGCTTTTTTGCAAATTAGGGAGGAATTTGATAATTTGCTTGAAAACAATAGTGAATGGCTGAAAAAAGACGATATCGGTGATGAATATAGCCTTTTTCACGATATGCCAGCGCGAGTGACGCAAAATAGGCTTGAAAGTATGAGAAATGTCTTAAAAGAATTGAATAAAGTTGTTGATGATAATAAAAATCAAAGAAATACGGAAAATGAGGGAGAAACAGGCGATTTAATTGAAAATGATGGGGAATATATTGACAGCTTAACAGGCGAAATTTTTTCGCCGGATGATTTAGAACAGTCCAGCGTTGGGCGTAAATCTGTAGCTTTTGACGATTTCAAAGAGCGCTACATTGAAAATTATAAACAGTCAATTTATGAATTCGGTTCTGCTTTAGGTTCGGTTTTTGCGGAATGGGTAGACCGTTTACTAAACGACTATGGCGTGAACGCTGTTTTTGAGATGTTTATGAAGTCACCGGAAACATTTCAGTCAATTTTAAACAGTGGTGATGTAAAAGATTCTTATACCGCTTTGCGTGTTTTTATGTCTGGATTAGTTCAGTATTTAGATACAACTGATAAAGAAAAAGAAGATATGAATGATTTAGCAGACGCAATTTCTTTAGAAAGTGACGAAATGTATGAATAGTTTTAATAATGCAAAAATTTACGTGGCAGATTTTGAAACGACCGTTTTTTCAGAACAAGATTTTACTGAAGTTTGGGCGGCCGCTATTGTAGAGTTAGGCCACGCAAAAGTTGAAATATTTAATTCAATCGACTTATTTTTTGAATATGTATTTACATTAAAACAATATTCTATTATATATTTTCACAATTTAAAATTTGATGGCTCATTTATCATTCCATTTCTGATAGAAAAATTAAAATTCACGCAACCTATAGAATCCGGCGAGTTAGCACCGAAAAAATTAAAAAATAATCAGTTTTCCCCTGTAATTTCTGATAAAGGCGTTTGGTATAAGATAACAATAAAATATAATAATATAATTTATGAGATTAGAGATTCTTTGAAGCTACTTCCCTTTTCTGTAAAGACAATAGGCAAAGGTTTTAAAACTGTACATAAAAAATCACAAATTGAGTATAAAGGCCGTAGAAAGGCTGGCGGTGTTATATCAGAGAAAGAAAAAGACTATATTGCCAATGACGTTTTAGTAGTTAAAGAAGCTTTAGAAATAATGTTTAAGCGCGGGCATAAAAAATTAACAATCGGTTCTTGTTGTATGGAAGAATTTAAAAATACGTTAAAAAATCAATCGTCTTATGATTATTCTGAACTATCGCCGGATTTATACGCAATTTCAGCACCTTCATGGGCAAACTGCAAAAATGCAGACGAGTTTATCAGAAAAGCCTATAAAGGTGGATATAGCTACGTAAATCCAAAAATTCAAGGAAAAGTCGTAGGATACGGGTGCGTTGCGGATTATAACAGTCTATATCCGTCCGTTATGACAGTAATGGGCTATAATTATCCCATAGGCGCGCCAATGTGGCACGAGGGGGCGCCCACGCTTAAGTTATTAGAAAAAATTGAGAAAGCTAACCTATATTTCTATATAAAATTCTCATGCAGATTTTATTTAAAGAAAAATTATTTACCAACTATACAAATTAAAGGCGATATACGTTACAGAGGGAATGAGTGGCTACAATCGTCTGATATAATTATCGATGGCGTACAATACGCAAGCGTAGAGGATAATGATAAGATAATTTTAACTAACAATGTAACATTAACGTTATCAATGACTGATTGGAAGCTATTTACAGAACATTATCATATATTAGATTTAAAAATACAAGGAATGTGTATTTTTTACACTTCCAACACAATTTACAACGATTATATTGAAAAGTATAGACAAATTAAAGAGAATAGCGAGGGCGCTGAAAGAACCCTAGCAAAGTTATATTCTAACAATTTGTACGGACAAGAGGCAAAATCAGTCATTTCATCCTATAAAATTCCATACATAAAAGACACCGGAATTTTGGGGTTTAATTCGGTTTATGCTGAAGAAAAACAGCCCGGTTTTATTGCGCGGGGCGCGGCTATCACGTCATACGCGCGTTTTACTGAAATCAATTTTTTACAGGCAAATTACAAACATTTTTTATATGCGGACACCGACAGCGGCCATTTTTCATGTAAACCGTCTGAAGTAAAAGGCGCTATAATTGATAGCAAAAAATACGGGTGTATAAAAATTGAAAAAGAATTTGATAAAGCGATATTTGCTAGACAAAAGACGTATGTAGAACACGTTATAAGAGAAGATGAAAAAGACGTAGAGCCTTATCACTCAATAACTTGTGCTGGAATGGGTTCTGTATGTAAAGAAATGTTATCTTTTGCTTTTGACGGGAAAATTCCAAAAACTAACTCTGATTATTGGGATAATCTGAATAATGATTGTAAAGAGTTTTTATTGAAACACAATAATAACCCTATTAGTTATGACGATTTTAATCGCGGAATTTTAGAGCCGATTCCCGGACAATTAAGACCAACACGGATAAAAGGCGGAATTGTTTTAAAAGATGATTTTTACAATATGAAATGAGAGGGCCCGAAAACCCTCTCATTTTATTAGAACCGCCCGATAAAGGGGTTACGCTCTCCCGAACCTTGCGGCACGATTTTTCACGTGGCGTATCCGCAAAAGACAATATCGGTAGGGTTCTTATCTAATAGAAATAAATTCAATTAACGCTTTTTGTGCGCGCTGATTTTTAAAGCGGAATAAACCGGCGTTGTAATAATCGCGGAAAGATTTAGTTATCATTGAATTAGCGTTCATCATCAGACCCGGCGCGTGGCTGATAGGTGTTACACTATATTTTATCGGAAAATTGCCGTCATAGGTTGTGTCACAATATAATAATCCCTCCGCCGGATATTCTTTTATTGAGAAAAAGTCGTTTCCATATTTAATTGTGCATATATAACGGTTATTTCCCTTTAATTGCTGAATAAAAGCGGTATTATCATACAAAAAGCCGCCCCCATTCATCGCCTTGAAATAATCAGAATTTAGAAAAGGTTTCATGAACGCCGACTGTAGTTGTGCGTCATGCGCGTTTGGATTGTAATAATTTTCTAAAATCCACCCTTCCCCGCGCAAGAATTTGGTGTCACTACGTAACCTATCAGAAATTCCGTACACGTGATAATATGGATTGATTGACGAAAAACCGTTCGATAACATAATAACAGGGACATAGCGTGAAAACTCGCCGCGCCCTCTTGCAATCGATTGATGAATTGACTGAAAACTGATTAGCTCTTTTGTTAAATAACCTTCCTTTTCGGACTGAAATTCATCCATTATCAAACAATCAATTTCCGAAAACAAAGATGAGCGTTTTCTTACCCAGTCTGACCCGTTTAGCGATAAAACCCAGCCAATTTGTTTATCGTTAAAATAAATAGCCGGAAATTTGTCCTCTTTATTTGACGAGCTATAATATTGCGCGCCTGGGTAAAACAACTCTACAACATCGTGGAATAATGACTCAATTAAACCGATGGTTTCAGTCGTATACCTTGTCAAAAAACCAATTTTACGAAAATTCCCACGTAATTGATTTTCAAGCGCAAAGTGCACCACATTAACAGTTTTTCCGCCTGTTCGATTGCCTTGACAGAAAAAAGTTTCCGGTTCCTCCCCGTTCAGGTCTTTTTTCAGTAAAAGCGTTTTTGGATTATAGAATTTTTTGTCTACTTCAGGGAAATATAAATCTTTCATCTTCATACTAATATTATACTATAATTTTTATAAATTGTCAATAAATTGTTGCAATTTTCAAGATTTTATGGTATAATATACACAAAAGAAAGGGGGTTAGGCTAAACTAAAATGGAACAGTTAATCACACTGATTGGAAACGTGGGTTTTCCTATCGTTGCGTGCATTGTAATGGCAATGTATTGCAAGTATCAAATTGACACAAATAAAGAGGAAATTCAAACAATTATGAATACACATAAGGAAGAGACAGCTGTTATGACTGAAGCAATCAATAATAATACTGCTATTATTACAAAATTATATGAAAGGATGGTAAATAGTGAGAATATTATTGGTTAGTGGGCATAAAGCTGGAGACAATTTATCCAAGTTTACGGGATATAATGAAGGTTCTTTAAATATTGAATTAGTAAACTTATTGTATGAAAAATTTGCTGATTATAACGTAGATGTTGTAAAATACCCTACTGATAGAGACGCTTATAAAGATAATAAAAACGGGGAGTTAAAAGTCAATTTTCGCGACTATGAATACATTTTTGAAGTGCATTTTAACGCATTTCAAGACGATGGAAGCGCAAGAGGCACGTCAATTCAGTTACATTCTGATTATAACGCCGGAATCAGTGTTGAAAAAAGCGTTTTATCTGGTTTGGCGAAAATTGGTTTTAAATTACGTGGAGATAATGGAATAGTGAGACGGAATGACCTGTTAAATATGGATACGGCGTACAAGTTAGGTGTTGACTACGCTTTATTAGAGACTTGCTTTTATGACAGTCCAGATGATATGAAATTATATTATAATAATCAAAAAGAAGTTGTAAATGCTATTGTAGGCGGTATTTGTTCAGCCTTTGGAATCAATAAAAAAGAAAAATCAGATAAATTATATCGGGTGCAGATAGGCGCGTTTACAAAACGTGAATATGCGGAAGATTGTCTGAAAAAAGCCAAAAATGCGGGGTTTAGTGACGCATTTATCAAAGAGGGGTGATAATGGCAAGCACGTTAGATTCTGAAGGGTTTTATAGTGACGTGGGCGGCGTGACGCTGGATGGCGGCAGGATGGGAGAGCAGGCCCAATGGAACGCGCAAAGATTGGCCTATATTCTGGAAAAAGACTATAATTGGTCGATTGACGCAATTTCTGCATGGTTTTCTGCTATTACATATGAATCAGGATTTAATCCTGGCTGTTGCGAGGGCGGCGTTTATCCGCCCACCCGCTCTACAGGCGTAGGCCTAGTTCAGTGGACACCCTCTACAAATTTAATCGATTTCACTGATGGGTGGGGTGTGTATTGGTATTTGGTTAGTTCGCAGTGTCGTAAATTTGAATTGGAACGCACCACTACAGATAGCAATATCAAACAATGGTTTGTCATGGAGCCATACTATTCATTCTATATGGATAATATTGGAACAGGGCGCGAACCGTGTCGAACATTTGATGAATTTACACACGCGACATTAACGGAATATAGTATGCTGGAATTATGTGCTATGATTCCCGAATTTTACACGCGCCCAGCTTCATGGGATTCTACGGACAACTGGTATAGAAATGCTGAAGCGGGGAATTTTTGGTATAACGCGCTAACGGGCGAACTACCGCCCACGCCGCCCGGTCCTAGACCCGACCCGTTTCCAAAACCTATTTTGCGGTACGGGAAAATCCCGTGGTTTTACACGTCCGGTGGTTACAACGTTTATAGGCGTTAGAAAAATAAAAGGAGGTTTCAGAAAATGAAAGCAACAAAACAGGAATTGCTTGAACAGTTCCGCAATATTGTTCCAGATGTAACTACAGATGACGCGATTGCTTTTATCGAAAACATGAATGATTCTTTTACAGATGAAAATTCAGACGAGATTAACAGACTTAACGAAAAAATCAGCGAATTAGAGAATGAGAAAGCGGATATTGACAAAACATGGAGAGAGCGCTATATTAACAGATTTTTTGGCGGACCTATTGAAGATGAGGAATTTATTGAGACAAAACCGGAAATTGTAGAAACTGTTTTAGAGTCTGAAGAAATTACCGCAGACGATTTATTTACTGAAAAGGAGGGCTACTAAAAATGGCTAGGTATCCAAAAATTGAGACGTTATCTAATAACGCAGTGGACATTATTAACGCGGTTAAAAATTCCGCAGGGCAGGACTACAAAAATTATGTCCCGTACGTCACACCTGACAGTGACAGCTTAAAAGCTATGGGCGCGGTCGTTATGGATAGACCGTCTTTGCTGAATGAATTTATCGACACGTTATCTAATGTAATTGGTATGCGCGTTGTAACCTCTAAAATGTACGAGAATCCTTGGGCGTTTATGAAGAAGGGTATTCTGGACTACGGCGAAACCGTAGAGGAAAATTTTGTCACCCTGATTAAACCCCATGAATATGACCCCTATGTGGCGCAGAATGAGTTGTTTAAAAATGAGGTTCCCGACGTTCGCACGGCTTTCCACATTAGGAATTATCAGAAATTTTACAAAATTACAATTAACTATGACCTTTTGCGAGACGCTTTTGCTAGTTGGGGCGCTATGAGGTCGTTTATTGACTATATTTTCGCGCAGATGTACACTTCTGCAAATTATGACGAGTATATTGTAATGAAGTATATGCTTCAGCACGTATTGTGTGACGGTTTAATGACCCCATATGAAAAACCTATCAATAACACGAACACTATGGCAAAAACCATGCGAGCCATGTCCGACAATTTCACACTAATGTCCCCTAACTACAATTTGGCGCACGTCCACAACTTCACGCTGAAAAATGACCAGTTTTTGTTTATGGACACGTTCATGCTGGCAGAAATGGATGTAGATGAGCTGGCAGTCGCGTTCAATATGGATAAGGTTAATTTCATGGGTCACGTTGTCGCTATTGATGGGTTCGATAAAACCGACAATGACAGACTGAATGAGTTGCTTTCCCCCGCAGAATGGTATAGGCCGCTTAATGCTGGCGATTTAGAAACCTTGGCAAACGTGTCCGCCGTTCTGGTGGGCCGCGATTGGTTCCAGATTTATGACAATCTCATCAGGCGGACGAACATTGAAAACCCTGACGCACTGTCCTATAATTTTGACCTGCACGTCTGGAAAACATTCTCGTTCAGTCCGTTTGAAAATGCGGTTGTTTTTTCCAGCGTTGCGCCCGCCGTCACTAGCGTGACCGTAAACCCCGCAACTGCTACGCTGGACAAGGGTGCGTCCTTGCAGCTTTCTAGTACTGTAGCAACCACTGGCTTTGCGCCTAAATCTGTAACGTGGGCTTCCAATAACCCCGATGTAGTTAGTGTATCGCCGCGCGGAATGGTGAAGGTCTCTAGTACCGCAGAAAGTGAAACACAGGTGACAATCACTGCTACTTCCACCTTTGATTCTAGCAAAAAGAACACTTGCGTTATTACTGTAGCATAATTTAACATAGGGAGGGCTTTTTGCTCTCCCTTTTCTCAAAAAATCTTAAAAGGTGGTGACAATTTGGCCTATATAGCGCCTGATTCCGACATTACATTATATGCGGGATTGCCTATAACATCGTCATACAATTATGCCCCATGGTTTAGCAGTTTAAGCGAACAGACGGCATTTTTTGACAATTTAACTTTAAAAGGTGTTTTTCACGGATATACATTTATTGATGGGCAGGATAACAGAAAATGCGTTAAATTAAATCGACCTTTTACGGCAAATAACTACAGATGGCAGTATTTGTCATACACGAACAGCGCTTTTGGCAATAAGAGAATCTACGCATTTATAACGGATATAGAGTATGTCAATAACAACGAGGATAAAATATATTTTGAAATTGACGCTTTACAGACTTTTATGTTTGATTTTGATTTCCATGAGTGCTATATTGAAAGAAATACAATCCCAGCGGGCCAGGACGTAGCGGGAAGCAATGTGGAGGCTGAAGATTTAGACCTAGGAGCCATGACGGCAGATAACGGCACGAAGGACACCCCGATTGCAAATTTAATGAACACGGCGAGCGGGTGTCGGTTTAATTGCCCCTATGCTGTCGTTATTTGGTCTACAATTAACAGCGCTGGAATATTTCCCGATGTATGGGACGGCGGCGAGGTTTCCGGGGTTTATTCTGGACTAAAACCGGTAATTTTTGCGGCGGATGATATTGGCGGTATAAATGATTGGGTTTCCGATTGTTACACGTTCGGGATGGAAGAATCATTGGTGTCAGCAACGTTAATTCCAACACGGATTTTAGGAACAGCGGACCCGATTCAGCCATATATCCAAAAAATGACATTCCCATTTCAAAAAGGGACCATAGTCAACTACGTGCCACGAAACCAAAAAATTTTCACCTACCCCTATATCGGACTGGTAGTCCATGACGGCGCGGGGCGGTCGAAGGTTTACAGGCCCGAATTGTTTGACGGATACCCTAACAGCAACTGTGAATTTTTAATTGTGGGGCATATCACGCCGAACCCCCAACTAGTAGCGTATCCTATTAACTACGCCGGAGAAGCAAATAAAAATATTTACGGCGGAAATGCAAAAGAACATAACAGACTGGCAGGGTACGCAGTCAACTACAATCATGCGTTTTACATGACCGATTTTCCCAGTGTGACCCTACCAATCGCCTCTTTTGTCGCTTACCTTGCTAACAGTTTAGCACGTTCAGCCTTAACCCTAACAGGTGCGGCTATTGGTGGTGCTATCGGTGGCCCCGCAGGCGCTATGATAGGTGGCGGCGCGGCCAGCGCATTAACGGCGGGAAAATCCTCATCTTTTGCACAAATGACCTCACCAGACAACGCCGGTTCCATGGCTGGAATGGTCGCACTACAGACGGCTTCTACTTCCTTTTTTGACGCGCTTGCTAGCTTAAACACAGGGACGGCTAACAATGATAGCTCTACAGTGTCTATCGCCATGCGAAATAGGGATTTTTACTTTGAGTTTCAATCAATTCGGCTTGGAAAAGTGATGAGGTTTGACAATTATTTTGATGAATATGGATATGCCATAAATGACGTACAAATACCAGATGTTCGCTCAAATTTACGCACAAAACAATACATTAAAACAAGAAACTGCACAATTTCCGGAAATGCGCCCTCGTTTGCATTGAGGCAAATTGAAAACATTTTCAATCATGGTATAAAATTATATCGCGGCGCGGAATTAACGTCCAGACTCAGGGAGGTGACATAGTGCGGAGAAATAAATCATGGAAAAAATGGGGGCGGAAAGCTGATTTACGGAATACGCTAGAATACGCCTATTTTTTCAATCTGTTAAAAAATATTGCTATTAGCCGTTTTCAATATGACAATGTTCCCTTTTATATTGATACTGTAAAATTAGAAACCTACCTTTTTGAGGAAGGGCGCGCGATTTTATACCGCGACAATGAAACCGGCTATTTTGCGTCATTAGGGTTCGCACCAGATGGCGGCACGTGGGATATTTACGGCTATCCATACGGACGGCGGGCGGTTTCAAAAAACTCATATCAAAAAGCAGGATTGACACCAGAAAACAGCGTTTTAATTTATAATAACAATACATTTACTAACACGGCGGCTATTGTGGAATTTCATGCCTATAAATTAGCTAGATTATCGATTTCAAAAGAAAATAATTTAAATACTCTGAAAAATCCGTTTATTGTTAAGTGTAAAGAGAATGAGCGATTGACAATGATAAATATTATGGACCAAATTTACAATGATGAGCCGATTATTCTGACAAATAAAAATATCGGTTTTGAGGATTCTATACAGGTGTTAAATTTGAACACGCCTATATATTTTAATTTGATTGATGATAGTTTCACTAAACAATGGCAACAGGCCCTAAACGCTTTAGGCGTAGGGTATGCGCCCACCTACAAAAAAGAGCGCACTATAAGTGGTGAATTAACGTTAAACATGGAGGACGTGAACGTTATACGGGAATCGTTTTTACACCAGCGAAAACTAGCCGTTGATAAATTTAATGAAATGTTTAATTGTAATATGGGTGTTAAATATAATGACTATGGGGGTGATAACGTTGGCGAATTATACAATGACGATTCGGGAAATAGTTGAAATGCTAAACCATTTAGAACACGTAGAACAATATCCACAAATTAACGACATGATTAACAATGCTATTCCGTTTATTTTTGATTTTTCATACCCTACGATTAGTGAAGATTTCAAAAATATGTTTGAATTCAGATTTATCAAACATTTTTATATGCGGGAAATAGGGTGTGAGACATTTCCGTTATTTAAAATGTATTTAGATAATTTACTGAATGAAATTATGCCGTATTATAACAAATTGTTAAAAATGGATGAACAGCTGGACGATATAGGGATTTTCAAAAATATTGATTTCACACGGATTTTAAACCGCAATACAGATGGAACCGAAAATGCTAAAACAGTCTTTGAAAAAACCGGGGAAACTAACAGCACTAAAAACACAGAAAATACAGGTACGATTAAAGACGATGGAAGCACAAATAAAACAGGTACAGTGACCGATACAAAAACCGGGAGTGAAACAGAAACGGGAAATGATACCACTAGTAATAGTGGAAATCGTGACGAAACAAACAAATACAGTGATACGCCACAGGGCGGCATGGCGTGGGCAGATATTTCCGGGGATGTTTATTTGACTAATGCCACTGTAAATAATGTAGAAACTAGTGATAATTCTAAAACCACGAAAACAAACGAACGTGAGTACGATGAAACGAACAAACGGGAAAACGCGCTAAAGGATACGAACACTAATACACGCACGCTAGATACGGCAGATAATACCACAGAAAATTCAAGCAGTGAGGAAAACAGTACTAACAATCTAGATAAAACGACAGGCGAAACAGTTTTAGAGCAGGAGACTATCACCGGAAAGAACAGTGGTACTGATTTTATTGACGTAGCATTAAAATATCGCGAATACGCTATGAATATTTTACGCGATATTTTAGAGGACTGTGAAGTTTTATTTATGGGGGTCTGGTAAAATGATTCATTTCAAGCCTTTTAACGGATGGTTTAACAACAATTTGCCGTTGTATTATACGCAGGACATAACGTTGTTAGAAACCGTCCAGCACTTAATTTGTGATTATAATGAAAAATTAAAAATTATTGAGGACAGTTATAATTCATTAGAATCAACTGTATATGAAACGTTCGCAAAATGGGAAAGATTGTTTGATGAATTTACCACGAAAATTGAAAATGAGTGGGCTGAATATAAACGGAATATGCGGACAGAATGGGAAAATTATAAAGAGAATTTAAATAATGAATGGGCAGAATACAAACAGAATATGCGAACTGAATGGAATAATTATAAACAAGAAATGAACAAGGCTTTTAATCAGTTAAGAGCTGATATGGAAGCGTATAAAACTGAAATTACCGCCTCTTTCAATGAATTAAAAGCAGAATTTGAAGCATTAGAGGATAATGTAGAAGCATTTAAATCTGATATGACAAGTAAGTTTACACAATTAAGAAGTGACTGGGAAACTTATCAGACAAATTTAAATAGAGAATGGGCACAGTTTAAGCAGGACACCACTAACGATTTAACAGAATACAAAAATAATTTAACAGGTGAATGGACAACGTATAAAAATGAAATGAATAGTAACTACACTGAATTTACAGAAAACATTACTGCTAAAATCACCGCGATTGAAAGCGAATGGGATAGTTTTGAAACCGCGCAAAATAATAAATATAATGAATTTACGGCGGGCATTACAGAACAGATTAACAATATAAAATCAGAATGGGCGGCAAAACAGAAAGAAATTGACAGTACTATCAGTAATATCAAAAATGAATGGACAACGTTCGAGGGCGATATTACAACGCAGTGGAACAATTACAAAACAGAAGTAAATAATACTATTCAAGAATTTGAAACAGAATGGGCAGGATGGCAGGAAACTATTACTAATATTACTAATGATAATACGCAAATTAAACAGGATATAGAAACATTAAAAACCACAGTAGAAGATTTACAGGAACAAATTAACAATATCCAGCCTAGCGAAAACGGAATTGCGTTTATTGTGGCTGATGAGAACGCAGAAATTGACGCAAACGCATATCAAGGACAAAAATCTATTTTACAATTTAACGAAACAAACACCCTTAAAAATTTCCCTAGCGGGATTGGGGTTAATGGCGTAGAAAATGGATATTTAATCAATTTAAACACAAATCAAATTCTAATAGACCTAACCAATGAAGGGAGAAACCCCTCACCATATTATTTCAGAGAACGCGACACATGGGAAAAACGCAATTCGCCAAAGTATAATAGAAATGATGTGTCCATGGACACAAGCGTTGTCCATGATGTAAATCTAGTAAACGGAGTTACATATTTTACTAAATTCAGCTCATTACCGACAGAAATAAACGACGCACTAACACAGGAATTGTTAGCAATAAAACCAGACGCAACAGGAATAACGGGTGCAGGAAATCCCGCACACGGGTATGTAATTTCTAACGCCGACATTTCATATCCAATAGTTATGATGATTGTATATGCTCGTGTGTATCACGACGGCGGCTCAACAAATGTAAACGCGTTATTTCTGAGAAATAATAATGAATCGAACAAATGGATTTGGATTCCAAGCGCTAACGCCATTCCGTTGTCGCAGTGGTTTACGGACTACAAAACTCAAATTCAACAAAAGTTTGGGCAATTATCATTGTCCATCGAAACAGTAAAAAATGATATGCCAGTTATAAGTGGTGGCGTTGCAACTTTCACACCTGGCGGGCGCACGCGTGTGTTAATCAGCTCACAAAACCATGTGGACTCTATAAAAACCAGTAAAGCCATTGGAAGGCTCTCTAAAGGTGAATTAAATACAACTATTACCATAACTGGTGGAATACAAATTTTTCCCGAATATGGCTCATTTAATGGAGACTATAATAAACTATATGTAACCGCGGAAGCCTTTCCTACGGACCCTGATATAGGTAATGCTATGACGTTTGCGGGATCATGTCAACCAGATACGAGCGGGCAGTTTACGTTTACCGCCAAAGTAAACGGGGCCTCGCCATTGAAATGTGACTATATTATTGTATTTACACTGTATGACTTAAACTAATATGTTTTGGGCGGACTATATGTCCGCCCTTTTTATTGGCAC
>CALUVM010000039.1 GCA_944324255.1 Candidatus Gastranaerophilales bacterium | reverse complement strand
AAAAATAGCAAGGGAGAGATTCGAACTCTCGACCTCACGGGTATGAGCCGTGCGCTCTCACCAACTGAGCTACCTTGCCATAATTTACTCTATTTATTTGTCATCAGCTTGGTAATACCAAACCGCCAGACTATTCTCTCACAAACATTTTCAAATTTCAAGTAAAAAGAAGAACCGGTATAATACCGGTTCTCTTTTTTTAAATCAAATTATCTTTGAACAGGAGGTTGAACAGGCCCAGGACCTTCCATTCCTCTCGGCGGCATTGGTCTGTCAGGTCTGAATTTGTCCATATGCTTCATATGATGTTTGTGGAATCTGCGGAAATCTCCTCTGTCAAAGTGCTGTGCATATCCCGGTCGCATCATGGACTGACATCCGCACGGGCAAGGCATCATCATAGGCGGCTTGTGAAGAGCTGCAAACAAGCTCATTGCACAAAATACACCTACAAAGCTTCCAAGTGCTACTACCAGAAATTTTCTAAATCCTTTTGAATGACAGAAGCAATTACATTTTTCTTCTCTAACTTCTACATTGTGGTTTTCATCTGACATAGTTTGTCCTCCTTTAGTTTTCAGTTTAACTAAACTCTCTACATGATTATAACGATTTTTTAATAGAATGGTTCATTTTTTTATACTAAAATATTTTTATGAAAGATTATTCAGAAATAGCAGCACATAATTTTTTAACCGGTTATAACTGCGCACAGTCAGTTTTCTTAGCCTTTGCAGACAGATATAATATTAGCCCTGATACTGCATTAAAGATTTCTTCATCTTTTGGCGGCGGAATGGGAAGGTTAAGAGAAGTCTGCGGTGCTGTATCTGCTATGTTTATGATAGCCGGACTGGAAAAAGGTTATATCAAGCCTGCTGACATGGAAGCGAAAACAGAACATTACAAGCTTATTCAGGAACTCGCCGGTGAGTTTAAAAATGAGTTTGGTACAATTATCTGCCGTGAACTTCTAGGACTTCCGCCGGGAGCAGACGAACCCGAGCCTTCTGCAAGAACCGAAGAATACTACCATTCAAGACCTTGTGAAAAATTCATCCGCTTTGCTGCGCAAATTATTGAAACAAAACTCTTAAATGAGCGGAGCGAAAACTTTCCAGTAAAGGTAAAGGCTGACCAGAACAAGTAATAACCCGCTGAATTTCAACAAGCCTTCCGTAAATGCAGCAAATGACTTAAGATTTTTAACCCCTGATGTAAACAACCCCGCAACAATCAGGATAATCCCCTGCCCGAGTGCAAACATAAACAATAATAAAACAGCGAAGGTAAGATTTTTCCCCATTGCAGCAAAAGCCATTATTCCTGCAAGAATTGGAGTTGAACACGGAGTTCCCGCAAGCGCAAATGTTATTCCCAACAGCATCGGATACAGTATTAAAGAGGACCCGTTGTTTGCCGGCATGGATTTGACTATTACAGGCATGTCAAAGTCTAAAATATCAAGAAGTTTTAGCCCCATCACCAAAAGAAGTGATGCCATTAATAATGTAAAATATCCACCTAAAGCCGATGCAAAAACACTTCCTGTAACAGCGCATAGTATTCCGATTACACTGAAAACTATCGCCGTTCCGAATATAAAGAAACAAAGCTGAACAAAAGTTCTCAAGGGTGTTTCTTTAGAATACCCGCCTACATAGCCGATTATTAACGGAAGCATTGCCAGAGAACAAGGAGAAACAGACGCTATTACCCCGCCCAAAAATGATGCTCCGAGCATTATATACCATGCGTTTACACCGGATGAAAATATAGCGGCTAAATTATTCATGAATTATTTCCTTAAAATAATTTTCGAGAATCTTTGGCTGAATAGCACCTTCTATTCTTCTTGCCATATTTCCGTCCGCATCTTTGAATACGGTAGTTGGAACAAGTTTTACCTGATATTCTCTGATTAATTCCTTTGTACCGTTATCTTTTTGAGTAACATCAACTTTTCTAAGAGTAATTTTATTTGAATAATCCGGATAAACCTCATTAAAAACTTTTTCCAGCTCCTGACATTCATAACACATAGGAGAAGAAAATTTAATAATCTCCGGACCTGATGCCATTGAAGGTAAAACTCCCACATTTTTATCTCTCGTTAGTCCGAAATAAACTGCCAGCGGCACCAAAAAGATAAGTAAAATAATTAATACATTTTTTTTCATAGATAAACTCTCCTTACTTAGCATATCATAGAATACAATATAATAATAATTATTTAATTACCGATATGGAGAATTATTTGAATTTTAAGCCAAAAAGAAGCGGATTAGAAAAATCCAACCCGCCGTGATATGGAATTATAATTGCTGTATTTTATCTTGTCTTAATCTTTGGCACGACTGACATCCCAGGAATGATAGGGTATTCATTCTGGTCAATCTTCTCCGTGAAAACAATTTTAACAGGGATTCTTTGAACAATCTTAACAAACGAACCGACTGCGTTTTCAGGAGGGAAAAGACTTGCTTTTGCTCCGGAACTTCTCTGGATACTGTCGATTTCACCTTTAAAAACTTTTCCCGGATAAGTATCTATTTTTATATCAACCGGCATGCCTTTTTTCATACCTCTGATTTGTGTTTCTTTATAGTTTGCAACAACCCATACATTATGCGGGACGATTACAAATAAAGGAGTTCCCGGTTGAACCATCATACCGACTTCAACTTTTTTATTAGAAACAGTACCGTCAATCGGAGCCAGTATATCTGTATATTCTAAAGCTAATTCTGCAGCTCTTCTCTGTGCTCTTAAAACATTTAAATCAGCATCAGCAACTTTTGCATTTTGAGTCGGGTCTTTTGAAAATACGGACTGGTCAGCCGTTGTCTGTCTTGCTTCAACCGCTTCAAGATTGGTAACCGCTTTATCTAAAGTCTGTTTTGAAACGGCTCCGGCTGCATAAAGGTTTTGATATCTTTCCAAATCTTTCTTAGCAAGCTCAATTTCAGAATTTGCTGCACTCAAGTTTGCATGTGCGTTTTGCTGATTCAAAAGAGCTTTCTCATATTGAGCATTTGCCTGATCAAGCTTTACTTGATAATCAACTTTATCAATTACCGCAACAACGTCGCCGGCTTTGACTTTCTGGTTATCTTCAACAAGAACTTTTACAATCTGTCCGGATACCTTCGGCGAAACAGAAACTGTTGTTGTTTCTACATACGCGTCATCAGTGGTTTGATATTTTGTAAATTCATAAATAAGAAACCCTACAACAACAAGTAATATTATACCTATAAGTATTACCCAGTAACGCTTTGTATGTAATTTATTTTTTACTTCTCCGGTTTGTACTTCTTTTTCTTCACTCATAATTTCACCTTTATATCTGTATTTCTAATGATTCATTTAATATTGTTCTTAATTCTTTTAAAAGACTTTTGACCTTATCTAAATCTCTGCTTACGACTTTTTCTCTTACTACTTCCATATGCGGTCTTATTGAGTCGGTAATTTCTTTTGTTCTTCTTTTTCCTTCGTTTGTTAACTTAGCAAACTTAACAGGTCTGTTATTTCTGATAGCCAGATTGCGTTCTACAAGACCTTTTCTCTCAAGTCCATCCAAAAGTTTTCCTGTATTAGCTCTGTCTCTTAAAATTATTTTTGCCAAATCTCTCTGGCAGATATCAGGATTGCACTGAAGTGTATCAAGTATACCGAACTCTTCTATAGTTAAGTCATGTATATTTAATTTTTCAAAAAGCTGGTTTCCGAGCATTTTACAATACTTTGCAGTAAGCTCAATTTCATAAAATATTGAATCTGTAAAATGGTTCCCCAATAACTGTGTATCCACGATAAAACCTTTTTGTAAATCCTCTATTCAACGTATGTTTTTCTATCAACATGTTGCATTTGCAACATACTTATGCTATCATCTATTTTAGAAAAAATCAAGTACTTGGAGAAAAGATATGAAGAGGTTTTTATCATTTGCGATTATTACATCGCTGGCACTTTCTTATACAGTGCCGGTTTTAGCTATAGAAGATACTATTGCAGGCTCTGCCGATAAATCTACCGGCATTGTAGTAACTGACAAAAAAGAAGTAAAAAAACAGAAAAAAGAAAAATCTAAAAAGAAAAAATCTGCTAAAGTTTCACCGCAAAAAAACAAATATGAATATGTAAATCTTGAATGGTGGAAAGGGTTTAATGACGAAATCTTAAGCGGATATATTGTAAGGGCCGTTGAAAATAACAAAGATTTAAAAATGGCTACTCTGACAATTGATGAATATTATCAGAATGTTAAAGCACAAAGGGCAAACGAACTTCCTACAATTCAGGCAGGATTTATGCCGGGATATGCAAAGGTATTCGGTCCTTCTCAAGGCTCTTTTGGTTTACCGATTATAGCCAGTTATGAGCTGGACTTATTCGGTAAAAATCACAATAAAACAGATTCTATAAAAAAATTATGGGAAGCATCTATTCTTGATGAAAGAGCCGCTTATATTTCTATAGCCTCAGCCGTAGGAAGCACTTATATAGATATAGTAAGACATGATGCATTAATTGACTTACAGGAAGATATTGTAAAACTCAGAAAAGAAATCTTCGAAATTATGAGTATAAGTAATGCAGAAGGTATTGTATCAACATCAGATTTAGTTAAAGCTAACCAATCATACATTGCAGGGGTTAGCGAACTTACGGATTTGAAAAAAGAACGGACAAAACTTTTACACCAGCTTGCAGTTCTTGTAGGGGACAGTCCTAATAATATAGAAGAATATCAAAGAATTGACTATAAAACACTGGCATACAGCGGAGTAATTCCTGAATACGTAAGTTCTGATATTATTTTACAAAGACCTGATTATTTAAAAGCTGAAAAAATGCTGGAAAAAGCAGGTCTGGACGTAAGAGCCGCAAGAAAAGAGCTTTATCCTACCATAAACCTCGGCGGACTGGTATTTTTTAATTCTAAATACTTTGAAAGTCTGTTTACAACTTCTAACATGCTCTGGGGTATCGGGGGAGGATTGTTCCAGCCGTTATTTATGGGCGGAAGAATTAAGGCTAATTTAAAAGCTAAAAAGATTGCATACGAAAAGAGCTTAAAAAACTATGAAAAAGTTAATTTAACCTCTATGCAGGAAGTTAACGACTCGCTTGTAACGGTCAACATGGACAGAGAAAAGCTTTCTAAACAAAAAGAGATTCAGGAACTCGAAAAAGAAGATTTTGCAATCTCTCAAATTAAGTTCACAGAAGGTGTTATTGCCAAACTTGATTTAAACCAGAGAGAAGAAAACCTGTTGAGCGTTAATAAAACGGTTTACGAATCTCAATTTGACTGTATGATTGACTATATTAGTTTTTATAAAGCCGTTGCAGCAAATACAAATGGTATAAAAAGCGAAGCGTAAACAGAATAACGCACGTTAAGAAGAAGTAAAAATAAAAAAAGCCGGAATTAAATCAATTCCGGCATAAAATTGTAATTATGTTTTAAAATATTTATTTTCTTGATTCTAATTTATCAAGCCGTTTTTCAAGATTTTTAATTTGATACTGCATATCAGAAACCTGTTTTTTAAGTTCAGAGTTCTCTTTTCTAAGAGCGGCAGCATCATTAGAAGTTCTAATATCAAGTTCTTTTATCGCATTAATCATGGCATAGAACATTTCATCCCATCTGATTCTTAAGAAACCGTCTTCTCCTTTCGTTACCGCATTAGGGAAAACTTTCTGTAAGTCTTGAGCGATAACACCGACATGAGGTGTCTTTTCAGAATCATTTTTGAAGGTGTAGTTGTAAACTTTAAGTTGTTTAATCTTATTTAAACCACCAGAAAAAACTTCACCAACATTTTTCAACCTGCGGTCGGATGTTATATACAAATTGTGTCTATTATCACCCGAACTATCTCGCATATAAACAGCTGATTGGCGCCAATCATTTCTATTTTGTCTTTTTGCTCGTAGATGAACCATACACCCTTCATTTTCAGCTAAATAAGTATTTCCTTTAACATGTAACTCGCCAAGAACCGTAAGATTTTGAAATTCTATTGTACCAGGAATTTTTACTGTATCACTACTAGTCCCAAGTACTATCTGGTGCGATGAACTTGCTTTAGCTCCGCCGCCTATTGCTACAGAATTTGTACCTGATGCTATTGCATTTGGTCCAATAGCTATTGAATTTGTATTAGAAGCCTTTGAGCTTCGTCCGAGAGCTATAGAATTTTCTGCACTTGCGTTGGAAGAATATCCTAATGCAGAGGAATTTTGACCAGTGCTTGTTGCATTTTTCCCTACAGCTATTGCTCCTGTAGAAGCGGCATGTGATTTTGCCCCTATAGAAAAAGAATCAAGCGCCATTGCTTGAGAATAATGACCTATAGCTATTGAATTTGTAGAGGAGCTTGTGGTTCCACTACCTATAGCGATAGCACTTGCCAAACTTCCTGTTGCTTGAAAACCTATAGCTATAGAACAAGCCCCGTCCCCGTATGAACCATGCCCAATTGCCACTGCTCTTGATGCATCAGCACTTGTATTACTACCTATTGCCACGGCATATTGACCAGCAGACAGACGATCTCCAATAGCAGTTCCACAATCATTCGAAGAGGTTGATACACCAACTGCTAAAGAATTTTTTCCAAAAGCATTTGTATTATAGCCTATACTTGTAGAATTTTCTGCCGAGGAATTTGCTGAATATCCTAATGCTGTTATTCCTTCATGCATACCATCTTTTTTATTCGTAAATGAAATACTTTTACCATTTACCCAAACATTTACAGGTTCACTAGCTGTTGAACTCTTTAACGCTAATTGCGGATCATCTTTTGATTCTATTAGTAATCTGACGTTGTCGGAGCCCGATGAATTTACTGTCCCTATCATTGCTGTTTTACTAGTATTCCCGTCAGGGTTATATACGATAGAACCGTTCAGACCTGCATACATCCATGGGCTGTTACCGGCTCCTGCA
>CALUVM010000038.1 GCA_944324255.1 Candidatus Gastranaerophilales bacterium | reverse complement strand
GACCTGAATAATCTTACCGTCATCAAACATATTCTGTTGGCTCATTGATACCATCTCTCCCTAATTCTGCTAATTCTATGCTTATATAATAGCACAAATATACGTTTAATGGTAATTTTAACAGAAAATTTACAAAATAAGCGCAAAAGCCGGCTAAAATCTACAAGCTCAAAATATTGCATATGCTGATAATTTTATTTAAAGTTTGTATGGATAATCGTCTTTTATCTGCCAGCCGTCATATTGAATAAGGGCGGAACAGCTTGCTTGTGCGTGCGGACTGTTTTCTGCATTAATGCAGTATCTCATCAGCTGCTCTCTGGTTGTGACATTGAAAGTGGCATTGCCACCGGCTTTAAATTTAAAAGATTTATTTCTTTCATATTTTACTGCGAAAGCAAATATATCTTTGTTACTTTCATTAGGTTTACCCAGACAATTTATATCATATTTTAAATGAAGCCATCCGGCTACACCATTTGACCCCCCGGGCAGTATACTAAAGCAGCCTCCATCCATAAAGACATATACAGGAAATCTATAATAATTGCTCGGATATAAAAGAGTTGATAATTGAGTGCACATACCTTCTGATTTTGAATCATTATATGAACATTCCTTTATTCCGGTAAAATATGGAAATAGATACTTATTAACAAATGTAGTTATTTGTTCACCGCTGTTTTGTTTTGTGGGGAAATCCCAATATTCCATTTCGCCGTTTTCCGCAACGGAAAGTAGTAAAGCATTAGAAAATGTTGAATAAAACTTTTTCAACCGGACTTCAACTTCTTGTTTTTTATAACTTGCAATAAGCATAGGGAGTGTCATTGCGGCAATTATTCCTATTATACCAAGGGTAATTAATACTTCGGCTAAGGTGAATGCTGCTTTTTTCTTTAATACATTATCACACCTAAAAGTGCCAAAAGGCGTCATTGCGAGCGGTAGCGAAGCAATCCAGGAGAATAGGTTCCCTTTGCGTTTTGATATACAAGCCTTAACACATTTGAAGGTGCTTTTGTGGATTGCTTCAACGCTTCGCGTTTCGCAATGACGGGTTTGTGAAACGCCGCGGTGCAGTGCTATGTCATCCTGAGGATGAAATCCGAAGGATCTCTTTTTACAGGAGATTCTTCGGGCTAAAGCCCTCAGAATTACAGACTTGCCGCAATGACTAATAGGCTCAAACCCTTGTAATACCTTAGATGTAGATACCCCCCCCCCGGTATTCCTGCACTATACTTGACTTTTGCATGTATTAATCCTCCTTTTTCCTTTAGTATAAACTATGTTACCACTTTTTGCAAGTCTACTTTCATAACCCATGTTATGGGAACATTGCGCTTATACTCCTTCCCCTAATTGGGGAAGGCTGGGATGGGGAGTTATTTCTACTGAAAAATTAAAAATCCGAAGGATCTATTTTTATATGAGATACTTCGGGCTAAAGCCCTCAGTATGACTTTTGCATAATCCAAATTATGTGCCTCAGGCACAACACCATAACGTTGCGTAAGTTACTTTTGGATTACTTTTATACCATGGCATCAATACCTTTTGCTTCAGGCTGGCCGTTAAAAATGTTTCGTAATGCATCAAGTACAACATTTCTTTGTTCTTTTCCAGACCAGGTTTTAAAAGATTCATAATTTATTTTAGGAACATCTGTCATACCGACAAGTTCAACTTTATCCATAGGAATGTCATCCTGATAGATGTATTCTATTGCTTCTTTTCGCTGTTTATAAAGATTTGCATCTTTTGCCGGTGCCCCGGTTCTTACATGTTCTACAATACTGCCGGTATCCAATTCTTCGGAAAGACATAATTTATTCTGGCTTCTTATTTTCAGCATATCATGATCCAAATATTTTGTCGGAATACGCAGACATACTATTTTACCGGAACTTTTTGATGCTTGCTCCAACAAAGCCAGTGATAAAAATACGCCGTCTTTATTTTCCGGAATAACACTATTCCACTCTTTTGATGTCCTCCAGTGTTTTGCAAGGTTTTCAAGTTCTGTCATAAAAATCCCAGGATAATCCAATCTATTATCATCTCCTGATGTTCTTATACGTCCGGTTTCCAGCATTTGATGGTAATTTTCTTCCGTTGTTAAATGATACAGATATCTTTTTACTTTATGCTTTCCATAATGAGCTGCAGGCTCAGCCAATTTTGATTTACTTATTTCAGCACTTTTTACCAATGGTTTCTTTAATTTTTCAGTAAACTCAACAGTATCTTTTGCCAGAGTGTTTATTTCTTTTGCTGTAATTTGAGAAACCGTAGCTTCTTTTGCTGCAGCTTGTGCTGGTGTCTTTTCTGTAAACAATTCCGTGAATTTTTTATCAACTTTTCTTGTCTGCCATGGAAAATTATCTGCCTGCAGATCTCTATACATGTATTTTAGTTCTTTTTCACCGTAAGCATCTTTCGGAATTGCTTTCCCCATAGGAGAAGCTTCTATTCTTTGAGGATTTACTGTTAAATCATAATAGTGATTGTTTCCTATTTCGGAATGAACATTAATATTCCCGTTTCTTCTGCTCATTGAAGTTGCTAAATTACCTACATTTTCAACAGGCGCATTCGGGTTCATTAAAAATTGAAGTTTTGCCAATTCTTCTTTGTTTTTATTTAGCACTTTACCTCTTACCTGGAGAATCGGCGCTGAACCTCTTGTCTTATCTAAACCGACTGCAACAGACCCTACTGTACGTTTGCCGTCTTTAACAATCACACCGGCAACAACAGAACCGTTATGAGAATTATATCCGGTCATTACCCCCGGATTTGAAATCCCGAATTCCTGCAGTTTTGTTCTTACTTCTTTCGGAAGCATTTCTGCAGACAAAAATTCTCTGTGACGCGCTTCTTTTTGACAAAATTTGTTTGCAGTATCTGCAACCTCTTTTGCAGACGGTGTACCCTTTTTAATCACATTAAAAATGACTTTTGATAAACTTGTAATACGCATTTACCATTTCCTTATAAATTTAATATTTCCCCTATGTATTTATAAAAACGTTTTACAGAAAAAAATTGCGTTATTGAGTTTGATTTTTTAAAAAGGTTTAACATTATTGAATTTAAGAGGGGCTTGATGTATGATAAAAGCAGGAAATTTAGATTAAAGAGGAGAACTTTTTATTATGAAAAAAGAATTAATTTTTTTAGGACCGCCGGCTTGCGGAAAAGGAACACAAACAGCTAAATTATCAGAATATTTAAACTTTCCGCACGTTGATACAGGTTCACTTTTAAGAGCAGAAATTAAAGGCGAAACAGAAGCAGGAAAAGAAGCCAAATCTTATATTGATAAAGGGCAGCTTGTTCCTGTTGAACTTGTTACGCGTATCATCAAAAACAGATTATCACAGGATGACTGCAAAAACGGTTATATCCTGGACGGCTTCCCGAGAAGCGTTGAACAGGCAGATGAACTTACCAAAATGAATGCTGAAATCGACAAAGACACACAAGCCGAATTTAAAGCAATTTATTTTGATATTGACACAAGCATTCTTGTTGAAAGAATAGTTAACCGCCGTTCCTGCCCGAAATGCGGAGAAATTTACAATCTTGCATTCAAAGCGCCTCAAAAAGACGGCATCTGCGACAAATGCGGTGCTGAATTAACCCAGAGAAAAGATGATACAAGAGAAGTCGCTCAATCAAGATTTGATACATACTTCAAAGAAACAGCACCGTTAATTGATTACTACAAAAACAAAGGCGTTTTAAAAACTATTGACGCAAACGGCGAAATTTCAGAAGTATGGGAAAGATTGTTGAAGGTAGTAAATGATTAACAGAAAATCAAGAGAAGAAATTAAGTTGATGCGCCACGCAGGGCATATTGTTGCGCTGGTGCATCAGGAAATGAAAAAAGTCGTAGAACCCGGCATAAGCACAAAAGAACTTGATAATATTGCAATGAAAATTATCAAAGAAAATCATGCTGTTCCTACATTTTTAGGCTACAGCGGTTTTCCTGCGTGTATTTGTACTTCAATAAACGAACAGGTCGTACACGGAATTCCGTCAGAAAAAGTTACCGTAAAAGAAGGCGACATTATAAGTATTGATGTCGGCGCAACTTTCCACGGACTTGTCGGTGACAGCGCCTGGTCGTATGCTGTCGGAAACGTAAGCGATGATATAAAAAGACTTATGCAGGCAACCGAAGAAGCACTGTATGCAGGTATTGAACAAATGCAGGTAGGGAACGTACTGGATGATATTTCAGGCGCGGTAGAAGATGTTGCTGTTAAATACGGTTACGGTATTGTAAGACAATACGGCGGGCACGGTGTAGGTCATGTTATGCATGAAGAACCGTTCCTGTACAACTACAGAGTAGGCGACAGAACACCTATAAAACAGGGTTATGCAATTGCAATTGAGCCAATGCTTAACCTCGGCGGAGATGAAGTTTCTGTCGGTGCTGATGACTGGACAGTAAGCACTATTGACAAAAAACCTTCCGCACACTTTGAGCATACTGTTGTTGCAACAGATGACGGCCCGCAGATTATGACAAAATTAATGGAATAGAATATTTTCGGGTATGCCCGGAACTTCCCGGATTTTGAACCTTCTAGTGTACATAAGAGGTTTAAGAAGGGAGGTGATAATGTTGGTAATTAATCAAATAGAGTTAGCAATTATCTTAGCGATATTACTAACTCTAAAATCCAACTAAGGGCATTTAATGAGCGGACGGCAATCCGCTCGCCCGTTTATATTATAAACTTATATAGAAAAAATTACAAGTCCTGACAGGAGAAAATATTATGAAATATTACATCGGATTATCACTAAGCTCCGGCTCGAGTATGGATTCGGGTGTTGCTGTTATGGAAGAAAACGGAACATTTATTCTTGTTGACAAATTATACAAGATAAATGATATCATTTTCTTTTTTGAAAATTTTTCTTCGCTGAAGGATTCTGAAATCTGTGCCTCGCTTGCCTGGGACAGGACAATGCTTAACGGTAAATGGAGAGTTCTTTCAAAACCTTATCAGCTTGTATCATCCAATTCTTTGATGCCTAACCAGGATAACTGGACTCAGCGCTATACAACAAGGGGAAATGAATTTTTCAGGTCACTGATAGAAAAGAATATTCCTCTTACACGTTTTGAAATATACTTAACCCGCCAGAGTCTGCATTTGAATTCTTGTTACAAAGAACGTTCTCCGGCAGACTGCAAGTTTTTACAGCAGGCGTTAATTAATGAATGGGGAATAGAACTTCCGCAAAATATGATGCCTATGTCACAATTGGAAGCTATTGTAGGGGCAATTCTTGCAAAAGAGAATTCAAAACACCCTGACAACATCAAACAAATAGCAGAATTTAAAGGTCAAAAAGTTATTGATGTGATTAAAAATCCTAATTTAGCCAGAATTAAAGTTTAGCTAAACTATTTGCCTTATATGCTATCAAACATTGCGCAAACTGATCCGGGCAGCTTGTAGGTTTTTCACCGCATCGAATACCTTGTAATCTTTCTATTACATCGTCTATTTTCATACCTTTAACAAGGCTTTTTATACCCTTTAAATTTCCGTTGCATCCGCCTAAAAAGTTTACATCTTCAATTATTCCGTTATTAATTTTTACCTGAATCATCTTACTGCAGGTTCCTGTAGTTTGATATTCAAATACTTCCGTCATAAAATTTCTCCTTTTTACATTTATTGTAGCACAATAAAAAAATAATATTATGCATTTACTTATATTTTTATGAATGTTATTATAGAATATATGGAGAAAACAGGAGCTTATTTTGCAAAGTATCTATAAATTTGACAAACTAAATTTTACAACAGCCGGTATGCCTTTAAGAACAGGAAAAGGCAGCTACCCGCAAGCTTTTGACATTTTAAAAGAAATGAATCTTGACGGAATGGAGCTGGAATTTGTTCACGGAGTAAGAATGAATTTAGAATACCGTGAATTTGTAAAAAAAATAAGAGAAGAAAATAACTATGCAATCACAGCTCACGCACCTTTTTATATAAACCTTAATTCAAAAGAAGAAGATAAAATTGATGCAAGTGTAACAAGAATTATCGAAACGGCAAAAACAGCTTATGAAGCCGGCGCATTCAGTATAACATTTCACGCTGCATTTTAGGCACCATCATAGCTGGATAGGTACAAAATCCATGAACGTAATCGCGTTCACTATTATTATTTCCTCTATAATCCCAATGATTTTCAGACTCCAAAGTTAGGCTATTAAATTTGTCTTTTAATGCTGATATACTCATAATCTTGCCTCACTTTATATCTGTGCTGGTTTCATTGGGGATATCAATGAAAAGGAGGTATGCATCTATTCCAAGTGCATCTGCAATTTTCTCGATATTATCAAGCGCAACGCTCCGTTTTCCACGTTCAAGTGCACTAATATAAGTGCGGTGAAGTCCTGCTTTATTTGCAAACGCTTCCTGAGATAATCCAGATTCATTTCTATACTTACGTAAGTTCTTTGAAAAAACTTGAAGCAACCGCATAGATAAATCACCTCAATTTTAATATAAGGTATTTCAGACAATAAGTCAACATACAATGAGTATCAATTGATATTGCATTTTTTAAGTGATTCCCAAATATTTACTATGAAATTTGATTCAAAATAGCAGCAAACAAAGAAAATCTGTCTAAATGAGCGGTTTTTCTAACAAAGTTGCCCCGTGTGGGAAGGCGCGCGTTCCTGGCATCTTGTTTCCAAAATCACTTCGAGCAAAAATACCTTCTGTACTGGATACGGGGATTACACCTCGCGAGAATCTAACAAAGAAACAAAGGAAGATATGGGAGTACATGAGGCTTTGCCCAGACGAGACGAATTACAGTGTCATTGCCAAGGGAGCCAAGGTGACCCGGCACACAGTGTCTAAGCACTATGAGTTGATTCAAAAGATGCTGGGAACGAAGGAAAACGCTCCCCTTGCGCTACCCTGATTGCCACACAGGGGCTCTTATGGTATGATGACCCTATCAAGTG
>CALUVM010000037.1 GCA_944324255.1 Candidatus Gastranaerophilales bacterium | reverse complement strand
TTTTTTTGTATTTATAAATCACGATTCGGACGTTTCAAGGTCATGTAGTGAAAGAATAGAGGCAGACCGGTATTTTGCTAAAAGTATTGAATTAGATTTTTTCGGTAATATGACGGAGATTTGGTATTAAACTCTTGAAAAAAATCAGAAAAAAAACTATTATAACTATATTATGGAAAATTATGAAATCTCATTCAACGAAATAAGAGGGCTTCTGGTAGAAGAGCACTATCAGGAAGAAGATATAAAAGAGCTGGAAGAAGCATTTGAATTTGCTAAACGACTTCATTCCGGTCAGTTCAGGGTTTCTGAAGAGCCTTATATAATCCATCCTATGGAAGTTGTTAAAATTCTAATCGGTTTAAGAGCTGATAAACATACTCTTATGGCGGGTTTTTTACATGATATTCTTGAAGATACTGATACTCAGCCGGAAGAGATTAAGGAAAAGTTTGGAGAAGATGTTTTAAATCTTGTTCAGGGGGTTACTAAATTAAGCAAACTTCAGTTCAAGTCTACAGAGGAACGTCAGGCGGAAAACTTCAGAAAAATGCTTATAGCAATGGCGAGTGATGTCAGAATAATTTTCTTAAAACTGGCTGACAGGCTTCACAATATGCGGACTTTAAACTATATGACGGTTCAGAAGCAGAAAAAAATTGCGCAGGAAACTCTTGATATTTTTGCTCCGCTTGCTAACCGTCTCGGGGTCGGTAAAATTAAAGCCGAACTTGAGGATTTATCGTTAAAGTATCTTCATCCTGATAAGTATTACGAGATTGCACAGCTTGTATCTCAAAAAAAAGCCGAGCGTGATATGACGGTTAATCTTCTTATTGAGAAGATTTCCAAAGATGTTAAAGCAAGCGGAATTAATGCGACAATTACCGGAAGAGCAAAACATTATTACAGTATTTATAAAAAAATGGAGCGGCTTAATGTAGCATTCCATGACCTTTATGATATTACTGCTGTTCGTGTAATAGTCGATACCGAAAAAGAATGCTATGAAGTACTGGGGCTTATTCACTCCCAGTTTAAGCCTATTCCGGGACGATTTAAAGATTATATAGCAATGCCTAAAGGAAACATGTACCAATCTTTGCACACGTCTGTAATAGGTCCAAGGCAGAAACCTCTGGAAGTACAAATTCGTACCTGGGAGATGCATGAAATAGCTGAATATGGTATTGCGGCTCACTGGAGATATAAGGAGAAGGGATCTAAAAAGGCTGATTCAGCAAGTGATATAAAATTCTCCTGGATGAGGAAACTTGTTGAGTATAATAAAGATACTCAAAACGCAGAAGACTATCTAAACTCTGTTAAGCTGGACATATTCTCTGATCAGGTTTTTGCGTTTACTCCTGGCGGTGATGTAATAGACTTACCTCAAAATGCGACTCCGGTTGACTTTGCCTATCGTATTCACTCTGATGTCGGTAATAGAACTGTAGGAGCACTCATTAACGGACGTATTGCACAATTGGATACAAAGCTTAAGAACGGTGATATCGTAGAGATTATGACATCAAAAGTTCCGGCTCCGAGGCTGGATTGGCTTAATTTTGTTGTAACAAAACAGGCAGCTTCTAAGATTAAGCAGTGGTATAAGAAAAATAAACGTGAAGACCATATTGAAATTGGTAAAGCTAACCTTGAACATGAACTTACTAAAACAGTTTTTGATGAATTTGTAAAAAGCGGTGAGTTTGATAAGGTTGCAAAACAAATGAATTATGTGAGTGCAGATGATTTATTTGCGGCGCTCGGATATGGTGAAACAACTGTTAATAAGATAGTCAACCGTCTTAAAAAGCCTCCTAAACAGGAACATCAGATTCAACACCGGCAGAAGAAGGCATCCGATAAGGATATTATCGGCTTAGAAGGTCTTTTGTATTCTTTTGCAAGGTGCTGTTCTCCAATTCCCGGGGAACCTATTGTTGGAGTCGTTACCCGTTCTAAAGGTGTAAGTATTCACCGTCTGGATTGTAAAACACTTACGGATATTCCTCCCGAAAGGCTTTTAGATATCCGTTGGAGCGGAAACAATGTTAATAAGACTTATAGTACAACTATAAGGATTGAAACCGCAGAAAAGATGGGGCTGTTGAAAGATATTATAGGTGTTGTTTCAGATAATAATACCAATATCAACTATGCAAATGTAAAATCAAAAAATAATAAACTCGGTATTATTGAGCTTGGAATTGAACTTGATAATATTGAAACCCTGAGAAAAGTAATGACTGCAATACAGGCAATGCCTGAAGTATTTAGTGTTAAAAGGGTTCAAACATCTTACGGAGCTCCTTCACAGCAGTTTACGAAGAAAACCAATAAAAACAAAAAACAATCTCATAAAAAGAATTCTAAGAATTAACTTTTTTCTGTTTTATTTTGAGTGTTTTTTCTGGTTTTTCCGTTTGTTTTTTTAACTTTAGCACCTGGTAAATATTCCTGAACTATAGGGAACAATCCATCATGAATTTCCTGGAGCTTTTCTCTATCAGCTCTGGATTCCCTGCCCAGTTGTCTTTGGCTGGAAGCTTTGCTTCTTATAATTTTTTTAGCATCTTGATAATACCAGAAAACTTTGTCGTCAAGCGTTCTGAAATAATGTTCAAATTGACTTAAATCGTCTTCCGTGAAAGCTATAGGGATTTCATCCGCAATACTGTATAAATCTTTATTTTTGGCATTTTCATAAAGTTTTTGAGAAATTTTACCCCTGAACATTTTTTCTATAAGGTCAATATACCGGTTAACTACTCCCAGAAAACTATTTCTGTCCATGCTATGTTTTCTAAGATTTAATTCATCAAATTTTCTTAAGTGTGTATAAATATTTTCGGATTCAAACTGTTTAGCTTTGGAATATTCGGGTCCGAAAAGAATTATAAGTTCATGTAATACCGGATTTTTTTTCTTGTCATAAGCTCTTACAAGGCGCATCTGGATATCTTCATATCCTGATTTTTGCGGTTTGCTGATAGCATATCTGAGTTCCGGCGCAAGGATAGCACGCTGTTCAATTACGTCTGCAAGTCTTATATCCAAATCCGGCATTTCTTTTATAGTATAATCATTTTCTCCTGCTTCCGGAATATAACCTCTTTTTTTCAATTCCGCAACTGACATTTCCGTATTTGGGATAACATATCCTCTTTTGGCAAGTTCCGGCAGAAGTTCGTCGTTCAAAATGGATAAATCATACGGATTGTTCATATAAAGAGTTGCTCTTATTATATCCGGAACTTTGAAAGAGCGGGAACGTACAATTTTTGAAGAACAAGCTTCCGGAGATTTTACCGGATGTCTTTCACAATAAACTCTGTCAAAAATTATTCCTTTATCTTTGAGTTTGGCTGCAACTGATTCCAGTGCATCCAGATAAACGGTTGCGATGCGGTTTAGCCTGTCCATGTTTTTAGAAACGCTGTTTGCAACACAATCAGACATTTTATTGCCGCTGGTAAAAGAAACCGTATCCGCATTTAATTGTCTGTTATAAACAGGGATTTTCTGTTCTTGTGCGGTTTTTTGTTGTGCCGGTCTGGCTAAACTAAAACTATTGATTGGTAAAATACGCATACACACCTTCCTATAATATAAAACTGGTAAAATAAAAAATTTCTATAATAAAATAAATCTAAATGTTAATTGCTTCTTTACTTTTAATTCTATTTTCCAGTCCTGTTAATTGAGAAATCTGTTCAGCCCATTGTCTTACAATTTCATCTTCATCAAGGGTATAGGAAATAGGTTTTCCGACTTTTACAGTCATATGTTTTTCAAAAAGTCTTTTTGCATATCCGTCAAAACCGCAGACCCCAACCGGAACGATGTCAGCTTTAAATTTTTTGGCGAACATTACAAACCCTTTGTGTATATTTTCAATTACCGGTTCTTTTATAATTCTGCCTTGCGGGAAAATGCCGAGCGACCAATGAGTATTGAACACGGCTTTGACAGTCTTAAACGTAGCAAGTTCAGGTTTTTCTCTGTTAATTGCAAAAGCTCCGAGGGAGTGAACCAAAAATCTCAACAGCCAGCTTTTGTCTTTAAAAAGTTCCTGTTTTGCCATATAAGCAACGTTTTTCCCAACAGCAAGAGTTACTAAAGGAGGGTCAAGATATGAAACATGATTCCCCGCAAAGATAAGATTAGTTTCTCCTTTCGGGACATTCTCTCTTCCTTCAACTTTTATGTTATACATAAGTTTTGAGATAGGAAACACAACAAAAATAACAAACAAATTGTAATACAATGTTCTTAAAAATCCGTAATCTTTTTCTGTTCTTCTGTTGTAGTTTTTTGTCATTAATAAATTTTTCCAGTACTCAAATTAGTATAATTAAACATTTACCGGTTCATACTTGTATCCGGTGAGTTCCTGAATGGCATAACCCCACTGGTCTACCATTTCATTAACATTATCCGAATAAGGAATAATTTTCCCTATTTTTACAATAATTTTTCCGCTAAAAGGTAATCTTTTAACATCCTGTGTGCCGATAATCCCTATAGGAAGTATACCACATTTGGTAGTTTTGGCAAGCGATGCGAATCCTTTTGTAATATTACTTATTGTTCCGGGTTCCTGCCTTGTGCCTTGAGGGAATATTCCGAGAACCCAGCCTGTTTTTTTAAGAGAAAGAACTGTTTTTATCGTAGATACACCGAGTTTTTCTCTGTCTACTGCAAACGCTCCCAGCCAGTTCAGCCACCAGCGGAGAAAAATATTATCAAAAAGTTCTTTCTTTGCCATATAAGCAACACCTCTGTTAAGAATTCCGGTTACTAATGGCGGATCAAGTGTTGAAAGATGATTAGCTGCAGCTATATAGTGGCTGTCTTGAGGAATGTTTTCTTTCCCGTATACTTCCAGTCTATATACAAGTTTAAATCTTATCATATAAAAAACATGTGTTACGAGAAATTGAAATAACCTTCTCCATTTGTTATAAAACTCAGGTTCTCTTAACGTTGATTTGTGGCCATTTGTTTTTTTTGTTTCTTTTATTTCTTTAGGCATTTATTCCTACCCTGTCTTAGCAGCAAAATTATACCACAAATAAATTTGTGTGAATAGCAAATTCGGGGGATTTAAATATTAAGCTTCTTCTTCCTTTTCGTCGGTTTCTCTTTTATCTGACTCAGACTCTTCTTCATCCTTGAAAACGTCATCTAAATTTTTAATTTCTTCCTCGTCCTCCTCTTTATCTAAAAGATTTTTAAGTGATTGTTTATGTCGCTGGGCATTGAGGACGGAGGCAACATTTGTCATCGCCAGAGAGTTTAGTGTTGCTCTAAGAAGTGCACTCCTGTCTACAAAAGGCTGGTTGTAGAAGTTGTCCTGTCCTTCTTCATTTTCCGCAGGGGGAAGGTACATCGCTTCTGAGCCGTATTTATCCTGACTCATCTTTGCTGCAGTGCCTGAAGGATCGCCGCTTTTAAAATTAAAAGCACCGCCGATTCCGTAAAATCCTGCTGACCTATTATCTACCACTTTCTAGACCTCATGTTCGGAATACTACATCCATTATAAATACCCCGATAGAATTATATAACCCCTAAATATATTATTTTGCTAGTTGAATTAAAAATGTTACAAAATGTTACTAACACCTTTTGAGATAAATTTCAGGTTGTTAATTACCTGAAATTCGTCGCCGAGTTCAGTATTTATCAGGTTTTCAAGAACAAAATAAGTTGAACCGGAGCCGGACATTACAGAATCAGGAAGCATGCTTTTTATTTTTTGGAGTTCTTTATAATCATCAAATATAGCATATTCCAAATCATTATACAAAAATGGCTTTATATTTCCGGCATTGTTTATTGCATTAATCATTTTTTCTGTCATGTTATTTTGAGGTTTCAATTTTTTTGCGGCATATTTTTTATAAGCTTCTCCGGCAGAGATTCCAAGATTTTTGGGTTTTATAAGCGTAACTTCGGACTCAATTGAAGGAAGGGGACGGGTGATTTCACCTCTGGAAGTTGCAAGGACACATCCGCCTGTCAGACAAACATTCAGGTCTGAGCCGAGAGCGGCGCACATTTCGTTAATCTCTTTTTGATTAAAAATATCTCCCGTAAGCTTATTCAACCCGAAAAGTGTTCCTGCTGCATCCGTACTGCCGCCTGCAAGACCTGCTGCTATTGGAATATTTTTTTCAATAAAGATTTTTACTTCTAAATTTTTACCGGTTTTTTTTAGAAATAAATCGGCAGCTTTATAAACAAGATTTTTTTCATTATATGGAATTTCGCTGCTTGTCCCGTCAAGAGTTATTTGTGCAGACTTTGACTCCTTAATATCTATAATCAAATAATCGTAAAGGCTGATTGTCTGCATAATACTTTTTATATTATGAAAACCGTCATCTCTTCTGTTTACGATTTCTAAAGTAAGATTAATTTTTGCCGGGCATTGAATCTTTATCATAATCCAGTTTGCTACACTTTTTCTTCCAGCATTGAAACATTTGTTTTTCCGAATTTGGCGGAAAGGTCATCAATATGATGAATAAGATATAGAATAGGCTCTAAATCTTTTTCATTCAAATCAACAATAGCACCCCATTCTGCTCTTGCATGATGTGCGGCAATCATTTTTGCTACCCGTTTAAATCCCGCATTCATACATATACTGAATCCGTATTGTGAATGGGTAATCCATTCTTTTCTAAAGTTTTCATCATAATCAATAAGACCGGATTCCAAATCTACCGTATATTCAAAAATCTTTCCTATATCATGTAAAAGACAGGCGGCATAAACTTCATCTTTGTTAACTCTCTGAAAAAATGAGTTCATATTAACTTCTGCATAATCAAGACATTCAAGAACATGAACCATCAATCCGCCTATATAATTGTGATGCATAAGTTTTGCTCCCGGTGCTGTGAGGATTTTTTCTTTATTTTTCTCATAAATACCGGTTACAAAATTTCTCAAATCATCATTTTTGATTTTATTTGCATACTCAATAAGTTTTGAATAAACTTCTATCCGCTCATTTTCATCTAATCCGGTTTTAGCTTCTTTAATAAGCTCTAAAGATGAAACCAGACAGTTGTTAAATTTTTCATTAAAGGAGCCTGATACAATTCTCAAAAGATTCCCGCAGCGAAAGAGTTTCATATCCATACGATTTAAGGCTTCTTCCCAGAGTATACAATTCAAAAGTTCTCCGGTTTTAGGGTCTTTGAGTTGAAGTTTACCCATTTTTGTTCCGGATTTAGTATCTCCGATAGAAAAAGTTACAACTTCGTATGTGATTTCAGTACTGAACATTTGTATCCTCCAATGCGGATATTATAACATAAAAGTGAATAGAAGTGACTAGGTGACTGAGTGATTAAGTGAATAAGTGAATAAGGGAAAATAAACTAAACTAAACTAAACTGTCATCCTGAAAGATTAGAAAAACAAACGCAAGTGTAGTTTTTCAATCTATTCAGGATCTTACCAAAACACAAATATAATA
>CALUVM010000036.1 GCA_944324255.1 Candidatus Gastranaerophilales bacterium | reverse complement strand
CAAAAGCGAGTTCAAGCCGGAAGGTTGAAATATTAGGGGGATGAAGCAGGGGGAAAGGTTTTTCCCCCCCCCCCCCCCCTATTATACGCAAACGCTTGCGGGGAGCGGATTACAGGTTTTATTGTGTTTTCTTCAAAAAATTCTTTCATCTTTTCAACGCTTTTACCTGACTTCCTGTCACTATATTTTCTTAATTCCACATTTTTCGGTTTTAGTAACACTTTTTTCTAAAAGTTTTACATTTCATTACATTTTCTATCTATATTTCCCTTACTATCCCTATTTTTATTTTATTAATTTTATTTTGTATGTCTATTTGATAAGTTTTTTTAAGCTGTAAACTAATATAAAAAATTCCCCTCCTTTTTCAACTGAATTATCCGGAGAGGAAATAATATTTAATCGCTTAATCACGCACTACTTTACATTAGGAAAAGCGTAAATTGTGCCGTCGTTGCCCCGCCATTTTAAATATCCCATCTTTGGCGACCTGTCAATATCAAAAACAGATACCAGCGCCCAGTTTCCGCTCATTTTGGTCAGGCGGATTTGTTTAACATATCGGAGTTTTGCGACAGTCTGGGACATATCTTCACTTTTGGCGTGTAAAACTTCATACTCATCAGGCACATCTTTCAAAAATTTGAGTCCGTATTTTCTGCCGTAAAGGTTATAAAAGTTCAGCCATGGCAGGAATTGCATCCTGTCAGCTGTCAAAACCCAGCCTTTAGCTCCCGTTACACGGTCATATATAACTTCTACCCAGCCTTCATCACCTATATCGGAAACATATAAAAATCCTAATTTTTTCTCATTAATTAACAACGCAAAAACATTATCAGGCATTGTTTCCGGATTATATGAAAAAGTCATTTTTTTTATAACACCGCTGTTCGCTTCAGGATGAGTATAAATAGTTATATCATCATCTGTCTGATACATTCCGATAGCATCTTTAGGAATCGAACTCATATAAAACGGCATTGTATCCGCAAATACAGGAAGTGCCAGCAGCATACATAAAATTATAAAAAACTTTTTCATAAAACTACCCTCCAGTATTGTAGGATAAATAAAATCTAACGGCAAATTTACTCTCTAAAAGCTAAATCCGGTATGTTTTTCTTAAGCACGGATCGCAGATTTGCCATCTGAGTTTCAATAGTTTCCTCAGTCAAAGTTGCGTTTGAATCTTGAAGTTTGATTCTGAATGCAACTGACTTAAATCCTTCCTGAACGTGTTCTCCTTCATACACGTCAAATACGTCGCATCCGTTAAACAATTTGTTATCAACACCTTTTTTAACTACTTTTTCCAATTCATCCCAGCTTGTGGTTTTAGGAATAATAACCGCTAAATCACGCTGTACTTCCGGGAATTGAGGAAGTTTTTTGTACCTGACGGTATTTTCATTAACACATGAAATCAGCATATCCAAATCAAGTTTGAACAGGTAAACATTCTGATTCATCTTTAATTTGCTCTTAAGTTCAGGGTGCATTTCTCCGTAATACCCGATAATTTGCGGCTGTTTGCCCAAAAGAGTCAGAACCGCGGTCTTATACGGATGGAAACATTTGTGGGATTCGGCAAGCGGAGAATCTGCAAGAAGCATAGCCTTTATTCTTCTTGTAAGTCCGAATTCTTCCAGAACTTTATCCACTATACCTTTAACCGTATAGAAATCAACTTCTCCTGTTTGCTGCCAGAGTGAGTTTTGAACATTTCCGGTAACAACACCTGCAAGAGTCTGGGTTTCTTTAACTCCTGCACTCTTAATATCAGGCTCTGATACCCTTATATAGCTTCTTCCAATTTCATAGCCCCAGAAATCTTTCTGCCCGTTATCATAATTATATTTAACACAATTAAGCAAACTTGCCATAAGTGTTTGTCTTAGCATTGTATAATCTTCCGATGCCGGATTCTCTACATAAATTGCATTGTCTTTATCATAGGAAATATTGAATTGCTTCAACAAAGGTTCTCCAATAAGAGAAGATGTTGCAAGTTCATTCAAACCACAGCCCATCATAAGGTTGTGGACTTTAGAAATAACTCTTTCTGCCGTAGAAATTTCAGCAGAGTTTGATTTGTTCGGAAGGGTCGGCGAAATTTTATCATAACCGTTAATTCTTGCAATTTCTTCAATCAAATCAGTTTCTCTTGTAACGTCATTAGCTCTGAATGACGGAACTTCAATTCTTGCGGCGGCTTCGTTTTTGCCGAGAACAGTAAAGCCGAGGTTTTCCAGTATTGAAAGACATCTTGATGATTCAATCTCACATCCTAAAATTCTTTTTATTTGAGCGAATCTAAGGGTTATATCAATCGGTTCGAGTTTGTTTTGTCCGGCTTCTGCGATACCGATAAACTCTGCATCGGCGTATTTTTCAAGAAGTTCTATTGCTCTGAATAATCCGGGTTTAACGGCTTCAATATCAACACCCCGCTCGTATCTTGCGCAGGCTTCCGAACGGTAGCCGACACTTCTTGAACTCTTTCTGTTATAAGCTGGAGTAAAGTATGCGGCTTCTAGCGCTAAATTTGTTGAATTTTCGTCAATTTCGGAGTTAGCTCCGCCAAATACCCCGCCTAAGCATACCGGCTTGTCTTTTGTTGCAATAACTACTGTATCCGTAGTTAAATTTCTTTCAACTTCATCCAGTGTAACAAGGGTTTCGCCTTCAACAGCACGTCTTACACAAAGGTATCCGTCAAGTTTATCCCTGTCAAATGCGTGAAGCGGAGTTCCGTATTCAAGCAGAACATAGTTTGTAATATCGACAACGTTATTTATTGCTCTAATCCCTGATGAAAGAAGTCTTTTCTGCATCCAGTCAGGAGAAGGTTTGATTTTAACATTATTCAAAACCCCGAGAGAATAGTATTTGCAAACATCATAATCTTTTATTTCCACCTCAAAATCAGCCTTCTGTGCTTCTCTTTGAGCATATTTAAATTTCATCGGGCGGTTAAACAGGGCTGAAAGTTCTCTTGCTATACCGATAACCGACATCTGGTCGCCTCTGTTTGCAGTAGGTGCGGTGTGAAGAATATAGTCTTTTTCAAACCCTAAAACATTTTCCACATCAAGCCCCAAACCTACATTAGGATAGATTCTGTTTAATATAAGGATTCCGTCCTCTTCCTGATAATTTCTGTCAGCTACTCCAAGCTCATCATCAGAGCATAACATACCTTGTGATTCTACCCCTCTTATTACAGCAGGTGTGAGTTCAAATTGTTCTCCGGTTTTTCTGTCCAGAACCTTGCTTCCGACAGAAGCATACGGGATAACCTGTCCTACTTCAATATTTTGCGCTCCGCAAACTACTGTCTTTAAGGCAGAACCGGTATTAACAGTAACAAGATGAAGATGATCAGAGTTAGGGTGATTATCAATCTTTTCAATTCTTGCTGTAATTATATTAGTAAACTGAGGTCTTACTTCTTCAACCTCTTCTACTTCAAGCCCGCTCATAGTAAGTTCATAAGCGATTTGCTCAACAGAAATATCCTTAATATCCACTAATTCATTTAACCAGTTTAATGAAACTTGCATAATCTTCCTACCTCTCTATTTGAGTTAATTATAATACAAAGAAAGATTATACCGCAATACTTAAACATCACTGTCATAGAGCGAAGCATATTTTACAAGAGCTTCATAAACAGAGCAGTGTATTTTGCCTTCCCTTACTTCTTTGTAGAGGATTAAAAGTGATTCGATTCTTGATAATTTTCTCCTGTAAACCCTTGCTTCTCTAAGGGCACTGTATTTATCGGCTATTGATACAATCTGCATTCCCAGAGGTAAGTTCTGAGAAAATTCATGCTCAAATTCAGGATATCCGGATTTATTAAGGTTCTGGTGGTGATATTTTACCAGTTCAAGAATCTCTTCTCTTACGCCTTGAGTTTTTAAAAGTTCATACCCCAGAGTTGAATGGATATTCATAATTTCACGTTCTTTTTTGTTCAATCTTGCAGGTTTGTTTAAAATTTTGGACGGAATAAGCACTTTACCTAAATCATGGAGCATAGAAGCTTCTTTAACGGTTGCTTCATCAATTTCCGGCTCGCAGCTGCCTGCAAGAATTTCATAAACACCTTTTGCAATATTGCAGGTTTCGTTCATATGTCCGCCTGCAAGTTCCTTTAATGTTTTTGTATTAATTGAAGGTTTTATTTTGTATTTGTTCAAAAGCTGTTTCACGGCAGGATTTTTTTTAAGCATATTTTTTACTGCCCGTTTTTGAAGTTTTTCATCCCCGCCGCTTTTTAAAACAATATTGCCTTCAGAGTTTTTGTATACCAGAAAAGCGGTGTCGCAAATCTGAACAGCACCGAATAATTTTATTTCTTTTTTACTCTCTCTTTTGGGGTGTACTAAAAACATTTTTCAAATCGGGTTTAAAATCACACAACTTAATATAACTTTACAATAGATTTTAAAAAATAGCAAGGATTAATTAGACTTTAGTGGAATCAAAAAAAATTTTAAGGATATATTCTTTTAAAAAAAGGAGAATCCATTATGACTGAAAAAAAATTTTTAAGCTTTATATTAACAGAAGGAATTGTACTTACTGTTTTAGGTCTGGGTATGCTAATGCTGCCAAAGCTAACAACGTTAACTTTCGGGATAATGATATGTATAGCATTTTTTGTATACGGGATTTATAAAATAGTAAATGCGGCTTTAACAAGAAACTATACCAGACATTTTATTTTGAATATAATTCTCGGAGTAATTCTTGCCGTACTGGGGGTGCTGCTGTTTTTCGCGCCAAGGTTCAATCTTATATTGATTACGGCTGTTATCGGGGTTTATTTCTTATTGGAAAGTATATCTTCAACAGCGTTTGCAATCCAAACAAGAAAAACCCTTTACCTGTGGTGGTCAAATTTATTTGTCGCACTTCTCCAGTTTTTAATAGGTTTTATCATAATCTTAGGACTGCCGGGGACGGCATTCTGGGCAGTCGGAATCCTCGCAGGGGTAAATTTCCTTATTGCCGGCATGATTATGATTAGTCTGTTTATTTCTAATAAATATGTTTATAATATTTAACCTATGAGGCGTTTCAATATTAAATATTTTATTTGTCGGACAATAGTCTTTTTTAAGATTGCAAAGCTTAAACCGCTCTTTTAAGTTTGCTGATACAATTTCATATTTAATATTTATTCTTTTTTTTTTTTTTTTATTGTCGATTCTGATATTTGTTGCAAGTGCAATATCGGAATTATATTTTTTAGCTGTTTCGTATAATTTTTCAAAATAGTTTAAATCGACCCAATCATCAGCATCTACAAAACCTATATATTCACCGCTGGCTGCTTCAAGTCCCCTGTTTCTTGCGGCTCCTTGCTTTTGATTGGTCTGGGCTATTACTTTTATCCGTTTATCCTGATTTGCATAATCCTTTATTATGAAGGGCGTTTTATCTGTCGAGCCGTCGTCTATTATAATAATCTCTATATCTTTCAAACTCTGATTAATAAGGGAATCAAGGCATTTAGCAATATACTTTTCTACATTATATGCCGGTATAATAACTGAAACTAAAATAGAATCGTTTTCCATATACATATCTCTTTTAATAAATAATCTATGCAAACGTACTATTTATATTATTCTGTTAAATCGGGTTTGTCAATGCAAATATTGAATTTAAATAAAATAGGACATATAGCGAGTTCAAAAGTCTATACAGGCATTGTATTTTAAACAAAAGGAAGAGGAACATTGTATATGCAGTTTGATGACAAATACTATATTGCTAAAAGAATTAAGTTAGCGAGAAAACAAGCCGGGCTTACTCAAGCAGAATTGTCTGAAAAAATCGGTATAAGTTCCAAACAGCTTTCCAGAATTGAAACCGGAGATTATATCCCATCTTTGCCGACTTTTCTGAAAATCATAAATGTTCTTCCACTTGATATTAAAGAGTTTGGTGTTGAGAGTTCTCCTGAAACAAATCCTTTAAAAGATAAAATATTTAAACTTATCTCTTGTGCTGATAATAAAGAGTTAGAGCTTTTCTACAGGATTGCTGATGTAATTGTTAATCAAATAAAATAGCTTTTTTGTGTTGTAACATTCTTGCTCTCGGGATGTATTTCAAATAAAATACTTATATGGGGAAAGGGTGTATCGGATTACTTGTTTTTTTATTGTTTGCGCTGCCTGTCAGTGCCGATTATTCTGACAATTATTATAGACCTGCCGTAAACAGAACTGTTCAGAACACTTTCGCACCTTATATGTCTAATGTTAATGAAACACTACGGAAAAACTGGCATCCGCCGGATGTTATTCAGGAAGGACATGTAAAGGTTCTATTCCAGCTTGACAGAAACGGAAGAATAATTTCTTCCAGAATTCTCGAAAGTTCAGGAAACGATATCTTTGACGAATCGGCTCTTGATGCACTTAAAAAATCAGAACCTTTCGGAGGCTTTCCGCAAAATACTCTGCGAGAACAGATTACAATAAACTACTCTTTTGATTCTTCTCTTGTCAGTACTGACAAAATGAAAGAATATATGGCTCAATCAGACAGATACTATTATTCTGACAAAGATTCCGCTCTCAAATATATTAATCTTGCCATAAATGAGGTTAACGGAGATGAGCGGGCATATTTCCTTTATGAAAAAAGAAGCAAAATCAAAGACGCTCTTGGGGATAAAAAAGGAGCCGAGGCGGATTTAGCTCTTTATAAGGATATGAAGACAAAGGTCGATATAAAAAGGGTTCACGCAATCAAGCATCAAGCCGAGGTTGAGAATACACCGTTTGCGTATTTCTATCTGGCATACTCATACGAACAGATAAAGGATTATGAAAACGCAATCCACGCAATTAACAAAGCTATTGATATGACCGAGTTAAACAATCAATACAAAAGATACCGGACTGAGCTTGTCAGAAAATATGAGATTTAAAAAGAAACCGCCAGATCTGGCGGTTTCTTTAACTTTTACATTTCAAGATTCATTTGTGAGAATTGTATAATCTTGTTTTTGCCTCTGTGTTTTGCGTTATAAAGAGCATGTTCTGCGTATCGTATAACAGTATTTGCATCCTCTTCAACATCAGTCATGCAAGGATAAGTAGAGATTCCGCCCGAGATTGTAACCTTATGAGGTTCTTCTTCTCCTGCCGGAATGAATTCCATTTTCTCAACTTCTCTTCTGAACCTTTCTCCGAACAAGAAAGCGTTTTCTTCCGAGGTGTTTGGAAGCACAAGAAGGAATTCTTCGTCGCCGTAACGGGTTAAGATATCTTCTTTTCTTATCATTGCGGACAGTTTATTAGCAATATTTCTCAAAAGAATGTCGCCCCATTCGTATCCGTACATATCGTTTACAACTTTAAAGAAGTCAATATCAAACAGGATGCAGGAAAGTTTTGTTCCGTAACGTCTTGAACGAGAGATTTCTTCTTCCAAACGTTCTTGGAGGTATTTTCTGTTGTGTAATCCTGTTAAATCATCAGTTGTACTTACTCTTTCAAGCTTGTCTTTGATAGCTTTGATTTTTAAAAGTGCATTAACACGTACAATAAGTTCGTCTTTGTTAACAGGGGTTGAGATAAAATCAAAACCTTCAGCACGAACTGTAACATCACGTCTTACAGACCCTAAAAACAGAATCGGACAAGGGAATTTATTTGTCATCAAGGCATCTTTAGCCGCATCAATGTTTTCTACAATCATTAAAGACGGATTAATAACCGCATAGTCTTTCATTTGCTGAATATCAACACATCTAACTTCAGCTTCATCAATATCAGCAAGCAATGTTTCCATCTCAGGCATCGGCTTTGTTGAATAAATAACAATATTGCTCATATAACTTCCTCTTATTTCATACGTTTACTTTGTTAGTATACACTATTTGTAACGATTTGTAAAACAGGATATTCACAACACAATATCTATTGTGTTGTGAATATTTATAATTTGTAACTTTATCCATGTGAATTTCTTTCTCTTTGTTGCGAAGCAAAGAGAAAGAAATTCACGCAAAGAAAGAGAAACTCGCAATGTTGAATTTTTCTGACGAAAAATTCCTGAAAAACTTCTTTTCTTGAATAAGGCGGAGAAAAATCAATCCGACCTTTACT
>CALUVM010000035.1 GCA_944324255.1 Candidatus Gastranaerophilales bacterium | reverse complement strand
GACAGGAGGCTTATTCACTGGTTTTTCCCTTCCCTGATTGGGGTAGTGAACAGTGACTGGGTGACTGAGTGACTAAGAAATTGTTCCCTCCCCTGATTGGGGAGGGTTAGGGTGGGGGGCGGTTAATGGATAGTGAATAGTGAATAGTGAATAGGTAACTAAGTGACTAAGTGACTAAGTGAATAAGAGGAAATAAACTAATCGACGTTTAACCGTTCAAGGACTTTAATAAAAATTTCCGTTAACAAGTTGTCTTTATCTCTTTATGGATTATAATATTTTTATAAAAAGTTTTGGGATAAATAATGATGAGGAGCAAGTTTTTAACACTTATATTTACACTCGTGATACTCTTATGCAATAGTGTATTTGCTCAAGATGCATTTTCTCCCTATGTTCCTGCCCAAAATGAAGTCATATTCAATCAATCAATGTTTAAGATTGATGTTATTGATCCGGCTGCAGCCACTAATCTCAAAGGTTTAAATTATCCGGGGTTACGAGGCTCTAACCAGCTTGTAATTTATACTCCGGCTTTCGGGTATAGAACTAATACCAATGAATTCGGCTCAGAAGCTATTGTTGTTGGTGATACCGTGGTTTCATTAAGCGGTGCGGATTCTCTTATCCCGACTAACGGCTTTATAATAAGCGGTCATGGCGCTGCAAGAAAATGGATAAACGAAAACGTAATGGTCGGGGCAAAAATCTCAATCGATAGAAACAAAAATCTTATAACCTCTTATATAACATCTGATACGTTTTTGTACAATGCAAAAACAAAAATAAAAGAAGTTCAGGATATGATGGCTTATTATAGCCAGAAAAATTCAACCTATAGCCAAAAACGAACCGAGCAAAATCTTAATAAAGCTCTGGAATATATTGATAAAGCTGAAAAAAACAGTGAAGATTCTCAAAAATATTCTTCTAAAGCAATTGATTATGCAAACCTTGCAATATCAACGGTTATTCCTTATGATTCTTCTGAACTGAAAGGAGTCTGGTTAAGACCGCTTCGTTATCAGATAAAAGATATTGAAAAAACTCTGGATTCTTTGCGTGCTTGCGGAATAAATAATGTCTTTTTAGAAACTTATTACCACGGCAAGACAATTTTCCCGTCTAAAACAATGGAAAAATACGGGTTTATTGAGCAAAACGAAGATTTTGTCGGATATGATCCTCTAAAAATATGGATATCAGAAGCCCATAAACGAGGAATGAAAATTCATATATGGTTTGAAACTTTTTATGCTGGCAACAAACCTCCGGAAACAAATCCTAAATACATACTTGCCCAAAAACCACAATGGGCGAATTATCAAAAAAGAAATGCTGAATCCCAAACCATAGTGTATTCAGTATCCGAGCATAACGGGTATTTTATTGACCCTGCCAATCCGGAGGTACAAAAGTTTTTATATGAATTGTTGGATGAAATTATTACCCGCTACAGACCTGACGGCATTAATTTGGATTATATCCGCTATCCGCAGGCAATGGCTTCAAATTTCGCTAAATTTGAGCTTTCACACTGGGGATATACTCCTTATGCCAGAAAAGAGTTCAAAGCTGCTTACGGCGTTGACCCGCTTGTACTAAAACCTACTGACCCTCTCTGGAGTTACTGGCGTTTTTACAGATGCAGCAAGGTTACAAATTTTGTTAAGAAGGCCAGCAAACTATGCCGTTCAAATAAAGTTATGCTGACTGCGGTTATTTTCCCGAATCGTGACGGTGCTTTAGATACAAAGCTTCAAGATTGGAAAAATTGGTCTGTTAATAATTTTGTTGACGGATTTACACCGCTTTTCTTAACCTGTGATGATAAAACTGCGGCTAATTTAATGGAAGAAGTTTTGAGAAATAAATCGCAGAGTACAAAATTATATGCAGGTCTTTTTGTTACTTTTATGAACGGTCCTTCCTCTGATTTAATAAAACAAATTCATGCATCAAGAAAACATGACCTGAGCGGTGTTATAATTTTTGACTATGCTCATTTGAGTGATTATTATATAAAAACTTTAACGGAGAGTGTTTTCAAACCCGATAAAAATGATATTATTATAACTGATAATTATCCGTCAAATTCCGGAGTGAAATTTACAACAGGTTCTGATAATTCAAAAGGTAAAAAGAGTGGAAGAAGAAAATAGTCAGCAGCAAAAAAGACAATTTTTAGGAATATGGTTTGAATGCTGCCATGTCTACGGCAGAATTTATAAAAATAAAGAAGGTACAGCTTATGTAGGAAGATGCCCTCGCTGTCTGCGCCCGGTAAGAGTTCGGGTAGGGAGCGGCGGAACGAACAGGAGGTTTTTTAGTGGAAGCTAGTTTAGATGTTTTAAGAAAAGAAAATGAAGTGATGGATATTTTTTGTAATCTTGCATCAATTCCGTCCCCTTCATTAAAAGAAGAAAAAGTTATTGAATGGATTCTTGATTTTTGCGCTAAAAATAATATTCCGGCAAGAAAAGACAGTTACGGAAATGTTTATATTAATGTTCCGGCAGCAGATTCAACAAAAGAACCGCTGATGGTTTCTGCTCATATGGATGTTGTGGGAGATTCAAGCCCTGTAGAAATCTACCTTGAGGATGGTTTCTTGAAAGCAAAAGGCAGAACTCTCGGCGCTGATGATAAAGTCGGGGTGGCAAGTGCGTTGATGCTTGCTAAAGAATTAACCGGCGGGCATATTGGGACTTCTCATGGCGGTTTGGAAGTTGTCTTTACCCGTGACGAAGAGTGCGATATGTCAGGGGTTGAGCATGTTGAGTATGACAAGCTTAAATCAAAATATATTCTTGTCTGTGATGCGGACAAGCTCGGTCAATTTCAGATTTCCGGTGCCAGCTATACTAACGCAAAACTCACTGTAAAAGGTCTTATCGGCGGACATTCCGGTATTGATATCGGTGATGAAAAAAGATTGAATGCTGCAAAGCTTATTGCAGAGCTGCTGGCAAAATTCCCGCAAGGAGCTTATTATAGCGATGAAACCGGAGTTATAACATCTTGCAACCTCGGAGCAATTGTCGCTGGCGGGGTTCAAAATGCCGTTGCGTCGTTAATTGAAGACGGGGTAAAATCCGATAATTATATTAAAGAAATTATAAATAAATCAGCAACTAATATTATTAATACTTTAGGTATGGCTTCTTATTCAATAAGAAGTGCAAGCTTAGAAAAAGAAGAAGAATTAAAAAATATAATGCAATCGTTAGTGAATGAATTTAATTCTAAATATTCAGGATTGGCAGAGGCTGAAATTAAGTTCGAAACCCATCTTAAGCCGTTTGAAAAAGCAGACGATGACAGGGTTGAAAATGTTTACAGAAGAGCCTGTGAAAAAGCCTGTGTAAATTATGAAATTTCTTCGTTCCACGCAGGGGCTGAAACTCATATTTACTGCCATAATAAAAATGCGGACGGTATAACCTTTATGCCGTTTCTGCTGGGCTTAGCAGATGTATTTAATATGCATTCGGCATCAGAGATGGTTGATTACAAAACTATGCTTAAAGGATACGAAGTTTTGAAAGATACCTTTATAGAATTTAATAGTTAATTGATACGCAAAAAGGGCGGGCCGATGTTTTAACATCAGCCCGCCCTTTTTTTAAACTCAGTTATCTTACAAGAAGAATAAACCAAGGAAATTCTTTAGAATTATCTCCAAAATGCGAGAACTGTATCATTCCGGCTTTTGTTATGCATAAAAACCCTTTTAGCGGGTATGTTTTAAACTTAGCGTTATTAGTAGAGTATGAGTAATTATAAAAATATCTGTCCGTGTCGTTTAAAATAATGACCTTAAATTTTCCAAATTTCTTTTTAATTTTTAAGGAATTTGTGCTTGTTGAAAAATCAGAAATCTTTATAATTTCATATTTTTCAAACAACGACTGAACCTCCTCTTGAGAGAGTTCTCTTTGTTCTAAAATATCTTCATTAAAAGTAAATTCATAGAATTTTAAATCATAATTAGAATAACCGTAGAGTTTTCCGCCGAGAATAAATTCATACTGGCATCCGGTAGAAAATACGAAATTTCCGTCCGGATTATAAAACTCGGAATAGCTTCCGGTGCCTGTTGAAATCTTCTTAATATAATATGGAGTTTCTTTTTTGTTAAAACTTGTTGTCCAGCTTCCGTTAATAAAAGCAACCTTTGACCCGTCTTTCAGGTTGTTGTATTTTATAGATTCCATATCAGATGCAAATACCGGCAAAGCTAAGCCTAAACTTATCATTAAAATTAAAAATATTTTTTTAAACATCTAACCCTCTATTCACTAATCACTATTTACCAATCACTATTATACCACAACTTTTCAACTTTTAAGAGGATGAAAAACCTCCGGAAAAAATGTAAACTCTGGTTATGAGTAGTATTATGTCCAATTTAATAGAGCAAATATCATCCTCTTCATCAGGCGGAATAAATAAAGCCCGGACATTTGATTTAGAGGACATGACTTTTGCGAAATTGTTGGAAAAACAGGGGCTGAAACTTCAAGAAGCAGCGAATCCTGCAGATTCTATCGGACAACTGGGAATGCCGGCAGGGTTTCAAATAGAAACAATTGACGGCGGCGAATTTAATATTGAAACTCAAGATAGTGACAAAGCAGATGAAAGAAATCAGGTAACAGATATTTCTGAGCTTGATTCAAATCCCAATGAAGTAAAGAGTCCCGAAGAAAACTTCTTTTCTTCACTTCTAAATGATAAAACAAAAGACAGAACTTCAGAAATATTCAATTTTGCAGTTAAACATGCGGCACTTGCTTACGGCCTTAACGGAAAAAGTGCTGTTAATGACCTCAGGGATTTTGTCGAAGATATTACAGGTAAAATTTAGTTAATTTCAAAGCATGCCTTTATTTTTTATGTTTGTTATATAATTTACTTAGAGCCTTTCAGGGCTTTTTTTAAGGATGTTAATAAATATAGCTGAGATTTTGATTTAATAAGGAGGTCAAATGAGCAAAATAGAAATTACTCACGAAATCGAAGAAAAATGCTGCGTTCACCGTGGTGTTAAAGGTGAACCTGCTCCAATCCCTCAAGAAGGTGAATGGACTAAATGTAAAGAAATTAAAGATATTTCAGGTCTTACTCACGGATGCGGATGCTGCGCTCCTCAGCAGGGTACCTGCAAATTAACTCTTAATGTTAAAGACGGTGTTATTCAAGAAGCTCTTGTTGAAACCCTTGGCTGCTCCGGTATGACTCACTCTGCAGCTATGGCAGGTGAAATCCTTCCGGGTAAAACTATTCTTGAAGCTTTGAATACAGACCTCGTTTGCGATGCAATTAACGTTGCAATGAGAGAATTATTCTTACAAATCGTTTACGGAAGAACTCAAACAGCTTTCTCTGAAAACGGTCTTCCTGTTGGTGCAGGGCTTGAAGATTTAGGTAAAGGCCTTCGTTCACAGGTTGGTACTATCCACTCTACTAAACAAAAAGGGGTTAGATACCTTGAACTTGCTGAAGGATATATTCTTGAACTCGGTCTTGATAAAAATGATGAAGTTATCGGTTACAAGTTCGTAAACTTAGGTAAGGTTATGGATGCTATTAAAGCAGGTGTTGACCCTAAAGAAGCTTACGAAAAGAATATCGGTACCTACGGTAGATTTGCTGATGCAGTTAAGACAATCGACCCGAGAAAAGAATAGGTACTACGTACGTAGTTATATTGTCGGGGAACATGAGGTTTAGCTACAGGTAAAATAAAAATTTCCGGTTCCCCTCATCGGTAGAACTACAAAATGGAATTAAAAAAATACGTACGTAGTTATATGCTCGGAGAACAACCTTTTTAATCAGTTCTCCTCATACGTAAAACAACAAGATAAAAGAATAAAGGGAAATAAATTATGACAGTAAAATTTGAAGGACAAGACAGGCGTGAAGCTACTCTAAAGAAAGTTTTACCTGAATACGGGTTTAAGTCTTTAGAAGATGCTCGCGAATTATGCCTTTCAAAAGGCATTGATGTTGATGCAATAGTAAAAGGAATTCAGCCGATTGCTTTTGATAACGCATCTTGGGCTTATACTCTCGGTTGCGCTATTGCTATCAAAAAAGGTATTAAAACAGCTGCAGAAGCAGCCGAAGCTATTGGTATCGGACTGCAAGCATTTGCAGTTCCGGGTTCTGTTGGTGATACAAGAAAAGTTGGTTTAGGGCACGGTAATCTGGCTGCTATGCTTTTAAGAGAAGAAACTGACTGTTTCTGTTTCTTGGCAGGACACGAATCTTTTGCCGCAGCAGAAGGTGCAATCGGTATTGCAAGAAACGCTAACAAAGTTAGAAAATCACCTTTAAGAGTTATCTTAAACGGTCTTGGTAAAGATGCTGCTTATCTTATTGCAAGAATCAACGGTTTTACTCATGTTGAAACAGAATACAATTATAAAACCGGAGAATTAAAGGTTGTTAAAGAAACTCCGTTCTCAGAAGGTGAAAGAGCAAAAGTTAAATGCTATGGCGCTGATGATGTAAATGAAGGTGTTGCTATTATGATTAAGGAAGGTGTTGACGTTTCTATTACTGGTAACTCAACTAACCCTACAAGATTCCAGCATCCGGTTGCCGGTACTTACAAAAAATGGTGCTGGGAAAATGGCAGAAAATACTTCTCAGTAGCATCCGGAGGCGGTACGGGTCGTACACTTCACCCTGATAACGTTGCAGCCGGTCCAGCTTCTTACGGTATGACTGATACTATGGGAAGAATGCATGGTGATGCTCAGTTTGCAGGTTCTTCTTCTGTTCCTGCTCACGTAGAAATGATGGGTGTTATCGGTATGGGCAACAACCCGATGGTTGGTGCAACCGTTGCTGTTGCAGTTGCTGTTGAAAATGCAATGAAGTAAATAAATTTTACAATCAGGAGCGGATTTTGGGAATACCAAAATCCGCTCCTCTTTATTTGTATATATTTTTAGCTGCTACAAAGGCGGTTGACCATGCGTTTTGCAGATTAAACCCGCCGCAAAACCCGTCAATATTTAGAACTTCACCTATAAAATACAATCCTTTATATTTTTTTGATTCCATTGTCTTAGGATTAATTTCATCCAAATCAATCCCGCCTGCGGTTACTGTTTCTTCACCTTTATTAGTTCCGGTTATTTTTAAAGTAAAATTGTGAATATTTTCAAGTATAAAATCTCTTGTTTTGCCGTTAATTTGATGTCCTTTAAATCCGGCAAAATCTCCGGATATAAAACTTGCGAATCTTTTCGGGAAATATTCTCCCAGTATGTTTTTTAATTCTTTGTGAGGGTTTTTGTTTAAAATTTCTTGTAACCCCGATAAATCCGGCGCAAGGTCAAAACTTAAGGTATAGGGGAAATCTGCTCTTGCTTTAATTGAAGATATTTTATAAGTTAATGGCCCTGAAATTCCAAAATGTGTAAACAAAATATCCCCGCATAATCCGGTATCTTTTGATATAACATTATTGACGACAACTCCGGATAAGTCTTGATGTTTGCAGTTCAAACCCACAAGAGAAGGCTTTGGCGGAATTATTTTTATATCTAAATCTTTTAAAAATTCATATCCGAAATGACCTCCTGTTGCTGTGATTATATCAGTAAAAAAATATTCCGCTTTTGATGTTTTTAGTTTGTATCCTGATAAGAGAGGCTCTATTTTAAGAACTTTTTCTTTGATAAAGTTTGATTTTTTTATGCGGGCAAGAACCTTTTCTTTTACGTCTTTTGCGCTGTTTGATTCTGGGAAAATTCTTCCGTCTGGCTGAGTGTATGTTTTTATTCCGAGTTCTTCAAACAGTTCAATAGTATCAGAGGTAGAAAATTGTGAGAAAACTGAATATAAGAATTTTTCTCCTCTGGGGTAATTTTTAGCAAGTTCTCTCGGGTCGTATTCAGCATGAGCAAGATTACAGCGTCCGCCGCCGGTGGGTAAAAGTGTTCTTAGCGGGGTGCCGGAATCAAATAAGGTAACTTCAAAGCCTTCTTTAAGAAGATAATATGCGCAAACGCATCCTGAAGCTCCCGCTCCGATTATGGCAATATTTCTTCTCAAGTTGGGAGTATTAAGGAGGGGGGTATTTTTAAATTCTTGTTCCATAAAGGCAGACCATTTCAGGGTTTTCTATTTCGTCATAAAGTTTTTCAACTGTCTTGTTAAACAGCGGATGTACAAAGTCCTGAGCAATTTCAAGCATCGGAACAAGCATAAACACTCTTTTATGGAAAAATCTGTGCGGAATAGTAAGCTCAGGCGTATTTAAAAGCAGGTTATCATAAAAAATTATATCAATATCAATTGTTCTGTCTGCATAACCGTTAGAATCATCTTCTCTCTTTCTGCCGAGTAAAGTTTCAACATTTTTACATTCTTTAAGTAAAGCTTCCGGAGATAGAGTAGTTGAAATTTGTATAACGGCATTAACAAACCAGTTATCTGAATGCATTTGCCACGGTTCTGTTTCGTAGAATGAAGAAGTCGCAACAATATTTATATCAGGATTAGCACCCAGAAGGCTGACTGCCTGCTGGATATATCCGACCCTGTCGCCGAGATTTGAACCTAATGATAAAAAAACTATTGCCATAAGCCTATTTTACAGTTTTTAAGTGGATGTTGTCAATATAAAAAGAACCGGTTTGTTAACTTCAAGCCGGTTCTTTTATTTTTCTCAATTTTCTTAATCTTACTTGTTACCGTAACGTTTATTGAATCTTTCTACACGACCTTCAGAGTCAAGAATTTTTTGTTGACCGGTGTAGTATGGGTGGCAGTGTGAGCAAATTTCAACAGTGATGTTATCTACAACAGAACCTGTTTCAATTTCATTACCGCAAACGCATTTGATAACAGTTTTTTTATAATCCGGATGAATACCTTTTTTCATTGTTACCTGCTTTCTTTCAAGATACCAAACTTGAATCTTAATATACTTCGACCACCATTATTGTATTCTGCTGAAAATTTTTTAGCAAGGGGGTAAACGGGGGGAAATAAATTTTGGCCAAGAAAAAATAAATATTGTTGCACCATTTTCCACTTCCTATTCACATTTTCCTCTAAACTGTTAATTGTAAATTTTTGTAAATTCTTAAATCAAATTAAATCCCCTTGTTGACACTGATTTTTGTTTGAAATAAGATTAAAATGCTATAGTCGAAAGAATAGCCTCCGGGTGCCGAAAGGGACGGATGGGTTGGAAGATAAACCCGTTTTGTGTTTTGATAAACACTCCGCCAATAAGGTTTAAAACCGGATGATTTAAGTAAAAATACAAAAATAAAGGAATTAAAAATGACAGGTACAAGACAAAGAATCAGAGTTTGTTTGAGATCTTACGAACACAAATTGGTTGACGTATCAGCCGAAAAAATCGTAGAAACAGCAAAAAGAACTGATGCAAAAGTTGCCGGTCCTATTCCTTTACCGACCAAAAGACGTATTTATTGCGTATTGCGTTCACCGCACGTTGATAAAAAATCAAGAGAACATTTTGAAATCCGTACGCACAAACGCATTATCGATATTTACGAACCTACTCAACAGACTACTGAAGAATTGAGCAGGTTAGACTTACCGGCTGGTGTTGATATCGAAGTAAAATTATAAGCGGAGTGAAGCCGGAATTCGGCGGCGGTGAGCCGGCGAACTGAAGGCGAAACTTAACGATACCGCCGTTGTGAACGGAATGAAAATGAAGTGAACGAAGCAATCTTTGATTGCACAGGCGGAAAAAGATTTAAACACCACAAATTGAAAACTTAATAAGCATTATGCATATAATGTGAACTACAACGTCAGGTAAGACGCGGGCAGGGGTAAATAAAAACCTTGCTCAAACAGGTAAAGTAATTAGGTAGCGCTCGCAAGAAGAAAGGCATATTGGTACTAACAGCAGGATTGTGCTGTGACGTATATATGTCGGAAAGGAAAGACACATGACACTAGGTGTAATAGGTAAAAAACTTGGAATGACTCAAATTTTCGATTCAGAAGGTTTGGCAGTTCCTGTTACTGTAATCAAAGTTGATTCAACTGTAGTAACTCAGGTTAAGACTGTTGAAACTGACGGTTACAATGCTATACAGGTTGGTACAATTCCTGCTAAAGAAAAACATTTAACAAAAGCAGAAATCGGCCACTTTAAGAAAAATGGTTTAAATAACTACAGACACTTACAAGAATTTAGAGTTGATAATCCTTCTGACTACAAAGTCGGACAGGAAATTGACTTGTCAGTTCTTGCAGATGTTCAAAAAGTTGATGTAACCGGTACATCAATCGGTAAAGGTTTCCAGGGTACTGTTAAGAGATGGAACTTTGGAAGAGGACCTATGGCTCACGGTTC
>CALUVM010000034.1 GCA_944324255.1 Candidatus Gastranaerophilales bacterium | reverse complement strand
GCTAAATTAAGCAAAACTTTAGGCGGTATTAAAGAAATGCGCGGTTTACCTGATATTATCTTTGTTGTAGACCAGGCTAAAGAAGATATCGCTATTGCAGAAGCTAACAAGTTAAATATTCCTGTTATCTGTTTAGCTGATACTAACGCTAATCCGGATGGTATTAACTATATCGTTCCTGGTAATGATGATGCAATTCGTTCTATCAAGTTAATTACTTCAAAATTAGCAGACGCTGTTCTTGAAGGTAAGCAACTCAGAGAAAACAATGCTAACACTAAAGGCAAAGTAGAAGCTGTTACAGCTGCTGATGCCGGTGTTGAAGAACCTGCAACAGTATAAATAAAGTGAATAAGAACCAAGTAAATAAGTGAATAAGTCGGCGAAAAATCACCTTATTAACTTATTAACCTATTACTTATTAACTTAAAGAGAAGGAGAAAATATAAATGAATATTACAGCTACTATGGTAAAAGAGCTTCGTGACAAAACCGGTGCAGGTATGATGGACGCAAAAAAAGCTCTTGTTGAAGTTGACGGCGATATGGAAAAAGCAATGGAAGTTCTTCGTCAAAAAGGTATGGCTTCTGCTGACAAGAAAATGGGCAGAATCGCTGCTGAAGGAAGAATCGGTTCTTTTGTTGATGATAAAAAAGGCGCTATGATTGAAGTTAACTGCGAAACAGACTTCGTTGCAAAGAATCAGGAATTTATCGACCTTACAAACGGACTTGCTGAATTAGTTGCAGAAACTAATCCTGCTGATGTCGATGCTCTTCTTGAAACAATTTGCCCTAAATGCGGCAAGCCAATTGCTGATGTTATCAAGGCTAAAATTGCTTCAATCGGAGAAAAAATCACTATAAGAAGATTTGTAAGATATGAAGGTAACCTTGCAACTTATATCCACAACGGTAAAATCGGTGTTCTTCTTCAAACAGACGCACCTGATGCAGCTCTTGCTAAAGATATCTGCTTGCATATAGCATCTTCCGCTCCTGAATTCGTTTCAAGAAAAGATATTCCTCAATCAGTTATTGATGAAGAAACAAGAATCGAAATGGGTAAAGAAGACCTTGCTAACAAACCTGAACAAATCAGAGCTAAGATTGTTGAAGGTCGTGTTAACAAGTTAATGGCTCACAGATGCCTTCTTGAGCAGCCGTTTGTTAAAAACCCTGACCAAACAATTGAACAGCTTATTTCAGGCAAATTCAATATCACTAAATTTGACAGATTCGTTCTCGGCGAAGGACTTGAAAAAAGAAGTGATAACTTTGCTGATGAAGTTATGAGCCAATTAAAAGGTTAAGGGGTAAAGGGGTAAATATAAAGGGAAAGTTATCCCGAAAGCAAAAAATAAAAAACGGGGCGGAATTTCTTTCAGAAATTCCGCCCCGTATAATAAAACATTATGTTAAAATTTGACCATGCCAGAAATGCGTTACGATATTTATTAAAAGAATATAAAATAAAGGAAATTTATATTCCTTACTATCTTTGCGATGTTATAAGACATACCGTTTTTGAAGAAAATACAAAAATATTGTTTTATCATATTGATGATAATCTATTTCCGGCTGCAAAATTTCCTAAAGAAAGTTATATTTTATATCCGAACTATTTCGGAATCTGTGACTGGAACATAGATAAACTTGTTAAAACTTATCCCGGAATAATTATAGATAATGCACATGCTTTTTATGCCAAACCAAAAGGCTTTGCGAGTTTTAACTCCTCGAAAAAGTTTCTGCCGGTAAAAGACGGTGCCTATCTCTGGATTGGAAGAGAAGAAAACCCTTTCAAGCCGCCGGTAAACAGAAGAAAAATCTTTGACTTATATAATAAAAAGTTTTCAAAAACAAATAACCTAAAAATAGATATCCCTAAGGAAGCTGTCCCTTTTTGTTATCCATATCTTGCTGAAAGTATTGAAGAAGCTGATAATCTTGCGTTTAATTTAATAAAAAAAGGATTAAAAATATACAGATACTGGAACAACCTTCCCCAAAACTATAATGAATATAAGTTTTATTCAAGGCTTGTACCGATTCCGTTAGATTAATATATTAAAAGGCACGACCTCCGCCGTGCCTTTTATATTATAACTTTTTAATCTCTTTAGAAACAATATCCATATATTTTTTTGATAGAGGAGAAAGTTTTGAATAAACCGATTTTATTCTTTCTACTACCCCTACCATTTCTTCTGATGCCTGACCGTTATTTAAAAGAAAAGATAATGCACCTTTATCATTCAAACCGCCTTTTAGTTTTCCGGCATTATTTATATCAATGCTAAATTCTCGTGCTTTGGGATAAATGGCTGTTCTTTCAAAAGAATCAAATGTAGCACGTTCTATACATTGACCTTTATTTGGAATATCCTTATAGAATTTTGTTCTCAGAGGAGTTAGGGAGCCGTCTTTATTAACTTTATTCAAAGATAAAGCCGGATAACCCCACTCTTCTTTTCCATACTTAAACAAGGCATACGAATTGCCTGCGTGGTTGAATACTTTTGTTTCCATATCAAATCCCCTAATCTTTTTTATATGTACTCATCTTAACTATTTTAAATAAAAGTTTTTAACATGGCAATATTTTGTAATGAAATTTTAAAATTATTTTCACTTACCTGATTTTGATAATTACTCCTTATTCTGTTATCAGCGTTTTTTCCACTAAAAATACCCTGACTATATTTATGAATTTAGAAACACCTTTACTCCATTATCGCTTTCCCCGTTTCTTCTACCTTTATCCCCTTAGTTTCCAGTAATATTCTACAAGATAACTTATTGCATCAAACGGATGCTCCAGAAATTTTGACTCCCTGTTGCTTTTTATCCGGGTATGGGTAGGAACATCTACAATACTCGTCCCTTCCTTGAATGAAAGGTTGTAAATATTATAAAGAATCCATTTACATCTTCTCGGGTCAACAAAAAGATGACGTTCATTATTTGAGTTCTTAACCCGTGCATTAAAAGCGGAAATTCTGCTCAAAATCGGCGGGTTATAGTCACGGAGTTTGAATTTAACATCTTCATACCCGTGATTTTTGAGCGCATTTTTTATAATCGCATAATTTGTATACTCACTCTGGGTGCTTCTGTTGTCGCCGGAGGCATCTCCGTTAATTATTATAGAAGATTTGTGGTCAGGATACCGCCTTAAAAATTCATCTATACACTGCTGGGTTGTCGTTTTTTCAATAACTATTTCATCAAAAAAGTAAACATTCTCATCATCTTTGTGAGCAAGAGCCCAGCACATAGGGTCAACGTTAAAGTCACAGGTAAGATGGAGTGGCAAATTTGGATTATATTTAAGTTTGAGTTTATTTTCTTCTCCAAACCCTTTTACTACAAGTCCTGATGAATAATCTCCAAACTCACCAAGAACATTGATTTTATAATATTCTTCATCAAAGCTCTCTTTCATAGATTCTATAAAATGCGGGGGTAAATAAATATTGTTAGTAGTAGGGGCAATAATAAGCCGGTAATTCTCTTTAGAGTGTTCAACAAATCTCTGCCAAATCCAGCCTTTATCAGACTGAGGATTTGTATGCCCAAATAGTCTGTAGCGAAAATCCACCCAGTTTTTACCCCGGTAAGTATTTCTTAACCTTCCTAAAAGCTGTTTAAAAGAAGAGTCGCTTATCTGTGAAGCCTCTTCAATTTCCGCCCAGTGAAGATTAAGGGATTTAAATTTTTCAGGATCTTCAAGTGCAGAAAAGAGTATTTCAGAACCGTTTGAAAACTTTATAACTTTATCAATCTTATTGTAAACATAATCCTTATCGGGCTGATATCCTAATTCGTCAAGGTGCTCAAGGTAACTTACAAGAGTTGTCTTTCTTACAAGCTCATACTCTTTTGCCCCGACCAGCCCTCTGGAGCCGGGATACTTTTTTGCAAGAAGTATCCCCAAAAGAGAACCGCACCAGGTTTTACCGCTTCCGTATCCGCCCTGATAAATTGCTACATCAAGCTGATTAGAATGCGGTATTTCTATAAATTCTCTCTGTTTATCCAATAGTTTATATCTAACCATTTTTAACATCGGCTCCCTTCTGACCGGTTTTTCTCCAAGTGCAAAACAACGTCTGAAAACAGTTAACAGAATTTTTCATAATGAATCGCTTTAACGGAAAAACATCAGAAGCTTCCAAAAGCGCATTAAAAACTTCTGTAGAAAATCTTCTGTCATTATCTATATAAGAATGGTTTTCGCATAAGATATCGTGTACCAGTGCTGCTATTAAAAAACTGTTGTCTGTATTTGAACCTATTACACGCCAAAAAAGACGGGGTATGGAAGCCCCGTCATAACAATAACCTTTAGGTATTATAAAATTATACGTTTTATCTTTTTTATAGTCCGTAAGCCGGACTTTCAATGTCTTTTTATTAATAAAAGGGTATTTTTCTATTGACTTTATTTCCTCTTTGGTCATAAAAGGAAGAGAGTATCTTATTGCAACATAAGGAACACTGTCAAAGAAAATCCCTGCGTTTTTATTTGAATACCACTCAATCATTTTAATAAATACCTCCTATTCTTGAAGCTGCGGCAAGGTTTCTAAAGCTTTACCGTTCACCTGAACAATTATGCAAAACCAGTTATTTTTTACACTCTGTTGCTGTGAGTTTTCTAAAGCCGGCTGTTTCTGTACAGAGATTGAAGCCCTGTTATCATTAAATTTCTGTTCAGGTTGAATTGAATTTACTCCTTCTTCTGCCATAACCGGCAGCAAAAAATTTATAATTATTAAAAAGATTAAAAGTTTTTTCATAATTCCTCGCTTTCATTTACAGTATCTTCTGTTTCAGAAGCAGGCAGTTCTACATCTTCGCCGTTACCTTTTCTGAAGATATAATCCAATTGCTCAGATGTAATTCCCATCTTTTCTGCCATAATATCCAGAAGAGGATTAGACCTTTCAAGCTCAACACACAAATCCCATTCGAGCTGAGCCTGTTCATTGGATGAAATAAGTGTTTTAAGTTGAGAATAGCTTATCCCTATCTGCTGAAGAGCAAGAGCAAAAACACGTTTTGTCAAAGTCAGCGACCTTATTCTTTCAGCTTCTTTTGCAGCTTGTTCAACTTGATATTCCTCCGTATCAGAAAACATAAAATCTACAATCGGTCTTTGTGTTTCTTTTATTTCCAAATCCTTATATTGAGGCATAAAAAGTATTGTATTTTCAATTTTTGTTTTATCTTCATCAAATAAAACTATTTTATTATCTTGTTCAATATAAAACATTATTGTGCAACCTCCTCTCCTTGTGCATATACGAATGTAAACCAGTGTGTATCTCTTGTTGCGTCATACCCGATTGAAAAAGTTTGATTAGCTAATATTGGTGTATACAGCATAAGCCATTGGTATTGCATAACCCCTCTTTGTTCAATCCCGTATACAGGGTTAGTTTGATTCGGAACCTTTATTTCAATATATTGCTTTGCGGCATTAACTTCCTTACATATACTAATCCATCCGTTAGCAGGTGCTGTATATGTACTTCCGCTTGCTCCCAGCGTTAAATTTATATAGTTGCCTGACGGCATCCCGAATGTAGATATATAGCTTTTTGCCTCCGGAGTAAGATTATTAGCGGAAGTATTAACTTTGCCTTGCAAATTGGATGCCCACTGTGACCAATTCATTGCACTTTCGTTTTCTGATGCGTTGGCAACACAAACAAACCATCGAATAGCTGCTGCTTTCGGCTGAACAGTATCTGAATTGCCATAAACAGAAGAAGATCTTGAAGCATCAATATTTATTCTTGTACCGTAATTTCCCGAACCCGCTGCTGATTTACCGTTTAAATCAGAACCGAATAAAGCGCCTTCAAAATTTTGGTCATAACCGTTTATGTTTAAATTTCCGGTTTTACCTGTTATATTTGGCAATCCCGGATTGTATAACTTAGCTAATTCACTATCGCTTGAGGCTTGCTGAATAAAAGTACCGTCAGATATTTGCGGGACTTTAAATTTTTCGTTTGCTGTATCGAGTGCAAATTTAGCACAACTTCCATACGCTGCAACATCCTCTGAATATTCTGTATAAGTACATGTTAATAAGTTTCCGTTTACCAGATAGTTATTATACAAATCCGTAAACTGTGCTTTTGTATATTCAGTTCCGTCACAAGGCAATGCTCCTGAAGGAACATAATCCTCTCCCGCAAAGCACGGGAAAACTGTCCCTATTGAAACCCCTGAAGGAACTTTTGACCACAAAACCGAGGTTCCGTCTGTTTTTAAAAACATATCCTCACAATTAGTCATATCCGGAAGTACATCTAAATCACTTAAAGAATCTCCTATAACTTCTTCTATTGCAGACTCAAGCTCTGATTCTTTAACATAAGATGCATCATTTTGAAGCTGGCTTACTTTTGTCGGAATTTGAGAACTGAGAGCATAATTATTGAGTGATGTCTTAAGAGCATAACTATCAAGAGAGCTTTTTAGAGCATAGTTATTGAGAGAACTGTTCAAAGCATAATTATTTAAAGAAGCTTTTAATGCATAGTCATCTAAAGAACTTTCCAGAGCATAGTCATTCAAAGAAGTTTTTAATGCGTAATTATCTAAAGTGCTTTCCAGAGCGTAATTATCTAAAGAAGTTTTCAGGGCATAATCGTCTAATGCACTTTCAAGAGCATAATCCTCAAGAGAAGTTTTTGTTGCATAGTTATTTAAAGAATCCTTTAATGCATAGTCTTCAAGAGAGCTCTTTAATGCATAGTTGTCCAGCGAACTTTCAAGTGCATAATCATCAAGAGAATTTTCAATTATATCTATTTGTTCTTGAATATATAATTTATTTTCGTCTATATAGGTTTTTGTTTGATTTTTATATTCCAGAGCTAAATCTTTATATTTTTTTGCCAAATCCGAATAGTATTCTGCTTTGTTGTTTGAAAGCTCTATAAGCTCAGACCCGTTGGGACAACTAACCCTTAAACAATTTTTGTTATTCTTATTCAACATTTTTAGTACCCTTAACCTTTCTCGGATAGACAATAATCCTATTAACATCACCATATCCGCAATTAGTTACAAATAAAGTATCTTCAACCAGCTCATCCGAGCGGCAGGCTTTTATACCGTAATAATAAATTTCAAAAGGTTTATTTTTAGGAACCGCCAGAAGATCTGTATAAGCAGGGGTCAAAATAAAAGATACAGTATCAGATTTACTTACGGAAACCTGAAGTTCTTCACCTACAAGATTCCTATTAGAATCCTGTATAGCAAAATAGACCGTATAGCTTCTGGTATCATCCAGACCGGATACGACAATTTCCCCGCTATCCCCTTGATAAATTGAAATTGTTCCATCATCATCTATTATTAAACTCATAATTTCCTCCTATCCTTCCCAATCAGTAACCGTCTGCATTAAACACTCCTGAATAAATTCAGGAGTTGCTGATTTTGTTTCTTGAATAGATTTTATATATTCATCACTTAATTCTTTTGTAAAATCCGGAAGTTTATAAGTTATAACATTTACATTTACTCCCAGCTCAAGACCGGCTTTTATTTGCAGCAATAAATCCGAAAGAAAGTTTCTGGTATTTCCGTCTTTCATCCGAACTTCTCTTCTTATCCAGCCTAATGAAGTATTAAAGAATTCTTTTTCAAAAACATTTTTTCTGTATTCTGCCGCTTTTTGAAGATAATCTTCTCCGCAGAGTTTTTCAGCCAGATACCATTGTCCGTCAAAACCTTGAGCAATATCCATTTTAGACATACCCAGCGACTTATAGAACTTTTCATTACTTCCAAGCCCTACATCACAAAGTCCGGTTTTTGAATCTGTTATTTTTGCATACTTATACATCGTTGTTTTCCTCCTCATTATCAGCAGATATTTCTTCTACAACAGGTAAAAAATACACTGCAGTTATATTCACATTGCATGTTACAATATCCCCCTTTTTTACAGGGTAAGGCACGAGTTGCGCAGAGTTATCATTTTCATGACCTCTGTATTTTAAATAAACCGTAACATCATTTATAATTAAATTTCCGGAGCCTTGCGCCTGCGGATTTATTAATACATAGCCGTTTGCGGGGACTTCATATTCATTCGGTTTTGATATTGAAATACATCCGGACCAATCCGGAAGCATAAGCGAAGTAGTGACAGAAGTGTTTGCTTCTTCAATCAATCCTTCTAATTCATCCGCCGTATCATCTAATCTGTCAGATAAATTAGACAAATTTGAATTAACCGTTGCTATATTTGATGAAACTGATGAAATACTTGTTGTAAAAGAACTTGAAACATCTGAAATTTTATCATCCAGATACTGAAAATTTGAATTCATGGTCTCGGAACTTGCCAGAGAGCCGTATTCTATATTTATTAATGCCATTAATTTATTCCTCCTTCCATAATTACGTCATAAATTTTGTCAATTTTTGCCTGCATAATATTCAACTGTCCTTTCAGGTCATTATATTGTTCTTTTGTAGAGTATGTTCCGGCTATATCGGTAAGTATTTCTCTATGCTTAACTTCAAGAGTTTCCGGAGTAACAAACAAATTGTACTGGAGTAAGAGAGCTGCACAAATTAAAACAACAGGCAGGTATTTAAGAATATATTTTTCAATCTCCATATCTATACCCCCCCGGGTTTTCCTGCTGCCGCCAGAGCTGCAGATAATGCTAAATCCATAATTTCCGCCGTGCTTATACCGGATGTGGTACTTTTCTGGCTTGTTGATGCATTACCCTGACTGGTGGCTAATGACTGTGCCTGATTGTTGGATATTACATTATAACCGTTCAAATAGTATGAGAGCAGATTGTTTAACATATTTGCAGTATTGTTTTGAGATTCCGAAAGAAGAGTATTTGCATAGTTTGCAATGGCACTATTATTACTATCTGCAAGATTATTATATAAGTCCGTTGCCTGAGAAGAACGTATCATATTTCTGTTTGAAAGCGGATTTATAACATTGTTCTCAAGATTTTTCCTTGTCTGGGTATTTAATGTATTCGTAAACGCATTCAACTTGGACTGATTTGTTGTCGAATTCAAACTCGGATTTAAATACTCATCCAATAATGAACCTACTTTACTGTTTACTGTATTGTAAATTGTTTCAAATGCTGTTCCGGGTTTAAATGTACTTGTTGTTCCGGAATTATTTGTTTTGCTTGTAACATACGGATTTGTAGTAGTTGTATTCCCATAAGTTGTTGATGTATTTGTTTTAGTAGATTTGCTTCCCATAATTAATCCTTTCAGGGGAAAATACTATAAATAAGCCTGAAAATTCCCCTTTATTTTCAGGCTACGATTTAACTTTAATTTTTCCGAACTCAATATTGTTTATACAAAAATTCTGCCCCTCTTCTTTTGCATAAAAACTCATCTGCAGAGTTTTGAAAAACGATGCCGGAAGTTTCTTAATTGCATTAATTTTTTGAGGAGGGTAAATGTTGACATCCCAATGACCGACATCAAAATAAAGCACATTTCTAAGAGTTTTAGAAATAATCCTCCTAACTTTAGTTGTCATTGAATTGTAATCTTTTGTATACTCAATATAAAAATCATTGCTGTAATACATATCCAGAGCAATTTTAGGCGGATAAGCAAGAATTTTTCTGGAATTTTCCACCCCGAGGTTTAGCGGAGTACACTTATAAAAAGATTCTATAAACTCCCCGTCAAATTCTGCCGAAACATATTCTTCATATATCTTTTTACCGGCAGAATACAATTTCCCGCCAATAACCGCACAGCAGTTAATTTTTTGAGATTTTCTTTTTACCCAGGCTTTTCTTAAATAGTCATAAATCATTATTGTAGAATAATTTTCATCTTCTCCCGGAAGCAAAAACCAGACTTCATTTCTGTCTGATGTCACAACAGACAATGCCTTAATATTCTCAAGTTCGGAAACCGGAATAGAAAAAAGTTCATCCTGAATATCAAGCGCAATATTATCTCCGAGAGTTTTATCCCCGTTAACTACCTGTAAAAAGGAAAACACCCCTTTTTTAGTATCGTCATAAAAATAAAGCTGGGTTCCGTGAAAAACCAGAGAATTAGGGCCTGCGCACCCGCCCGGTGAATCAAATGTTTTGTAAAAAGAATAATCATCCTCATCAATCGCTATCATACAGGAAGAATTTTTATGAAATACAGCCAGCATTCCTAAATACGGGTAAATAGCCGTAATTGTTTTTACAAACTCTATATAACCGGCAGATGTTGATATCTCCACATCAGAAGTTGAAAAATCATAAATATTTTCCTGAACCGAATACCACAAAACCTGTCCGTCAAAAACCCAGAGTCTGCCAGAAAAAATTACAAGCCCGAGCCCTTTAACTGTTCTTCCGTCCATATCCTCAAGCTCCATCATTTTGACTTCGTCTAAAACGCCGTCATCATCATAATTATCAAGCTCAATGGATAACATTTCTTCCGAATTAGAAAACACCCACAGGTCTGACCAGCCTTGAGAAACATCGGTTGCAGCCGATTTTCCGGTTACACTTAGAGAGTCGACTTTTTGAACCAAATCTCCGGAATTCGGATAAAATAAATAAATTTTACCCTCCGTAGAACTCTCTGTATGTACAAAAAAATAAGTTACAGCCTTCTGCACGCTTTCAAAAATATTAATCACCTTCTCCCCCGTCGGGATTAAGGCGCTGACTGCAATATTTCCGCTTGACGTCCGTATCCCGACTCCGGAGTTAATCTCCGTAGAAAATAACTCTACATTCTGAATATCTGACGCAGTTATTACAGAAGAAGAAAAAATAGACGAACTTCTGTTTATTCCGGAAAAATTATTGCAGATTAAAGATGTTCTTTGCATAATTTTATCCTTTCGTTAATAAATGCACTAAAAAACCTTCCGAAAATCTCAGAAGGGTTTATATAAAAAAAAGAAAACTAAAAGAGTATTTAAAAATTTTATACTTTCCTTAAAAAACAGCCACCGCCTCCTTTCCGGTGTAAATTTTTATTGCGATTTTCCCCAAAAATCAAATTAAATGTTACATTTCTTAATATTTATACTCAAAAAAGGCAATTTTTTATCACTTATATACTTTATATATATGT
>CALUVM010000033.1 GCA_944324255.1 Candidatus Gastranaerophilales bacterium | reverse complement strand
AACTACTCCACCTGTTAAAGGTTTGTTTTATATTCCTAAATCAATAAAGCCGGATTTTGTATGTGCTTATAAAAGAATACTTAGAAATGCTTTTGAAAGGGGAGATGTAGACAGTTTGATGAGGAATCTTATTCCGAACTTTTTCAAAGACAAGGACAAAAATGGTAAGAAAATTCCTTCAAATATTCGTGAAATGCTTGCCTTCTCTGATTTTAACCGATACTATGTTAGGGCTATTTTAGTTCGGGCAATTGAAGAAAATAAATCCGTAACAGTCTATAGAGCTAAACAATCGGTTAATGAAAGACAAGAGTCCGAAGCAGCTCTTATGAAAACTTATTTTGATAAAATAACTCTCCAACGCATGCTATTTGTTATAAGGGATTATAGATTGTTATTCTCCGCAAATTCCGGCATACCATTTTTAAAACCCAATTCCGGTTTAAGTTTGAAATTTTAATCTAAACAGCCTACAACAATTTTATAGATTATTCTTAATTCTTCATCTGTAGCTTGATTCATCAGATTAGTTATTTTATTGTATAAACTGGCTCTGTCTTGCAAATGTTCTGTCTTAAATAGTTTTGTATAATCAACATCCAATGCTTCAGCAAATTTCTCTATTAAATCAGCTTTTGGAAAACTTCTTCCTGTTTCAATATGACTCATGTGTTTAGGGTCAATGCCAACCATCTCAGCAAGTTGATATTGTGTAATACCTTTTTTATTTCTTAGTTCCTTTAGTCTTAGTCCGAAATCTTTTTTTAAGTCCATAAGTACCTCCCCATGAGAATAAACGGAGTAGTAAAACTTATAAACCGTATTTAAAACATTTTTTTAACGAAATATCTATATTAAATATTGTATTTCTATATTTAATATGGTAAAATCTAGTCATAATATGTTCTTGATAAGGAATTAGCGGTGGACGTAAAAATCAGTATAGTTATTCCGGTCTATAATGTAGAAAAATACCTGAGGGAGTGTTTGGATAGTATCTTGAACCAAACTTTTCAGGATTTTGAGATAATTTGTGTGGATGACGGATCAACTGATAAGTCTCTGGAGATTTTGCAGGAGTATAAGAAAAAAGACGACAGGTTTGTAATTTTGCAGCAAAGGCATTCAGGTGCGGGAAGTGCAAGAAATAACGGAATAAGGCTTGCGGAGGGTAAATATATTCAGTTTCTTGACTCCGATGATTATTTTGAACCCAATTTGTTAGAAGAGATGTACAACCACGCAGAAAAATTTGATGCGGATTTAACGGTTTGTTCTTCAAGAAAAGTTGATGACGAAGGGAATATAACAGAGACAGGGAGTCCGAATTTTCCTATAAACATTGACAAAGTTCCGATGGAGAAAGTTTTTAACCGAGAAGATTTTAAAGACGATATATTTTCTCTGTTTACCCCTGTTGTTTGGAATAAATTAATCAAAAAATCGTTCTTGAAAGAGAATCATCTTGAATTTCCGCCGCTCACGATATATGAAGATATTGCTTTTATGCACAGTTTAGTTTTTTGTGCAAATAAAATAGTTGCATTTAATAAAGAACTTGTGAATTATAGGTTCAACCGTCCGGGAAGTCTTGTAAGCACACGCTCTCAACACACGATTGATGCCGTTAAATCCTGCATGTATTTAGGCGAATTTCTTAAATCAAGAGGATTTTTACCGGAGTATGAAAACGCATATAGAAAAGTTTTCATTAACCACATAAGGGCGGAAATTAGTTATTGTAACGATGATGAATACAAGAACTTTCTTCAAGAGTTTAAGACACTTCTGCCGGATGATTGGCAAAAATATCAATCGGCTTTAAGAAAAGATTATATTACGCCCGAGTATCTCAAAAAGTTTATCGGGGATAAAAAAGTAATGCTCTGGGGCGGAAGTCTTTTTATCCGACAAGTGCTTGAGAGAGAAACCGAGAAGAACCCGAATATTTTAGGAATAATCGACAGAAACGCAGCCTCTGCAGGTAAACAGTTCTGCAATTATACCATTTACCCGCCGGAGGCGATAAACGAAATAAAACCTGACGGCGTGATCTTGACGGTTTTATCCAATAACGAATCTATTTATGAATCATTAAAAAAGGAGTTCAGAGAAAAGTATCCGAATGTGGAGCTTTTGCCGAACATATTTGAAGAGGAGTTAAAATTTTGAAGGATATAAAAATTGATTTGGTTTATCTCTGGGTAAACGATAAAGATGAAGATTGGCAAAAGAAACGAAGATTCTGGGCGAATGAGCTCGGAGTTGTAAGTTCAGAAGAAAATAGCGACTGTCGTTATTCAAATAATGATGAGCTTAAATATTCCCTCCGCTCTGCCGAAATGTATGCGCCATGGATTAACAAGATTTTTATAGTAACAGACAGTCAAGTCCCAGAATGGCTTGATACAAACCATTCCCAAATAAAAATTATAGACCATAAAGACATCATGCCGGAGGATTGTCTGCCTTGCTTTAACAGTGAAGCAATAGAGACTTGTATAGCTAATATTCCGGATTTGTCAGAATATTTTCTGTGTGCAAACGATGATAAATTTTTTGCATCTCATGTATCTCCTGAGTATTTCTTTGATAAAAATAATAATCCGATAGTCAATATGCGTTCTCAAAATTGGATAAAAGATGAAATCATTAGGAGTTTATATAAGCAATCCTATCTGAATACGGTAAATGTTTTTAAAGAACATGTTCCGACTCAAATAAACTTTGAAAAACTTGAGCCGTTTCATTGCATTGAAGCATATAGAAAAAGCTATTATCTTGAATGTAAGGAGAAATTTAAGAAATATTTTGAGCAAACAGTAAAACAAAAGTTCCGTGCTGAAAATGCTGTTCAAAGACCTATTGTTGATTTGTATATGGTAACAGCTAAAAATTGTCAGTTAAAGCTAAATACATCTGTTTTAGAACAGGATTCACAATTAAATGTTGATAATCTTTATATAGCAATCGGCACTTTAAAAAATATGCAGGAAACCATAAAAGCAAAGAAGCCAAAACTACTGTGTATCAATGACGGTGATTATATCTTAAATAAAGACAGGTGTAATCTGAAATTTTTACTGGAAAAACTGTTTCCTAAAAAATCGGAATGGGAAAAATCTGTCTGCAAAAAACTTATAATAGAACCGTTAAAGAATAAGTCATTTCCAATTGTTTTTGCTTTTAACAACGATTATTCCAAATATTTTAGCGTTACACTTACTTCGCTTATTGAAAATTCTACCCCTGATAAAAACTATGATATTGTAGTACTGCATACGGATATAGAAGAAGAAAACCGCAGGCGGTTACAGAAGATGGTTCCTTCTAACTTTTCGCTTCGATTTTTTAATATAACGGAATATTATTTTAATTACTTTAAGGATTGTAATATAAATATACCTGATTATTGGTCTAAAGAGATTTTCTACAGAATATTTATTCCGATTTTAATGCCGGATTATTCCAGAGTATTGTATCTGGATAGTGATGTAATTATTAATCAAAATATTGATGCTATTTTTGATATTGATTTTGGTAATAAGCAGATTATAGCTGTCCGAGATACTATTTCTCCGGTGCTAGATCTTGACAAAAATAAGGAACGGAAAGAGTATATAATAAATGTTCTGAAATTGAGTAAGCCGGAAACCTATTTTAATTCGGGTTTAATATTATTTAATATCTCACAAATAGATACTACTCAATATATTACGAGATTTACAAATGCTTTAAATATAAAAGAATTTTTATTTCCTGATCAGGATATACTGAATAAGATTTTTGAAAATGATGTCAAACTGATTTCTCAATGCTGGAATTATTGTTACGGCACATTAATTTGGGATAAAGGATATAAAAATGAAATCTCCGGAGATTTCAAGAAAGATTTTATACAAGCACTCAACAATTTTAAAATTATACATTATACTTCGCCTAAAAAGCCGTGGAATTCTATGGATGAAGAATTGTTTAATCTCTTCTGGAGCTATGCCAGACAAACTCCTTATTATGAAGAATTGATGTACAAAATGTGCCAGAATTCTATAAAAAATACATTAGCGGAAGAGATGAAATACATCAATCTTCTGGCGATGGCACAAGCGGAAAAAAGAGTTGTATTGTGGGGTGCAAGTTTATTTTTGGAAGATTTCTTTACCAGATATCATATATTAAATGAAAACATACTGGGTATTATTGATAAAAATATTTGTAAACAGGGAAAATCTTTAGGTGAATATAAAATATATCCTCCGGAAGCCTTAAAGGAGTTGAAACCTGATAAAATCATTGTGACTATTGTAAATTCAGCAGATGAAAGAGTAAAAGAGATAAAAACATACTTAAAAGACTGCGGTTATGAAAATATTAAAGTAAGCAGAATATAGGGAGAAAAGATGATACTTGAAAAACTTAATGAGGATTTATTTGATAAGATACCGGAACACTCAAAATTGGTAATATTTGGTGCGGGAGAAGTCGGACAAAGAATATTTAAAGATATAACCCGAGTGAAGCCAAATGTTAAAATAATAGGTTTTATTGATAATTATATAAAAGATAATAGTTTAAATCTTCCGATTTGGACAATAAAACAATTTATAGATACAGAAGAAAAAATAGATTTAATCATAATGTCAACACGAACAAATAATAGCTTTGTGTGTAATATATTTAATGTATATAATATTCCGGTTCTCGTACAAACAGAGTTTGTATCAGATTATTATAGAATGAATAAAAATATATTAAATGAAGAGAACTATATAGAGGTAGAAAATATTTTCTCCGAAAAAGAAGATAAAGATTTGTTTAAGATACTTTTTAAAGCCAGATGTGAATGTCAATCAGATGAAATTAAAGCATATCATCTAAAACGTTATAAAAATACAAATTTTCTAACATTTGTTTCAATTAAAGATCATTATCTTGATAAAATTAATAAAGAGGCCATAAAGACTGTCCTTGATATTGGTATGAATTCCGGATTAAACATAATTGCATTTAACAAGTTGTTACCTAATCTGGAAAAAATATACGGATTTGAGGCTATTTATGAAATTGCAAGGCAGAAATATATTGAAGACTTTATTAAAAATGAAAAATTTGAATTAGTACCTTTTGCTGTTGGAGACAAGGTGTTGGAAACCAAGTTTTATATAGATACCCGCAGTTCTGGAGGTTCTTTTTGTGCCGGTATTTCCAATCGTAAAATTATTCCGGGTGATACACGTTGGAAAGAAATCAAGGTGAATGTTACTACTATTGATAAATATTGTTTTGAACATAATATAAATCCAGATTTTATAAAAATGGATATTGAGGGTGCAGAACTTTCTGCCTTAAAAGGCGGAATTGAAACTATTAAAAAATACAGACCGCAACTTGCTATATCTATTTATCATTCTGATGAGGACTTTATCATGATACCGCAATATTTGTCTAAAAATTTAACTAATTACAAATTCGCACTTGGACATTATACCCCTAGAATTACAGAAACCGTACTGTACGCAATACCGGAAGAGTTAGCTTAAAAATGATTAAGAGAGTATGTTTTAGGAAGAGAGAGGAAAAAGTCTTACATGTAGACAAAAACTAGCAAATAAAAGTATTTACAGGTTTTTAATAAGTGTAACATTAAAACAGAAAAGGAAGATTTATGTTGACTTTAAAATACTTAGAAACCCCAGAAAAATATGAAATAGAAGCAATACAGTTATTGTGTTATTTTATGTCGCGAGACTACGTTTGGAGTATATTGAAAGCTTTAAATGATACGGATAAGTTAACAAAAAGTGAGTTAGCTGACAAATGCGGTGCTAGTATAAGGGGTATAGCCCCTTATCTAAAATTTTTAGAATATATACGGGTAATTGACCGTGATTCTATATTTCCTTATAACAAAACATACCAATATTTTATTAATCAACAAGAAGCTTGCAGAGCAAGAGAAAATTGTTTTGAAGAAGTTCCGCATTTAATAATGAGATGTTATTTAAATAGCCCTGAAATGAGATTAGATTTCATAAAAAATTGTACTCCGCACTGGTTAAAAGGACACATAAGAGATATATTACAGAATATTAAGTAAAAGGCGGGATATCCCGCTAGCTTTACTGACTGTCTTTGAGAACAAGGGAGTTATTAAATCTATTGCTATGATTGAGTTTGAGAATTGCCTTTCTATTGATGTAGAAAATATCAATAGATATTTTTTCTGATACGCTGTTTTTGTTGGTCAGTAACCATAAAACTGATCAAGGTTATAAGTAGAATAGGAGAATAATTATGACAAAGATTTTTAATTTTATGGGCAGAGTAAAGTGGCTAGCAGAATTACAGACAATAATGGGAGAGAATAAGGTGACAGTTATGTTAATTCCTCCTAATGCCGGAAGTTTTAGCAAAAAAGTTACGTTTGTTGACTTTTTCGATGAGGTTGCAGAAAGACTCTTTCAGACTTGTACAAAAGACTGTTTTTTAAATGTTCAGGGAAACTGCAGGGTTTACGGGAATCGAATCAGGTTTATTGGTTCGGACTTTCAAAAACTTGAGTTTGATACTGAACTCGGTCGTTATGTCCCCATAGCATAACCAGGCAGTTTATTTTGCACATTGATAACAGAATAGATACGAAACGCCTGTAAATACAGGCAGAAAGGAGAACGCTTATGAGAAGAATAAGCAAAGATACAAGTTGAAATGCTCAACAGAAGAAGGAATTAACCCTTCAAGAACAAGAAGAGATTAAACAGCTGCTTAAAATCATTTTTCGCTCGATTTTAACTGTTTAACCTCTCCATCAGGGATTGCTCCCCTTAAGAGCAGAGTAGAATCATGCTCTACTAGTAATACTACAACAAACATGTGTGCATGATACACATGCGGAGGAATAAAAAGATGTCAGAAATAACTTTTCAGAACATCGAAGAAATCAAATCAAACGGTTTCTTAACAGTAGAAATGGCTCAAGAGCTTAAAAAACAAAATTATATCAATGGCAATGAAATAGATGCGTATGCTATTGATTTTGAAAAAGACGGAGAATTCTTTCTCAAGCTAATTCTTGGTACTCAGCTTAGATACAGTATTGATGAGGAAGATTTAAACACAGACCTAATAGAAATGGAAATGCCAAGAGAGCTTGTTCCTTTTCTGTTAGACTTCAACAGAATATCTCCCTTCATTCTGTTCGATGGAAAATATTTTGCAGCATATGTTTCAAAGTATTTAGAACTAATCCTGGTACCATTAAAGGAAAAACCGGATGATAATTATTTAATCTTTGATGTTAGTATCTAAATCAAGTAACAGTGGGGGCTCAGGTTTTATCCTGAGCCCCTTTTTAAGGAGAATGTTATGACAAAAGAAATAATCAATAAACCAGACGGTTTATACCTATCTGATAAAGAGAACACTGCAGCTGCTGAGAAAGATGAAAAAATAGCTAATTATACGCTTAAACCGATTGCTATTATTAATCAAATTTTATCTACCCAAAATAAATATGAAACAGAAGAACAGCTTGCTGTAATTATTACAAAGGAACAGCAGCCGGACAAGCGGTTTATTAAACTTATACAAGGAAGCGATGAGGACGACGTAAAGAGTTTTATTAAAGCTCTGCATAAAGGAATTGTAGGGCTCTCGGAAAGCTTTTCTAAGCGGATATTCTGACTGATTAAGGATATGCTGTATACAAATATTTCAACAGTTAATCTTTATAAAAATTATGGCTACCAGTTTTCTGATAACATTTTTGTTTTCGGAAACAGAATTTATAATCTTAATTATTCTGAGTTTGAAAATTATCCTGCAATTCCCGATAATTTATATCTTACTGCTAAAGAAAAGCTCCAAATTTTATCTAATAATCGCTCTGTACCGATTTTTTATGAAGCAGAAAATCCGAAACAGATAATGTCCGAGTTTTTCTTCGAGATAACAACCGTTTACAATGATGCAGCTGTCCTTATAGCTGTTGGAGTATGTATAGGAATTCTTTTTTATGATTTATTTATCCGGCATGCTCAGGGATTTCCTTACATCGTTCTATTCGGAGAGCCAACTTCCGGCAAAACTACTCTTTTGTATTGCTTAGCTGCTATCTTTGGCTTTACTAATCATACAGAATTTATGAGCGGTACTTCTACAATTATAGCTATTCGTGAAGGACTTTCAAAGCTTAACAATATTCCGCTGTTTATTGATGAACTGGATAGGGCACTAATAGAAAAGCTTGAAAACCTGGGCAAAGACACCTTTTCTGCTACTCCAAGAAAGAAATCTTCTAAAGACGGCACTGAGAAAGTAACGGATATTAATACAACATTCTGTATTACAACTAATAATTTCTTTGAAAATATGACTTTTGCAAACTTTTCAAGAAGTATTCTTGTGGATATACCTGCCGGAAAATTTAACTTAGAAAGGTTTAAATACCATTCAAATGAGAATCTAAAGAGACTGTCGGCATTTTTACCCCTAATTTTGGACTATAGAGGTGAAATCCTTGCCAGATACCAAGAACAGTATATAATAGCACAGAAGTACTGCTCTCATTCAAGATTATGTAATAACACTGCGATTGGAATGGCTGTGTGGAGTATAATTAATGAAGTTCTGGGCTTCAAACTTGTTAATACTGAAATACTTGCAAAAGAGTTTTTTGAATACTTTGAACGCTATCTTGAGACAGAACTGCGGTATGGCGACATTTTTTTGAGTGATGTGTACAGACTTTTTGTTAAGCAAGAACTTATGTATGGGCGTGATTTTGTGATTACAAAGGGGAAATTTTTGCGGATAAATCTTAAAAAATATTGCGATATATTTAACAGCCTAAACGACAAGCAGAAACTCAATACTGCACAGTTAAAGTTAAGATTAGCTAATGACAGGCGATTTAATCTTAAAAGTTCTGATTTAAAACCGATAGGGAAGGCTATTAAAGTTGATATATCTGAAAATGAAACACTTTTGGATATTCAAAACCGGATTTCACCACTAATGAATGAGGAGATTGAAGATGATTAAAACAGCCGATGCTTATATAAGATTATCAAGTATATCACAGGAAAAGGGCTTATCAAGAGAAACACAGGAAGAAAAATGCAGAGAATACTGCAAAAAATACGGTTATGTTATACGAAACATTTATTATGAAAACAAAAGTGCTATGAAGGCTCACAAACGACCGGTATTTAAAAAAATGATTGCAGAACAGCATAAAAATAAAGCAGATGTTATTATTTCTTTTTGCTTGAATCGACTGGTAAGAAATCAATACGATTTTGAGCCTCTTGAAGAGCTAGTGGATAAGCTTGATATGAAAATTATTTGTATACAGGATAATCTGGTTATACAGAAACCGTTTAAAGCTCATGAGAAATTTCTTGTCAGAATACTAACTGCAAATGCTGAATTTGAAGTTAATCACATGAACGAAATTCGTAAACTCGGACTGATTAAAAAAGCTCAAACCGGCATAAGACCGAGCAAATTGAATTATGGTTATACTAAGCTTAAAAGCGGTAATATAGCGATTGTGCCAAAGCAGGCGGAATTTGTCAGAAGAGCATATGAACTCTATTCAACAGGCAAGTATTCTCTTTCTAATCTGCCTGAAATTCTTTACCAAGAAGGATTGATTTATAGAAATCAAAAAAGCGGCAAAATTCCTAAATCTACTTTAAGCAATTTGCTTAAAAGTAAATTTTACACAGGGAAATACACCTTTCCTGATTGTGAAAATGAGATTAAAGGTAAGCATAAAGCAATAATTAGTGATGAACTTTTTAACAAGGTTCAATCAGTACTTAAAAATACTGCTTCTGAGAAGCTTGTTAAGCATAAGTTTTTGTACTCTAACCTTTTGGTGTTGAAAGGTACGGATAGGCTTATGACTGGCGACATCAAGAAAAAGAAGTACATTTACTATACTTGTAGGAATGAAGAAGGAAGATATGTTTGTATTAATGAGGAAATCATTAACAAGGAAATATTATCTTACCTTAGAGAAATTCGCTTGAATTTAATCGCAAAAGAGCTGATAAATGAAGTTTTAAAGGAAATTCTAAAACCTTTAAAACAAGAACTTTCTACTCTTAGAGGGAATGTTAGCCGAAAATATCATAACGAGCTTGAACTTCAAGCCAGTATTAAAGATAACGGAATAGATGATATTGAACTGATTGAAGCTGAAAAAGCCTTAATCGATACAAAATATGGAGATTTACCTTCAAAAATATCTGCTTTAGAAAATAAAATTGCTACGATTCAATCAGGCTGTGAAAATCTTATGACGAAACGATTAAGCGATATTTTTATTACTCTTGATTTTGATTCAAAGCGTGAAGTAATTTCACTTATTAAGAATAAATTTGAAGTTAATAGTGATAAAAAGGTAAAACTAACCTTCAAGTCTGCGTTTCGTAAGATTCGTAAGCGTTAGTGTAATTCCGTCTTGTAGTCTTTATTCAAACAGGCTTACATTTACCCCTAGAAAATCTGAATTATTGCCACACGTTTTAGTGTGGCTTTTTTTTGTACCTTTTTGTTTTTTAGAAAGATTTTCAAACTTTTTTCCCTAAAAAGTATTTACTTTCTGCAAAAATGATAAAAAATAAAATCAAACAAAATTCAGATTTTATACGGAGTATTGATTATGCTTACCTATTCAGATGTGCAAGAAATTTACAGCCGGAATCACGGCACAACACAATATTTTAAAAGACCTTACAACAATAATTTACTTTATACTGACGGAATAATGGACTTTCAGCGGAGTTTAGATGCCTTTTGGGTTGTTGATAATTTAATCAGCTATATGCCGAAGATTTTGGAACGTTTTAGGAGTCATGATACAGATTTTTTCGTTATAGAAATTTCTTTAGACAATGAACATAGCGGTCACATGGAAGTTTTTACAGAAGATTACAACGTTGATGATATTTATGATGAGCATATAACCATAATCAAGCAGGAAATTCCGCTTATTGACTTACCATTTAACGAAAATGAAGAAATCACAACATATAAAATGTATCTGCAAATACTTAGCTATGAAAAGGAGCAGTTTGTTTTAATGCTGACATCCGAATATTAACCGACGAATTTTACGCCCCTCAAAACTACCTAATAATAACAATAAAAGAGCAGCGGCAAGTCCCCAATATCACTGTTTAAGACTTCAAAAGCGACAAAACGACTTCTATTCTGGAAATAATAAGCATTTTAGCATTTTCAATTATGGAAATTTGTATGCCAAACTCACTTTACAACTTCTGAAAAATTGTAAAAAATTAAAATAGTATTCAGATTTTCTAGGAGATTCAGATTATGGAACACAAAGAAGTTGTTATTTACGCAAGAGTATCAAGCAGAGAGCAGGAACGTGAAGGATTTTCAATTCCGGCACAATTGAAGCTGCTTAAAGAATATGCTCTAAAAAATGGTTTCCAAATAGTTAAGGAGTTTTCAGACGCAGAAACTGCAAAAAAAGCCGGAAGAACTAATTATAACCAGATGTTAGCTTTTCTTAAATCAAATCCGGCTGTAAAAACTGTATTAGTGGAAAAAACAGACAGACTTTACCGTAACTTTAAAGATTATGTTACCCTTGAAGATTACGACTTAGAAGTACATTTAGTAAAAGAGGGAACAATTATCTCCAAAAATTCTAAATCTCACGATAAATTTATTCACGGAATTAAGGTTTTAATGGCTAAAAACTATATTGATAACCTATCCGAAGAAATTTCTAAAGGATTAAAGGAAGCTGTTGAGCAAGGCTATTGGCCATTTCAGCCACCTTATGGATACCTCAGAGGTACAAAAAAGAATTTAATTATTGATAAATCAAGAGTTTTGTTTGTAAGAAGAGCGTTTGAACTTTTTGCAACCGGAAGGTACTCACTAAGAAAGCTTTCAGAAAAACTTTTTGAAGAGGGTTATTACTATAAGGTAGAACGTCCTAAAATTACAGCATGCGTGCTTGAATGCATGCTGAAAAATGTTATTTATGTAGGTCAAATGAATTGCAATGGTGTAGTATATCAGGGAAAACACCCGTCAATTATTAATCGTGAAATATTTGATAAAGCACAGCTTGCTTTTCTTAAAGTGGATAAATCAAAGGTTCGGAAAAACTTTGATTTTCTTTATCCCGGAATCCTAAAATGCGAAGTTTGCGGATACTCTTTCTGCGGTGAAAGACAGAAGAAAAATAATATTTATTACAGATGTTCCCACTATGACAGAAGCTGTCCTAATACGGTATATCTTTCAGAAAAAGAGCTTACCCAATCTTTTAGAATGCATCTCAAAAGAATTGACTTGAATGAAGATATATATGAGTTAATAAAGCTTTCTTTACAAATTTGTTTGGGAGATGAGCAAATATTTCACAAGGAAGAAACATCACGCATAAATTCTGAAATTGGAGAGTGCAAAGAGATTTTGAAGAAAATGTACCTTGACCAGTTAAACAATGTCTTAGAATACGATTTATGGGTTAATTTGAAGAATGAATATGAGGTAAAATTAAACCGATTATCTGCAGAGCTGCAAAAACATAATAGTGCTAATACAAATTATTTAGATACAGGGCTGAAAATCCTTGATTTATGCCATAGAGCAAGCTTACCAGCCACCGAACTAAAAGCGGAAGAAGTAGCTCAAATCATTAGAGAAGTTTATTTATCAGCAATGGTAAAAAACAAAAAGGTTAAAGTTATTTTCCGTGAACCCTTTGCAACGATAGAAAAACTGATTAAGCTTGCAAAACAAGGAATTGCAGAAATTGGACTGGCTGAATTCAAGCAAAACATAATTTCTTCATGGGGAAGTGGGCTCGAACATACTAAAAAAGAGCCCGAAGGCTCTGATTTTAATAGTTCTATTTGTTTTAAATGGTGGAGGTTAGGAGATTCGAACTCCTGACCCCCTGCGTGCAAAGCAGGTGCTCTACCAGCTGAGCTAAACCCCCACGAACAATTATTTAGTTTTCACTTTTGCTCAGCTGGTAGAGCTTCTATATCTCTACTCGGAACCCCTTCGGGCTCCCGGGGCAGCTGAGCTAA
>CALUVM010000032.1 GCA_944324255.1 Candidatus Gastranaerophilales bacterium | reverse complement strand
GCCTGGTCTACAACAAAGATAATATCAGGTAAACCGCGCATTTCTTTAATACCGCCTAAAGTTTTGCTTAATTTAGCAACCTGTCTGTTTATTTGAGCCTGTTCTTTTTTCGGTAATTTTTCAACATGTCCTGAAGAGATAAAGTCTTCAAGTTCTCTTAATTTATTAACTCTGCCTCTTATGGTTTCAAAGTTAGTAAGCATACCGCCTAACCATCTTCTGTTGATGTAGTATGCGCCAGAGCGTTGTGCTTCTTCTGCAACAACTTCTGCAGCTTGTTTTTTAGTACCTACGAAAAGTACATTTCTACCTTTAGCAGCATAATCTCTTACAACATCGTAAGCAGCATCTAATAAATCTGAAGTTTTTCTTAAATCAAGAATATAGATACCGTTTCTTGCACCGTAGATATACGGTTTCATTTTTGGATTCCAGTGTTGTGTTTGGTGTCCGAAGTGAACGCCTGCTTCTAAAAGTTCAATAAGTGATGCTGTTGACATCTTGTGTCTCCTTTTGTTTTAACTGTGTTTTACTACGGGTTATACATTTCCATCCATAGTGATAGTAAAATTAAATAATAATGCTATTTACAGACTAGGGCTCTGCCTATCGAATTGCATAACCAATAAAATCTTAGTATAAACATGATTTTCAATCAAGAGCAGGGGAAGGGAGTAGTGTATAGGTGACTAAGTGACTAAGTGAATAAGAAATTGTACCCCCTCCTGATTGGTATAACTGTCCATGACAAAGTAATCTATCCTAGGTAGTAGTGCCCCAATCCGGGGAGGGAATTATTAAATAAGTAAATAAGGATTTTCCCGGCTGCACTTAACAGGAGGTCATTCTGCACTAAAATACTCTTTTTTCTTCTCTGAAAATTTATTCCAATAACTGTCATTTTGTTGCTGGTATTGTATCTCTGTACAGGTTTTACTTTTTCTGCAAAGAGAAATTGCTTTTTGGAAATCCTCTTGTGCTAACTTATCTTTTTTTAGCTTTTTGTGAATATAAGCCCTTTGTCCGTACAAGGTTGCCGAACGTTTTTGCTTTAATAAATTCAAGTCTGTATATCCAAGAGCTTTTTTGTAATCTTTTTCACAAATAGCGGCAACGGCTGCGGTATTATATCTGCCGGTATCATTTGCCAGTCTGTAAACTTTTTCATAATCCCCTAAGTAGGTATACAACATAGATGCAAAAATTGTCCAATCATTTTTCAGATAGCTGTTATCTTTGCAGCGGCAAGGTTGTTTTATTTTGTAAGCTTTTTCAAAACTTATAAGTGCTTTGTCACCGTTTTTCATTGTCATATAGTCTATGCCGGCTTCACCGTATAAGGTGCTTTTTTGTGACGGGAAAATCGTAATCCTTGCTCCGATTTCCGAGAAAATTGCAGCCTTTTTATAATCTTTTTTTACAAAATTATTTATACTTGAGAAATATAACCCCGTCACTGCTAATTGATTAATTATAAATAATAAAAATAAACTTACTAAAGATGTTACAAAAATTCCGCCGATTCTTTTTTCGCGGTTGTATTTTTTTATTCCGTATATAAGAACTCCTGCAAAACCAATAATAAACAGATATAAAGCTAAATAAATAATAGCTTCAAGAAAATTAAATCCGCTCATCAGCATCCCTCTTTCTTTATTTAATTATAGCTTAAAAATAGCTGCACATTAATCACTTAATTTCTCTTAACAATTATTTACGAAAGTTTGTAAAAAATATATGAGCATGATATTATCCTTATATACTAAGTTTACATTCAACAATCACAATCACAAATCCAAGGAGAAAATAATGTTAGAATTTCTGTTTAAGAAGGAAGTAAGCAGTGCGGAAGTTTTGAATGACTTTTACTCAAAGTTAAAAGAAATGTTTTCGTTTGACAGCATTTCTGATGAGAGAAAAGAATACTTAAAATCAACAATGAATAAATTCGGTTATCTTCCGTATCCTCAAATCAAGGCACTGGAAGAATTATCCGATGCGGAAGTTCTTTTTGCACTTGAGTCAAAATGGGAAGCTAACGGAGTTTTCAAAGACGGAAAATTTGAGTTTACAAAAGCAAGTGTTCTTGCAAGAAATAATGTTAAAGATTCAAAATGGCTTCAAAAAGAAGGTCATAATATCAAACTTATTAACCTTGCCGGATTAGGTAACGGAAATTCTTCCTCCGATTGCGGCAAGTTTATGGATTGGATGAGAGAACTTCTTATCCTTCCGACCGGAAATCTTGATAACGGAATATTTAATACAACAATGTATTTGGTTCCGTTCCACCCGAGAGAATTCGGATGTGCTTATCTTCCGACAGCGAGCTGTGTAAGCCCTAATCTTGAGGATAAAAATATTGCTGAAAAAACAGGATTGAATGCTGATGAGCAGGTTAAAGCATTTATTAAATTAACCCAGCTTGCAGGGCATCCTGTTATTTATGATATACTTCCGCAGACAGGAAGATTTTCTAAAATCGTTTTAACAAACCCTGATTGCGCAAGATGGTTTGATATCAATGCTCTGATTGAAGAATTATCAAAAAATGTTGATTCTTCCGCTGAGAAATTGGCTGATAAATATTCTAAAGATGATTTGGCAATAGTAAGCGGAATTTATAAAAAATATCTAAAAGGTGAATCTTTTGGAGATTTAACCGAACATTACAGAAAAATATTTGATGAAATTGATGAACTTTTATCCGATACAAAGATTTTCTTATCAAATTCTATGCTTGAAAAATCTATTCAAGACAGGCTTCATAAAAAAGCTAAAATGATAATTGCTCAAGCAGCACACAATCATTCTAAAAAGATGTCAGAAAATGAAATCACAAACCAGAATGAAATAATTCAGATTTTAATAAAAGAAGGTATGTGGCCGGCTCCGGGCGGTGCGTGGTGTTCAGCAGGGGTGCCTGTGTTTGACAAGATGTCAGAAGGCGCTAGCTATCCGATTTTTAAACACTATAATTTTAAAGGTGAAGATGTAACGGAGTTTGCTAACCTTGATTGCCAGACACCTTACTATTTTGTATGTCTGGAAAGCGGAAAATATAATAATGATGTCATAAAATTCTTTATTGATTATATGAAAAATCTTCAGGAAGAATATAACTTTGACGGATTCAGAGTTGACCATATTGACCATATTGTGGACGAAGTTTCCGAAAAAGACGGTGTTCCGATTAGCTACAGAGCGCCGAGAAAAGTGCTGGGAATGCTTAATACGGCAATGAAGGAAAAAGTTCCTTACTTTGCATCCTTAGCGGAATATATGCTCTGGGATAATTATTATAAAGAATACCATCAGGATATGGGATTTGATCTTCTCTGGGGAAATGATATTGTTTCACAAAGCTATAAAACTCCAGATGAGATTGCGGATGATAATTTGAGACTGGCAAATTATAATTCTGAGGCTAAAAAAGCCACCCCGCTTTCTATCCTCAAAACCTACAACAATCAGGACGGCGAGTTTGAAGCTATTGACAGATATCCGGCTCAGTTAGGAAAAGAAGGGGCTTTGTTTAAGTGGTTTAAATATAAATTCCTTCCGGGCGGCAGAAATGCTGAACGCCCTGTTATGTATATTGACGGAGATGAATCCTTTACAAACGGCGGAATTGAAGCTGTTATAGGAAATGAAGTTTCAATGAAACGTGATAAAGATTATGATTTCTTCTCAAAATTTGATGCAATTGACAGATTTGTAAAAAACAATTCTGTAATTACTGACGGGGAAGCTCATATAATAAGACAGGATGATGACGGGTTTGTCGTTTGGCAGATACAAAAAGAAGGTTTGAAAAATTCTATTCTTGTTGTAGCGAACTATAATTCTCCTACTGAAAAATTTCTTGTAGAAGAGAATGGAAACTCCTGGACAGAAGAACGGGAAGGACACGAAGTTTTCGATAAAACAATTGAGCTTTCCTGCGACTATTCAATAGTTTCCGAGTTCAGGTTTGACGGAACTGATTACATTGAAGAAAAATTTGTAGCTGCTACTAATTCATTATCTTTCGGTAAGATAATGCCAGCAGAGTTTAAGTTCTTTACTGTAATAAAGTAGAATTAAAGGGGTAAATATTACCCTGCTAAGGAGTATATCGTTACTTTAATGATTAAGTAAACTACGATTAAGTAATAATGGGATACGCCGGAACGAAAGTTCCGGCTTTTATTTTGAAGTATAAGAGTCATTATTTGTGTAAGAGTAAACTCATTTTTCTCCCCCCCCCTAAAAAGTGATTGGGCACTTATTTGAAAGTAAAATACGTATTCTTACGGTGAAAAGCTAAATAAATTTTTACATTGAAGCTATAAAAAGCAATTTTGTCCGGGTAAAATACTTTATATAAGAAAGAGGAATTTATATGGGGATAACAAAATTTGGACTTAGCATTACGGAGCGTATTGCACCTTGTGTGAAATCCGGCGGAATTAAAAGAAATTTAGAGCTAAAATCTCATAATATACTCTTGGCTGAAAGTATTCATATGCCGCAGCCTTTGATGACTGATGTTGTTCAAGTTTCAAAAGTCAAACCTGCTAAAATAGTTCCTGAAAATGAACAACTATTTGAGTGGGCTTCGGTGCATCCTAAACTTTCTTTTGATAGAATTGAACCGGAAAGCCTTGCTATGGTACATATGACCAACTATTATCCAAAAGACGGAAAAATTCTCTCTACAAAACTTGCTAGTTGTGACGCAAACGGAGTTAGAGAATTTCGTCCGACAATACATTTCGCATTAAATAAATCCGTAACAGAACATGCCTTAGGTAACAAATGGCAGACAATGGATTATGCAATTATTATGCCTTTTAAACAAACAGTGGACTCTATGCCGTCTTCTAAAGTATTAGGTGGAATACAGGACGACTTCTTTCTTCTTGAAGAAGTAAAACTTCCTGCCGGAAGTATTATTATTAAGTACAACCCAAATGTAGAACCTCATCAGCTTAAAATAACAGATGCTTTTGATGATATTAAACTTATTGAATCTTCTAATCGCCGTCTTGGAGAAACTGCAGATATTGTTCTCAAGAAACTAGGGTATAACCATTATAATGATGCTTTTAAGGCTCATCTTGGTGCTTCTGATAGTGAGTTTAAATTATTATCTAATCCTGGATTAAATTTAGTGGAGCAGATGAAATATATTGAAGAAAATGGTGGTATCAAAGCTCAGAGAGAACTAACGGAATATTTGATACAATCGCAGAAAGAGTTTGCGAATATACTTTCAAAGGAAGATAATAAAATAGTGGATTATTATCAAACTGAGTTTAAATTATATGATTTACTTGAAAAATACGGTGATAAGATTAATGCCTTACCGAAAGCGTGGCAAACTTTCTGTAAAGAAAATAACTATATAAATATGCTCCATACTCAATCACCCTGGGGAAAAGCTGAAATTACAATTGTTGTTGTTAAGCTTTTAAAAACTTTGGGTAAAAATTCTTGGGGAGAAAACTTTAAACAAAGACTGATTGATACTCTTGATAATATTCCTAAAGAAATACCTGAGGGCAAGGACTTAGGGCTGGATATAAATAAATTGAAAAAGATAATTGTAGAAAGCAGCACTCCGGAAATTGCCGAAAAAAGAATTGCAGGTGAAATGAAACTGAAAGCTATGCCTTCAAAAGAAACTCCGTTATTGATATCAGGTGCGGATAATTCGCTTTTTATAGATTTTACTATGCAAATGTTTGGAATGTGATGAAACTTCAATAGTCTGTAAAAGCATTGGCTTTGCCTGTAACAGCTATTTAATTGATATTTATGAAGATATTAAAGACAAAAAGCAGGGGGCGGCTTTTAGCCGCCCCCTGCTTTTAATTATTTAAAAATTTATCTTGTTGTTTGAATAAACAAACTGATTAAATCGTTTAATGCAGAATACTGTTTTTGATAACTTTGAGATTGTTTCTCAAGAGTTAGGATTTGTTTTTTGTATTCCTGAATAGTTCCCTGGCATTCTCTTGCGGAAACTTTTAAATTTTCCTGAACTTGTTGTGCATCTTGAAGAACACTTTTCATTGAAATACCGAGAGCTTCCATTGTTTGTTTAATAATCTGAGCGCCGGTATGTCTTGACACTCCGCTTGGAAGCTGAGAGATAAGCTTTCTTAAAACTGCAATATTTGCAGGCATTTCAAATCCGTCAGAAGAGTTGTCCGAAATAGGATTTTGAACAACCGGTTCTGAAAATAAAGGCTCTTTTTCTTCTTCAACATCATCAAAAAAGCTTGATGCGGCTGTTTCCTGAGCCGGTTCTGAAAATATATCATTTTTGACATTGAAATCTTGAGGTTCAGAAACAGTTTCTTCACCAAAGCTAAGGGTTTCTGTTTCTTCCGGAACATCAATACTTTCAGCTTGTTTCTTTAATGCTTCTACAATTTTTTTACCGACACTTTCATTATTCAACATAGTGTACTCCCTCACAAATTTTACTGAAATTATTATATGTTAAACATTTTTAAAATCCAATTAATATTATAATTATTGTTATTTTTCGTAATATTTATTTATGTTAATATGAACTTGGAATGATAGTAACAAATGGGTAGATTAAAGAAAATTTTCAATTTGACTAATATCTGGACAAAAGAAGGTAAACTTAAAGAACTTACCTTATTTGGTCACAAATTTTGTTTTCGTATAAGAAAATCAAACAAAATAATATCAGATTTTAAAACTCATCCGGTAGCTGATAAAACGGTTTTGTATATAGAAGTTAATAACTGCCACGGTGAAGTTATCCCCGGTATGGTGAAATATTTATCTGAATTAGGCTATAAAGTCGATATCCTGATTTCTGCAAATCTTGCTGACATAATGGATTTTAGTGTGTTGCCTCCAAAAAGCGTAAATAAAATTTACAAGACAGATTATCCAACGATGAAAGCAATTTTTCAGTCAGAGAAAATAAAAGAATACGAGTATTGTTTTCTTAATTCAAGTATAATTTACGGTTCCCCGGGAAACTATTTTTCGTTTTTTGAATTGTTTCCTGAATGTACGCAGCCGAAAAAAGGCTTTATAATGCTTGAACATCATTTAGAGAGTCTTAATCAAACTATGCTTACAGAAAATAGAGTTTTACAGCTTGCAGATATTAAGCTCAAGGACGGAAAATCTCCTGTATTTTGTAATTCACATTATTATGGCAAGATTTCAAATCATACGAAAAATAATCAGGTTAATTTTCTAAGTATAGGTACGCTTATTTTAGCAAGAAGAAATCCGCAATTGCTTTTTGACGGTATAAAATCTCTTTTGGAGAGAGGTTATACAAATTTTAAAATCACATTAGTAGGCAGGAGCATACCTTTTGACGGTATTTCCTGTGAAATATTGAACCATATTGATTGTAAAGGCAGGATATCTTATCAAGATATGTTTGAAGAAATAAAGAAAGCAGATTTTCTTTTAACTCTTTTAGATCCGGCAATAGAAGCTCATAACAGATATATAGAATGCGGAACAAGCGGAACCTTCCAGTTAAGTTACGGTTTTGAGATACCATGTATAATTCCCGAAAAATTTGCCGCAACCCACTTCTTTAACCGGAGTAATTCTATTATTCATAAGGATGCTTCTGATTTTGCAGAAGCTTTGATTCGTTGTATTGAAATGAAAGAGGCTGAATATGATTCAGTAAAAGAAGCTTTAAAATTAACGGCAGAGGTGATTCGTACAAAATCCAGAGAAAATTTAAGAAATATTCTTGAAGAGAAAACTTCTTTGAAAAATTACCAGCAGATTTCATCTGCGTCTGAAACTGCTACATTGTCAAAAGTTTTTTGAAATAATTCTGCCGGCGATGAGGCTTCTTTTTTAAATGATTCACTTATGAAAGGGTTTGATATAAGCCATTCATCTTTAACAGATGAATAGGCAACATTATTAACAAAAGGACCGCCCTTAAAGGTTGAAGCCGGAATATTATATTTTTCAAGCAGCTTAACAAATTTGTCAAATAAAACAGGACTATCCGGACTTGATGCAAGGTATGGTTTTGAACCTAAAACAAAACCTTGTAAATCTTTATTTGTTAAATCAATTTTTTCTTTAATAAAATTTGCAATTTTCTCAAAATTACGATTTTCGAGCATTGTAGGACAAATATGGTTTAATAAAACCTTCTGTCCGTCTGTCAAACCGCAAACGGTGCAATCCAGAACATCGGTAGTATATGCTTTATTAGCCAGTACGCTTTGTTTTATTGTCCACGGTGCATCTACAAAATTTTTGCGCCCGATACTAGCGGCAGCCCTTTGAAATTCACCCGGAGGGACAAGACGTATTCTTGATTTAAAAGAAATATTTTCCATACCGCATATAAAACATGTGAAGAATAAAAATTGCCTTTCAAGCAGTATGTTTTACAAATTTGACTTAGAGTATACTATCAGGTATAAAATGATTAAAAATATAAATATAAGGATATAAGAATGAAAAGAAGAGAATTTATTATAAACTCAGCTTTAACTCTCGGCGGGGCAGCGCTTCTTGCAGGATGCGGAAAACACGAGGTTATACTTTCGGAAAACCAGATTGCTAAAAGAAAATTTAAAGATTTGAGTGTTCCTCTTTTAGGTTTTGGCTGTATGAGGCTGCCTATGCGGGGTGAAGAAGTCGATATGAATGAGCTTGAAAAAATGGTAGAATACGCTATGCAGCATGGCGCTAACTATTTTGATACAGCTTATATGTATGTTGACGGCAAATCCGAACTTGCTATGGGAAAAGTCCTTAGCAACTACAAGAGAGAAGATATTATACTTGCGGATAAAAGCCCTGCCATGTATATGAAATCAAAAGACGATGTAAAACGGATTTTTGAAGAACAGTTAAAAAAATGCAAAACTGATTACTTTGACTTTTATATGGTTCATAATATCAATAAAAATACTATTGATAACTACAGAAACTTTGAAATGTTTAATCAGCTTAACGAGTTCAAAAAACAGGGACTTGTTAAATATGTTGGTTTTTCTTTCCACGGAACTCCGGAAATGCTTAGAGAAGTGGCTCCAGAACATCCATGGGATTTTGCTCAGCTTCAGATTAACTATCTTGATTGGGATGTTGTGAAAGCTCATGAACAGTATGACATTGTTCAGGCTCAAAAGATTCCGGTAACGGTTATGGAACCTCTAAGAGGGGGCGGACTCGTAAATCTTAGTGAAAAAGCAGCCGCAAAACTTAAGGAACTCTATCCGGATACAACACCTGCTGCGTTTGGTTTAAGATGGGCAGCTAGCAGAAGCAACGTTATAACCGTACTCAGCGGTATGAGCAACTTAAAACAAATGCAGGAAAACATTCAAACATTTATTGATTATAAAGATATGACAGAAGCTGAAATTAAAGCAGCTGATGAGATTGCAAAAATTATCCAATCTCAAGGTGAGATTAATTGTACTGCCTGCAAATATTGTACGGAAGTTTGTCCGAGAGGAATAAATATTCCGGCTGCGTTTGCACTTTACAATCAGTATAAAGTAACAAAGAATAAGATGATTTTTTCAATGTACTACAGTACTCTGGGTGAATCAGAAAAACCCGATAAATGTATTAAATGCGGACTTTGTAATAAAAACTGCCCTCAATCTTTGGATATTCCGAATCTTCTTAGTAAAGTCGAGTCTGCTTATAAAGAAGTTACAAAGGGGTAAGGGGAGTAAGTCGCCGGCATGAAAAAATTACCTTATAAAATAAGACTGACAATTGCGGGAATTGTTTTAATCCTCTCTGCTCTTGCAGTATGGGGATTGGTCAGGTATCCTCTGGATACGCAGTTTGCGGCATTATTTCAGAGAACGGTTTTTGACTTTTCTCTTTCGGCTGTAATTATTTTGACCGGAATTATTCTTCTGACTGTTTTTTTCGGGAGATTCTACTGCTCTGTTCTTTGTCCTTTCGGAATATTGCAGGAGTTTGCCGCTCTTATTTTTAGAAAGAAAAACAGACCGATTGGGAATTATAAATTCAAATATTATATTGCTGCCCTGACTTTCGGCGCTCTGATAGGCGGAACGGCATTGTTGATAAGGTATATCGATCCTTATACAATATTCGGCTCTGCAGTCAGTCTTTCCTTGTTTGGTTTGCTTGCCGCTTTTGCGGTGATTTTTCTTGTGTTTTTTAAAAACAGATTCTTTTGTACAAATATTTGCCCTGTAGGAGCGGTTTTAGGACTATTATCTAAAATCTCTCCAAACAAGATTTATATCAACAAAAATGACTGCGTATCATGCGGGCTTTGCGAAAAAGCCTGTCCTGCGGGGTGTATAAATTCTAAAGAAAAACAGGTTGATAACGAAACTTGCCTGAAGTGCCTAAAATGCCTCGGCGGGTGCAGAAAAGACGCTATTAAGTACGGAATCAAACCCAAAGAAGAGTTGAAATTTAACTTTAAAAGACGGGAGTTTTTAAAACTTGCTTCTGTTTTTGTTCTATTTGGAATTGCCGTAAAAGCCGGGGCGGAGATTGCAGCTAACACAGCTAAAAAGTTTAGAGATATAATTCTTCCTCCGGGGGCAAAGGATGAAAACAGAATGTTCAATAAATGTTTGAATTGTAACCTTTGTGTTGAAAACTGTCCGAATAAAATTATAGCAAAGGCTGACAAAGATTTTGGAACTGTTCATCTTAATTACAATATGGGTAAGGGTTTTTGTGATTATAACTGCAATAAATGTTCAGAGGTCTGTCCTTCGGGTGCTATAAAGAAAATTCCGCTTGAAGAGAAAAAGAAAACCCGAATCGGTATGGCTATGATAACTGACAGGTGCAATAAATGCGGAATTTGTATTTACGGATGCCCTGCGGATGCTATTTCTAAAAATAAAGACGGACAAACAGTTATAGACGGTTCAAAATGTATCGGCTGCGGCAAATGTAAAAATTCTTGTCCTAATAATGCGATAGAAATATTTGCGGTAAGAGAGCAGGTAGTGGTATAATTTCTTATAAAAGGAGAAAATAATATGTCATTAGGGATAACAGAAATTACTTTAATATTAGTGGTTATTCTTTTGCTGTTTGGCGGAAAAAGAATTCCGGAACTTGCAAGAGCTTTAGGAAGAGCATCTTACGAGTATAAAAAAGCTAAAGATATTATCAAAAAAGAGGCAAACGGGATAAAAGAATCTCTTGAGGACTCTGCCGATAAACCTCAGGAATATCAATTAAAAGATGATGTGAATACTCCGCAAGTATAATTATGGCTGAAACAGAGGATAACGAAAGTTTAATTTCTCATCTTGAGGCGTTGCGTGCAACTATTTTAAGATGTTTAACTGCAATAGCTGTTGTTTTGCCGTTTACATTTTTTCTTGCACCGAAGGCTTTGAATCTTTTCATTGATATAATTATAGGTGATAGCCCCGTTAAGCTGAATTATTTTTCCCCTATGGAAGTTTTTATGATTCAGATAAAGACGGCGCTTGTTCTGGATATTATTCTCTGCTTTCCTTATATTATTAAAAAGATTTGGGACTTTATCCTGCCTGCACTCTATGAGAATGAAAAAAAAGTTATTAAACCTGCAATTATTCTGTCGACAATTTTATTTTTGACAGGAATGCTTTTTTGTGTGTTTGTGATTCTACCCCTTATAATCCGTTTTGGAGTAAGTTTTGCTACTCCTAATATCCAAGCAGTATTTGGGATATCAAATATTGTTACACTTTCTCTCTGGATGGCTGTTGCCTTTGGAGCTATGTTTCAAATACCGCTTATTGTTTATTATTTGATAAAATTCGGGGTAATAGAATACGATTCAGTGAGTGATAAACGCCCGTATGTAATTGTAATTTTATTGATTCTGGCCGCAATATTCACTCCGCCTGACGTGGTGAGCCAGATTTTACTCTTTATCCCGACCTATGCTCTGTTTGAACTCGGCTTGTTATTTGCCAGAAAAAGCTGTGGGTAGTGGTGACTGGTGAATAGTGAATAGAAGTTGGGTGAATAAGTGAATAAGAGCTCCCTCCCCAATTCGGGGTGGGATGGGGTGTGGGGCGGTTGTAGATAGTAGGTTGGGCTTTCACATAACAATAAATTGGACATTAATCGGACTTTGGGATTTTCTTTAAACTTGGGATTCCGTAGGATGTGGTAAATCTTTAATTTACCACATCAACTTGCTACTCGCCGGACAATTACTCTGCAGTATAGGAGTGGTCCATTATTTGACCGTTGATAATATCTCCTTTATTAAAGCTTATTTTTGGTTTAACATCCGGCTGCATATTTGAAATCTTGATGTTGTCAGAATCTATGCCTATTCTCACATTATTACCCATTAGCCATTTTATAGGATTTTTGTACCATACAGCTTTTCTTAAATCATCTTTGCGTACATATAAATGAGTGGAAGTATCACAATTATTTAGCAGGTAGTTGTAATCTTTTCCGCTTTCTTTCCCATTATCTGTGATAAATAAACCAAAAAGATTATTGCAGTTTAGTGTTGTACTATCATCTAATAAATCTATTGAGGCTTTATGAGCGTTATTTTGCTTCTCATGAGATTCATCAAGTACTATCTTTATTTTATTCTTCAAAGTTACCTTAATAGACTTGCCTTTAGAAGATTTTTCTACTTTACTGATATCTTTTTTGTCAAAAGTTACACCATAGTATTTAATATTGTCAATTTCAGACATGTTTATACTCCCTTTTATATGCGATATATAAATAAAGTTTTTATTTATTCAAAAATTGCGTCTAAAATACTTAAATTTTTATTTTGTTACAAATATTTACTAGTAGTTAGTAGGGTTTAATTTATTGCACAAATTTAAAGTAGTAAAGAAACACAAGGTTTGATTTCTTGTTCCAGATGGTTTGATTATTTTGGGATACTTTGTGTTGGGGTAGAAACCCCAATCTATAAACTCACGTAGTTTGATAAATTTTAACAGAGGGTTTGGGTATTTTTCGGTGCAAAAGCACCCAACGAGCTGCGGAAAGTATATTGCGTAATTCCTTTAGATAACATATCAATCGTTTCAAAATCTAAATTTGTGTCCAAAAACTCTTCTCCTTTAATTTACGAAAGTGAAAATAAAATTTTAAATGTAACAATTCTGTAATATTTGCAAAAAAAAAGCAATTTTCATTTATTCATAACGTTTAACATAGTGTGTTAGTGTAATATTTAAATGAAAGGTTTATTATGATTGAAGGTACAAAAATTATGGATCCTATTACGGTCTCAGTGTTAGTAAAACCCCTTATCGAAAAATACTCTCCTAGACAAACAGAAAAAATGGCACGAGGAACAATAGATAAAATCGCAGACGAAGTATTATCTAAAAAAGGCAGTGATGCGCTACGAGCAAGCGTTACACCACAAATTAAAAAGAGAAAAATTAATAATCCTTTAACACAGTTGTATCGAGCAAATACAGACTTAATTTTTTATGACAAAAAAACTGGTAAAAGTCTAAAAATGTTAAGATTTAATGAGGCTGAAAATTCTTATTCCCTTTGTGAACGCGCTAAAGATGGTGCCTCCAGAGTGACTATAAAAACTGAAGATGCTATAAGGGTTATATTATCAAGTAAAGATCGGGAAAAAATAGATGTATTACATATTCCGACGGAAACAGAAAACCATAGAAAAATTATGCTTGTTGGTGTGGGAGAAGGAAAACGAAAACGCAAGCCTGATTTAGTGATAGGGTTTGCAAACGATGGTGTAACAATAGAAAGGATTGATGGTAAAGAAGCAAAAAAAAACCAATATCTTTTAGGACAAAAATTGGATGATAAAGCTTTGAAGAGAATCTTTGGTCGATTAGATATTGTAGAAGAAATTGCAGAATTTAAAAAAGCCCTAGAATATAACAAAAATTTGACTTTGGGCTATTTAGGGAATGTTTTACCAAAAAAATGTCAAGGGAAACCGCTATCAGCTCTTGATATAGCTGTTAATAATGCAGTTTACGCAGACAGAAGTTATTATCCATATGATAAAAGGCACCAAGAAGCTATGGACTGTCTAAATGAGGTGATGAAAAGTTATAAATTAATAGGACAATGATAATAAGTTTTGTAGGGTGCATGGTTATACACCCAATAAAACAAGTTTGAATCCAAATTTCTTATAGAATATAATTTTCGAACAGTTTAAAGGGTTTAAACACTTAATTTCACAAACAAAAGGACCGATTTCCAAATCGGTCTTTGTTAGTTCGTAGGTTGAAATGTCCCCCTAAAAACGTAATCAATCAGTAGGCAAGTTTTCGAATATAATAAAAAAATGGGTATAAAATAAAAATAATAGCAAGGTCTAGAAACCTTGCTATTATTAACTTTTAAATGGTTGCGGGAGCTGGATTTGAACCAACGACCTTCGGGTTATGAGCCCGACGAGCTACCAGACTGCTCCATCCC
>CALUVM010000031.1 GCA_944324255.1 Candidatus Gastranaerophilales bacterium | reverse complement strand
ATAAATATACTAAACAAGAGGAGCTTATATGTCTAACAATGTTACTGTAAATTCTGGTGATACTTTAATTAAAATTGTTAAACGTGAATATGGTTTAACTAATAACACAGACATAATGAATACTGTAAATTTGATTAAAGAAAAAAATAATTTAAAAAATATCAATTTAATTACTGTTGGACAAGAGCTTAAATTACCTGAACAATTAAGGTTGAACAATGTTACTATATTTGGCGAAAATAATGAAGAAGTTTTGAAATCAAATCAAAGAAATTATTATCGTGCTAATGATGTATTTGGTGATACTGCAACAAAAAAACAAGAATTCCCAAATCAAAGCTTTGTGGAATCAGCTCTTAATTTAAAAACAAAAGCAACAGAATACGTAGAAAATGTTGTTGTTAATGTAAAAGGATTTTTTACAAATGAAACTTCTAGAGATGCAAAAATGGCAGACATATTTGCTAAACAAATAGGTACTTGGACTAAAGATGGTGAAACTGTTGGTGGTGGATTTAAACTTGAACAAACAGATGCATATAAATATGCCCTTTCAATGAATGAAGGAGATTATACTATTAGAGAAACTGAATATAAAGGTAAAAAAGAAACTCACGCATATTTTGATAATACTAAATCCGATAACAATGTTACATTATTTGCAACAGAAGAAGTTAACGGTAAAGAATATATTGCAATGAGAGACAAAGAAAACAAAGTTCATTATTTTGATAAATCTGATAATTTAAAAGAAGTTATTTTTGACTAAAAACGAAAGCGGGAACAAGTCCCGCTTTAATTTTGACAATAAAAAACTCCGCTGATTGTACGACATTGGAACTCTTTATCCAAAGATTGTATAAGGAAATAGTAAATTCTTATAAAGAAAAAGCGGTTGAGTATATAATCCAAGTTGCGGATTTTCTAGTTGATCTGCACCGGATGCTTTATAATAGTTATTATAGTATATATCACGAACCTCATCATCAGTAATATTTTTGACACTTTGAGGTTTTAATCCTTTGGAACGTCGATATGCATTATATGTTCCATGGGTAATCCCCTTGTTTGTCTCTCCGCCTAAATCTGTAGGATCGTTAGAATAACCGCCTTCACGCTGTAATATAAATTTTAGCATTTTTCAAAATATTCATCATCTTCCATGATAGTTGTTCCTTTCAATTTACGTATAACACCTAATTTTTAAGGGACAATATTTCATAAAATTCTTTTAAAAATAAAGCTCGTTGTTTTATCAAACCGGATTGCATTCCAACTTTAGAATTTTGAAACATAGTACCTTGCTTATCCATGATAATACTTACTGCTTCAAATTCAGAATCTTTAAACTTTTTCCAATTTTCTTGCGATTTTAAGATATCTGCAAAATCTTCTTCTGTAGTGACGGTTTTTAATTTTTCCAAATATTTGTCTATTTCGTTGTACCAGGCATCCATAGCTTTACATGAGCACTCATTCATCGCAACAGTAGCATCAACTTTTGATATACAATCTCGTTCCGCTTTATCAATAGGGTGTAAAAATTCTTTTTCTGTTTTGTTATTTGGTTGTTCACTTGTACTCAAAACATTTTCTTGATTTGCTGTTTGCTGGATTGAGTTGGCAGGGTCAATTTGAGATAAAGTATTATCGGCAGTACGTATTTGTGTACAACCGCATACAAAAGCAGAAATTATTAATAATGTTACAGTAAGTTTTTTCATATAATAATTATACATATTTTCGGATTTTACCTATGAATTGTAAAGAAAATTTTACATCTTAACCTAAAATAAGGCTAACGCCTTGTGGTTCTCGTTCAACTCTAGGTTTTTAGTTAAAACAAAAGCAGGACTACGCTTTGCTCCAATTTTAACAATAAAAAACTCCCCTGGTTATCTTGCTCGCTCGCATTTAACGGCATTCCGCGTTTTGCTAATGTGTTTACATCTTCCAATCGCAAAAGCACTCCAGCCTCGGCTCTCGCGCGCTGGCCTCTTCACCAAGTGCCCTTCGGGCTGATTGGTTCTCAAACACTAGATTATACTGACAAAACCAAAAACCAGTATAAAACCGACTTTTATTTTGCAATAAAAAACTCCCCAGGTTGGACTGTCTTGCTCACTCGCGTTTAACGGCAATTCCGCATTTTGCTTCTTGGGTTTCACCCAATCGCAAAACTGCTCCAGCCTCAGCTCGTTCGCGCTCGAACCTAAAACAAGGCTAACGCCTTGTGGTTCTCGTCCAATTTGGTAAAATTCTCCAAATATTAAGGCGGTGGGTTTCAACCCACCGCCTTAATATTAAAAAACTCCCCAGGTTGGACTCGAACCAACAACCTACCGGTTAACAGCCGGTTGCTCCGCCATTGAGCTACTGAGGATTATTTCAGTCTTATTCAATTTACTTAAACATCTTATCAAATAAATTTTTTTTGTAAAGAGGGAAAACACAAATACCTTAATTATATTTATGCTACAATACCTTTATGTCGGAAGAATTGTTCAATTTAAGAAATTATGCCCATCTCGGAGATGCCGTATGGGAACTTTTTATCCGAAATTATACTGTGTTTAAAACGTCGAATGCTAAATTGCTTCATAAGATAACAACTCAAAGAGTCAATGCATCCTTTCAAAAGGACATGCTTGAACTTATCACTCCCGGACTTACAGATGAAGAACACGAAATTGCACGCCGTGCACGTAATCTTCCGATACCTGTCGGCAGGAAAAAGATTCAGGCTGATTACCGTCAGGCAACTGCCTTTGAAGCTCTTATCGGCTACTGGTATTTACATAACCAACAAAGATTGGAAGAAATGTATTCTTTATTTAAAGAAACAGAATTCTTTTCCTAAACTTTCAGTTCTTCTTCTATTCTCTTTCTGTAATCCTGTACAATAAAGTTCTCCGGAAATTCTCTGTTAAGTTCCTCCAGCTCTCGTTTTGCAATTGCCAGATATCCGGTGTCATATAGAATAATTGATTTTAAAAGCCGGGCTTCAAAAAAATCTCCGGTAAGTTCTTCCATTGCCCGTTTATAATGTTTCTCTGAGTAATACAGATTTGCAAGAGCAAAATGGTAGTTCTGATTTTCAGGATTGTGAGCTATTGCAAGGTTATAATACTTTTTTGCCTGCTGTATATCATCCAGCTTAAAATAAGTGCTTGCTATATTATAGTAATATAAGTCATTTTCAGGCTCGAGTTTAGATGCTGATTTAAAATATCCTATGGCACTTTTAAACTCTCCTTCGTGTTGTTTAACCAATCCTGCAAAATTTAAGCTTTCCGGATTATTTTCGTCAATTTTGATTTTTTCAAAAAAGGATGTACACTCATCCCTTTTACCTGCTCTAAACAATATTTCGCCCTTTAGAAGCATATAATTGTTATTATTTTCTTTCTCAAGAGCTTTATTAATGAGTTCTTCTGCTTTATCGCAGTCATTCTTCATATATTTTGCATAAGCTTGTTCGTACAAAATTCTTCCGTCAGGGTTTTCAACAGAATATTCAAATATTTCATCATACTTGTTTTCAAGATTTAAAATCCTAAAAATATCTGCAAGATTTTCTAATGTTCCTGAAAAACAATATATATTTTTAGCTGTCTGCTCTGCTTCTTCCAGAGCACCTTTTTCTTTAAAAATTCTTTCTAAGAGCTTTAAGCTCTCAATATGTGCAGGTTCCTTATTAAGAATCTGTTCAATATAATGCAAAGCTCTTTCTTCATCTCTCATAAGATAATATAATTCAGCTATCTCAAGTAATAATTCACTGCTTGAATTATCAATCTCAAGTGCTTTATAAAAAGCTTCTATAGCGTGTTTATAATAACCTTTTGACTTAAGCAAAAAGCCTTCCTGTAAAAGTTCTTTAATCATGTTTTATAAAGCCCATTACTTTACTGGTTTTTTCTTCCTTTGTTTTTTCTTCTTCTTTATTCGGGTTGATGATAACCAGCACTTCATCTTCTGAGGACATTTTTAAGTTATTTCTTGCAATAGCTTCCAGCCCCGCTACATTGGAGAAATTATTAATGTTGTCTTTTAGCTGGTCATTTAATGCAAGTGCCGCATCCCGGGTTTTGGTTATCTGAACAATTTTTGCTTTATACGAAATTATTTTCGAGATATTTAAAACTGCACTTATTGTAATCTGAATAAGACAAAGAATCAGGATTATTGTAGGGAAAGAATAATAAAACCCGCGGGAGGTATTCTTTTCAGCTCTTTTTGCGGCAGTATTTTTTCCTTTTCTATCCTCTTTATTAATAACCCTTCTGGGTCTTTTTTGTTCTTGTCTGAAACGTACCATACAACTAATTATATAAAATTTTTTTATTTATTACAACTTAAACCCTGTTGTAAAGCTGACAGCAGAACTCTGCCTGCCGCTCCTATAGAAAGACTGCGCTACACCCAGTTCAAACTTCAGGGAATCAGCATATTTTTTTAGTTCGGGAGTATAAATTAACGTCAGTTCGTTTTTATTTTTAGGTAAGTTCATATATGTAGTAAATGAATTTTTCAATGTTAATTTATCCGTAATATGCCATTCCGGTGCAACTCTCAATGTATTGTACTGTGTTCCTATATCCTGATTGGCAGACTGCTTGATGTCAGCCATAAAGGATAGAAATTTAGGCGCATCATATCTTACAAACATAGAGGCAGACGATTCAATCTGAGCGTAAGAAAGCTCTTCACCCCACATAGAACCGTATGAAAATCCGCCGGATTGTTCGGTTATACTTCCGCTTAACGGAAGTATGTCCTGAACTCCTCTTCTATTTACCATTGCTCTGGCCAGTGCGCTTCTCGGTGTATTTGTATTGGATGTTATGTTCAAGACCCCGACCGGAAGGGTCAATGAGCGCTTTGGGATGTTCACCTGAGGCCTTTCTATTGTATCATCCAGATATATTGTTTCAACCGGGTTGTCGTCATATTCTACCTGACCTTGAAGTTTGTAGGTTTCTTTAACGACTTCTTCCGCAGATACCGGTACAATGGTTAAAAATATTAGTGCTATTATAAAGATTACTTTCTCCATATTTATATTTTAGTTGAAAATTTTAGGGATTTCAATGTATAAAAATTACCCGGATGGCTGTCTTTTGGAGTAATTGTTTTTCGTGATTACAAAATATATAACAGTATGGAGAAAAGTGAGGTTTTATTATGAAAAAAAGTGTTTTATTTATTTGTATGGCGGTTTTAATTTCTTCTTCAGCAGTTTTTGCGGAAGATAAAGTTGCGGTGGTTGATTTGCAAAAAATCGTAAGCAGTTCTTCACAGGTTAAGCAGTTAAAACAGGAACATTCCAAAAAAATGGATGAACTTAATAAAATTATAGTTAACGCAAGAGGGGAGATTTCAAACCAGACAGACCCTGCTAAAGTTCTGGCACTGGAAGAAAAATATACAAAAGAATTTAATACAAAAAAAGAAGCAATAGAAAAAGACTACAATTCCCGTCTTGCGGCAATAGAAAAAAATATAAAAGCCGAGATAGAAAAGAAAGCTCAAAAAGATGCTTATACCTATGTTTTTGCTAAAAGCGTTGTACTGTATGGCGGAAAAGATATTACAGCAGAACTCCTTAACAGTGTAAAATAAATTAACAAAAATTTTTATTTTACGGGGTTTATATATTATAATTATAATATAAACAATTAACCCAAGGAGATAAATATGATGAAAAAATACTTTATTGCATTAGGTCTTGTTATTGCAGCCGTTTATTCTATGTCAGCAGCTTTTGCAGAAGATGTTATTTATACGGATGATCTTGGCAGAATGCACTTTTTAGGCAGAGGCGGTTATTCAAGTGTTCGTAAAATACAGATGGATGAGGTTCAATCAAATGTTGTTAATGACGCAGTTAACAAGTATTCGAATGAAGAAGATTCAGTATTTAAACCGTTAAATCCTGAATCAGGAGAAGTGCCGGCTTCGGTACAAGAAACTGCACCTGCATCTGATGTACAATCTGCGGCGGATGAAAAACAAATTCCGGAACTCAAAGATGTTATTAAAGAAAAACCAACCGTAAATAATTCTAAACATAAATCTTCTTTTACTTTCAAGAAAGGAACAATGGATGCATCAAATCCGTACAGCTACGGAAGTACCAATATTCCGGATAAAACCAGATATGAAAAGGATAAAGAAGATTTTGAAGCTCAAAAAGCAAGATTCTTTGGCGCAGGTGCTAATCCGGAAGTAAAACCCGGTCCACGTGCGGTAAATCCTGCAATCACCCCTGACAGAAGATTTTAAATAAATAAAGAATATACACAGTGCGGGCAATGCATCAGCATTGTCCGCTTTATTCTATTTCACTCTTTATTGTTCTTTAAATAACTTTCAAAACTTTTATCTTCAATTTTATATCCGCATCCGGGATGAAGTTTTCCGGGATAGCCGATTTTTGTTGCAGGATATTTCCTGCACATTTTGAGTCTTTTGTCGTAAACTGAGCACAATCCCTTTTCTGTCACATATTTGCAAGCAAAAATTAAATTTCCTTCTTCGTCTTTTCCTCTTATATAAAATCTGCGGTAAGACGGAAATAAAAACTGCATTATTTTGAAATCAGTTGTGGTATATGTATCAAAACTGTACATATATCTGCAGCACTGTCCGCATTTCAGGCATTTACCCGTAATTTTGTATTCCATTTTTTCCGGAACAAAATAGGACAGGAACTCATTTTTTAAAGTTGTCAAAAAACTTAACATAATTTTTTAAAACATCCCAATTGAAATATTTATTTGATAAAATATTGTAGACTATATACAAGAAAAAAACAACGAGGAGTATATGCGACAATATAATGTACCGCGCGGCAGGAAAAAAGGTTCTTCAAAGAGAGTGACTTTTGACAATCCGCTTTTAAAATTATTAACCTATTTATTTGTATTTTTTATAGGAGTTGCTCTTGCAGGCATGCTGGCACTCAAATTGTATTTGATGTCCCTTCCTCCTATCAAAAATTTAAACAGTTTAAAACCGAATATAGTAACAACCTTTTGCGCAAGCGACGGGCAGATTATAAAAACTTTTGCAGGGTATACTTTCTCTAATGTCGAATTAAAAGAAGTTCCGAAACAATTAATTCAGGCTCTTATTGCAACAGAAGATAAGAATTTTTATAAACATCCTGGATATGATATAGTAGGTCTTGCACGCTCAATGGTCGCCAATATCCTTGCGGGAAGAGTTGTTCAGGGTGCAAGCACCATAACGCAGCAATTGTCGAGAATTCTCTTCTTATCTAATGAGAAAACATTTACAAGAAAAATTAAAGAGCTTCAGGTTGCAGCTCAGATAGAAAAAACTATTTCAAAAGATAAAATTCTTGAAATGTATTTGAACAATGTTTATCTTGGCTCCGGAGCATACGGAATAAAAGGTGCGGCGAAAATTTACTTTAATAAAAATCTTAATCAGCTGACTTTATCTGAAATGGCATTAATAGCAGGGCTTCCGCAGGCTCCTTCGATTTATTCGCCATATCACGATATTGATAAAGCTAAAAAGCGCCGTAATCAAGTTTTAACAAGAATGTATAAAATGAAATACATTGATAAAGAAACAATGGAAAAAGCTAAGGCAGAACCGATAAAACTATCAACTATGCCGATGCTTTATGCTACAAATAAAGCTCCGTATTTCTGTGATTATGTGGTAAAAGAATTACATAAATTAGGCTTTACGGAAGAAGAGATAGTAAACGGCGGATATAAGGTTATTACAACTCTGAACTACGATGCACAGGTGGCGGCAAATGAAGCTATTCTGAAGAACCTTAATGCTTGGGGATTGCGAGGAGATAAGAATCAGGCTGCTGTCTTTTCATTCAGCCCTATTGACGGAAGAATCCTTGTATATGCCGGCGGAAAGGATTACTCAAAGAGCCAGTACGACAGGGTAACGCAATCTGTCAGACCGTCCGGTTCTGCATTTAAACCGTTTATTTATACGGCTGCAATAGAAAAAGGGTATTCTCCTAATGATATGATTGATGACCTTCCGTTTAAAGCCGGAGGCTGGACTCCAAAAAATTACGGTAACAAATACAGAGGACCTATTCCGCTGTATACCGCATTTATGGTTTCTTCAAACGTATGTGCCGCAAGACTTATGGACGCAATAGGTGTCCGCCCTGTTATTCAGCTTGCAAGGGTTATGGGTATAACAACTCCTATTCCTTATGATTATACAATTTCATTAGGTTCTAACAGCGTTAAACTTTTTGAAATGACCAGAGCATACGGAATTTTTGCAAACGGCGGATTTAAGGTTGAACCTTATGCAATTGAAAGAGTTGAATCTTCCAGAGGTACTGTCTTATACGAAGCCAGAAAAGCTAAAACAAGCAAAGTTCTTAATATAAATACGGCTGCTACAATGACCGCTATTATGAAAACAGTTATCACGAACGGAACGGGGCGTGCTGCAAATATCGGTAAGCCTGCAGCCGGCAAGACCGGTACAACAGATGATTGCAAAGACGCATATTTTATAGGGTTTACTCCTGATGTAGTAACCGGAGTCTGGGTAGGTAATGATGATAATTCCAGAATGGGAGAACTGACCGGCGGTACGGTTCCGGCTAAGATATGGCGTGACGTAATGCTTGTGGCTACAAGACCTTACGGTAATTCTGATTTTGAATATCCGGAAGTTGTTTTGAATCCTTTCAAGGCATCAAGCGTTTCTATAATTCCTCAAAGCGAAGCCAAAAAGGTTTGGGAAGAAAAAGAAGCCGCAGAACGTGAAGCAGCTGAGAAAGAAGCTAAAGCTCAAGCCGCCGTACAGCCTATTAAACCGGATGCTGTAAAGCCTTCTTCTATTCTTCCTCAGGCTTTTAAACCTATGACGAAAAAAGAACCGGAAGAAGTTAAAACGATAGAAGTAAAAGAAGAGCCACCTGCACCGGATTTAGCCCCGATTCCGATGAGCGCAGCTCCTGTAGGACAATAATCAGTAATTTGGAGATAAAATGAAACTTGAAGATTTAAAATTAATAAGCGGTGAGAATTCTTTTCAAACTGCAAGTATAGAAAGAAATGAAAATACAATTGACTATGAAACTAGCGTGCAGTTAACATATACAGATATTTTAGCTCTTGCAAAAGGTTTGAATGTTGCAAGTGAATTTTATGATGTAAATGCTGCAATAGCAGTTAAAAGTACCGGAATTATAGCAGTTGCGCTCGGCAAATCCATTGCTGATGCTGTTACTAAGATAATGGATTCTAATCCGGTTGATTTTATGAGTTCAACTATTGTTTTAACTAAAGAAGCAGATAGTGAAACTGCCAGATTTTTCCGGGACACGAATCTCATTGCTGCACCAAAATATACAAAAAACGCATTAGAAGTTTTGGAAATGCATAATGTCGGATTTGTAACTATTAATACCCCGTTTAAGGAGTATAAGAAATTTTTACCGGATGAAATCAAAGTAACTCCGCTGGGAACATTAACTCAAACTCCTAATATAAGTGAACTTGATAAAGATACGTTTAAAGTTGTTTCTACTACAAAACCGACGGTTGAGCAGATAGAAGATGCGGTATTTGCCTGGAAAGTTGCTAAACATAATAATTCTCAATGCATAGTTATTGCAAAAGATTTAAAAACATCGGCAATAGCTCAAGGTTTGCAGTCTGCATCGGTAGAATTTGCACTTGATTATTCCTGTGATATGTCAAAAGATGCAATTTTAGCTTCTGATATGCCGATAACTGTCCATGATGTGGATGTGGCAGCTCAGGGAAGAGTTGGAACAATTATTGTTCCTTTCGCACAAAAAGAGGTGGTTGCAGCTGCGGATAAATATTCTATAGCTCTTATTGTAACCGGTTTTAGCAACATGCTTCACTAATTAATATTTTAATATATTTTCCAAATAAGTATTGACATTAATAAGAAAATCATGTATTATATAGGCATGATGATTATTAATGATAATGATAGTATTTTAAATCTGGAACAAAAAATTACGTTCAGCATAAATCTACTGGAAGTAGCAAAAAGTTACTGTGATTTTCATTATGATAAATCACAAGAGTTTATTGCACTCAGTTCAGTTCTGGATGTACTTTTGAAAAATCAAAGAGAACTTGCCGGAAAGTTAGATGGAATAATTTCTCTATAACAAAAACCGGAACATATTGTGTTCCGGTTTTGTTTGAAGGATTTTGTTTTACATCTCTACACGAAGTTTTTCTTTTGGATAAATTAAAACTGTATAATTATCCTTTTCATATTCTTTATCATTCATTTCCATTATTTTAAGAGTTAAGACTAAAATTTCTTTATTTGTTGGAGTTCTACCGTTTTTTTCTGTAAGAAAAGCCTTGGCTATATTCCAGATGTTATCATATTTTTTTACAATATAATTAATTATTTCTGTTTCTGTTTCTGTTATTTCGTCAGGTATTTCTGTTATATCTTTTTCTTCTGATATTACAGGAGCTGTGTCCGCCGGGTTTACATAAGACGTAACAGTAGTGGAATCATTTGTACCTGTTGTAGTTGTGAGTGTTGCATTATCTTGAGGTTTAGAATGTATAGCAGTTGTTGAATCATCTGGAACTATTGCCATACTTGTGTTCGGATTTGCAGTTAATTCTGGGGAGTTTTCTTTGTTATTTGTAAATAGTTTGCAGCAGATTATTCCGATTGCGGTTGCAACAAGTCCGCCAATTCCTATTCTGCCCAATGGTAATTTTTTTATTTTTCTTATCATAGCTTTTATTTTTATATTAGTGCGTGCACTTTTTGATAACTGGGCTTTCCCATGTGTATTGTTTGTCAGAGCTGATTCGACGGTTCTTTCCCCGCTAGTTATATTGCCTGTGTTTAGAGTTCCATTAATGTTTTGTTCGGAGATTCTAAGCTTTTCAGCGGCTCTTCTTTCCATTTCAGCCAAACCGGAAACCGGAGTCTGTCCGGCAGGTCTTCCGTATTCGGTCAAATATTTATTCCAGGTTACAGGCTCGCTGCTTTTTGGTACCGGAGCATTTCCCATTGGAGTAGCGTTCGGGTGTTTGCCATTACCGTATCCAAAAAGTTTACTATACATATCTTGTAATTCATTGTGTTGATGTGATTGAGTAATCCTTTCAGCGGCTCTTCTTTCCATTTCAGCCAAACCGGAAACCGGAGTTTGTCCAGCAGATCTTCCGTGTTCGGTCAAATATTTATTCCAGATTACAGGCTCGCTGCTTTTTGGTACCGGAGTATTTCCCAAAACAATAGAATTGTGTTCTAAATTCTTGAATCTTCTTCTTTGAGCTGCAGTTCCGCTTGTTTGAATATTCCGGCGAAGTTCTTCTAATTGTTCAGGTGTTTTTATTTCTTTTAAAGCTCGATTAATATCCTCCTGAAGTTTTTGAGCTTCTCTTGCTGCCCTTCTGGCTCTGCGTGCAGCAGTCCTTTGTGCTTCTCTCAGCATTCTTTTTGTTTCATTTTTGTCCAAAATAATTTTCTTTTCTCCAGAAATTTTTCCCATACTTAACTCCTTTTCGTGTTAAAAACTATTTCCCCGTTTATTCAACATAATGTATATTGTGTTGAGTTTGTTCTTGTAACTCAACATGTCTTGTATACAGTAATATAGCTGGTTTCGGAGTTTTACACTTAAAGAGGTTTTATGATTTAATAAGCGAAAAATTTTTATATCAGTGTAACAAATTGTTAAGCATTAAATAAAATATAGAGCAATTTTTAGACCATATAAAACTTTATTAATTTATACAACACAATATACATTGAGTTGCGTTTGTTTGTTTTACATTTTTGGGAGTGTAATTTATTTAAAATTTTATTAGTTCAGCTTTAGTTTTATTATTTTGAGTAATTATTTTATAAAGTTCTATACCGCCCATAAACGAGTAGATGTTATTAAAACCGTTCTGGGTCAAGATTCTTGAAGCGCAATAGCTTGTATATCCTGTATTACAGAACAGCACAACCTTTTTCTCTTCAGGTATTTCGCTGAGTCTTGCACGAATTTGACTTATCGGAATATTAATAGCACCTTCTATAGTTTCTGTTTTGAATGCTTCCGGCATTCTGACATCTATCAGGTAAGAGTCTTTTAAATCTTCATAGAAAGCAGGTTTTACCAATCCTCTTAGTATGTTTTCGGCATCCATACCTAAAGTATTTACAGGGTCTTTGGCTGAAGAATACGGCGGTGCATAGCAGAGTTCACTATCCAGCATATCCTGAATTGTGCCGTTATTTCTCATAATAGATGAAATTACATCAATTCGTTTTTCAACCCCTTCTCTTCCGGCGGCTTGAGCACCGAGAATTTTTCCGTCAGAAGTGAATAGCATTTTATAAAGTGTTTGGGTTGAATCCGGATAATATCCGGCATGGGATTTCCCGAAAATAATTGTTTTCAGATAGGAAACGCCTTTATCTTTCAGCTGTTTCTCGTTGTTTCCTACGCAGGCAACAGTTAGTCCGAAAATCTTTAAAACAGATGCGCCTTGAGTTTTTTTGTAGGTAGAATTAAGTCCGCAAATATTATCTGCAATAATTCGTCCCTGCCTGTTTGCGGGCCCCGCAAGCGGAATTAGAGCGGAAGAATCTGTTACAAAATCTTTAACTTCAACACTGTCGCCGGCGGCATAAATATTTTCATCAGAAGTCTGCATATATTTATTAACCAGAATTCCGAGATTTGTATCAAGGGAGCAGTCTTTTGCAAGTGATATTTCGGGTTTAACTCCTATTGCCATTATTACGATATCAAAATCAACTTCTCTATCGGAATTGAGTATAATTTTATTTCCGCTAAACTTTTTAACCCCGTCAGAAAGAATGAGTTCGACTCCATTTTGCCTCATCTCATTCTGGGCTGCTGCGGCTATTTCTTTATCTGCCGGAGAGAGAATTTGATCAGCCATTTCAATAAGACATACTTGCAGGTTCATTTCGATAAGATTTTCTGCCATTTCAAGTCCTATAAACCCTCCCCCGATTACGGCAGCTTTTTTAGCACCGGTTTGTCTTATGTATGTTTTTATTCTGTCAGCATCAAAAAGTGTGCGGACAGTGAAAACTTTTGACCTGTCCATGCCTTCAAAAGGCGGAACAATAGGACTTGCTCCCGGAGTCAGGATAAGTTTGTCATAACTAATATTTTCTCCTGTTTGGAGGGTCAGGGTTTTTGATTGCCTGTTAATCTTTACAACTTCGCTGTTCAGGCGTACATCAATATTGAACCAGCTTTTGAATTTGTCGGGATTAGAAACAAGCATCTGCGTTCTATCTGAGATTACATCGGATACGTAATAAGGCAGTCCGCAATTTGCAATAGAAATTTCATTAGTCTTTTCCAGAATTATAATTTCCGCATTTTCATCAAGTCTTCTTAATCTGGCTGCTGCACTGGCTCCTGATGCGCCTCCTCCGATTATAACAATTTTCATACTTAACCCCGCCTTTCTTAAATATATTTGCTTAGTTAATATAATAACAATAAAATGTTGCAAAGGGGAAGTTTTTTGTAATTTATGTTATTATAGAACTAAGTACCTCATGTGTATTTGCATGTGAAAGTTTGGGGTTTAGGATGAGTATCAGGAATTTATTTAGTGCAGAAAAAGTTAATACCGGACGTCAGCCGGCTGTAGATTTATGCAAGACTATCTGTATAATTTTAATGATACTCTGCCATGTTTTTTATGCGGTTAAATATACAAACACGCCATCTTTAAGTGCAAGTTATATAGCGCATAATCTGGTAAGACTTCTTGGCGCACAGTTTTTTATGTTCAGCATGGGGCTGGGGCTTGCATATACAAGGAATGATTCTCCCAAATGCTGCTTTAGGCGTGGGATAATACTTTTGTTAACAGGATATTTGTTAAACTTTTTAAGAGAGATTCTTCCATGGATGATTTTCGGAAGTTATCCGATGTTTGGCGGAGTAATGACCCAGAGTAAGTTTTTAATGTTGTTAAGCGGCGATATATTGCAATTTGCGGGTTTAGCATTTTTGTTTTTTGCGTTTGTTAAACATTTTAAGTTCTCAAATTTAACGATATTTTTAATAACAATTGTTTTAACTGCAATCGGGGCATTATGTGCAAACGAAATCTTTGTTAAACTATCTAATGATAACTTTTATTTTTCTTTTATCGGGCTTTTTATTCCTATAAAGAATTTTACGGCTAATAGTTATGTATGTTTCTCTTTCTGTAATTGGATTATATATCCGGTCACGGGATGGCTGTTCGGAAAGGTTTTAAAACATTGTGTGAATCCGGATAAGTTTTACTGGTATTTGTTATTGATTTCAGGCCCGTTGCTGCTGCTGGCATGGGCGGCGTTTGATGCTGCGGATAAAAACATGTGGATGATACTTATGAACCCTTTAACTTACCACCAGCAGAATCCAATTATTCTTGCCGTATATATGAATATTATAGCAATTGCTATTAGTCTGGCTCATATATTTTCAAATTATTTTGTTAAATTCAAGTTCTGGGGGATAATTAAACATTTCAGCAGTGAACTTCCGACATTGTATATAGCTTCCTGGGTTGTTATAGGATGGATTGCCGGAGCATTAAAAATGAGTCATAAATCTTTAACAAAGGATATGGATAATATATTCTGGCTGTTTGTGATTGTTCTTTTGCTTTCAGAGGTTTATGTATTATTCAAAAACCTGTATAAGAAGAGGAAAAAGAGCTCCGGACAATAGAATTTTGAAGAAAATAGTCTTTGTGTTATACTACCATAGTATGATGGCGTTAGCGCAGTTGACTGTGCCGAGGGGAAGGTGACTAAATGTCACGTTACCCGAGAGGAAGCCAAGGCGGAAGCCTTGCGCGCTACGCAACTGCAGACAAAAAAATTGAATATTTACTAAGGGGCGTTAGCGCAGTTGACTGTGCCGAGGGGAAGGTGACTAAATGTCACGTTACCCGAGAGGAAGCCAAGGCGGAAGCCTTGCGCGCTACGCAACTGCAGACAAAAAAATTGAATATTTACTAAGGGGCGTTAGCGCAGTTGACTGTGCCGAGGGGAAGGTGACTAAATGTCACGTTACCCGAGAGGAAGCCAAGGCGG
>CALUVM010000030.1 GCA_944324255.1 Candidatus Gastranaerophilales bacterium | reverse complement strand
TAAATATATTTTTCTCATAAATTCATAATATCGAATTTTATGAGAATTTGTCAATTCATAAGGAAAGGAGAAAAATAATGAACAATGACAAAAATTTTGAAAAAATCGTAGAATTGTTATTTGGATTGGAAGGGGGATATAATAATGATCCCGATGATAAAGGAGGTGCAACTAACTATGGAGTGACTCAAGATACATTCGATGCTTGGCGTAAAATGAATAATCTTCCATTAGCATCTGTAAAAAACGGTTTAACAAAAGAAGAGGCTAAAAATATTTATTACAATATGTACTGGAAAGAATCAGGTGCTGATAAATATACTGACCCTAGAGATGCAATGGCATTATTTGATATGGCGGTTACATCAGGTCCTACAGAAGCAAAAAGAGTGTTTAAACAAAGTAATGAAAATTTCTATGAAATGCTTGATAATCGTCAAAAATATTTTGATGATATTGTTAAACATAACCCTAGTCAGAGAAAATGGCATGAAGGATGGACGAATAGGCTTAAAAATTTAGAAAATAATGCTAATAAAATGATTCAGGACGGATTTTATACTCCACCATATTATAATGAAATTACTCCATTTGATGAAGGTTATAAAGGTAACTTACAACCCGTTGGAGATATTCCGGATAGAGAGGCTAAAAAAAATAAATACCAATATAATCGTAACAAAGCTATTGAAAGAGGTCATATTAAAAACTTATCAATGGATAATTTCAGTCCTGATTATAAATCCCAAAATGGCTATAATATTGCACGTAACGGTGAACCATATTTTAAACGCTCTCTTAAGGATTTAGCCCCATGGGAATTAGATAAATTATTGGAACGATATATTTAACTAAAAAAAACTTTATCAAGAAAAAGCGGCTTATAAAAATATAAGCCGCTTTTTTTATTTTCAAACACAAATTAGTATCTGTAGTGAGCAAATGCTTTGTTAGCTTCTGCCATTCTGTGGGTATCTTCACGCTTTTTGCAAGCTGCGCCGTTACCGTTAGATGCATCAATCAATTCGTTAGTTAATTTTTCTACGAATGATTTTCCGCCTCTGTTTTTAGCAGCAGAAATTAACCAGGATGAAGAAAGGGCAAATCCTCTGTCAGGTTTTACATCAATAGGTACCTGATAAGTAGAACCGCCGATACGTCTTGCTTTAACTTCCAATAAAGGAGTTGCATTTGTAACAGCCTTCTGGAAAATTTCCAATCCTTTTTCGTTTGTTCTTTCTTCGATTTTCTTTATTGTTGAATAGAATATTCTTTCAGCAAGAGACTTCTTACCGCGTCTCATAATTCTGTTAATAAATTTAGATACATCTACGCTGTTGTAAATAGGGTCAGCTGAAGGAACTCTTCTTTCAGGTTTAGATCTTCTAGACATTATTTCTTACCTCCTTTAGCTTTTTTGGCACCATATTTAGAACGGCTTTGTTCTCTGTTTGCAACACCCGCTGTATCTAAAGTACCACGTACAATGTGATATCTAACACCAGGAAGGTCTTTAACCCTTCCGCCTCTTATAAGAACAACACTGTGCTCCTGGAGGTTGTGTCCGATACCCGGAATATAAGAAGTAACTTCAAATCCGTTAGTTAATCTGACTCTGGCAACCTTTCTCAAAGCTGAGTTAGGTTTTTTAGGGGTTGTTGTGTAAACCCTTGTACAAACGCCTCGTCTTTGTGGACATTCCATAAGAGCCGGCGATTTGGTTTTGTCTGTTAGCTTTTTACGTTCTGAACGTACAAGCTGGTTAATTGTAGGCATAACTTTTTCTCCTTTTACCTTTTCTTAGTAATCTTGTGAGATAAATCTTCCTGTTTGCGGTTATAAAACAAACCTGAATGCTTTCGGCTGGTAATTATAAATCAAACCGGGAATATTTACCCCGCCCCCTGAGCCGTCAAATCCGGCAAGAAAATTTCGACTAGGGTACCTTAATGCTAGAACGAACATGGTTTTGTGTCAATAAAATTAGTGTTTTTGTTTATTGCATGTTGTTACAATTTGTAAACAAAAGACCGTTTAATTACGTCTGATTGAAGTTTAAAGCACTACTTGTACATGATTTTTGTTTATGTGAGAATAAAATTAACTGGTTAACAGTATAAATAGTAGTAGTTAAAATATAAAAAGGAAATTGAGACAATGGCAAGAAAGACTCCATTAGAAAAAATCAGAAATATTGGTATTGCCGCTCACATCGATGCCGGTAAAACCACTACAACTGAACGTATCCTGTTTTATACAGGTAAAACACATAAACTCGGTGAAGTTCACGATGGTGCAGCAGTAACTGACTTTATGGAACAAGAAAGAGAAAGAGGTATCACAATCCAATCAGCAGCTGTTACAGCTGAATGGAAAGGACACCAGATTAACATTATCGACACCCCGGGCCACGTTGACTTTACAATTGAAGTTGAACGTTCTCTACGTGTATTAGACGGTGTTGTTGCAGTATTCTGCGCAGTAGGCGGTGTTCAATCACAATCAGAAACTGTTTGGAGACAGGCTAACAGATATGAAGTTCCTAGAATGGTATTTGTTAACAAAATGGACAGAACAGGTGCTGATTTCTACAGAGTAGTTGACCAAATCAAAAACAGATTGGGTGCTAATGCATTCCCTATCAGACTTCCTATCGGCGCAGAAGATAAGTTCAGAGGACTTATTGACCTCTTTACTATGAAAGCTGAAATCTATACTAATGATTTAGGTACAGACATCAAGGAAGAAGATATTCCGGCTGATATGCTTGAAATGGCTCAAAAATACAGAGATGAGCTTGTTGAAGCTATCGCTGGCGAAAATGATGATTTGATGGAAAAATATTTTGAAGATCCTGCTTCTATTACAGTAGATGAATTGAAGAGAGGATTGAGAAAAGCTGTTTGCGATAACAAAATTGTTCCTGTAACTTGCGGTACAGCATTCAAGAACAAAGGTGTACAGCTTCTTTTAGATTCAATTGTAGAATTGATGCCTTCTCCGGTTGATGTTAAAGCTATTGAAGGCGAACTTGAAGACGGAACAAAAGTTGAAAGACATTCTTCCGACTCAGAACCGTTCTCAGCTCTTGCATTCAAAGTTATGACAGACCCGTTTGTAGGCCGTTTAACATTCTTAAGAGTTTACTCAGGTGTAATCACTTCCGGTTCTTATGTTCTTAATGCTACTAACGGTAAAAAAGAACGTATTTCAAGATTGGTTCGCATGTATGCTGACCAGAGACTTGAAGAAACCGAAGTTTATGCCGGTGACATTTGTGCGGCTGTTGGTTTGAAAGATACTACAACAGGTGATACATTGTGTGATGAAAAAGCTCCTATTATCTTAGAAAGAATGAGCTTCCCTGAACCGGTTATCTCTGTTGCTATTGAACCAAAAACAAAAGCTGACCAGGATAAAATGGGTATTGCACTTCAAAAACTTGCTGAAGAAGATCCTTCTTTCAGAGTTAAGTCCGATACAGAAACAGGTCAGACAATTATTTCAGGTATGGGCGAACTTCACCTTGATATTATTGTTGACCGTATGTTGAGAGAATTCAAAGTAGAAGCTAATATCGGTAAACCTCAAGTTGCTTATCGTGAAACAATCAGAGGAACAGCGGATCAAGATTCTAAATTTGCCCGTCAATCAGGTGGTAAAGGTCAGTACGGTCACGTTAAGATTAGAATCTCACCTGCCGGCGAAAACGAAGGTTTTGTATTTGAAAACAAAATCGTCGGTGGTGCTATTCCTAAAGAATACATTGAACCTGCCAGAAAAGGTATGGAAGAAGCTCTTGAAGGCGGTATCTTAGCAGGATTCCCTATGATTGACGTTAAAGTTGAGCTTTATGACGGTTCTTACCACGAAGTCGACTCTTCAGAAATGGCGTTCAAAATCGCAGGTTCTATGGCTATCAAAGAAGGTACAAGAAAAGCTCAGCCTTGCATTCTTGAACCGATGATGAAAGTTGAAATCGAAATCCCTGAAGAATTTACAGGTACTATTATCGGTGATATTTCAAGAAGAAGAGGTCGTGTTGAAGGTCAAGAACCTCAAGGCAATACCGGTAACGTAATTGTAAGAGCGGTTGTACCTCTGGCTAACATGTTCGGTTATGCTACTGACTTGAGATCTAACACTCAAGGACGTGGTACATTCTCTATGGAATTCCAGAAATACGAACAAGTTCCTGCTAACATCGAAAAAGAAATTATCGAAAAATCAGGAGCAAGCAAATAAGCTAAATTAAATTAAGCGGGGCGGATGAATTCTCATCCGCCCCGCTTTTTAAAGCGTATTTGAGCGAATACACATAATTTCAAGTTAATATTTTTATTATGGTATAATTATTCTATGGATATTTTTGTTATAGAAGTAATTGATGCAGATAATGTTCATAAAGAACTTTTGAAAGAGTTTCAGAAAAAAGAGATTTCGAACCCTAAAAAATGGAATGAACATTGTCTTTCATATTTAATGGTTGACAGAATTCTAAGGGAATTCTATAAAATAGATGACAGAGAAGTTGTCTTTGATAAGAAAAAGCCGCTTTTAAAATCCGGGGCAAAGCATTTTTCTATCAGCCATACGGAAAAATATATTGCTCTGGCATTTTCCGACTTTAATTGCGGAATTGATATAGAAGAAATCAAACAGCGTTCTTTTGATAAAGTATCTGAAAGAATGGGCTTTACTGCCAATACTCTGGATGATTTTTATTATGAATGGACAGCTTATGAAGCCGGATATAAACTGGGTTTTGATCCTCGTTCATCAAAAGCTTATAATATCGACAACCACATTATAACTGCTGTAAGCGAAAATCAGTATGAACAGTATGATATTTATATCCAGAGTCCGGAAAATAAATAATTTTACAATAAAAAAACGGGGTTGATAATTAATCAACCCCGTTTCTAAATTTATACATTACATGCTGACTCTGTCTTTGATTTCTTCCATCTTATGGTCAGCAAGTCTGGAATCACCCTTAACTCTTGAATATGCGAGATAACCATTCATTCTTTCAATTTTAGTCAGGTTTTTGGAACCGCATTTTGGACAAACATCCATATTGAGTTCCTGATGCCCGCAGTCATCACAGTATGAGAGTGAAAGGTTAACCCCTTCATAGAACCCCATATCCATTGCTCTGTGGATAAGAGTTTCTATTGCATCCATGTTGTAATCAATCGGATATTTTACATACTGAATTTTTCCGCCGTTAAACAAATCCCAGAAACGTTTTTCCAAATCCTGTTTCTGGATAGGTCCTATCTGTTCTGATACATGGCAGTGGAAAGAATTTGAAACGTACGGCTTGTCGGAAACATGTTCAACAATTCCGTATTTCTTTCTAAATTGTTTAATCTGTAATCCGCAGAGGTTTTCTGCAGGAGTACCGTAGATTGCGTATAAGATTCCATCTTCTTTCTTGTATTCTTGAATCTTATTGTTAATATATTCCATAACTTCAATAGCAAATTGACCATCTTCTACAAGAGATTTACCATTATGGATTTCTTGCAATTCATTCAAAGCTGTAATACCGAATGAAGCTGTAGAAGATTTTAAAAGCGGTCTGATTTTATCATGGATACCCAGATGTCCGCCGAGGAACCCGCCTTCGCAGTATGCAAGAGGGTTAACGGATGCTTTCATTTCACCAAGGTAGTCATAAGTTCTGATATGAAGCTGTCTTATAAGTTCCATATAGTAATCAAGAACTTCATAAAAATCTTTGCTTTCCTTCTTAGCCTTAGCATAAATCATCGGAAGGTGTAAGCTGATTGCACCGATATTAAAACGTCCTACGAAAATCGGTTTATCGTTTTCATCAGCCGGTTCCATACCGCCTCTTTCAAACCAAGGCGACAAGAAAGCTCTGCATCCCATAGGAGAAACTACTCTTCCGTACTTTTTATACATAGAAGCTACATAACCTTCACCTGTCAGGGATAACCAGTCAGGATACATGGTCTTACTTGAGCATTCAACACCGGCTTTGAACAAATCTTCATTAATTTTGCCCGGTCCGTGAAGGTTCTCGTCATACAAGAAAACTATTTTCGGGAATAATACAGGTTTTTTACATTCTTTTTTACCCTGCCCGCCCTGTCTTATTTTGAGCATAGACATTGTAGCCATCTTTTCATAAATACCTGTGCCCAAACCTGCGGTTACGGTAATAAACGGATAATCGCCTCTTGATGAAGCTACTGTATTAAATTTGTATTCCCAGCCCTGGAATCCTTGTTCAAAATCTTTTTGAACATCAGCTAAAGCTGCTTCTCTCGCTTTTTCAAAGGACAAACCTAAGCATATATATTTGTTATTTTGTCTTTCAAAAGTTTTTTCAGCATAAGGAGCAAGAATTTTATCCACTTCTGCAACCGTAAACCCGCCGTATTGCTGGCTTGCTGCAGCCATAACGATATCTCCGATTACATCAAAAGCAACATCAAGAGATTTTGGCTCATTATACCAGAGGTTGCCCATCTCAAAACCGCCTTTGAGAACGGAAGCTACGTCAAACAAACAACAATTCATTGTATCTCTTCTTGCTGACATATCGTGAATATAAATATAACCATCTCTTATTGCCTGAAGCTCATCCACTGTTAAGAAGAATTTCTTGTATAATTCCTTATTCAATTCATTAAAGATTAATGAACGTTTTGTTGATACCAGAGTAGAATCGGCATTGGCATTTTCTTTATCGCCGATGTACATAATTCTCTGAGATTCTTGATAAACTTTGTCTAGCATATGTACAAAATCCTGTTTGTAATTTCTGTAGTTTCTGTAGCTTTGTGCAACACTCGGATAAAGATGTTCTAATGCGCCTTCTACAAGGTTATGCATATCGGCAATAGAAACTTCTTCTTTATTCATTCTTACAATATTATTATCTACGAAATCACAAATCTGTTTCAAGTCCTCTTCAGTAAGGTTTACCAAGGCTCTTGTTGCAGACTTTTTAACAGCATTAATAATTTTTCTGTTATCAAATTCTTCTTTTGTTCCGTCTTTTTTAATAACGTGAACTGATTTTATTTTTAAAGGCGTAACCTGAGCTGTTTTTGGAGCTTCATTCAATTTTGCTACCTGAGAAACAAACTCACTGTTAGGTACAGCCGTACCTTTAATTACGTCGGTTGCTGCTGATTTTGGAGAGGTAAATTCTACAATGTTTCTTTCCTTATTTAAACTATTCTGCATTTTAACCTTTGTCCTCCTTATATACACTAAGGCTAGCTATTTTTCTTCAGCTTTTGGGCCTAACTATCCTTTACAATTAGAGAATAACATTCTCTTCCCCAAATTTAATCCTATGAATTAATGATAATTCAAACAATAATTCTAATCAATAAATTCACAAAACGTCACAATCCGTAAAACCCAGTAGAATCAATATGTTTACTTTTCTCAACAATGTTAAAATTGTTAATTTTTTTTCATGGAATTTTTATGTTAATACGCTTGACAAACTCTAAACATCTCCGCAATTGTGAATCTCACACTAATAATATAAAAACAACCGGAGGTCAAAAGCCCATGACCTCCGGAAAAGTTTTACATTTGTTAATCTTAATTACGATATATAAAATCCTGATTTGGTAAAATATGATCACCATTACCTATTCCATCATCCCGTGGCACACAACGATCTGTAACAGGATCATATACCATAGTAGTTATACAAACCCCAGGTGTACGACATGCTCTAACTTCATCATACCAAACCTGACCTTTCGGGCAAGTGCCTCTTAATGCACAACTCAATTTCCCGTTAATTAGTTTAGGGATTTCCCCTTCGTAGCAAAGCCTTTGTGCCGGAATTCCAATAGTAACGCCAATTCCTTTCCCGTCATCACCACCGTTATCACCACCATCATCATCATCATCATTATTATTATTAATAACAGTCTCAGGAAGTATATTATTCCAGTCATCCGGCAATGCGGCAAGAATATTTCCGTTATTAGGAAGTGCTTTTGTATCAATATCAGATTTTCTCCAATTCATACGGGTTTTTAAGTATTCTATACCAATAGGGTCAGCCGGAATAACATGCCCGTCAGCAGATACCAGAAATTTAAATCTATCAGGGTGTTTACATTTACTTGAATCATACAGGCAGTTATTTCCGTTTTTACCGTTTACATCAACATAAATATCTGTCTTATATGTAGTCGTCCCGTCTGTATCCGTTCCAACAACAAATTCAACTCCACGGCTGGTTGTGAAAGACGGAGTATTAAAAGATGCTTCCGAGTAAGATACCGGAGATACAGAACAATTAGGAGCTGCATCCAGAGTAGATTCAATTGATAAAGCAAGCAGCTGACAGAATTTTGCAGCATTACCGCCATATTTTAACTCATTACCGGAAGTATCCTTACCTATACTCACTTCTTGCAAATTAAATAACGGAGCCTTCTGATAGTTATACTTTCCATCTGCACTTAGCATCGGATAGTATGCTGCATTTGATGAAATATCTCTTGTCATATTTACAAGAGCATCATATGTTTTCACATACATAGCTTTTGTTGCATCCGGCTTAAATTTGTTTGCCAGCGGAACCAGTATTGCAGCAAGCACACCAATAATTGCTACGCATATGAGTACTTCTGCCAATGTGTAACCCTTTTTCATACTAAAAGACCTTTCTTTATAAAATAAATAAGTAAGTAACTAACTAACTAACTATATAAATATCATATTTTTAATTATTTGTACAGTTCAGAACAAATAAAAATTTAAATCCAGGAAGCTAACAGAAAAAATCTTTTAATTTTACTTATAAAATCATTTTTCCTAATCTGTCCGCCGACTTTATTTCTTTTAGCTCTTTTTATTCCTTCTTTTAGATATTTTACCGTAACCTCTGCTTTTGCTATAGCGTCCTCGCCCAGAATCAAATGCAGCGGCAGTTTTTCTTCTTCTACGGTATCTATTATATGTTTTACCGCAAGATAGAGGTTATTGCGCTTCTTTAATGCCGTATTTATAACAAAATTCTTCATCTTTGCATATTCAGGAATATTTGATACTATTTGCATTCTTGCATTTTTACTAACATTTGTTTCTTCAAAAAAACCGGGTTCAAGAACCATAACACGACAGAATCCCTGCGTTTCATGCCTGCAAACGGAAGCAAGTCCTACTACTGCATGCTTTGCGGAACAATATGCCGCACCGTATGCCCTGTATGAGATTCCAGACATAGAAGAATTGCATATAATAGTACCCTTTTTGTTCTCTCTAAAATAAGGCAATACTGCTTTTATTACATTAAAAGTACCCCAGAAATCAACCTCCATAACCTCTTTCATACTTTCAAGACTTTCTGTTTCCAAAGGAGCAGAAGCAGAAAATCCTGCATGATTTACCACAACATCAATTCCCCCAAAGCGTTCAATCCCTTTTTGAATTGCCGATTGAATAGTTTCAGGTTTTGTTACATCAACAGAAAGGCAGAGAACGTTCGGATGCTCAATCTCCGGCACCTTTCTGGAAACCGCAACCACATTATATCCTCTTTCCAACAACTGCCGGCAGTTTTCTTCACCGAATCCGCTTGATGCTCCGGTTACAAACCAGGTTTTTATAAGCGCTTTATTTATTTTACCCATATACCTGTTCTCCTTTTAATATACTAAATTCTACTACATTTAAAATAGCTTTGTATATATAGCCTTCTTATTTTTACAAAATAACATATAATTATGCTAATATGAAAAAAGGAACCGAGCTAGGAGGATATATGAAAAACTTGGCATCAATTATAGACTGTTTTGGCAAAAATAAACCGGATAAGTTAAGAAACAGCCACGGGAATCCGTTCAGCACCGTACAATATATTACAGCAATATTGAAGGCATACGGAATCCAACATATAGTAATCAGCCCCGGAAACCAAAATTCTATGTTTGCTTCAATAGTACAACAAGATAATTTCTTTAAATTATATTCTGTTGTAGATGAAAGAAGCGCCGCTTATACAGCAACAGGAATTGCTTATGAAACGAATGAACCGGTTGTTATCGCATGTACGGAAGCGACAGCAAGTAGAAACTATATATCTGCACTAACAGAAGCGTATTACAGAAAACTGCCTATCATTGCATTAACTTTTTTCAATTATGCAGCAACAGAGTTTACTGCCATTCCGCAGCATCTTGACCGCTCTGTTTCTCAAAATGATATAAAAACCGTATCAGTAACCCTTCCAAGAATTTCAGATAATACTGACAGATTAAGATTTTTAGCACTTGCAAACGGAGCTCTTGCCGGAATCAGGCACAACCCCGCTCCGGTTCATATAAATTGTCCGTCCTCTTTAGACTACAGCGAAGGATATCAAGAATTACCACAAACTATATGGACAACAGAGTATTATGATATTGATTTTGAACACTTAACTGCAGAATTGCAAAATAAAAAAATATCCGTCTATATAGGTTCTCACGCTAAATTTGATAAAGAAACCGAAAAACTTATCTCCGATTTTGCTGAATCCTACGATGCATCTGTATTTTGTGATCAATCATCAAATTACCACGGCAAAAACAAGATACTTATATCTATGGCTGCAACTTCCGGTATAAAAAATAACCCTGCCGACATATTAATTGATATAGGTAATGTTTCCGGAGAATATCAATCCTGGCCGCTTATTAACCAGCAGCGAATATGGAGAGTTTCAGAAAACGGAGAATTTAAATGCCGCTTTGATAAACCAATCAATAAATTGTTTAACTGTAAAGAAAAAGAATTTTTCAGAACTCTAAAAAACAAGTCTTCTGAAAAAATAAGATATTACCAGGATTTGAAACAAATTGAAGCTGATTACACCTATCCTGAATTTGGGATGTCTAATATGTTTGTCTGCCAGCAGGCTGCAAAATATCTGCCGCAAAACTCTTCACTTCATCTCGGAATACTAAACTCACTAAGATGTATGAACTATTTTAAACTTGATGAAAGTATTGATGTGAATGTTAATGTGGGCGGGTTTGGAATTGACGGAGCTGTATCATCATTATTAGGGCAGTCACTGGTAAATAAGGATAAGCTTTGTTTCGGAATTATCGGAGATCTGGCATTTTTCTATGATATGAATGCTCTGGGACAAAGAGATTTAGGGAAAAACTTCCGGATAATCGTCATTAATAATAACAAAGGAGTTGAATTTAAATTAAATAAGAATCTAACAGAACATTTAGGCTATGAAGGGGTTGAGCCGTATATAGCCGCCGCAGGGCATTTTAAAGGCGGTGCAAAATCGTGGGCGGAAACCTGCGGGTTTAAATACCTGAGGGCAGAAACAAAAGAAGAGGTTACTTCTCAGTTAAATGAATTCTGTTCACCCGATTCAGATAAACCTATCCTTTTTGAAATTATAACAAACGATGATGACGACATAAAAGATAGAAAAGAAATTGAGAGTCTGGCTAAAAAGAAATGTTAAATAAAAGAGGTACCTTCGGGTACCTCTTTTTAATTATTATTTTAACAATTCTCTTATAAGCTCGTTAACCGTTTTAGGGTTGGCTCTTCCTTTTGTTTCTTTCATAACCTGACCTACAAAGAATCCCAGAAGATTGGTTTTACCGTTCTTATATGATTCGACTTCTGCCGGATGAGAATCTATAACTTTTTGGACTATTTCCTTAATAGCTCCCTCGTCAGAAATCTGGCTTAAACCTTTTCTTTCAACTATTTGAGAAGCTTTTTCTCCGTTTGTAATCATATCTTCTACAAGAATTTGTTTACCGATATTGTTTGAAATTGTACCTTTTTCAATAAGCTGAATAAGTTCAACCAGATTTTCAGGAGTCAATTTTGTATCGGTAATTTCAACTTTATTTTCCTTTAAGTATGCGGCAATCTCACCCATAATAAAGTTTACGGCAGTTTTAGCATTTCCGCCGAGTTCAAGAACCCTGTCGAAGAAAAGCGCAAGCGGCATTTGTTCTACTATAACCGATGCATCATACTCGCTCAAACCTAAACTCATATATCTTTCACGTTTTGCTTCCGGAAGCTCAGGCATTTTAGCCCTGATTTCTTCTACCCATTCTCGAGAGATTTCAAGCGGCATCAAATCCGGTTCAGGGAAGTATCTGTAATCATGAGCATCTTCTTTTCCTCTCATAGAGCGAGTTTCTCTTAAGTTATCATCCCAGAGTCTGGTTTCTTGAACGACCTGCCCGCCGCCTTCAACTATTTCTATTTGACGGTCAATTTCGTATTCAATTGCTCTTTGAAGTGCTGAAAAGCTGTTTACATTCTTGATTTCAGCTCTTGTGCCGAATTCTTTTGAACCTTTAGGCATGATTGAAATATTAGCATCACATCTCATAGAGCCTTCTTCAAGGTTTCCGTCGCAAACCCCGAGATATCTTACAATACTTCTTAATTCTTCCATATAGTTCCTTGCTTCTTCGCTTGAGCGCATATCAGGCTCGGAAACTATTTCCAGAAGCGGAGTTCCTGCTCTATTTAAATCAACAAGAGAGTATGCTGAACCGTTAAGTCCTGCAGCACCTACGTGAACGAGCTTTCCGGCATCTTCTTCGAGGTGAGCTCTTGTAATTCCGATTCTTTTACCTTTAACATTTATATAACCATTAACACAAATAGGTTCGTCATATTGTGAAATCTGGTATCCCTTAGGAAGATCCGGATAGAAATATTGTTTTCTGTCAAACTTACATCTTGAAGGGATTTCGCAGTTAAGCGCAAGACCTAATAAAATACCCATATTTACACATTCTTTGTTAAGCACAGGAAGAACTCCCGGCATACCAAGCGTAATCGGGCTTATCTGAGTATTTTGTTCATTTCCGAATTCCGTGCTGTCAGGTGCAAATATCTTTGACTTTGTCTTAAGCTGGGCATGGACTTCCAAGCCTATTACAACTTCATATTTTTCTCTTAAATCTTCCATTTCATAAACCTCATCAACTTCAATTTACTTAATTTTATCACAAAAAAATTTTGAATGTAAAAAGGCTTAGCCTTCTCCCTGATAAATCAACGCTTCAACACTTTTATGAGGCAGAATCAGCTCTTCCATTGAATTAAAAAGCTGCGCTTTAGTATCAGCCTGTATAAAATGCCCGCCGGTAACATCGGCTGTACATTGAAGCTGGGCTAAATCATCAGAATTTTTAACATCAAATGCTATAACATCAATTTTTATATCTTTCCTTGTTTTAACAAGTTCTATTGAATAATCACATGGGCTTTCATCGCAATTTTCCCCTCCGTCAGTAAGCAGAATTATATGTTTAGAACCTTCTTTTCCTTCAAAATCTTTTTTGACTGCCTGTTTAAGCGAATACGTAATCGGAGTCATACCTCTCGGGCGGAGTTTTTTTATTGAATCAAGAATTCGTGGAGAATTGTTCATCTCAAGAGGAACAAGGAGCTCAGAACTTCTGCAGGCATTGTATGCAAAAATATTACAGGTATGCCCGTAAACTCTCACTCCGGTTCTGGTTGAAGGGTCAATCTCAGGAAGTATTTTTGACATAATATCTTTAACCTGATTAACCTTTGTTTCATGCTGAAGGTATTCGCCCATACTGTTAGAAAAATCGATTACAAAAAGGAGCTTATCTCCGCCGGATTTGTAGTGATAATCATCAGGAGAATAAACCTCATAGGCAAAAACCGGAATAACAATAAGTATAAGCAGGAAAAAGCAAATTTTTTTCATACCCCAGATTAAATCCGGATTAAATAAATATCAATTCCCCTGTCGGGGTCAATATTTATACTATTTCTGCATTTTAATTCTATTTTTGGGGAATTAGCCTGTAAGTTGGGCTTTTTTGTTTTCTTATTATCCCTCCTTTTTTATTGTATTCAAAAACTTGCCTGCAGATTGATTACGTTTTTAGGGGTACATTTCAGGAAGCCCAACAATAAATTGAATATTAATCGGAATATAGAAATTCTTTGATTTTAATTGTGTAGGGTGCAAATTTTTGCACCAATAAAATATAGTTGTAAAGGTATTTGCAAGATTCAAACCCTATCCGCACAAAATAAAAAACTTATGGATGCTAATTAAAACGTGCTGTCACCCTTAATTCATTTCAGGGTCTTAACAGCTATGAGATTAACGCCAAGTTTGTAAAATGCTGAAACAAGTTCAGCATGACAAAACAGATTAAGAGACTCGAACCTCTGAAAACCCAGATGATTAAAGGCTTTAGCCTGTTTTTAAAAATTTTGGGTTTTATTCTTTTTTTGTCACAAACAGTGTAAACATACAATAAAAGAGCCTTTTCGGCTCTTTTTTATAAATGGTGGACCTTGACATACGACTTAAAACTCGAAATCGTTAAAATCGCTTGATAGCATAGGATTGAAGTATGTCAGAAATCCACAGTTTTTAGATTTGGAAGTTGAAAAAATTTTGTATGAAAAAATGTAGGTTTTAATTATTTCTTTTGCTTTTAGGTGGCATATAATAAATTGCTCCTTTTTCTATGATATAGTACGAATCTATTTGCTAAATTAATAATAAACATATAACTAAGAGTTTTATAGTTTTCTAAATAAAGTAATGCAATATGCATATTTTGTTTATTAATTGAATTTTAGTTGTAATAAAAAATCCAACAATACCCGCTAACACTATAGCAGCATTACACATAATAATTATCTAAATAATTATTTGCCTATAGGATTAATCTTTTTATTAACTTCATTTTCAATAATAAGAGTATTCATTTTTTCTTGATAGTCTAGTCTTTGATTTATGGCTTTTATCTCTGTATTAATAGAATCAAACTTTGAATTGACATTGCTATTAACTGAATCTATATTTTTGTCTATTGTCCATGCTGCAATTGAGATAATAATTGCTAATACTGCTACTGTTACTGCAATAGTTGCTAAAAAAATATTAATAGTTTTTTCTGATAGAATAGCTTTATCCTTCATCATTCCCTCATTATTTTCATCATATGATAAATTATCATTTTCTACTAAACAATTCTCATCTTGTATATTATATGAATTCCCAGGAATTGAACTACTAAAATTTCTTTTATCATACATATTCATTGTTTCGGAAAACTCCTTTTTAGGCTGTCGAAATGGTATTACATTATTATATTTATTCATAGCTCTAAAATATTTTCCCTCTGTTGTTCGTAAATATTATAATATTTGCTATTATCTTTAAATATATCAATAATTCTAGAAGATTTATCGTCAACATTAAGCGAAAAGTCAAAATTACAATTAAAAGAATAGTACCTACCACCTTTTTCCTGACTTAATACTTCATCTTTAAAGATTGTATATACGGCAGTATAGTCAGTACTCTTAAAGGCTAGTTCTGTCTTAAAACCAATATTAGTATTCCAGTAGTCATTTCCAAGTTTTTCTTCTATTATAGGGTTAAATAAACATAGTTTCTTGTCTTGAATAATATCAGTACTATAATTTATTCCAAATGCCGTAATTCTTGATGATGACGTAAGTGTTAAAATACTCTTTAATATTTCAACAATTTCTGAATCTTGATTCTTACCTTTATCACGATAGTTATCTTGAATTATAATAAGCTTTTTATCGATAAGATTATATTCAATTGTTAAAAAATCATCATTTTTAATCTGATAAGAAGCTTGAAATGCTGGAACGCCCGGTGGGGTTGGTAAAAACCCTTTTCTACTTTGATTAAATTTTTTTTCCTTTATAAAACTTTTTGTTTTAATATCATCTTCAAAATTTTTTAAACTTATTGCCTCAAATCCAACCACAACAAGATTTAATGTATTGTTAACATCTATTCTCTCTGTCATAAGTTCACCTTTATATCTCCTAAGACAATAATATCATAAATATTATCCTTTTCCAATAATGAGCCTAATAATCTCCTTTAAATTTTAATATAGGAGTTTTATGTACTATTTCCCAAACCTTGATAACACAACACGCTTAATTATGATTGCTGAATTAGAGCGAGATTTAAATAAGGCAAATGAAGCTAGTGAGCTCAACAGGAAAACTACTCCACCTGTTAAAGGTTTGTTTTATATTCCTAAATCAATAAAGCCGGATTTTGTATGTGCTTATAAAAGAA
>CALUVM010000029.1 GCA_944324255.1 Candidatus Gastranaerophilales bacterium | reverse complement strand
AAAAGAGTGTTAAATGAATGGATTTTCATTTAACACTTTTTTTATTTTATTAGGTAGTAGGTAGGGTAGACTTTAGTCTACCAAATAACAAGGTAGACTGAAGTCTACCCTACTGTAACTACGAGTGGTTATCTGGTTAAGTGAAATACACACAAAGAAAGAAAAACCCCACGGTTGTATTTTGGGCAGAAAAATACCTTGGGATAAACGCAGGGGTAATTTTAATATTGTTTTACGAACAATGATTGATTACTTTGTATAATTTCTCCAACCTTTTTATGTTATAATCAATTGTATGGGAAAGAAGATTTTAATTATCGGAAATTCTGCTAAGGCATATGCTCTGGCAAAGAAGCTATCAAATAATCATGATATATATATAACTCCTGCAAGTGATACTTTAAAAGAATTTACAACTTGTTTGGATCTTAGAGATTCTAAAGATTTATTAGAATTTGCGGTTGAAAATAGCATTGATTTAACAATACCGGTTACCTTGTATGATAATAATACCGTTGATATTTTTATTAAAAACAATCAGCCAATTTTTGCTCCCTCCAGGGCAGCTTCATCTATCGTTTTAGACAAAGCTTTAGCTAAAAAGATTCTATATAAACTGCGAATCCCGACTCCAAAGTTTGGAATTTTTGAAAAATCAAATTTAATTGCTGATTATATTAAGAATCTCAAAAATCCATTTGTTATTAAAACAAACCAAAAATCCAGTGCTGTTGTTTTTACTTCAAGCAAAAGTGCTAAAAATATTACTGATTCTATGTTAGCCGAAAATGCCGGTAAAATTATTATTGAAGATTATATATGGGGTTCTCCGTTTAATTTCTATACAATTACTGATGGTTACAAAGCCTTACCAATAGGTTCATCTATTATGTATAAACATTCCTTAGAAGGTGACGGTGGTCAGCTTACATCAGGAATGGGAGCTATTTCTCCTAATTATAAATTATCTGTCGATCATGAATATTACCTTATGGATAATGTAATTTATCCGACTCTTGATTATTTAGAAATAGAAGGAAATCCTTATACCGGAATACTAGGAATAAATGGTATAATAACAGACAATGGTGATATTTTTGTTCTGGGGTACGAATCATTCCTGCAAGATTGCGATGCTGCAGCTATTTTAAATCTGGTTGATACTGATTTATACTCTCTTTTCAAGTCTTGTGTTATAGGTTCCTTTAGTGATGAAGTTGAATTTATTGAACAAAAAGACTTAACGGCGTCTTCTTTAGTCTTAGTCTGCAAGAATAAAGATAATTTCGAGAATGTTATATCAGGGATAGATATGATTGACGATAATACTGAGCTTGATTTCTTCTCTTCAGTCATAAAGAATAAGTACCTTGAATATGAAGCTGTAAATGGCTCTGTATTAGTATTAACTGCAACGGGCAGAACTGTGACATCTTCTGTTAATAAAATGTATAGTGAAGCAGAAGAAATAAGCTTTAACGGGTTATATTACCGCAATGATATCGGAATGCCTTTGATTGAAAGAGTTTAAATTATAGCTTAACAAAACTTAATAAATTTAGCTTAAAAAGGCAATTATTTTTTCTGTTTATACTTTATATATATACAGGACAGAAAAAATATCACAGAAGTATAAAAAGGAGTACGACATGGCTAGAGTATTAATTTCAATGCCTGAAAGTTTTTTAGGTAAAATCGATGAAGTTGCAGATTTAGAAAGCAGATCCAGATCTGAATTAATCAGGGAAGCTTTAAGAAGCTATATTACACGTAGTCAGGTCAGAAAAACAGGTTTGGCAGATAAAAATGCCAGAATACTTGAGGCGCTACTGGATTAGCAGGCGAGGGAAAATTTGGGAAGGGTAACCCGGATTTACAAAATTAATTAACGAGGAGAAAAAAGAGAAAAGTCTGAAAAGAAAAATTTAAACAACCATTGGAATTCTGTATTTATAGGATTCCTTTTTTTTATTTAATATCTTTTAAAATCTTTTGAACTTGATGATTGAGGTTTCCTAAATCAGAATTATTAAATATAACATAGTCTGATTTTACTTTTTTATTCTCTTCCGAAATTTGGGCGTTTATTCTTGTAAGAGCTTCGTTTCGGGTTAAACCTGATCTTTTCATCAGTCTGTTGAGTCTTAGTTCATCATCTGCGCTTACAAAAATAATTTTATCAAACAGGATTTCTAAGCCTGCTTCAAAAAGCTGTGGTACAGATATAAAAATAGTATCTTTATTTTTATAATCGTTAAAAATTTTTAGAATTTCATTTTTGACTTCAGGATGGATAATAGCTTCAAGTTCTTTTAGTTTATTTTTATTTTCAAAAACAATTTTTCCAAGTTTTTTCCGGTCGATAATTCCGTCAGTGATTATATCAAAATCTTTAAAAGTTTCTTTTATTAATGAAGATTTATCAAGTATTTTATGGGCTATTTTATCAGTATCAAATACTGTATATCCCTGTGTTTTAAGATATTCTTCCACTGTTGATTTCCCTGATGCAATATTTCCGGTAATGGCTATTTTAATCATTTTTTTGTTTCTCAATATTTGAAAGGTATATTTTTAATTCTTTCACCTGTTTCGGTTTTAAAGGTTTAATTTGCCCTCGTTTAAGCCCTTCGATAGTAATAGTTGCGTGTTGTATTCGTTTGAGTGAAACAACTTCAAATCCCAATTTAGCAAACATTTTCCTTATTTGCCTGTTTAGCCCTTGATATAATGTAATTTTAACACAGGAAATCTTGTTTGTAATTTCTACTGGAAATACTTCTGCATATGCAATCTTTTTTTCTCCGGTATCCGTTTCAATTTCAATACCGTTAAACATTTTTTCTCCATCTTCAGGAGTAATTTTTCCATTTATTTGAACAAGATATATTTTAGGGACTTTTAATGACGGGTGCGTCATTTGATTAATTAATTCTCCGTCATTTGTCATTATAATAAGTCCGGTAGATTCCCTATCCAGTCTTCCTACAGGTTTAAGATGTTTTAATTCCGGTGGAACAACATCATAAATTGTTTTTCTGCCTTTTTCGTCGTCGGTTGTTGTTATATATCCGGAAGGCTTATAAAATCTGTAATAATCAAGTTTTTGCGGTTTTATCAGTTTCCCTTCAACAATAACTTTATCGTTGTTACTGATTTGAAAACCCAGTTCATTTATAATTTTACCGTTTACGGAAACTTTACCTGATTCAATAAGTTCATCAGCTTTTCTTCTTGAACAAATACCGGATGAGGCTATAAATTTGTTTAATCTTTGCATATTATAGCCGCCTTTTCAAAGACTTCTTTTAATTCTTGCGGAATCCTTCTGTAAAGCTTGCCGTCATTATTTATTGCAACTATTTGAAACTCTGCTTTTATGTATAAAACTCCGGTATTTTTATCTTTAATAGTTTGGTCAAAGAATATTGCTATAGGAGTAACTTTTGAGATTGCCGTTTCAATAATTAATTCGTTGTCAATTTTAGCCGAGGCTTTGTAACGAACATTCATGTTGGCTACCGGCAGCACTATATCTTTTTTTTCTAAATCTGCCAGATTGTATCCGAGTTTTTCACATAACTCAACTCTTCCCATTTCAAGCCATCTTAAATAGGAACCATGCCAGACAACGCCAAAAGCATCTGTATCTGAATAATATACTTTTTGTGTGAATTCGTGTTTCATAATCTTATATTATCATAAAAATTCTTTTAGTGTATTATAAATAAAGGAGGTGGGTTATGAAATTCTTGCATACAATGATTAGAGTTAGGGATATTGAAAAGTCTTTGAAATTTTATACCGAGGTTCTGGATATGGAACTAGACTATAATAAAAGACTTGATGATTGCACCCTTTATTTTTTAAATGATAAAGAAAAAACATGTCAGCTAGAGTTAACATATAATGATGAAACCCCTGTTGGCGGCTATGCTTTAGGCTCCGGTTTCGGGCATCTTGCCTTTGCAGTAGATTCATTTGATGACTTTACTAAAAAAATTAATAAATTAGGATACAAGTATTTATATGAACCTTTTGATTTGACTGGTAAAGGGTCTAAAATAGCATTTATAAATGACCCTGATGGCTATGAGATAGAACTTATAGAAAAAGTTGTCTGGTAAAGTCTTAAAGATCAAAATATTAAGAATTATTAAAAAAAAGCAATTTACTCTTATAAAAATACTTTATATATATGTAAGAAAAATTTATAGGGGGAATGGATATGTCAATCGCATTACGCAAACTTGCCATGCTTGAAAAAAGCTTTGAAGAAAAAGAAAAAGCCGCAAAATTGGAAGGTCTTACCAGTAGTCCAATTAATCGTGATTTAGAAATTAAAGTCAGAGATTTAATGGATAAGGTTCGAGCTATTTAGTTCAGCGAGGTTTCGAAAATCGCTATTAGAATAAAGTAGTTCATCAAAAGGAGCTATATCAATAATCTCCGCTTCTTTCATAAAAATAATTCTATCTGCTGATTTCAATGTGGATAAGCGATGGGCTATGGCAATAATTGTTTTATTTCCTTTTAGGAGGTTTAGTACATTACATATTTCATCCTCTGTTTTCAAATCCAGTGATGATGTAGCTTCATCCAATATTATTATGTCCGGATCCGGATAAAGTGCTCTGGCTATTGCAAGACGTTGTTTTTGTCCCTGTGAAAAACCTCTTCCGTCAACAAATGGCTTTGAGTATATACCATCTGGGAAATTTGTCTGTATGTAATCATATAGGGCTGCTTTTTTTAAGGCATCTATAACTTTATTATCATCAATATTAGTATTTCCGAAAGCAACATTTTCTCTTATAGATGCTGATATAATAGTATATTCTTGCGGAATGTATCCTATTTTTAGATTCGGATGCGATATCGAACTGTTATCTATAAGGATATCTCCGCTTTGAGGAATTAGCAGTCCTGATATAATATCTGCAAGAGTCGTTTTTCCGGCTCCTGAAATTCCGGCTATTCCGATAAATTCTCCTTTGTTAATTTTAAATGAGATATTTTTAAGTACGGGTTTATCTTTATAGGAGAAAGAAATATTCCGTAGCTCAAGCGATTGATTCAGTGTTTGTTTATCGGATGTTTTTGCTGTTAATGAGGCGGAAATATTGCAAGCTTCATAATATTCAACGAGTTTTCTTACCAGAGGTAAAGTAGATTGCAGGCTTGTTAGATTTACCTGTATTCTGCTTAAAGTAGGAGCAAGCCTAAATATAGCGGTAACAATAACTGCATATGATGCGACAAGAGATGCAGGATTTGAAAATGTATCCAATGTAATAATTGATAGCAGTATTGCAAGCAGGATAATAATAAATGGCTCTGTTACATAGGGTGGTATTGTATTATAAAACAGAAGTCTGCCGGTCAAATCTTTGAGAATATTGAAATTTTGAGAATATTTATTAAAGAAATATTCTTCTCCATTCATAATCTTAACATTTTTTAGGTTTAATAAAGCTTCATTACAAATGCGGTTTGTTTCCTCTCCTATGTCATTAATCTCTGTGGCAATCTGTCTGGTTTTGTTCTTGAAAAATATATATTGAGCAGAAAGCATAATAAAAGAGCAAATAAGAGTTATAACAGTTGCTTTAAAGAATTTTATAAATAAAAATGCTGTAATTAACCCAAAAATAAAAAAGTTTACATATAAATTCAGAATTCTTATCAGATAATTATTTATTGAATTGGGAATTAAATATGTAAGAATTTGTTGCTTTTGCGCAAAGGGTATTCTACAAATATCTTGATAATTACCGTTTAAAAAATAATGCATAAATTTTAAACTGATTTGAGTTTCACAATTTTTAGTGAATTTAACCTGGAGCGAGTTATAAAAAATCATAAATAAATTTTTTGCAAGAAATGCTACAATAATTAGAGTTCCGAATATAAGTGAATATTTGCTGCTGCCAGTTAATAATTTGTTTATAAAAGGATATGTAAGCGCAACCCCGAATAGCTCCAGTACCCCGACAATACAAGAAAGTATTGTATACTTAAAAAGGAGCTTTTTATTATTTATAAAATATTTAAAAAACTTTTGATAACACCCTGACATCATAACAAATATACTACATTAAAAAAAAATGAATTTCATTTTTTTTCGGTCTGATATATGATATAATGTAATACAAGAAAAAGGAGGAATATATGTCTAATCCGATATTAAATGAGAAGTTTGCTGAGCAGGAGCATGTTTTGCAAGGTGAACCAATGACAATTAACGGGACTTTACAATTAACTGCTATTATGGGCGTATTGCTCGTTGCGGCAGCTGCTTTTGTCTGGTCAAAATATACTGCCGGTTATACAGATCTTGCCAAGCTGTTAACAGTTGGCGGCGGTATCGTCGGCTTTATAACAGGTTTGTTTGTTGCATTTACAAAAACAAAACTTCTAGTGCCGGTATATGCCTTATGTGAGGGGCTATTTCTGGGCGGGATTTCTGTTGTGGCTGAAATGCTGTATCCCGGTATAGTTGCTCAAGCTGTAATGGGTACATTCGCCGCATTGTTTTCTATGCTGATTCTATACAGACTGAAACTTATTAAATGTACTGATAAATTTAGAAGTGTTGTATTTATTTCAACCGCATCTGTTGCTGTTATATATTTGGTTGATATTATAGGTGGATTTTTTAACTATTCTGTACCGCTAATTAATACTTCTACTAATTTTGGTATTGGATTTAGTCTGGTTGTTATTGTTATTGCAGCTTTGAACCTTATAATAGACTTTGATTTTATAGAGCGTGGAGCTCAAAACTTACTTCCTAAAGACTATGAATGGTATGGTGCTTTTGGATTGATGGTGACTATGGTATGGCTGTACCTTGAGATTTTGAGGCTTCTTGCGAAACTTAATGACAGGTCATAGATTTTTCAATAAGCTTCTTTTATAATATAAAAGAAGCTTATTTTTTGAGGAGGTAAAACTTTGTTATCTTTAGTTTTGTCATTTATATCCGGGGCATTTATAGCAGCAACTATTTCTTATATAGTATTCAACAAAAAGTCTTCGCAGATAAAAGAAGAATTAATCAGGCTTAAAGCTGAATCACAAACTTCATCAAGTTTACAGGAAATTATTAAGCGAGATTTTGTCCAGCTCGCTAATGAAACAATTAAAAGAGAGCAGGAAGATTTAAGGAAACAAAACCGTGAAACTCTGGAAGAAAAGATTCTTCCTTTAACTAAAGAATTAGGTGAATTCAAGGCAAAAGTCGAAAAATTTAATCTTTCGGGAGTTGAAAACACTACCAAAATTGTAGAACAAATCGGAAATCTTGAAAAAAATAATAAAGTTATTGAACAAGAGGCGAAAAATTTAGTAGAAGCTCTTACAAAAAATCAGAATGTTAAAGGTTCATACGGGGAAAATCTTCTGGATACAATCTTGCAATCTTGCGGTATGCAGGAAGGAGTTCATTATACCAAGCAGTTTGTTACGAAATCGGCTAATTTGCGAGATGATGAGTTGCATACTGTACGCCCTGATGTAGTTATAAACCTGCCGGATAACAGACATCTTATAATTGATTCAAAGGTAACATTAACAAGCTATTTGGACTATGTTGATGATAGTACCAAATTAAATGAGTTTAAATCAGAGGTTAAAAAGAGAATAACAGATTTAGCAAACAAAAATTACCAGAATGCAGGAGATTTATCTCAGCCGGACTTTGTATTAATGTATATGCCGGTTGAAGCTTCCGTTAATATCTTATATGAAGATATGGACTTAATTAATTATGCATATAAATCTCATATAATTATTGTCGGGACTTCTTCTCTTTTAACAACAATCAGGCTTGTGAATCAATTATTAGCACAGCAAAAACAAACAGAAAGTGTAAATAAAATTGTTTCTGCCGGAACAAATCTCTATGAAACATTTGTTCAGTTTTGTGATGATTTATTAGATGTCCAGAAGAAATTAAACGATACTTCATCTAAACTTGCCACAACAATTAATCGTTTTAGCCGTGGTAACAGAAATAAGCCGAGTTTATTCTCTCAAGTTAATGCTCTTAAAGAGTTTGGAATAAATACAGCTAAAGAAATTCCATCTTCATTGCTGGAAGAAGTAGAAGAACCTGTTTTAATTGAAGCAAAAGAGCAGGAAGGAATATTGGCAAATGACTAAAATTCTTGTAATTGATGACGATACCGCAATTAATGAATTAATAAAAATTAACCTGCAATTACAGGGTTATGATGTTATTCAGGCTTATAACGGGACTGAAGGTTTTGCGCTGGCAAAGCAGGAAGAACCTTCCTTAATTGTTTTAGATGTTATGATGCCAGAGGTTGATGGCTTCACTGTTGCTCAACGGATAAGACAGTGCGCTGAAATATCTGATACCCCGATTATAATGCTCACCGCTCTTGGAGAATTAAATGATAAAGTTAATGGATTTAATATAGGCGTCGATGATTATTTAACAAAACCTTTTGAAATTGATGAGCTGATTGTGAGAGTGCGAGCTCTTCTTAAAAGAACAAAACAAATACCAAAATCGTCAGCTGTACGGGATTTATTAACTTATAAAGAAATTACCCTGATTCCTGAATCCTATAGCGTTCAAATTAATGATAAGGTTCAAAAGCTTACTCCAATTGAGTTCGATATATTTAATCTCTTGTTCCAAAACCATGGCAACATGGTATCCGGCGCCAGACTCTTGAAAGAGGTTTGGGGATATGATCCGGATGACAATGTTGAAACAATAAGGGTCCATATCAGGCACTTGCGAAGCAAGATTGATAAAATTTCCGGCGGCAAAAAATATATTGAAACAATTTATGGCGGCGGGTATAAATTGAATATATAAACTATAACTAACACTAAAACATAGTAATAGCTTTAAAAATGACAATTGTGCAACACAATACCTATTATGTTGCAGGGGTAAATGGAAATTTTTAAACTGGAAACACCCCTCTCCTTCCGGGGAGGGTAGAAGCTGTACTTGAGCAACAGCGAAAGTTACAGCTTCGGGTGGGGCAGCATCAGACCTGATGCCGCAGCCTGATATTTATACGTTAACTTATTTGTAATTTTATTCTTGAGCATTTCTTTCTTTTTTTTGCGATGAAAAAAGAAAGAAACGCTCCCAAAGAAAGAAAAACTCGCATTACTGAATTTTTCTGACGAAAAATTCCTGCAAAACCTCTTTTCTTAAGGAGGATAGTGAATAAACAAATTAAATTCTAATTAGATTTGTTAATTTTTGTAACAAATTTTATTTAAAGTATAAAGTTTTCTAAAAAGCCGTATAAGAAATTGTACAAATTGTGCAACATAATAGGTATTATGTTGCACAAATGCCAAAATTAAAGAAAGGATGGTTTACATGGTAGATTTTAATGCAAATTTCGGGCCGTTAAAATTAACAAAAGCGATGCAGCCCGCACAAACACACAAGAACTTCCAAAAGCGGTAAAGGTAGGAGGTAATGTTGCTAAAGCAGAAGTAGCAAAGACGGAAAGTGAAACTTTAAACACCCCTGAGGGTACTGCAAAAGCCCTATCTGCTGAACGAGAGGTTAGCTTTAACGAAAAGTTACAAAATCTTCGTGGCGCATATCTTCTTGATGGTGAACATGCAAACAATAATCCGAACCTCCCGTTAGATGATAATTCCAATGATGTTGATGAGCCTTTAGTAAATAAGGGTGGTCCGGCTCCTAATATTGATTTAGAGGATCCTCAGAGTAAACCGACTGGACATATTGGTGACTTTAATGATTGGAAAAGTGCTATGTATGTTGTAAGAGAAGGGGTATTAAACGGTAGTATACATGAGGGAGATATCTTTTGTATTGGTGGTAAGAGATATGAGATATATTTCACAGGTGGCACGGGAGTTCGCTTCCGCCCGGTAGATTAAAGGAATTTACAGCTATGGCAGAATTTAATAAATTTCAAGCTTATTGTGCCCTCGGGCGGATTAATCTTCAAGATTCACATGAAATAGAAAAAATGCAAACTGAAACCGAGCATAATGCATTTCTAACGTTTCATCTGGTTGAAACACAACCGCAAATGGAAAAATTTGTTAATGATTTATGCAGGGGCAGGAAATATAATCAAAAATATGAATGGGATGGTGAAACTCTTGAACTGGAATTTATGGAATCAAGTATCCGAGTTACATTAGACAGTCCGCAGGAAGGACGCTCAGGATACTTTGAATATCCCGTATATACTAAATAAAAAATAACCTCCGTAAAAATAGATACGGAGGTTATTTTTTATAATAGATAAAGTTAAGAATTGTAACAAATTCTATTCTAACTGAAATCACATATAGTTTTTAAACTTTATATATATACAAGAGTTGATTTAAGATGGAGAGTTAAATGGTAAAGTACATTCTAGGAATACCTATACCGGATAACTTAAAGGAGCCAGTAGTACATAATTGTTCTAACGGTATTGTTTTGAATGAAATAAAACCTTACCGAAAAGAAGATGGTTCTATACAGAAAATTGATTATTATCAAGCTGGTGAAATTGTAAAAAGAGTAATATATTCAGATTCGGATGTTTCAGAAATACAACATTTTCAGGATGAAAAGCTTAAAGTAAAACAATTATTTGATGAAGGAGTCCTAAAATCCGAGTATTATTACAAACCAACCGGAGAACTAAATTATTATCTGGTTTATGAATATAAACTTGATAAAATTTCAGCAATAGAGCAGTCCATAGGGCTGAGTAAAAGACGGGTAGAGTTTAAATATGATTTTATGGGCAGAATATCAGAACGAACGATATATTCTGATAAAAAGTCCAAAATCGCACAGCGGTATTTTTATGATGCTATGGACAGAATTAACGGTTATGAAGACGGCAGTTATCAATTATTTGTTGAAAAATTTACTCAGGATAATAAATTGCTAACTTATAAAATAACTGATAAAATAAAGAATGAAATTGTTATAAATAATAAATACATAGGAAATGTTTATAAAGAAACTTCAATTTCAGTAAACGGAGAGGAAACAATTAGAAAAGATATCAACTATGTGGATAACATTATGACCAAAAAACCGACAAACAATATTGATGATTTAGATTTAATAATTGCTGGTTTATATAATGATAAACAGCAAGAATCATCAATAACAACCCGCAGGGATTCAGCGGAATTGGAAAACAGGCTTGATTCAAATCTTGTTAATATAATTGAATATAAGTCTAAGGTTCGTCCGTTACCAATTGCGCTGAGAAAAAGAGTTATGTATCAACGCTCTCTTGAATCACACGGCTAATTAAATATTTTACAAATCCTCAATAATATAGTATAATTGTTATGTCTTAGAGCTAGAGTTTATTAGGAGGATTTATGAAAGAAGAGTTTACGACAAGTGCCAGAAGATGGTATGATAAGGACCCTGTATTATCTTCCGCTATGAAAACTTTAGAAGAATCTGATGATGAAACCCAGATTAAGGTTGCTCTAAATTTGATTAAAATTATAACAGAGCACAACATTCATGATTCTGAATACGAGTCTGTTGAAGATATTGTTTCCTCAACTGAAGATTTAATGGAAAATTCAAAGAGAGATCGCTGGTATGACCTTGATGGGACTCTAAGAACAGCAATAAGCCTTCTTCAAAATTGCCCTGATTCTACAAGAAGTATTATAGCTAAAGAAATGGCTCAAAATGTTCTTGAACTTATTAAGAAAGAAGACGACGGAGAAGATGAAGAAGAAGCTTCAGAAGATACTGATAAATAATTAGTCAATATCTATAGGGCTTCTTTGAATTAAATCTATGGCTTCTCTTGCTGTAAATACAAGAGCTTCCGGCATGTTTGATATCGTGCAGAATTGTCTAAGTACGTCAACTACACGTTTAAAACTTCTTACAATATCTCCTTCTCCCATATCTATCTGGTCTATAATATCATCCCATTCTGCTCCGTTGATCCACATTTCAATAAGCGGAGAGTAGTATCCGTTTATGTACATCGGGTCTTCAACATCAAACTGTTTCTGCTTTCTGTCTAATGCTCTTTTGATATCCTTAATTTTGTTTAGAGTTTTTCTTACTGTCGTCGAAAGAGGAAGTTGAGAGTATAAGTCAGCTCTCATATCTTCAGTTGTTATGGCGCAAATAACAGAGGCAAGTTCTGCAGGCGTAAGAGGTTCCAGCACTCCGGAGAAAATGACCTGAGCGAGGAATAATTCATTTTCCGAGCGGATTTGAGAAATTGTAATTCCTCTTTCTGTCGGATAATCGTCTTTAATATATCCGTATTCCATAAGCACGGCTCTGTGTGCTAAGAATTTGTTCCAGAAAATATCTTTTTGTTTCTCTATTTCTTTATCTAAAGTTCTTTGTTTAGCTTGATATCTTGCAAGAACTTCAATTGATTTCATATGCTTTTTGAATAATTTACAAGTATCACACTCATAAGAATGCATTTTCTCCAGAAGTTCTTTTGTCATTTTGCCAAAATTGACAGCTTCAGGTGAAAGCGGGCGATTTTTCTTCTTCTCTTGTTTCTGTATGGTTTTGAAAGTTCTTCTGTTTTGAACATACATGTCACGAATTTTATTATAGTTAAACAAATCCTCGTTTGTTCTTTTTGCATAGCATACAAAGGTGTTACATTCATCAATTTTTTGTTGATAGGATTCTTTTAGTGCCAGAAGAGGTTCAACTCTGGAATTAGAAGAAAAGTATCCAAAACTTTTTAGTACAAGCTCTTTAGCTTCTTCCAGAGAGAATCTTTGAAGCAGATTAAGAACCATTGAATAACTAGGCGAAAATTTGCTTTCAAGCGGATTTGCGTCGCTTAGTACAAGTTCGGCAACTTCTTCCGGTGTCTGGAAAGCAGAGCCGACAATTGTTACATAGCCTATTTCATCCATGCCCCGTCTGCCTGCCCGTCCTGACATTTGCAAAAATTCACTTGGAGTAAGTGTCCTGTGACCGGAATCTGTTCTTTTGCTTATAGAGCTGATAACGGTTGAACGGGCCGGCATATTAATACCTGCCGCAAGAGTTTCGGTTGCGAAAACGACTTTTATCAAACCTTTTTGGAACAGCTTTTCCACGAGGACTTTCCAGCCGGGAAGCAATCCCGCATGATGGGATGCTACACCTTGTAGCAGGTATTCTATATGTTTATTTTTATATAGATAAGGATTTTCTGCTATATATTCATCAATTTCTTTTTTGATTTCAGCTTGTTCTTTAGGGGTAACAAGACACATTTCTGCGCATTTTTCCATTTGTTCATCGCATTTTTTTCTTGAAAAAGTAAAATATATTGCCGGAAGCATGTCCTTTTCAAACAAGTTTCTTATAACATCTTTAACAACACTTTTCTTTTGAACAGCTTTCCCCCGCCTAAACTGTTTTTTTTCAGGACGAATTTTTTTGTTCAAAGCTCCTGACGGAGTTAGAAGAGGCAGGAGTGTGTGCGGTTGGGATGAATCAAAATAATAAAATCTCAAAGGTACCGGACGAAAATCAGTATTAATAAGCTCTGTTTTGGAATGGACTGTATTAATCCATTCTGTTAATTTGTCTGCATTTGCCACTGTAGCAGATAGTGCTATAATTTGTACGTTAGTCGGGCAGTATATAATACTTTCTTCCCAAACAGTTCCTCTTTGTTCATCATTCATATAATGAACTTCATCTAGTACAACATAACGTACGTCTTTCAAATTATCAGTTACCGAACCGAAATTTGTTCCGTAGAGCATATTTCGGAAAACTTCTGTTGTCATAACTACAATCTGAGCGTTTCTGTTAATGGAGGTATCTCCGGTTAAGAGTCCTGTTTTGTCGTAGCCGTATTTTTCGGAAAAATCACTGTATTTTTGGTTAGAAAGTGCTTTTAAAGGTGTTGTATAAAAAACTTTTTTCCCTTCTTTAAGGGCGCAGTGTATAGCATGCTCGGCTATAACCGTTTTACCTGCTCCGGTCGGGGCGCATACAACTACACTCTTGCCTGCTGAAATACAATCACAGGCCTGTTTTTGAAAATCATCCAGCTCAAAAGGGAAATCGTACATTAAATAACCTCAATCAACTATTCTGTTTATATTATGACATAAAACCTTTATTTAAGTAAGAGGTTAAACCTTCAAGAGCTAAAATATAGCTATTTTCGCCAAAGCCTGCAACTATTCCTACGCAAACACCGGTTAAAAGAGATGTATGGCGAAATTCCTCTCTTGCGTGGATGTTTGTCATATGAATTTCCACCGCAGGAATATTAACGGCGGCTATAGCATCTCTTATAACTACACTTGTGTGGGTGTAACCTCCTGCATTTATAAGAATACCATCATATATTCCTTTTGCATTCTGTATTCTTTCAACTATTTCACCTTCATGGTTACTTTGATAAGTATCTATTTCGCAATTTAGCTCTACGCCCCTTTTAATAACAGCTGTTTCAATATCTTGAAGCGTTTTGCTGCCGTATTTTTCAGGCTCTCTTGTGCCCAGCATGTTTAGATTTGCCCCGTTAATAAGTAGAATTTTCATAGATAAACCTTTCAATTTGTCCATAATTATTATACAATAATTAAAAAAGATTGTGAGGAAGAGATGATTAACAAACGCTGGTATGATAAAGATCCTATTTTAAAAGAAGCATTAGAGCTTTTAAGATTACAGCAGGACGAAACAAAATCAGAGGCAGCTCAATTTTTATTAAGCTTGCAGGAACAGGTAGCGGGCGAAGTTATTGAACACGTTTATGAGATTATTAACACATATCAAGGTAAAGGTAATCGCTGGTATGATAACGACCCTATGATGATAAAAGCTGTGGAACTTTTAAGGAACGCTCCCCCGCATATCCAAAGAGTAGCTGCGCTTAAGCTTCTTACGGCACTTGAACAAAAAAGCTTTGAAGGAGTTGAGCTTTAATGAAAGATGTTCAAAACCAGACTGATGACAGGGGGGTGGAAATCCAAAAAGTCGGGATAAAAAATCTTGAAATTCCTTTTGTTATCCAGAGAAAAGATGACGAAGATAAAGTTATTTATGCAACCGTAACAGCGGGTGTTACTCTTCCTGCACATTATAAAGGTACCCATATGTCCAGATTTGTCGAGGTTTTGAATGAGTGGAGAGGGAAACATACTTTAGGAGTTGATATAAAAGGCTGCGTAGAAGCTATTGTAGAACGCTTAAATGCAAAAAGCGGATATTTAAAATTCGATTTCAAGTATTTTATAAATAAAAAAGCTCCTGTTACCGGAATATCCGCCCCGATGTGCTATGATTGTACATTTGAAGGTATTCTGGAGAATTATGGTGAAGAGGATGAAGAATACAAGTTCTATCTCGGGGTGAAAGTCCCTGTAACGACGCTTTGTCCATGCTCAAAAGAGATTTCATCATACGGCGCACATAATCAGAGGGCTATTGTTTCAGTAAAAGTGACATATCCTGAAGATGACCATATCTGGATTGAAGATTTAGTGGCACAAATAGAGAAGTGCGCTTCTTCTGAACTTTACCCCCTGCTAAAAAGAGAAGACGAAAAATTCGTAACAGAGCATGCTTATGATAATCCTAAATTCGTTGAAGATGTGTTGCGGGATGTTGTTTTGCTTTTAAGAAATAATAATATTATTGACTCGTTTGAAGTAGAATGTGAGTCGTTAGAAAGTATCCATAACCATTCTGCCTGGGCGTATCAGCAGGAGGGGTAAGTGTGACTGAGTGAATAGTGAATATGTCCCCTCCCCGGATTGGTATTACTGTCCATGATAAATGATTTTATCATGCTGAATTTATTTTACAATAAGCGGAGTAGTATGACGTCTAAACTCCACACTATATTTACCCCTTTCAGCATCTTACCAGTCGGGTATTATATTTGTGTTTTGGTAAGATCCTGAAGGGGTAAATATAAGTTAGTAGGCTTGACCAACAAGATAGTCCGCTTGGTGTAAAAAGTTCAGGATGACAGTTTAGTTTATTTCCACTTATTCACTCAATCACTTAGTCACTCAGTCACTAGTCACTATCCATTAACCGCCCCCCACCCTAACCCTCCCCAATCCGGGGAGGGGACAATTTCTTAGTCACTAGTCACTATTCCCTACCTACAATGCTGACAACAATCCGATAACATTTTCATATCTTAAATTCCGTGAGGATGCCATTAATATAGAACTTGCCTGTTGTAGTATCTGGTATCTGATATAATCAGAACTCTCTTCCGCTATATCAGCATCTTGAATTGTTGATCTGGCAGAGATAAGATTCTCAATCTTTATCTGCTGTTCATCCAGAACCGATTCAAGCCTGTTAATTGTGCTTCCTATATTTATAAGCTGTTCTTGTACTGTACTTATTAATTCATCTATACGTTCAAGACTTTTTAAAGCGGATTCTTGTGATGAAAAATCAACACCAAAATCAAACAGATTAAAGCTTATCTGTATATTAATAAAACTGGAATCATCTGAGCCGATTCCGACTTTTAAGGTCAGCTCAAACGGTCTGGGGGTTATATCCACCGCATTACTAAACCGGGTGTTATACCCGTTATCTAT
>CALUVM010000028.1 GCA_944324255.1 Candidatus Gastranaerophilales bacterium | reverse complement strand
GTCCCTTTACTCTTATTTACGGCATTTTTTCTCTAAATCTTTAATCTTTTTACCTAAATCGTTACATTTTGTTACATAATTCTATCCATGAGGATTAAGTAATTTTTCAAATAATGTGGTATTCTTTAGGGGTAGGTAAAAGGGAGAAATATGGTAAATAAATTTTGGGGCAAATTATGGAGAGTAATTTTTATTATTCTGGTTGCAGCTTTATGCCTTAAGGCCTGTATCAGAAGAGATGTTCCGAGACACTTTCCTCAAAAACTTCCTGATAGTTCTATTGAAAACATTATTTATCCTGACAAAAACAAAAATGTCACAATAAACGGTATAGATTTTTTACAGACCCGGGCTCCGGTCGGAAAATTCGGGGGAGAACTTATTCTTTCTACAATCGGCGAGGGACCTAAAACCTTTAATCCTTGTAACAGTAAAGATGCGACATCTTCTTCAATGGCAGGAATGCTTTATGACGGACTTGTAACAACTGAGCCGAGAACCGGTGAAGTTATTCCGCTCCTTGCTAAAGATTTTGAGGTGATTGGAAATGATTACATTGTGCATTTAAGACACGGTGTCAAATGGTCTGACGGTAAGCCGATAACAGCTGATGATGTTATGTATACTTATCAAGAAATTATATTTAAAGGGCTTGGAAATCCTTCTTCTATGGAAAATATGAAGGTTGAAGGGAAACTCCCGTCAATTGAGAAGATTGATGATTACACGGTAAAGTTTACTACCCCAAAACCTTTTGCACCGTTTTTAAGACAGCTTTCAAACCCGATTGTCCCAAAGCATTATTTTAAACCTTATTCAGATAAGGGGGAATCAGAGTTTAATGCATTCTTAAGCCCGAATACACCTCCGGAGGAAATAGTTTCAAACGGAGCGTTTAAACTAAAAGAATATGTTGCGGCGCAAAGAGTAGTTTTTGTAAGAAATCCTGACTATTATAAAATTAATACTAAGAACGAACGCCTTCCATATTTGGATAAGGTTGTTTATATGATAGTCGGGGATACGAATAATGAAATTTTGAAATTTGAAGCCGGAGAGCTCGATCTTCTTTCAATAAGAGGAGAGAATGTTGCACGGTACAAACTGAGAGAGCCGGATTCTGATTACAAAATCTACAATCTCGGACCGGATACAGGGACTTTGTTTCTATTATTCAACCTGAATAACAGAAAAGATAGTGACGGTAAATGGTATGTAAACCCGATAAAACAGAAATGGTTCTCAAACAGGGATTTTCGTGCTGCGGTTGATTGGGCTGTAGATAGAAAAAATATGGTGCAAAATATTGCAAAAGGAGTTGCAAAACCGCTATTTACGGCAGAAAGTCTTAATTCGATTTACCTGAATAAATATATAAAAGGTCATCCGAAAGACAAAAAAGTTGCGGAAGATTCTCTTAAAAAAGCAGGGTTTTATAATAAGAACGGAATTTTATACGATTCTGACGGAAACAGGGTCGAGTTTGATTTGTATACAAATGCCGGAGTCCTTGAACGTGAAGCTCTCGGAGTTATGATAAAACAGGATTTGGAAGATTTGGGAATGAAGGTTAATTTTAAACCTATTGAATTTAATACTCTGGTTAATAAACTTTCAAACACAAACGACTGGGATATGGCAATTATGGGGCTGACCGGTTCTCCATTAGAGCCTAATGACGGGAAAAATGTCTGGAAATCAACAGGACCGCTTCATCTTTTTAACCAGCGGCCGCAGAATTATAAAGTTGATGACAGGCTTGAGTGGGAAAAAGAGTTAGATGAGATTTTTGAACTGGGCGCACAAAAGCTTACTTTTGAAGAGAGAAAGCCCATATATGACAGATATCAGACAATTATTTACAACCAGAAACCTATAATTTATCTGTATTCTCCTATAAGAATTGCTGCTATCAGGAAAAAGTTTAAAAATGTTTTTCCGACACCTCTGAGCGGATTGGTGTATAATTTGGATGAACTGTATATTGAGGATGGGGAGCTTAGGTAATGGAGTTTACTAAATACATTTTTAAAAGAATACTTCAAACTATTCCTCTTTTGATAATAGTTTCACTGATTAGTTTTTTCATAATCAGATTATCTCCTGTAGATCCGCTTGCTGAATTGAGATTAAATCCTTCAATATCACAGGAAACATTAAATAAGGAAATAAAAAGGCTTAATCTTGATAAACCTATTTATATACAGTATTTTTCCTGGGCAAAATCTTTTGTTAAAGGGGATTTGGGGTATACTTCCGCAGGTGAAAAGGTTTCCGTAAAACTAAAAGAAAGAATTCCTAATACCCTTCTTTTGACTCTGGTTGTAATTTTTATGACCTGGGCTGTTGGTGTACCTCTGGGAATACTTTCTGCCATAAAAAAAGAAACGGCTTTTGACAGGATGCTTACGATTTTAGCCAGTATAGGAATGGCAATACCATCGTTTTTCTTTGCTATCCTTATGCTGATGTTTGCTGTAAAAACCGGCTGGTTTCCTGTTGGAGGACTTACCAGCTACAACTTTAATGACATGGGATTCGGGGCTAAAATTATTGATATAGCCAAACATTTATGTCTGCCGGCGCTTGTGTTGTTTACTATATCACTTTCCGGCTTGCAGCGGCAAATGAGAGCTAATATGCTGGAAGTGCTTGACAGTGACTATGTCAAATTCGCACGTGCAAAAGGTTTAAGCGGGTGGAAAGTCGTCTATAAACACGCTTTAAGAAATGCTGTTAATCCTATGATAACTCTTTTAGGTTTTGAATTTGCAGGACTGCTTAGCGGAGCTGCGCTTACTGAATATGTATTCCAGTATCCGGGGCTCGGGAGGCTTATACTGGAAGCGGTTATGAAATCAGATATAAATCTTGTTATGGCATCTTTGATGATGGGAACGATAATGTTAATCTTAGGAAATCTTATTGCTGATATCCTGCTTATGATAACAGACCCGAGATTAAGAAGGGGTGGTGAGTAGGATGGAACTTTTAAGAAAGATAATGAAAGATAAGTTCGCAAAATCAGCGTTTATTGTGCTCTGTTTTTTGTATCTCGTTATTTTGTTTGCGGATTTTATAGCTCCGTACTCTAACTATTATGCTAATAGAGAAATGGCTTACGCTCCGCCTTCCAGAGTGTATACAATAGATGAAAACGGACATTTTTCAAGACCTTATACTTATAATTACATCAGAAAATTTGAGCCGGCTCTAATGCAGACCGTATTTGAAGAGGATAGAAGCCAAAAATATTATATAAAACCTTTTGCAAGGGGTGAAAAATATAAATTTTTAGGATTAATCCCAACCAGCAGGCATCTTTTCGGGGTAAATAACGGTGGTGAAATACATCTTCTCGGGACTGATATCAACGGGCGGGATGTGTTTTCCAGACTCCTTTTTGGCGGCAGAATCTCAATGACGGTAGGTTTTTTATCGCTTTTGATAGTTTTTCCGATAGGGCTTTTGTACGGCGGACTTTCCGGTTACTTCGGCGGGATAGTCGATACCCTGATGATGAGGTTTGCAGAAGCTACGATGGCGATTCCGAGCTTTTATCTTTTGATAATCCTTGCAGCGATCCTGCCTTCCGGCATGACAAGTGTGCAGAGGTTTAGTTTGATTATTGTAATACTTGCTCTAATTGGCTGGGCAGGATTTGCCCGGGTTGTCAGAGGGATGGTGCTTTCTATAAAGAAAGAAGAATTTGTACTGGCAGAAAAAACACTCGGAGCTTCAAATCTGCGTATTATTTTAAAACATATTCTTCCTCAGACAACGAGTTATGTAATTATTGCAATGACTCTGTCAGTTCCTTCTTATATTCTGGCAGAATCCGGCTTAAGTTTCTTGGGTTTAGGTATTCAGCAGCCGGATGCAAGCTGGGGAAATATGCTTAAAGAAGCGCAGGAGTTTACAAATATTCTATATAGACCATGGCTTTTGACTCCGGGGTTTTTGATATTCCTTGCGGTATTGTCGTTTAACCTTCTGGGTGATTTTATAAGGGATTACCTTGACCCGAAAGGAAGAACAAGAGTGTAAATATCACTCCTTCCCTTGATTGGGGAAGGTTGGGATGGGGGGGCAACATTTTGGATATGGTAAAATACCAAATATGAAAAACAAATTAAACGCCAGATATTTAAGAAATAATATGACTCCGCAAGAACGTAAATTATGGCAAATTTTACGAAAAAGGAGTATATATAATTGCAAATTCCGCAGACAATATCCTATAGGCAATTATATTGTGGATTTTATATGTCATGAAAAAAATTTAATAATAGAAGTTGATGGCGGTCAACATAATACTATCTCTGAGAAATACTATGATATGGAACGAACAAAATATCTGGAATCTAAAGGTTTTAAAGTCCTTCGTTTCTGGAATAACGATATTGATAATAATATTGAAGGTATCTATCAAGTAATAATTCATTTTCTTAATAATTAACAATTACTCCCCACCCTTACCCTCCCCTAGTTGGGGAGGGCATACAGCTCCTTCCCCAATCAGGGGAAGGTTGGGATGGGGGGCAACATTTGCAGCCATAAACAAGCGAGGGGCGAAAGCTAAAGCTTCCGCCCCCTCGCTATTTCGTCCGATAACCGATTAAATCTATCCCAAAAGGTCTTCTAAATCACCGACAATACCTTCGTGGCTGCCGCTGTCACCGCAGTTACATTCACATGTAACTTTACCTGTAACATCAACTATAACTTTGTGATCTTTGATTGCCGCTAAGATTTCATCTAATTTAGCCAACAAATCTGTTTTATCCGGGAATTTTTCACTAATTTTTTCTATGGATTTTAGTATCAAGTCAAGGTGACCGAGAATTTCAGAATCATCAAATCCTGCGCCGGCATTGTTAACTATGTCATTAAGGGTAGCCTCAATATTCTTGTAGTGTTGATCTGTCTTATCAAAACCTTCACCGAGTTTGTTCAGAATTTCTTCTTTGGCTGTTTTGATTGTCATATTAATAACATCTAGTTTACCGTCGATACTGCTCAACAACTCTCCATTTGATTTTGATTGATCAAGTAACTCGGCAAGCATTTTTTCAATTGTGCTCAAGTCAACATTGCCGCCATCGCCAACTTGAATTTTGGATATGGCTTCAAGTATTGCTTTAAGCGCATCATTGTTAGCAACAGCCCCATTATTAATTTGTTCAAGTACCTTCATTGTGAGATTTTTGATATCTTCGCTGATTGCACTGTTTTTATTAACAGCTTCTAGAATATTTTTCAGATAATCCTTCATGACGCCTTCAAGACCGTCGAATTTGTTAATAATAGTTTCATAGAACTCGGCGTTTTGAGTATTACCCTCCTTAATGTCGTTTGCCATAGACAGCAGCAGCTCGTAAGTCTTTTCATCCATTTCTTGACCCTTCTGAATTGCCTCAGCTAACATAGCAAACATTTGTTCTATAGTATTTTTCAAAGATTCATCCGTATTGGAATCTAAAGATGAGACCAGTTGAACCAATTGTTCTAATAAGATATTGTTCTTAGCTGAAAGTTCTGTTCCGCTATTAACAGCATCAAATATTTTGGTTAATGCCTCTAATATTTTCTCATTACCGTTGGATAGTCCGTTTAGAATATCCTCTTGAGTTTTATTTGTAGCTTCAAGTAATGCTATAATTTCTTTAAGACTAATTCCTTGTTCTAGAAGTATTTTAGCTATATAAGCAATGCCTTCTCCCAATTCATCGAATCTTGCAACTAATTGTTGCAAAGATTCAAGCATCCTTTGAGAATTTTCATCTTGACTCTTTTTAAGCTCTTCTATAGCTGCCGTTAAATTAGCATTCTGCTCCAATAACTTATTTACAAGGTTAATTAATTCTTGTGTTGCTTCGTCACTAGTCATAATTGTAATTGGTATATTATAAATATTTTTATTATAATTATAATTAATATTCGGTTCCTCTTTTCCACAGCTAGTTGCGGCAGCTAATAAAGCACCGAGGCCTGCTCCTAATTTAGCTCCAGCTGCTGCTCCTGGGACAGCACCTGCGCCTCCAGCAAAGAATCCTGCTACCCCGCCGACAATAGCACCAAGTGTAGTAGTACCTGCGACAATACACGCTGCAATTCCTAATCCATTTACCCCTGATTTTTTCGGCTTATCTTCTGCCTCTCCAACATGTCTTTTCGGTACCTCAACTGCATCTCCGACATCAGGTAGTTTCCCGCCCAGAAGTGAACTTAATGCTTCCTGCTCAGCTGCGTTCAGACCTTGAACTTCGTTACCTGTGACAATGTTATCAGATATTATCCGATTTAACTTATCATTTGACTCAGGAGGAAGTCCTTCAAATTTGATTCCCATAACTGTAATACTCCTTTCTTTATTACATAGTATTTTTATAAACCTACTTTGGTATGGTTAACGGCATTTTTTTGAAAAACTTTAAGAAATTTATAATAATCTTTACAAAAGTTTACTTTTGGTATGGCTAATCCGCTTATAGGCTGATTCTTCTTTAAGATACCTGTGTTTTGGTAAGATCCTGAACAGATTGAAAAACTCCACTTGTGTTTGTTTTTCTAAACTTTCAGGATGACATTTTAGTTTATTGCTGCTACTTTGTTCCTTACTCCATCCGCCTCCCAAAAATAAAAAAAAGTTTGCCAAGAGTCGCATGGCAAACATTAAATAAACACGAGGATATTAAGAGAGAGTATAAAAAGAAAACTTGTTTTGTTAAGCTAATTGATTATTTTCAATTTACTTATTCCTTAATCCTTACATTTATATAAAGTATTTTTATTTTGCAAAATTGCCTTTTTTATTTCCTTTTGTAACAAACCTTAAAGATGTATAAATAGTAGATTTAAGGTGTATATACTAAGTAAATAAAACTTGTTAAAATGAAGATAAATATAAATGAGAATTTGTTTACAGCAACTATTTTTGTGGTACCATAATATTATAATGGGATATGGAGGAGAAAGATTTTGGCTCAACAGAACATGTTTTCAGACGGTAAAATCGTACCGGTTAATATAAGAGAAGAGATGAAACGTTCATATATTGATTATGCTATGAGTGTAATCGTAGGGCGAGCGCTTCCGGATGTCAGAGATGGTTTAAAGCCTGTTCACAGACGTATTTTATACGCAATGAACGAGCTGGGCATGACACCTGATAAACCGTTTAAGAAATGTGCACGTATCGTCGGTGAAGTTCTTGGTAAATACCACCCGCACGGTGACACAGCAGTTTATGAAGCACTTGTTCGTATGGCTCAAGACTTCTCTACCAGATATTTAACAGTTGACGGGCATGGCAACTTCGGTTCTGTTGACGGAGATGGCGCAGCAGCAATGCGTTATACAGAAGCCAGAATGCATAAAATTACAACTTCCATGCTTGCTGATATTGATTGTGAAACAGTTGACTTTGTTCCTAACTTCGACGGTTCTCTGGAAGAACCGTCAGTTCTTCCTGTGAGGCTCCCGATGCTTTTATTAAACGGGGTTTCAGGTATTGCCGTAGGTATGGCAACAAATATTCCGCCTCACAATTTAAGAGAGATTGTAGACGGAACTATTGCACTTATTGATAATCCACAAATCACAGTTGACGGGTTAATGGAATATATTAAGGGTCCTGATTTCCCGACAGCAGCGACAATCGTCGGTTTGAATGATATCAGACAGGCTTACCAGACAGGAAGAGGTTCTATTAAGATGTCTGCGGTTGCAACTATTGAAGAAATTCCTGGAGGCGCAGGCAGACAATCCAGAACGGCTATTATAGTTACGGAGATTCCTTATCAGGTTAACAAAGCTCAATTGATTGAAAAGATTGCAGAGTTGGTTAAAGAACAAAGAATCAACGGTATTTCCGATCTCCGTGATGAATCCGACAGAGAAGGTATGCGTATAGTAATCGAGCTTAAGCGTGATGCCAAGCCGGAAGTTGTTAAAAATAACCTGTTTAAATACACCCAGCTTGCTACCACATTCGGCGTAAATATGGTTACGCTATGCGGTAAGCAGCCTAGATTGCTCAATTTGTATGAGGTATTAAACGAGTTTGTCGAACATAGGGTTGAAATCGTTACAAGAAGAACTATTTACTTCTTGAAGAAAGCTAAAATCAGAGCTCATATTTTAGCAGGTTTATTAATTGCTTTAGGTTCTTTGGACGAAGTTATTGAACTTATCAAGAAATCTAAAACTACGGACGATGCCAGAGTTGGTTTGATGAGCAAGTTCGGACTCGATGTTGATCAGGCTAATGCAATTTTGGAAATGCAATTAAGAAGATTAACCGGTTTAGAACAGGATAAAATCAAAACCGAATACGATGAACTTATTAAAAAGATTGCAGAATATGAAGAAATTCTTGCAGACAGACAGAAAGTTCTTGATATTATAAAAGCTGAACTTCTTGAAGATAAAGAAAAATACGGTGATGACAGAAAGACTCAAATTGTACCGGAGCAGGGTGAAGTTACAATTGAGGACTTGACTCCGAATACTCCGATGGCAGTGTTTATCACGCATCAGGGATATTTAAAGAGAATTTCTCTCGACACATTTGACCGCCAGAACAGAGCTACAAGAGGAAAAGCCGGAATCAAAACTAAAGAAGATGACGACATTCAACACTTCTTTACTGCAATGATGCATGATAAGGTTCTGTTCTTCTCTTCAAAAGGTATTGTATACAGCTTGAATGTATATGACTTCCCTGAAGGCGGCAGACAATCCAAAGGATTGCCGATAGTTAATGTTTTACCGATAGAACAGGGTGAACAAATTACAGCTGTTGTTCCGGTAAGCACATTCTCACACGATTTGAACCTTATAATGCTTACTCAAAAAGGGTACATAAAGAGAATTGAGCTTGATAACTTTGCAAATATTAGAAGAAGCGGTATTATAGCTATTTCTCTTGAAGACGGCGACAAGCTTAACTGGGTAAAACTTGCAAATCCGAATGATGAAATTATTATCGGAACTTCCTGCGGTATGGCAATCAGATTCCCGATAGCAGACTTAAGACCGCTCGGAAGAAGCGCAAGAGGGGTTAATTCTATGAAACTTAGAACAGGCGATACTATTATCGGCTGCGATATTGTTCCAAGAAACTATGATGCGGACCTTCTTGTTGTAACTTCTGACGGGTTCGGCAAACGTACTAAACTGTCAGAATTCAGATCCCAAAACAGGGGCGGAATCGGTTTAATTGCAACCAAGTTTAAATCAAATATGTCAAGGCTGGTTGCACTAACGATAGTTGAAGAAAAAGACGAAATCATGCTTGTAACAGCAAACGGTATTGTTACAAGACTTAAAGCCGGTGATATTTCCTGCCAGGGCAGACCTGCAACAGGAGTCAGAGCACAAAACTTAACGGATAACGATACCGTTGTATCGGTTAATAAGATTGTAAATACTGATAAAGATGATGATAATTATGACCCTGCAGCCGGTTCCTGTGCTTTAGCAGAAGAAGCAGAACCCGCAGGAGAACAAACAACACTGAATATAATTTCTGAAGAATAATAAAAAAGCCGGGTACTCCCCGGCTTTTTAAAGAAAGGCGAAAAATGAATAACTTAAAAATCTATTTTGATAAAGATATAAATACAGAACTTATTAAGACAAAGAAAATAGCTATAATCGGATTTGGTTCACAAGGCTACGGTCAGAGCATGAATCTAAGAGATTCAGGATGCGACGTCATTTTAGGTTTAAGGCAGGGCGGTGCTTCTGATATTAAAGCAAAAGATTACGGCTTTAAAACAATGTCTATTAAAGATGCTGTTAAAGAAGCTGACATTATCCAGATACTTATTCCTGACGAGATTCAGGCAAAGGTTTTTAAAGAAGAAATTGAGCCGAACCTCAGAAAAGGTCAATATTTAATGTTTTCTCACGGGTTTAATATACATTACGGATTTATTACCCCGCCTGAAGGTGTAAATGTTATAATGGTTGCGCCTAAAGCTCCGGGACATACCGTAAGAAGTGAATACGCAGCAGGAAGAGGCGTACCGTCGCTGGTTGCAGTTGAAAAAGATTTCTCCGGAAATTCAAAAGACCTTGCACTTTCTTATGCTGCAGCAATTGGTTCAGGAAGAGCCGGAATTATTGAAACAACTTTCAGAGAAGAAACAGAAACCGATCTTTTCGGAGAGCAGGCAGTCCTTTGCGGCGGATGTTCAGCTCTTATAAAAACTGCCTTTGAGACTCTTGTTGAGGCAGGTTATTCTCCTTATATGGCATATTTTGAAGTCTGTCATGAACTCAAGCTCATAGTAGATTTAATCTATGAAGGCGGAATTGAAGATATGCATTATTCTGTATCAAATAACGCTGAATATGGAGATTATACAAGAGGAAACATTGTAATAGATAAAAATACTAAAGAAAGAATGAAAAAAATTCTTGCGGATATCCAGAACGGAAGCTATGCAAAAGAATTTATGGAAGAATTTCATTCCGGTTCTCCAAACTTTACAAAAATGAGAAAAGCATCAGAAGGACATTTGATAGAAAAAGTCGGACACGAAATCCGTTCAGCTTTCAACTGGGGCGATAAAGAAAAACTTATTGATAGAAAAAGAAACTAATATTTAGCCACTATGGTAAGAAGCTTTTCCCCATCGGAGCTATGGTTTTTACAAACTTCTTTTTTAAAATGAACATGTATTAAAAATACAGTTCAATAATAACAGAAAAGGAGTTAGTAATGAAAAAAACATTGTCAATGTTAGCTGTATTAGGGATTGTAGCCGTAGGAATCCAATCTGCTCAGGCATTTTCCTGGTCGAGTTTGAATCCTGCATACTGGGGACACTGCCCTAAATGTGAACAGAAAAAATCCGACTGCGAATGCCAGAAAAAATGCGACCCATGTCAAAAGATTAAGAAGTGCGATCCATGTGAAACCGGAGCAGCTGCACCATGTGACCCTTGTGCAAAGAAAGCAGAACCTTGCAATCCTTGTCAGAAAGTAAAAAAATGTGATCCGTGCGAAAAGAAAGTTCAGCCATGCGACCCTTGCCAGAAGGTGCAAAAGCAGCCTTGCGATCCTTGCAACAAACTTCAAAATATGACTAAGTAAGTTATTTTTTCACAAATTAAAAAAAATACAGCGAATATTTTATCCGCTGTATTTTTCTATATAAGTCAATTGATTAATGACATAAAGCAAGTAACACACCTGCAGCAACAGCTGAACCGATTACACCTGATACGTTCGGTCCCATAGCGTGCATTAACAAGAAGTTTTGAGGGTCTGCCTCCTGACCAACCTTGTTAGAAACACGTGCTGCCATAGGTACAGCTGAAACACCTGCTGAACCGATAAGCGGGTTGATTTTTGTCTTAGAAAACAGGTTCATAAGTTTTGCCATCAAAACACCGCCGGCTGTAGCAAGTGAGAATGCCATTATACCTAAGAACAAAATAAACAGAGTTTGACCTGTTAAGAACTGACTTGCTGAAAGTTTTGAACCTACAGTTAAGCCTAAGAATATTGTAATAATATTGATTAAGGCATTTTGCATAGTATCTGATAATCTTTCAACAACTCCGCATTCTCTGCATAAGTTACCAAAGCAGAAAGCTCCGACAAGAGGGCAAGCGCTCGGAAGTAATATTATACATAAGAGAAGTACAAGAAGAGGGAATACAATCTTTTCTCTCTTAGAAACATCTCTTAACTGGGTCATTCTGATTTTTCTTTCTTCTTTTGTTGTTAATAACTTCATAATTGGCGGCTGAATTACAGGAACCAGAGCCATATATGAATAAGCTGCAACAGCAATAGCACCTAAAAGTTCAGGGGCTAATTTATTTGTTACATAAATTGAAGTAGGACCGTCAGCACCACCTATTATACCGATGGCGCTTGCCTGCTGGATTGTAAAAGGATCCATGCCCATTGCTGACATAACAGGAGCAAGAGCTAAAGCTAATAATAATGCCCCAAAGATGCCGAATTGAGCTGCGCCGCCCAATAATGCAGTTTTAGGGTTAGCAATCAACGGACCGAAGTCTGTCATTGCACCAACACCCATAAAGATAATCAACGGGAATATTCCTTTATGAATACCTGCTTCAAATATAATTCCTAAGAAACCTGCAGGTCCTGCAATAGCTTCTCCCGGCGGCATAGGGATATTGGATAATAATCCGCCAAATGCAATAGGTACCAATAATAATGGCTCAAACTGTTTTTTTATACCTAACCATAAGAGGAATAGACAGATAAGAATCATTATCCATTGACCATGCATATGAAGTACTTGCTCAAATCCTTTAAGGTTTGGATCTGCCGGTAGTACAAAGTTCATCAAACCTGTAGTATTCCAGAGTTCTATTAAACCGTCATGTATATTCATAACTTTTCCTCCTTAACCTACAGTCGCCAATACTTGACCGGTAACAACTTTTTCACCTTGAGAAACAAGAATAGATTGAACTGTACCGGCAGCAGGTGATTTTATTTCTATTTCCATCTTCATTGCTTCAAGAACCATGATTACATCGCCTTCTCCGACAGAAGTCCCTTCCGGTGCTTCTATTCTTAAGACGTTACCAGGAACTCCGGCTTTAACTTCAACGCCGTCTGCTGCAGCAGAAGCTCCTGATTTTGCTTCAATACCTTCTTTAACAGAGATATCATAAGCTTTGCCGTTAACAACAGCCTTTTTGTCACCTTCAAGTTTAACGGCATAAGCTTTACCGTTAACGTTAACTGTGAATTCATCTCCTCCAGCTGCAGGTGTAGGGCAGGTTTGAGCAGGACAATTTTTACGAACACCAATCTGTCCTTTACCCTGCAAGAACATAATACCTTTTTCTTTGCAGGCACCTGCAATAAAGATGTTTTCTTCATTAACTTCAAGACCTGCATCTTCAAGCATTTTAGTAGCAGCCTTGATACCTTTATTAGGGTCTTTATCGTTAAGGTCAACTACTAATTCTGTTGTAGGCTGCAAGCCAAGCTGCTGTTCAGCTTCTTTAACAACTTCCGCATCAGGTTCACAAGGGGTTTTACCGAAGTATCCGAGAACCATTTTCCCGTAACCTTCAGCAATTTTCTTCCAGGAACCAAACATAACGTTGTTAAATGCCTGCTGGAAGTAGAATTGTGAAACAGGTGTAACAGAAGTTCCAAAACCGCCTTTTTCTACAACTTCTTTCATTGCAGCAACAACTTCCGGAAATTTATCCATAACGCCGTTATCTCTCATCATCTGAGTGTTAGCTGTTAAAGCTCCGCCCGGAAGTGGTGAAGAGATAATCATCGGATTAACTGCCAAAGCTTCCGGCGGTAAGAAGTAATCTTTCATACATTCTTTGAAGATTTCTTCTGTTTCAAGAATCTTATTAATATCAATACCTAAATCGTATTCAGTACCTTTAAGAGCATGCCACATAGAAACAATATCCGGCTGTGCAGTTCCGCCTGAAACCGGTTTCATAGCCAAGTCAATGCCGTCAGCTCCGCCTTCTAAGGCTGCAAGATAAGCTGCAAGACCTGTACCTGCTGTTTCGTGTGAGTGGAATCTAATATGAGCATCATTACCTAAGATTTCTCTGGTTCTCTTGATTGTTTCATAAACCTTTCTAGGTGCAGATGTACCGGAAGCATCCTTAAATGCTAAACTGTCAAACGGAATACCTGCATCAAGTATTGAACGAAGCACTCTTTCATAGAAATCAACATCATGAGCGCCTGTACATCCAATAGGAAGTTCCATCATCGTGATTGTAACTTCATGTTTTAACCCGTTATCTTTAATACACTGTCCTGAATAAATAAGGTTGTTTACATCGTTTAACGCATCAAAGTTTCTGATTGTTGTTACACCGTGTTTTTTGAATAATTTAGCATGAAGATTAATCATATCTCTCGGCTGCGAGTCTAACCCTACGACATTAACCCCTCTTGCTAAAGATTGAAGATTGATATCAGGACCAACTGCTGCTCTGATTTTATCCATTGTTTCAAAAGCATTTTCGTTGCAATAGAAAATCGGAGATTGGAATCGTGCTCCGCCTGCAACTTCAAAATGTTTAATACCCGCTTCAACAGCTGATTTAAGGGCAGGTAAAAAGTCATCTACGAAAACTCTTGCCCCGTAAACAGATTGGAAACCGTCCCTAAAAGACGTATCCATTACTTTAATCAGTTTTTTTGTCATTTTTCTACCTCTCTTTTATCGACAAATTTTATTTTTTCTTCATAATCATTGCTAATATCGCAGCTATTTTGCCGTGATCTTCTTTTTGTCCTGCTGCAGAATCTGCTTCAGGACAAATGCTATTAAATTTCTTCATAACTTTTGACATTAAAAATATTGCTAATATGAGAACAGATAAAAATAATAGGACAGTTGAGATACCGGTTAACATTAATGCAAATCCTTGTAAAACTGTTCCGTTCATAAAATATCTCCTATCAAAAGTATCTGTTCTTTATTGTTTTCAACCAGTCTTAAAGCACCGTTGTCGGTGACTCCGAGAGCAAAACCCGTAATTTCTTTATCAAAGACTTTTACGGTTATAGTCTTATTGAGGAATCCGGCTCTTCTTATGTAATCATCTTTAATTAATAAAAATCCTTCCTCAATAAATTTATCATACAACAAAAAAAACTTCTTTGTAAGTTTTTCTAAAAAATTTTCTTTGTCAATTTTTAGTCCAGTTTCTATATTTAAAGATGTTGCCGGCTGGTTAATTTCAGCAAGTTTTGACTGGTCTGCATTTAAATTTACTCCAAAACCTAAAATAAGCCCTGTAAGCATATTTTTTTCTAAAACGCCTTCTGCTAAAATACCGGAAATTTTCTTTCCGTTTATTTGAATATCATTTGGCCATTTGATTTTGGGTTCAAGCCCGTATTCTTCAAAGATTTCAGATAAAATAACACATAAATACTGTGTAAGATTTGAATAGGACTCTTTCATTATATTTCCGGGTTTTAAAACTATACTTGCATAGATATTATCTTCACCCATATAATTCCAGTTTCTCTGTAACCGACCTCTTCCCGCTGTTTGTTTGGAAGTATAGACGACAGTTCTGTCTTCCAGTGTTTTAAGATTCTCACGAGCGTATTTATTTGTGGAATCCACTTCTTGCAAATATAAATATTCCATAAGTTAATTTTATAATAAAAATATTTGTTAAAAAAGAAACTGCCTCTAAAGAGACAGTTTTATATGTACACATTAGGTTTGCTGTTTATTAAGATTTAGCTGCTGCAACAGCTTGTTGTTTATCTGCTTGTGAAGCTTCTTTGTTTTTGTTATTGCCGTTAATCCAGCGTCCAATTGCGTTAGCAATTGGTGTGATTGCAACCGGGGCAACAAAACGGTAAATTAAGGTGAATGTAACAATACCGATTAGCGTTCTGAACCCTTTCAATTTCTTTCCTAGCAATTTCTCAGCTTCTTTCTTTGCCTCTCCTGTTAGAGCTGTATTTTTAGCTTCCTGTATAGCTGAATATTTGTATTCAAGTTGTTTGTTGATTTGTCTTATCGCAAGGTCAACTGTATATGCAGCGGCTGTCGGCAACAAGAAATTTAAACCCTGGTTAACGGCAAGAGTTCTTGCGTTATCTCTATCCATTTCTTTATTTTTTAATGTTGAGTGCATATATGCAGAACTTGTAATAAGTGAACCTAAAACTTGGAAATGTCTTGTTACATCTCCTTTATCCATTTTAGAAATTCTTTCAGAAAAATTTCTTACTTTGTCTGAATCTGCAATATGCTTTGCGTAATATTTTGCAAAAAATTCAGTTATTTTACCGGGTTTCTTACCTCCCTGAAATGCAGGCTGCTGTGCTGTAAGAGAATTCGCAGCCATATGTTTATTTTTATTGTAGGAATTATTGTTGTAATTATTATTTGCTGAAATAGGTTGTAATCTCATTATGACACCACCTTTCTTTCAGTTTCTTGAATATTTTGTTCCGGTTTTGGTTCCGGTTTCTTACTTTTTTCAATTCCGAATACATTTTTAAGAATAAACGGAATAATTGCAATTGTTGCCGCTGCTCTAGGATAGGAAACAACTAAATCAGGCAGCCATCCGCCTAATTTATCAACAATAGAATTTATGCCGGCAGCTTCAAGCATATCCGCATTGATTAATGTTCCCGGAGTGAAAGGTTCATCATTCGGATCATTCTTTTGATAACATGCATCCTTAACTTCTCCGTTGGACAGTCTAACTTTTTCACCGGTAATAAGTGTTATACCTTCTTCTTTTGATTCTGCCCACTCAGAAATAAAGATGTTATTTTTATCAAATTCAAAATTCTTACCATCTTTTTTACGCCATTTATCAAAATGCAGACGTTCACCCTTTACGCTCTTAGTAGATGCAATATCCAAATCCGGATAAACTTCTTTTAAAATATCTTCTGACACGTATTTCAAAGGATAATATTTCACGCTATCCTTCTTTTCGGTGTCTTTAACAGCTATAAAGACATTTTGTAAATCGATAGATATTTTTTCGCCGTTATTCTTTACCCATTGGTTTGGCGAAAGCTCTTTAGTTTTTGACAAATCAATGTCTTTAAAATATTTCTTTAGAGTTTCCTCCGAGAGTTCTGAAATGTGCTTAGGTTTAGCTACTTTTTTAACATCCTTAATGTCACGAATGAACATATTTCCCATATAATCTTTCCATTCACTCATCGGTTTTATAGTACCGTCCGGATTCTTAATGGAATCAAGATTTACATGAGGCCATCTTTTCTTAATAGTGGATTCTCTCAGGTATTTTCCGGCATTATCTATTACATGGTTATATGCTGTAGCAAGCGGACGTATAAATATTAATGGAACTATAAAGCCCCAAACCCCTGATGAAACTGAGTGAGCTGAGGCATATGCACAGTCTTTTTTGTTTTTGTCACCCGGTAGTGCCATAATGGCTGTCGGTCTTAACAAGGTGCAGATAATAAGAGCAGTCCCTGAATTTATTAAAACTTCTTGTTCACTTGTTATTTTTAATAATTTACTAAAAGAGTCGCTATTGAACATTTTATTCCAAATCTTCGAATTAGCGACTCTTTCTGCAAATTTCTTTTTACCGGCTTTTATAGCCTCATTTACAATCTCTTTTTTACCCTTAAACGATACACTATCATTATATATATTCGGGTGGGACGAATACATGCCGTCCGAATATTTTGTATATCTAATTTCACGCGGCAATGAAATGTTGGTTGGTCGGGATTCCGCCGGTGAACTTAGATTTTGCGTTGTATGAATCTTCATCATAGTTTCCAATCTAACTAACTGTTTACACATTTATCATAAAACAAAACAAAATAAATTTTGCTAGTTGTTAACAATTTTGTTACAATTTGGTAAAATAATGTAAGAGAGCAAGTTACGGTATGAAATTAAATGTAAAAAGGACACTTATTTTAATAATTATGAGCATGCTCATGCCTAATTTGGGGCATGCTCTGGATTTAGATGCGACTGTTGATGATGAAATCAGAAAGAATTATAATCCGAATCAATTATTGGAAGATGTCGGAAAAAATGAGAGTGCTCTTGAAAAAAATCTTAAGTCTTCCGAACCTGATGAAAATCTTCCGGCATTACCTGATATAACAGAATCGACCAAAAGTTCGGATGTGAAAAGCGGAAATACTATATCTGTTCCGTCAAGCCCGCCTCCAATTGCAACTAAAAGAGGAAATATTAAAATTCGGAAATGGACAACTTTTGATGCTGTAAGTACTGCTGCTATTTCGGACTGGCAAAGTAAAGGTACAAAAGTAAGATTCAAAACGAAGCAAAATAAATACGGAAAAAATTATGTTATACCAGGTTCAACTGTTTTTTTAGGAGAAATTGTTGATTCTCACCAGCCACAGATTACATGTAATGGTGGATTGGTTGCAATTGAGCTTTACGGCATGATTTATAAAGGACAGACAATTCCAGTTAAAGGTTATATAACAAGAGCGGATGATAAAAAAATATTTTTGAATAATATAAAAGGTGACAGAACATATCTTAAAACAATGTGGAAAAAAGGTAACTGGGGACGAACATTGTTTGGCAAAATGTTTAATTTGACAGTAAATCTGGGCGGCGACGGTTCGACTTTTATTCTATCCCCATTCCCGCTTGCATACGGAACAATTTGCCTTGGATTAAATACTTTAACTTCCCCTATAACAGCGTTTTTCTCTAAGGGAGGTCATGTATCAATTCCGGCAAACAGTAACTTTAGAATAAAATTATCCGAAGATGCTTATATAAATTAAAACAGATTGACAACATTCTGTTCTTCAAATCTCGGACAAGTATTCCAAACAAGTGTAGGTATTATATCACCCGGAGTTCTGCCCTGGAATTGACAATTGCAGCAACCTTTAATCATATTTGTAGAACCATCTACTACGGGTTGAAAATATTTGCAGCACTGGCAGACTTTTAGTGTTAATCCGTAATCTGCAAGTTTGCTTGTAATTTCTTTTATAGCATCAATCATGCGCAGGTGGTTATTTTTTGTAGTATAAACTTTACCCTTATTAATAAATTTAACTTTTGCTAACCCGTCATCGGAAATTAATTCAAGCTGGCAGGCGAATTCCCTTGTCCCGTCTGTTACAATAACATTAGTAACCATTTTTTCAATATTATGTTTGCGGGTTGTCGTTTTAATTATATTTCTTATTCCCCTAACCGGAGGGAAATTATAGGACATTTTTACTATTGATTGAATTGTGTAAGCAAAAAGATATAGATATTCTTTTGGAAATAGCCTTGCATTCATTAAGCTTATACAAAATGCTATCGTTAGCAGAATAAATGTTATAAGGATTGTTGAATACCCTACCCAGAACGGAAATACATATGCATGTCTTAAAATTAAAAAATAGATAAGAATGCAGGTTAACCAGTTTGGAGCAGCAAGTGAAAAAATAAATTCTTGTGTAGTAAAATTCGGGGTTTTGGTTATATTTGCCCAGAAAATATTCATTCTCTTTGAAAGAGATGGAATTCTGTAGTCAAAATTTTCAATACAGGTATAAACTTTCAAATCTTCAACAAAAGCTACAGAAATTCTTTCTTTTGCCAGTTTTAGAGTGTATTGAACTTCAGATATTATATCCTGAAAATCAAAAGAACCTATCTTATTTAGTAAATTTTTCTTTATAACAAAAGAGTTTGTATTAATAATATTAGTTAAACCAAGACGTGTTCTTGTTTTATAGATAAATCTTGAAACATATCTTGAATATGCAGATTTAACATTTTCCCAGAAAGAGAGTTTATCATTCTGCGGAAGATAATTTACCATCGGGTTGAATACATCATATTTTGTTAAATAAAAATTTGTATTAGCAAGAAAATCAGCATCTACATAATTACTTGAGTCTAAAAAGATATAAGCATCCAAATCCCGTATATCATGCAGTTTTTCGGCAATGATAGAGTAAGCCTGACTTTTCCCTACAGGTTCCAGATTGTTAATATTAATAACATTAACATTTAAGTCGCTCTGAAGAGTAACTTCAGATATGTTTTCACATTTATCCAATATGGTATAGATTGTATAATTTTGTTTTGGATAATTTTGATTTTTTAATTGTTTAATCAAGTTTTCCAGAGTATTAGTTTCTCCTGTTGCATAGATAACAACACAGAGATTCGCATCTTTTGGTGTATATTTATCCCTGATTTTGCGGGATGATTTCATTGAGGCAATTGCCAGAATTATAAAATAAATAGTAAAAACAGTAATGTAAATATATAGAAATATCATTGTAATAGTCTCCGAAAAAAGTGTACTCTAAATATAACAAAAAATCCAGTGGGTAAAACATTCGGGTAATTCTTTTGTGTAAATCCTCGTAGTAATTCCAGAGTGGAACACATGGAAGTTTAGTGGAAAATTTTAGAAGTGTTGGCTAGGGGGGGATATGAGAATTGTATTCAATGATTAACAGAAAGTAAAACCTCAAACATCAAATAGAAAAAAAAAAGACTTGATTTAAAAAAATGTCCATGATAAATTAAATCTTGCGTGAAAGCACTAGCAATGTGGGCTGCTAGCTCAGGTGGTTAGAGCGCACCCCTGATAAGGGTGAGGTCGGTGGTTCGAGTCCACTGCGGCCCAGATTAAAAAAGACAGGTTTTATACCTGTCTTTTTTAATCTCTGTAGTATGGAAAAAAGTACTATTGTGGTTCTTAATAGCTTTCTGGGACATTGAGACAGAGAAAATTTAATAAAAAATCAAACAGACAGCACGATTGAGGCTGTTTTTTAGTATTGAGATGTATGGGACTTTTCGTCTTGGATTATTCGGGGTGTCGGGAAGTTCTCAGCTTCCCGACACCTTACGGGCTTGCTCGTCAAGCCTCGCATCGCCCTACCGAAAATCCGCTGCACTTAAGTACTCTTTTCTTGCACTCTTTTGCACTAATTTTGCAAAATTTTAAGACCACATTTGGCTCAAATCGGCTTGATGTTTGAAGTTAAGTCCAGTGCAATAAAGTGCAAA
>CALUVM010000027.1 GCA_944324255.1 Candidatus Gastranaerophilales bacterium | reverse complement strand
CTTCGTTTTGTCCTTATCATTCGCTCTCGAATTAACAAGTTATTTCGTCTTCTATCTATTCTGTTTTCAACGTGCGGGGTCATCAATCCTTTTCAGAACCTTTGACCGCTTTTTGTTTTCAATTGATTAATTTGTGCATAGTTCTTGTGACTACTCGACTATTCTTTCCTCACTCAGACCATAAAACTAGTCTTTGCTATCTCGGCCTATCTATACACCGGAGTAACCACTCCGTACTTATCCATCTTATCCAATCAAAAATCTTTGTCAACAAGTTTTTTAAAATTTGTTGTTACAAATCTTAAAAAAATATTTACAACAGCCAAAACGCAATAAAAAAGGCTAATTTAAAATTAGCCAATGTGTAGAAAGTGTAGAAGTTTTATCGTGTGTGAGAAATAATTTCAGTTAAGCTGTCATACCCATTAAAGAATCCATTACGTAATCCATGACATTCGGAGCGTTTTCTTCGCCGAATTCTTCTTGTACGATTCCGTAAATCATTTCAAATCTTTCCATATATCCGGCAACTCTTTCTTCTGTTGCAGCATCGACACCGGCTTCTGTTACTTCAGCAGCCTGCGGTGCAATAAAGAAGTTATTGTTTGCCATAAATTCCATAACTTTTGAAGGATCAACTTGAGTTTCCTGATGACGAACCACAGGCTGTTCCTGTGCAGGAGCATTTTGAGGAGCTTCCTCACGTCTATGCGGAACATAGCCGCCTACACCATAGTTGCCATATCCTGTTAATCTGCTGATACCATCTGCCATTTTCTAATACTCCTTTTTCAAATTTTCCTTTGTATTATGTATTACGGCATTTTTTTTTAAAACTTTAGGCTTTTTTTGAATATTGTTACAAAAGTTTACATTGCAAGCAATTTATATAAAGAAATTTACTTTATATACATGTGAAGTACTAAGAAAAGGTGTGTAAATATGTTTGGCTACTACTATCCTTACGCAATGATGGGAATGATGGGTCCGGCTATGATGGGCAGCATGTTCAGCGCAAATGCACCGGCTTATTTTAAAGCAAGGTACGGATGCGAAGACTGTTTCAGGACAGAACCGTATCCAAGAAAAATGCCTTTAGCATATACCCCGAGAGATCCTATGCCGGTTCAGCCTAAAAAGAATTTACTTGTTAATATTTTTGCATAACTCCTATTTTACTTATTCATGTTATTATGAATAAGTAAAGAAAATAGGAGTTTTTGATATGGCAAAAGATTGCAGTTTTGATGTTGTTTCAGAGTTTGACAAACAAGAACTAGTAAACGCTGTTGATCAGGTTAAAAGAGATTTGACATCACGTTTTGATTTAAAAAATTCAAACTCATCCATTGATTTGGAAGCTGATAAAACTATTACCATTACTACAAATGATGAGATGAAATTAAGAAATATTTACGATATACTTCAAACAAAGCTGGTTAAAAGAGGATTGAGTATAAAAATTCTTGACCCGCAATCCATTGAAAACGCTCTTGGCGGAAATGTCAGACAAATTTTTAATCTTAGAAAAGGACTTACTCAAGAACTTGCTAAAAAAATTGTTGCTGATATTAAAGACTCTAAGCTCAAAGTTCAAGCCTCAATTCAGGGTGAACAGGTTAGAGTTTCAGGGAAAAGCAAGGATGACCTGCAAGAAGTAATAAAAATGCTTCGTGCAAATGAAGATAAATATGACTATCCTTTACAATTCACAAACTACAGATAATAGGGCACAAATAAAATGACTAATATGGAAAATACGCTTGATAGGATTCATGAACTGATAGAGTGTGATGCTAATCAGCAGCTTTCTGATGAACTAAACACCTATCACTCTGCCGATTTGGCGGATATTTTCCAGCAGCTAAAACCGGAAGAAAGACTTAAATGTATTACTCTGGTTGAAGAAGAAAAGGCTGCGGATGTTATCGAGTATTTGCCGCCTCAGCTACAGGTAGAAATTCTCGGGGATATTGATGAGGGTCTGGCATCAAGACTTATTTCAAAGCTTCCGCACGATGAAGCTGCAGACGTTTTGGGGGATATGGAAGATGATGAAACTCAAACATATTTAGACAAACTTCCTCAAAAATTCTCCTCTGAAGTCCGTGAACTTTTAACCTATAACGAAGATACAGCCGGCGGTATTATGACGCCGCTGGTTTTGACAGTCGGTTACAGCATGACTGTAAAGGATGCTCTTGATACTATCAGGATTAAAGCTGAAAAAGAAAACCTTGAGCTATATTACGTTTATGTTGTTGATAAGCACAATCATCTTTTAGGGGTTGTTTCTTTAAGGACTCTTCTTACTTCTCCTATTGATTTATCAATCTCGGATATCATGTCCAGAGATGTTGTAAAAGTTCATGTTGATGATTATCAGGGTCATATCGCTGATATCTTTATGAAGTATCAATTCAACGCTCTTCCTGTAGTAGACTTATATAATCATCTAAAAGGGATTGTTACCTGGGATGATGTTCAGGATATTGTTGAAGAAGAAACAACAGACGAAATCTATACATCTTCCGGTATCGTAACTGATTTTGCGGATGATGATGATATCCTGACGGGAAGTCTGGCACATTCCATAAAAGCTCGTATTCCATGGCTTTTTATCACCTTAATAGGAGAGTTTATTGCTGTATCAATAACGAACAAATATGACCACACATTTACCGCCCTTCCGATTATAGCAGCCTTTATGCCGCTGCTTGCAGGTTTAGGCGGAAACATCGGCACCCAGAGTATCACCCTTATGGTTCGTGGTATGTCGACAGGACAAATTACTCTGAGCTCAGGCTGGCATCAGATTCTTAGAGAAACTATGACCGGAATTTGTATAGGGCTGATTTTCGGAGTACTTGTTACTCTTGTCACATGGGGATGGCAGCACAGTGTTGAACTCGGAGTAATAGTAGGACTTGCAATGACACTTAATATGACGATTGCAACATTAATCGGCTCCTGCACGCCGTTAATACTCAAAAAAATGAGAATAGATCCGGCTGTAGCATCAGGGCCGGTAATTGCTACAACCATTGATGTTATCGGATTAGCCGTTTACCTGACCCTTGTTACCTGGTATTTAATTTCAATCTAAACTTTTTTTGTTTTTAAAAAAGCATAAAGATAAATTATTCCGACTAAAGAAACGTAGAATAAAAGTTCTGATATTTCTTCAAACACAAAATTATGAGATGCTTTTTCCGCATAAGTTCCCAAAACCATGCCTGTGAGCATTAATATTATATTTATTACAGGCAATTTTGTTTCAAGAAGATATTGCTTAAGAGGTAGGTAGCATTTATTTTTAAAGAAATAAAATGCGACATAAGCCATATAAAGTCCGTAAAGAGGATGTGCAAGCCAGCCGTATTTAATATCCTTCCAGCTATAAAAGGCATTCACTTCGCCCGGAATAGGGAAAAATAATGTACGTCCGCAATTAACTTCTCTTAGCGCAATTATAATAATTACAAGTGCTGCAAAATAAAAGAACTTTTTATTTTCTTTTGCCCTAAAACACATAATAAAGCCTATAAGAAGTACAACCATCTGAATATTTTCAAGAAGTCCGTTTTCATAACCGCAAGGTGCAGGTAAAAACATTATGCAGGGTAGAATCATTATTGCGCATAAAATAGCTAACCAGCTGACCGGATAAACATTCCAGTCCAAATGTTTTAAAAAGTTCATCATATTAAACCCCCTTCATACTTTAAAAACTATTATATCATGCTAAAATCATATTGTTATGAAAAAGTTTTATCTTAAATCAATGGGCTGTAAATCTAATCAGTTTGAAGGGCAAATTGTCGCTCAAAAACTTACAGAAACAGGTTATCAGGAAGTTAAAAAGCTTGAAGATGCGGATTTTTATATTCTAAATTCCTGTTCTGTAACCCACAAAAGCGACAATGAAGCTATGTATCTTCTGCGCCACGCTCATTCTTTAGGCTTAAAAACAATCCTAACCGGATGTATCGCCCAAATAGAGAAAGATAAACTCCTTAACGAAAATTATATAGATTATGTTTTCGGAAACGAGGACAAGTTCGAAATTCCCGAACTTTTAGAAAAACAAGACACCTATGCAGTTAAAGACCTTATGGAAGCAACTGAATTCTATAAAGTAAAGCTGGATGACACAACAAAAACCAGAATCAGTCTTAAGATTCAAGATGGCTGCGATAACAGGTGTTCTTACTGCATAATTCCGTACGGACGGGGTAAATCAAGAAGTGCTGATACTGAATTTATCATAAATGAAATTAACAGATACGTGACATTAGGGTATAAAGAAGTTGTTTTAACCGGAATCCATATAGGGTTATGGGGAAAAGAATTTCACAAAAACCTGCTTGACTTGCTTAAAGAAATTGAATTAAAAACAAAAATTCCCCGCTACAGACTGGGGTCGCTTAACCCGCATGAAATCACCACGGAATTATTAGATTTTCTTCAATCAAGTGAAAAATTCTGTCCGCATTTTCATCTTTCCCTCCAGTCTGCCTGCAATAAAACACTTAAGAATATGAACAGGCACTACACTGTCGAATATTATTTAGACCAGATGGAAGATATCGTATCCAGATTTGATAAACCTTTTCTTGGGAGTGATATTATAGCAGGATTTGCCGGAGAAACTGAAGAGGATTTTCTAACTACGGTTGAAAACTTAAAGAAATCAAAGCTTTCTCAAATTCACACTTTTCCATACTCAATCAGGAAAGGAACTATTGCCGAAAAAATGGAAGGACATCTTCCGGATGAAGTAAAAGAAGAGCGGGCTTCAGTCATTAAACGAATCTCTGCACAAAAATATGAAGATTTTCTCCTATCAAATATTGGTTCCGAGCAAGAAGTCCTGATTGAAAAACGACTCGACAAAACGGGTAAATATAAGGGCTTAACAAGAAACTACCTTACAGTCAGACTTGATGAAGGAGAATTTAATACTCTTAAAAAAGTTAAGCTGGATAAAATTGAAGGAGAACGGTTTTTAGGAGTTCCGTTGTAAATAAAAATTTTTCATGATAATATTTATCCATATTGGAGTAAAAAACTATGATTACAGTAAAAGACGTTGAGCATGTTGCAAAATTGGCTCGTTTGGAATTAACCGAAGAGGAAAAAGAAAAATTCACAAAACAGTTAGGTGATGTTCTTAAACACGTTGAAGCTATGAACGAAGTTGATACTTCTAACGTTGAGCCGATGGCACACGCAATAGATTTTGTTAATGTAATGAGAGAAGATAAAGTCTTCTATGAACAAACAAAAGAAGAACTTATGAAAAATGCACCGTTTGAAGAGAACGGGTTTTTCAGGGTTCCAAAAATCAATTAATAAAAAAGAGGGCGATTTGCCCTCTTTTTTATTAACGGGTGGACACCTCACCCAGCCCCTCTCCTCAAGGAGAGGGAATAAGATCAGAATGTTTTATAAGGAGTACCAACTATGACTAAGTATATATTTATAACAGGCGGTGTTGTTAGTTCCTTAGGTAAAGGAATTATAGGAGCCTCTTTAGGAAAACTCTTAAGAGCAAGAGGGTACTCTGTTGCTATCCAGAAATTCGACCCGTATATAAATGTTGACCCGGGAACTATGAGTCCTTTCCAGCACGGAGAAGTTTTTGTAACCGATGACGGTGCTGAAACCGACTTAGACCTCGGGCACTACGAAAGATTTATTGATACCAATTTTTCTCAAATAAGTAATGTGACATCAGGAAGTGTCTATCAAACTGTTATCCAAAAAGAAAGAAAAGGTGACTATTTAGGCGCAACAGTTCAGGTAATCCCGCATATTACAAACGAAATTAAATCAAGAATTATAAAAGCTCAAAAACATTTCAAACCGGATTTTCAGATTATAGAAATCGGAGGGACAATAGGTGATATTGAGAGCTTGCCGTTTATTGAATCTATAAGGCAGTTTAAAACCGAAATCGGAATAGGTAATGCAATCAATATCCATTGTACGCTTTTACCTTATCTTCCAACATCAGGAGAACTAAAAACAAAACCTTCCCAGCACAGTGTCCATGTTCTGAGAAGTTACGGGCTCCAGCCTGAAATCCTTGTTTGCAGAACTTCAAAACCGATTCCGAAAACAGAAAAGGATAAACTTGCCTTATTCTGTTCTGTATCTAAAGATGCGGTTATTGAGTGCCGTGATATGAAAAGTATTTACGAAGTTCCGCTTGCACTGGAAGAACAAAAATTCGCTAATGTCGTATTAAAACTTCTCCAGAGTGAAGAAAGACCGGCAAATCTGGATGCTTGGAGGAATTTGGTAGACAAGATTAATCATCCGAAAAGAACTATAAAAATTGCGATAGCAGGAAAGTATACAAAACTTTCAGACGCTTATATTTCCGTTGTTGAATCCATCAAACACGCAGGATACGCTCACGATGTTAAAACCGAAATAAAATGGATAAATTCGGAAGAATGTACTGACGAAAAGCAATGCTCCGAACTGCTTAAAGATGTCCAGGGGGTTGTTGTTCCGGGAGGATTCGGAGTCAGAGGAATTGAAGGAAAACTTAATGTTATTAAATACGTAAGAGAACACAATGTTCCGTTTTTAGGGATTTGTCTTGGCATGCAATGTGCTGTTATAGAATACGCAAGACACATGGCAGGTTTAAAAGGTGCAAACTCAACCGAGTTTGATGAAAACTGCGCTTACCCTGTAATAGATTTGATGGCAGAGCAGAAAAATATTAAAGGTTACGGAGGTTCAATGAGGCTCGGAGCTTATGACTGCCACATCAAGAAAGGAACAAAAGCCCATGATGCTTACGGTGCTTCAAAGATTTCCGAACGCCACAGACACAGATATGAAGTTAATACTGATTATATTGACCAGCTAAAAAAGGCAGGGCTGGTTTTCTCAGGAATGTCACCGGACGGGATGCTCTCAGAAATAGTCGAGCTTCCGCAAAACGACTGGTTTGTCGCATGCCAGTTCCATCCGGAATTCAAATCCAGACCGGAAAGACCGCATCCATTGTTTAAAGGTCTAATTGAAGCTGCCGTAAATAAATGTGTGTAAAAAATTATAGGAGGTTTTATGCAAGTACAAAGAATTAATCAAACGATTTTCTCCAGACCTAACTTTAAAGGATTATGGGGAGATACAAACACCTATGAGTGCGGGGACGCCCATTATTCCTGGGGACTGGAAGCAGATGTCGGAACACATCACAAAGTTACAGAAAAAGAGTACTATCCATTTATTGACGAAACAGATGAACAAATTGAAAAAATAAAAAAAGAAAATGAATTTTACAAGCATTATGAGGCAGATACCTCTCCAACTTCGACAGACTTTACAGATTTTATAGATGAATGCGTTGTAAAAATCATGAAAAAAATACCGGTTAGTGCAAAAACTTATTCTGAATACATCAAAAGAGAACTTCTTTCTAAAGCTGAAATGGCTGTTGAAGATGCACTTAAAATTGCTAAATTACAAAGATTTCTGAGGTAAACTATCTTAATCTCAAAAATGCTTCAATCTTTGCCTTAATTGAATTTGAGGCATAGTCATCTATGTCTATATAAAGCCCGTTGTATTTATCAGCGAGGTATTTGGCAAGCTGCGCCTTTGAGCAGAATGCCTGCGAATAAAATACGGTAGGAACATTCTCATCCACATACATTTCTAAATCTAAATCAGCAGGGGTGCCGGCTTCTACGCACCTCGTCCAACCGTAAACTTTTGTATTATCAGGGAAAAGTTTTAGTATCTCTAAATCATTCGGAGGCACTCCCCAAAACCCGGGAGTAAATGATAATACAGAGTTTGTTCTGTTATAATCTCCTGACTTTATTTTTTGTACGGCATTTTCCAATATTGAACTATCCGCAATCCCCGCCGTTATTGTCTGCAACTTATCATACAAAGGCATATTGCTTTCACAAATTACAATCTCTCTTTTAGGAGTTAAATCCTCATAAATAGATTGAATTACATTAAAACCCAAATCCATTAAAACTTTTGATGCAAACCATCCGCTGTCGCATTTATCTTTCCCTATCGGGGCTAAGATTAGCTCCGGCTTTAAGTAAAATGTATTATCTATAATATTTCTGATAATTTTACAGTATGCATCAGGCAGAATGTTTGTTTTTGGATAATTAAAATCTATATCCAAATCAATCCATTCATAATCGGGATATTTTTGTTTTGTTTCTTCAATTAAATCCGGCTTCGGGTATCCCCAGAATCCTATTATCTTATTTGTCATATTGATTCTATCCAAGATAAACTAAAAGCAGCTTACATCGTCCGCAACAGCTTATATTTTAGTTTATAACGTCATTATATTCTTCCGGGTTGTTAAGAAGATCATAATTGATTTCATTCTCATTATCCGCAATTGCAGCAGCAACAACCGCATCAGAAGTTACATTGACAAGGGTTCGCATCATATCCGTAATTCTTTCTATAGTAAACAGGAATGCAAAACCCGCAACTAACTGTTCAGGGCTTAATCCCATACCGTTAAGTACAAGAGCTATAGTAATAATTCCTGCCCCCGGAATACCTGCACATGTGCTTGATGCAACAATAGCCAGAAGTGCAATCTGAACAATAAGGAACGGGGTTAAGACAACGCCATAAGCCTGCGCAAGGAAAATTACGGCTACAACCTGCAAAAGAGCCGTTCCATCCATATTCAATGTTGCCCCCAGTGGAATTACAAAACTTGTAACTTTATGAGATATACCTCTTTTTTCGCAGCAAGCAATTGTTAGAGGTAATGTTGCAGAAGAGCTTGCAGTTCCGAAAGCAACCATCATGGCTTCAGCAATTGCCGCATAAAGCATTAAAACTGGAACTTTGGAAAAGACTTTTAAGAACACGGGATATACAACAAACAACTGTATCCCGAAACCTAATGCAAGCACCCCGAGGTATTTGGAAATACTCATAAATATATCCGTGCCGAAAGATGAAACCGCAACTGCAGTAAGTGCAAAAACACCCGGTGCGGCAAAGCACATAATCCAATCTGTAATTTTCATTGTAGCTGCGAAAACTGATTCAAAAAAGCTTACAAAAGGTCTGTTAATATCTCCGACTTTTGCAAGTGCAAGTGCAAAAATCACCGCAAACACCAAAATCGGAACCATATCTCCTGCCGCAATTGATGACAGAGGGTTTTTAGGAATAAAACCTAAAATAATATTCAATATATTCCCTTTTTGAGATTCTATAGTAGTTGCAACCTGAGCTTGTATTCCTGATGCGACATCAGAATTTATATAACTTGCAGCTCCGAGTCCCGGTTTAAATAATAAAGCAAGCACAGCACCCAGAATAACAGCAATTGTAGTAATAATTGCGTAATAAAAAATCATTTTAGTACCGAGTTTACCAATTTGCTTACTGTCGCTGACACTTGTAATCCCGATAACAATTGCTGAAATAACAAGAGGTATAACAACCATCTGGATAAGTCTTATAAATACCTGACCTATAAATGTCAGAGCTGTCATTATAACAGGATTCTGATGCCCGTACAGCCAAACACCGGCAACAACCCCCAAAATCAATCCTGCAAAAATATGCCAGTTTCTTTTAAGTCCTAATCCAAGTGCAATCAATACCTGCATGTATAATTTCATATATAAACCTCTCAAAATTATTAAATAACTAGTTTATTTTACTATTATTCTCCAAAAATATCAACACTTGGAGTAGTCAGGAGCGGGATTTGGAATAAGAAATTAAGTATTAAATTTTATTCAGGAGGATTCAAAAATGTATCGTATTGTAGCTTTATTCCTGATATTTTGTCTTTCATTACCCGTTTTTGCCGGAACTGTCATAACAAGTTCTCCTTTTTCAAACTCATTTTCAACATTTCCGAGAACTACTTATGTTTCCCCTGTATACTCGACAAGGACTTATCCCGGAAGATATAATTCGTACAGGCACTATAATCCTTACCGGTACAGAACCCCCCGCAGATATTACGGTGCGCCGAGAACTTACAGCCCGTTTAGAAGATACAGGAATTATAACTCTTTCAACTCTTACAGTATGCCTTATTCACAATATCAATACGGTTATCAAACAAGCACACTCCCCATTAATGTATTAGGCGGAAGCGGGATTACCCCCGTGAAAACCGCTCCGGACAATCTTAACCTGCTTGAAGAATATGCCTTCAATAAAACTTATAAAAAAGAAGCAAATTTAAAAAGATTGGAACGGCTTGAAGAGGCTGCATTCGGTGCCGTACAAAGCGGAGATTTTGATACTAGATACAGAAATGTGCAGACAGCGATTTTATCCAGACCAAAAAATAATTATGAAAAGAAATCTCTTCTATCCAGTATCGGTGATTATTTTTCAGGACAAATGACCGGCTGCACGCCTTCAATAATATCGCAGGATTTAACACCGGGGTTTACTAAGAATGCCTCGGAAGGGTTTTCAAACGGAATCTTTGGAAGCGGCTACAACAATTTCAGCCATAATTACGGGTCAAACAGCGGGGTGCATATTTTAGATTAACTCTTTCCGAAGTATTCCGGATGGTTTGAATTAGACAGAATGATTTCGTAGTATTCATTCTTGTCAATATTAACACCCATATTTTTTGTATTTATAACAAATTTCTTTTTCTTTTTTTTCTTCGGTTTATTTTCCATAGCTGATTATTTCGTTATTTTCACCAACTTGAACAATTGTAGGCTTATGCCCTTTAATTTCTTCTTCCGTCATCTGAGCGTAAGTAACAATAATAATCTTATCACCTGTTTGAACTTTTCTTGCGGCTGCACCGTTTACGCAAAAACAACGGGAGCCTCTTTTACCTTTGATTGCATAAGTCTGGAATCTTTCACCGTTGTTCACATCTAAGATTTCGACTTTTTCATATTCTCTTATATTAGCTTTTTCCAAAAACTCTTCATCTATAGTAATTGAGCCGACATAATTTAAATTAGAATCAGTTACCGTGGCTCTGTGTATTTTTGAATGTAAAAACTCAAACAACATTATAATATCCTCTTTTCGTTTATATATTAGCACAAAAAAATAAGAGAGATGTTTAATACAAAAAAAAATTTAAGATTAAATAATTAGTTAGGAGGGAAGAAAATGTTAGAATTATTTATTTTAGAGAGTTGTCCTTATTGTAAAAAAGTGATGGACTTTATGGAGGAAAATAAAGTTAAATACAGGAAAATTGACATAAAAGACAAAGCCTCAGAAGATTCTTTAATCCAATTGGGAGGGAAAAGACAGGTACCGTTTCTCGTAGATACGGATAGAAATATTCAAATGTACGAATCTGCTGATATCATTGAATATGTAAAGACGTTGATGTAGTTAGTGATTGGAAGTAAATAAGTTATTAAGTAAATAAGAAATTGTTCCTTCTCAGGATTGGCACTATTTACAAAAAACCACTTCCGCTCTGAAACAGAGCGGAAGCATTTGAAAGGACATTTACTATATATATTCCTGAGTCTATAACAAATCTAAAGCAATTTGCGGCTGCTGGTTAGCTGTTGCTAACAGAGATGATGTTGCCTGCTGCAGAATTTGATATTTAATATAGTTAGAAGATTCTTCCGCAACATCTGCATCCTTGATTGTTGAATTTGCTTCAATCAAGTTTTCTCTCTGAACATCTGTTGATTCAATTGCAGAATCTAATCTGTTCATATATGCACCGATTTGAGTACATCTAAGAGAGATATTATCAATCGCATCATCAATAAATGTAATAAATTCACGGGCAGAATTATCATTTCTGTAAATACCATTACACATGTCTTCTATTGAGAATGTTCTGCCGGCAGCCAATGTTGCACTTGCCCCTGTACCATCGTATTCAATAGTACCGTTTTCGTGAAGAGCTGCAGCTAGAGCAGAGGTGTAATAAACATCTTCTACATATTTAATTGTGCCATCATCATTCAATACAGGCTGACCATTCTCATCAAGTTCACGAGGACGATAGATATAGCCGTTCGCCTCATCCAGCGTATCAGATGCTCTTAAATCGATATATCCGCTTGTATTAGCTGTACCGTCGGCATTTTTAGCTGATGCAAAGCCCATAATTACAGTAGATTTAGCACTTGCAAATAAGAATTTATCCATTGTAATAACACATCTTTTATTTGAATAAAGACCGACTTGAAGGTTAATATCTTCTGTTCTGGAACCATCTAAAAGATAAGTATCGTTAAAATCTGTAATAGTACACAAACGGTTAATTTCATCCATTCTCTGAATAACTTCAGTTCTGATTGCATCTAATGATGCGGAACCGTATGTACCGTTGGCTGCCTGCATGGTCAAATCTCTGATTCTCTGGAGGTAGTCATTAATAATATCAAGAACACCTTCTTGAGTAGTTAACATATCAAGACCCATTTGAGCATTGGTTTCGATAATATCGTAACCGTTAACTTTTGCTTCCATACCTGCAGAAACTGCGTAACCTGCAGCGTCATCTTTAGCAGAATTGATTCTGAAGCCGGTGGATAATCTTTCCATGGCTGTGTTCATACCTTTAGTGGCATCACTGAGGTACTTTTGACAGGTCAATGACGCCAGGTTTGTGTTAATTGTAATTGATGCTGTCATAATAAATTTCCTTTCAAATTTTGTTTTTCTATTCCCTAACTTAAACGGCAATAAAATCAAGAACTTTACAACTTTAGTTTTAGAATCATACATATGTATGAGAAAAGGGGTGAAAATATTGATAAACAGCGGCATCCGAAAAATTAAAATCCGCATAAAAATATGAAAATTTAATTAAATTTCTAACTAAAGTTTGAGTTCTCATACTTAAGTTGCAGAAAATCCCTCATCAGAACATGCCCGTTTGCAGGGTGAAAATAATAATGAGTTAAATTAAAGTAATAATGATTTTAAAGCAATTCTACAGGAGAAAATAATGAAACTAGAGAATTCCGAAACTTTACAATGTTTACTAAAAGCTTTTGCAGGTGAATCAGAAGCAAGAAACAGATACACTTTCTATTCTAAAATAGCAAAAAAAGAAGGGTATGAGCAAATTTCAGCTATATTTACGGATACTGCAGAAAATGAAAGAGAACATGCCAAATTATTTTATAAATTTATACCGGATGGAAAACACAAAATAATAGAAGGAGAGTATCCGTTTTCTCTGGGAAATACTCTTGAAAACCTCATTGCTGCAGCTGAAGGAGAAAAAGAAGAATGGGAAATAATATATAAAAACAGCGCTCAAATTGCTAAAGAAGAAGGTTTTGATGATATTGCAAAACTGTTTAACGGTATAATAGGAATAGAAAAGCACCATTCACACAGGTTTAGTACTCTGGCAGAAGAGTTAAAAAACGGAACAATATTTTCAAAAGAAGAACAGACACAATGGATATGCAGAAAATGCGGACATATACAGATTTCAAAATGTGCACCGCAAAAATGTCCGGTTTGTGACCACCCGCAAGGATATTTTGAAGTCTTTACAGAGAAATTCTAGCTCACCCTAAACGTCTCTTATAAAGAATAACCACTTATTCACTTATTCACTAGTGACTAGTGAATAGTGACTAGTCACTAATTTCCCAATAAAAAGAAATATTCTTGACATGAGGTAAAAACAGGAGTAAACTCAAAATATAAACTGGGGGTGCCCTTTCTTTGGGGTTAGAAAGTGTGAAGGAAAGATATGGAAAAGAAGAAGCTGATTACTGCATTAATGGTTTGCTGTATGGCAGTTTTGCCTGCAAGCGCAGAAATAGTAAATGATGATATTATTAACCAAACGATTACCGGTCAGTCAAGTGCAAGCAGCGGAGGCGTTGCACATAACGAAATCGGGAACACGATGACCATAAAAAATTCTACATTTACCGGAAATAATGGGGCATATACCGGCGGTGTTTGGAATCAGGGCGAACTTATTATAACTGATGGTGAAGAAACGGAACATACAACATTTGACGGTAACAGCAACAACTCCAGCTGGGGCGGTGGCGGAGCCATTTACAGTTATGAAGCCGGCTCAAGTGTTTATGTAGGGGATTATACATCATTCACCGGAAACCACAGTAATAATGATCAAGGCGGAGATGCCGGCGGTGCCATATATATGGGAGATTCTACCCTGAAGATAGGTGATTATGTAAACATGTCAGCCAATCAGGCTATGTCTGATAGCAACGGTATGGGCGGAGCTATGTATATACAAAATTCCAATGTCACAACCGGAGAACATTTTACCGCTAATAACAACGAGTCCTACTGGTCAGGCGGAGCTTTAAAAATATGGAACTATGACGGTACATCTACCACACAAATAGGTATCGACTCTGAATTTAAAAATAATATCTCCCATAATTCCAGCGGCGGTGCGATATCTATGAATGACAGCACTGTAACCATAGGCGAAAATGCCTATTTTGAAAACAATTCAGCCGTTAACGGCGGTGCTGTTGCAAATCAGATAAATAGTACCGCAGTAAGCGACCTTATTATAAAAGACGGGGCTCAGTTTGTAGAAAACAAAGCAGATTCTAACGGCGGTGCTGTTTATAATATGGGAACAAAAACAGAGATTTCTAATGCTATATTCAGAGGGAATGAAGCCGGAAATGAAGGCGGTGCTATTTATAATACAACAGAATTATCAGTAAATGGTGCTGCTTTTACAGACAATTCTGCAGCAACAGGCGGAGCTTTATATAATGCAGAAAACGCATCTGCTGCTTTAACAAACGTCACGGTTAATGCCGGACCCGGAAACAGCTCAAACAGTATTTATAATGCAGGTTCTGTAACAACTTATACGACCGGAAATTACACAAATACTTTTAACAGTGAAACTAAGAACAACGGGGAATGGAAATTCGGCGGTAATAACCATGTCGGAGGTAATATTCTAGGGTCAGGCAAAATAACAAACTCCGGAAACACAACTTTTGCAGGAAATAATGAAAGCTTTTCCGGCAGTTTCACACAGGAAGCCTCTGCTGTTACCACTATTCAAGGAACTTTCTTCGGCGGAGATAAAGAATATAAAATAGAAAACGGTACTCTTAACTGGGAAACAGATAAAGCCCTTGCGGAAGGAACCACATTAAACATTTCCGATGGGAACTTAAATGTTGGCGGGTCTGGAGAAGGTGCTAAAACAGGTAACCTTATTATAGGGTCGGGAAGTATTATATCAGATGCAGTAGAAACAACCGTCAATGAAGGCTCAACGCTCACCGTATCAGGAGGGAACGTTTCTATAGGCAGCGATGATTCTTGGCTGGGAGATATAGCCTTAGAAGACGGAATCCTCAATCTTACAGGAATAACAACCGGAGCTTTAAATGCAACAGGAGGAGAGCTTGTATTAGATAATGTGTCTTTAGGAGCAGGAACCGTAATAGGAGAAAATGCTGCTGTTACTACAAATGCAGGGGCAGGTCCTCTTACAATAAGTGAAGATATTGCTTTCACGTACAGCGACAAAGATAATATAAACAGTGAAATTATTCTTGACGGAGGAACTTTAAACTATGCGGTAGAAGAAGGCTCTAAAAACGCTGATATTACGGCTAAAACCGGATACTTAAATATATATGACGGTTCTAGTTTAATAGTTGCCCAACCAAGTTCTATTGCGGATGATGTAGTCGTAGACATACGTGACGGGGCTACTCTTACAGTCGATGACGGTGCAGTATTTAATCTTAACGGAATAACCGGAGATCAGCTAAACAGCGATAAATGGAACGGTATGGTTATAAATGACGGCGGAGAAGTTAACGCTTCAAATATTTCAAATGCTGTCACTTCTGGTTTAACCCAGCAAAGCGGAACAACAAATATTACTAATAACTCTAATATAACTCTGGGCGATTCTACCAGTTCTGTAAAAGGCGGGGTAATTAATGTAACAAACAATTCAATATTAACAGCTGTTGATGCTTCAATAATTCAAGGCGGAGATATAAATATTGATTCAACCTCAACATTTACATCAAACGGAGGCGGATTCATCGCTAACAATTTAGCCGGCTCCGGAGTTTTTGATGTTCAAAACGGCTCCATAGACAGTCATCAGGCAAGTGTTTTGAACGTGGGAGATGCTAATGATTCTCAACTTGACTTCTCTTTTGACGTATACGGTAGAAGTAATAACAACAATAGCAGTGATAAATTTGTATTTGATACAATCAAAGATGCAACCGGAGGCGGAGCAACAATAAATATATCCAACTGGGGGCTTGGCGGTGATATCTACGGCTGGGATGCACCGATTGACAAACATATTGAACTCGGGAATATCTTTGCGTACAACACATTAGAAGAGAATGTCGAATTTAATTCTACAGATAAAGAAGTTCATACTCCTATAGGTTATTATAAACTTAATAATATCGGAGGTTTGAACGGAAACTATACACTTGATTTATCAAGATATGACGGAAAAGTTTTCAGGGGGCAGGTAGCAACTGTCGCACAGTGGATGAACCAGTTAGCCATTGATGATATGTTATTCACCCACTCAATGGTTCTTCCTAGCTTTAAAGAAGAAGACGGAGGAACAGCCTCCTCAGGAGTAATGGCAAACAGATACGCCGCAACTTCACCAATGTTCGCACCTTATCAGTACTCCAGAAAAGACGGCGGATTGTGGTACAAAATGTACGGCAACTTTGAGAGCCTCCAGATGAATAACGGGTTAAAGGTCGGTAACAATTCTTACGGAGCTTTAATTGGTGCTGACTTCGGGCTTAAAGAACTTAAACACGGCTGGAAATTTATGCCGACTGCTTATATCGGATATAACGGAGCTCACCAGACATTTGCTAACATGGGAGCATACCAGAACGGCGGACAGGCTGGTTTCTTAGGAACATTCTATAAGAATAACTTTATTATAGGCGGTTTGGTATACGGCGGTGTATACGATAACTCTATGGATGTTGCGGGACATACTGAAAACACCTTTAACTACTTTGCAGGCGCCGCAACCAAAGCTGCATACAATATCAGACTCCACAGGGATTGGGTATTACAGCCTAATATTATGGCAGCATATAATTTCTTCGGACAGCAAAACTGGCATACTGATTACGGGCAAATGGGTATGATGGCTGGAATGCTGCACGGGGTTAATATCGCACCTGGAGTTAACTTAATCTGGGAAAAAGATACATTCTCCGCATATTTAACACTTCAATATATGTATAACGTAAACGGAGCTGTCGGAGGAAGAGCGGGTAACGTAAGTTTACCTCATATGGAAATGGAAAGAGGATATATCCAGTACGGCATTGGTTTTACTAAGAGATTTACCGATAGAGCATCCGGTTATTTACAGGCAGTATTGAGAAATGTCGGAAGAACAGGTGCAGGCTTCCAGTTAGGATTTAATTACTTCATAGGTAAGTAATTCAGGGAACCTTCAATTGGAGTAGTAGGGTAGACTTCAGTCTACCTGAGCAGGGCAGAGTTTGGTCTGCCAGAAGTATTACGTTAAAAGATAAAAAAAGAGCCCGATATAAAATCGGACTCTTTTTTTTGTATCATAAGTTAAATTAGCTTAATGCCAGTAAGGATTTTACTGAGCGTGCATTTTCTTTTACTGTTTCATCAGAGTGCATATTAATTGTGTCATCAAGAATTTTGATAACTTCGCCCTTGTCTTTAAGTGCAAGGATTTCGTTAATAGTACTCATTGCAACAGCAGGTGAAAGGTCATTAATTCCTTTACCCTGATTAATAATAACGATTTTCAAAGAATCGTGAACATTTTTTCTGACAAGAGCACGTGAAGTATACTCACGAACTTCGTTATCAGGAGAATTAGTACCTAATTCTTCTAAAACTCTAATTGAGTCGCTGTCTTGATGCGCAGTAAGAGCATCAATAATTTCAAGAACATTTTTATTCATTATACAGCCCCTCCTGCTTCAAGAGCGATTTCATTTCTCCACATAGCTTCTAATTCAGCAACAGGAGTTTCTGCAGAAATTTTCTTGTAATTCATTTTAGAGATTAAATCAGCCCATTTAGCAGAAAGTTCTGAACCAAAGCCGGTAATATTTGCAGATATACCTTTACCAAAAGTTGTTACATCCTGATTAAGGAAATCAACAGTATCTGAGAGTCCTTTATTCATTGACTCTTTAGCTTTATCCATAACAGCGGAAATAGTTCTTAAGCCTTTGATTTCGCCAAGATTTGTATTCTTAGCATAATCCCAGGCATTTGAGATTCCGCCTCTGACTCTATTGACAAAATTAACAATAGGTTCTGCGATACTGGATCTCAATTTTGTCATGCTTCCTGCTACTGAAGAAGCGATCATTCTAAGTTTGTTTGTTTTTTTCGGTTCAAATCCTTCAAAAACATCAGCGAACTGCAAAGTATTACCTTCAAAATTAGAGTATTTGAAAGGGTTTGTAGTAGAATTTCTGGATGTTTTGAACGGATTAGCAATTTTTGGGGTAAGGTTTTGAGAACCTATTTTGATAATTTTTGCCATACTATTCCTTTCTAAACTATTTTGACTTCTTAACACATATCAGAATAACATATTAGGAAAATAATAAATCATAGAAATGGAGGATTCTTTTTCCGAAAAACTCTCTAACTAAAGTTAGAGGTTTACAATAAATTTTGGTTTAAGTATAATTAGATTGAGGCTGGCATTTAGCATTTCGAGCATTTTGCCGGTTCTAGAATTTCATAGAGGGGTGTCCGAGCGGTTTAAGGTGCAATCTTGGAAAGGTTGTGTGAGCGCAAGCCCACCGTGGGTTCGAATCCCATCCCCTCTGAATAAAGCGAGCAGGCGCAAGCCGTGCTCGCTTTTATTTTGGGATGAGGATGAGAACCCGCCAAGGCAATGCCTTTTTGTGGGTTCGAGCGCGAGCGAGCTGAGTGTACTTTTTTGTCCAGTTTGATTTGTACGGATAGATAGATTATTTCGGAATAGTCCAGTTCCGCAAATTTTTAGAAAAATTTAAAACGAGGTCGGAAAAATTTTCACGACTATTAGTGCTATTAATGATATGTGAAGATTCAATTTTGTAACCTGCAACTTATTGATGAATTTTCTTTACTATATTTCTTGTCTGCCAGAGATATAATTGTCCGTTCTTTATACCGCCTTCAATATCTTGAGGTTTCCCTAATTCTTTTTCTAATACAAGCGCATTTTTAACCAAATTTTCTAATGTATTCCTAACTTCATTGATATTTTTAACTGAGGTTAATTGTTTATGTATTAGTTTATAATTTTCATCAAACAAATATTCTTCATACTGGCTGTGTTCTTTTTCTATTTTTAATTCTTTAGTCAATTTATTATAGGTAATTTGATAGGGGTCAGGTTTACACCATCTGTTTTTATTTATAAACAATTCTATTAACATTTTATTCTTATCAAAAGGAGCTTCTGTGTATGTAGTAAATGAATAATCCGAAATAATACGGTCTTGTATTATTACACTCGGTTTTATTAAGTTGTCAGGGATGTTATGTTTCTCCCGTGAATTTACCGCAACGGACTTATTTTTTGAATTCATTACTTCATAAATATCATATAACAATAAATCTTCAGTCTTTTGATGGTGTGAATCATATAATCCTGCTGCGGAATAACCTTCCAAATCTTCGCCGTTAAATGCAGAACGAACCATAACATTCCGCTGTGTAATGACGTTTGAGGCATAGTCTTTTATTTCGTCAAGAATTTTATTATCCAGCCATAGGTTATCCGGGTTTTCTGAAATTATGTTTTCAACCTTTTCTAAATATCCGTACTTATATATATGCCGGAATTTTGACCATATTTTTTAACTAAAAAAAATTCGCCTTAAAATTTATATTTGGGTTAGTTCTTGCTATATCTACTTTCATTTAATCTTTCATAAAGTCTGACTATATTACACCAAAAACTCTAAAAATTAAATTTGCTATTTTTATATAACTTGCCGAAAATAATCAAACCATCAGTTCTTTTACATCTGGAAATCTACAACCTTGTAAAATGAGAAGCTTTTAACAGTTTTCTTGAATTTAAAGCATCCAGAATTCTAAAGTTAACTAAATTTCTAAAATCACCCATTGCAGCAGAAAACGATACTATATATTTTTCATCCTTTAACTCTTTTAAAACCTGTTTTACTTTTTTCATATCTTTAACCATACCGGTTTTAAATTTATCGGGCTTGTACACAGTCCAGGCTTCATGAGGATAATATGTTGATCTGCACTCATTTGTATTTGGATTAAGTAGCATTTCTCTAAACATACAGTAATCCATATCGTAAAATTTTTGTTCGACACATTTCGAATACGGTTCTAAAACATTTGGCATATTTACTTTTGGAATAGAGATTTCATCAGAGAACGGATCTGACTCTTCCATATACTCAAGGGACCCTATTCCAACCAATTTAATCGATTTTGCGAAATCTTCCAGCACCCCTTGTTCTTTTGCAATATCTCCCAGTATCTCCAAAAAGGAACATGCGCCTTTGCCGGAATATATATAATCTGTAATTACAGTCTTTTTACCGGTTTCTTTCATTTTATCGACCATTAATGCCGGATCAACCTGAATCCGTTTTAAATATTTTCTGTATGCCGTAACTTCTTTCTCTGTTGGTGCATCTGAATCAATTCTAAGAACACCGCCGGTTCGGCGAGGGATATACCAGGACTTAGAAAAAGCTGCAAATTTATAATCAGGAATACCGTCTTTCATCCATAATGCAGTATTTAAAAACCATTTTGGGCTTCTTCCCAGACAAATAATCGGATTCTCTTTATAATAATCAGCATAGATTTTGGACGTTTTAATGAACTCATCCATATTCTTTTCAGACCTGAGCGGTAATGCAGGATTTTTAGGATCAAACAACTGGCTTCTGTCAATATCTTTTGTCAGGGTAAATCTATCATATAGTTTTCTATAACGTTTCTTCGTCCACTCACTGGCTGATGCATAATTTTCAAACTCCATATCAGCAACCGTCCGGTTTGGGTCCGTAAAACCCTTGAAGTTAATCTCAAAATTATAGTTATAAAAATTGCAAGCTTGCAGAGAAGCATTATCACCATAACAAGAGTTTTCTCCCGGCATAGAGCTTATTTTTTTTATACCTTTTGAATAATAATTTAGATTAAAACCATACTGGATTTTTGGAATTTGCATTTTTATACCTGCCCCTTATAAGGGTATAAAACACAAAAAAAAATAAATTTGCCAGTTAATTATAAAAACTTAAGCCTGCTGCGATTGGGATTTGAAAATCTGCGAACGGCGAAAAACCCGTGAGTTTGCACAAAAAATAGCAAGGGAGAGATTCGAACTCTCGACCTCACGGACTGTGCCGAT
>CALUVM010000026.1 GCA_944324255.1 Candidatus Gastranaerophilales bacterium | reverse complement strand
TTATTTAAATTAAAGGTTATTATATAGTTTTCTAAAGTCAGTTATGGTAAAATAACACTGAAAACACGCACCTCCTTGTAGCTCAGTTGGATAGAGCGCGGGTCTCCGAAGCCCGAGGTCATGGGTTCAATTCCCGTCAAGGAGGTTTTTTTATTGAATATATAGCCTTATGATTGAATATTGCTTTAAAAATATGTTATACTGATAAGGTCAAACGGTACGGAGTATTATCTGTGGGTTTTTTTGATAGTCTAAGAAATTTTAAAAATCAAATAGATCAGATTGAATCATCAGTTTATAACGGCAAACAGTCGTTATTAGAGTTATATGAACGTAATGCCAGATTAGAAGCGGAAATAGCTGCCAGAACTAAAGAATTAGATACAGCAAACCGCCAAATGCTAACTTTACAGCATATATGGGATATGATGAATTCCTCAAAACCCCTGTCCAGTGTCTTAAATGCTACTGTTAACAGCTTGCAGGGTGAATTGGGTTATCTTCATAGCTGTATTGCAAAGCGTTTGGTTGATAATGAAGGCGATTACTTACAGATTGTTGCATGTGCCGGCGAACTTTTTGGGGACAATTTCTTACGGCTTTTTAGCTGTGAACCGTCGGATATAAGGTTAAAATTCCCTAATATTGAAGAACTTCCCGGGGCGATTGATGGAAAACAAATATACCAGTCTACAGATATTTTTAACCTTGTAAAGAGTGTTTTCCCTGATATAACGGATGATACAGCGCAAAAATTCTCAAGTGAAACTAAAGCTAAATCATTTATACTGGTTCCGTTATCATATAAACATTCTCATTTCGGTTCCCTTGTTGTATTTTCTACAAGAGAAGAAGCTACGGAAAATGAATTGAATTTCTTAACCCTATTTGCAAAACAAATTGAACTGGCTATTACAATAGCAGATTTGTTCCAGGCTGTAAAAGAGCAAGCTATTACTGATGGGATGACCGGTCTTTATAACAGACGATACTTTGAAGAATTTATCAAAAAAGAAGCAACTCGTTCTGCACGTCAAAATCAAAAATTTACTGTAATAGGTATTGACTTAGACCATTTGAAAAAAATCAATGATATTTACGGGCATAATTACGGTGATATAGCAATAAAGGCTATTGCAGAGGTCTTGAAAAGAAACGGACGTTCAATTGATGTGGCAGCAAGAATGGGTGGGGAAGAGTTTAATGTTATCCTGCCGGGTGTTGACTCTGCAGGCGGTCTGGTAGTTGCAGAACGTATTAGAAAGTCTATTGAGGCTGTTCCGCTTGAAAAAATCGGTCATATAACAGCCAGCCTCGGGGTTGCAACATATATGGAGCATTCCGGTGATATAGATGAACTCCTTGAACTTGTTGACCATGCAATGTATGAGTCCAAACGTAACGGAAGAAACAGAGTAACTTTAGCCAAGCCTGTTAGTGAAACTTCTTGGCAGGAAGTCGCCATTGATACGTTTATAGATATTCTTTCAAAACATAGAATACCGCTTGATATAAAAACTTCAAAACTTTTAACAAATAAACTTCAAGAAATGAATATTAATAATGAAATGCTATATCAAGTATCAGATGCTTTGATAAAAACATATAATCCGGAACATCCTCAAGACGGTACTAAACAGAAAATACAGCTGGCATCATTACTTGCTAAGCGCTTTGATTTATCCAAAGAAAGTGTTGATAAGTTAAAGATTGCAATATTGCTTTATGATATCGGAAATACAATGCTGCCAAAAGAACTTTTAAGTAAAACTGAACCTTTAACTGAAGAAGACAGACAATCCATAAAACGCCATCCTGTGATAGCGGCAAGAGAAATTCTTGAACCGATAAGTACAATAGTTGATATAATTCCTATTATTGAAAAACATCATGAAAATTGGAATGGTACAGGCTATCCGAATAATTTATCCGGAGAAAATATTCCTATAGAATCACAAATTATTCTTATTGTTGATTCTTACTGTGCACTATTGGAGAATCGTCCTTATCGCCCTGCCGTATCAAAAGAAGAGGCTTTAAAAACAATACTTGCTGATGCAAATAATAAATGGAGTGATAAACTCGCTCAGGAATTTGTATCAATTGTTCAAAATGAAGTAAATTAGGTATATTTATGATAGAGCTTTTGATATTATATGAATTAAGTAAAAAGATACTCACTATGTATGGAATTTCAAAAGAAATTCGACAAATGTTTTCCGTTTTGACAACTCCGAGCTATGGAACTATAAAACCGGCATTAAACAGATTGGAACAGTCGGGATATGTAAAATCTCAAAAAAGTATGACTTCCGGAGGGCGTCCGTCAACTTATTATTCAATAACAAAAGAAGGTGTAGAAGAACTCAAAACCCTATTATTGGCTCAACCTCAGGATAATCCGGTTCAATTTTTAACGGCATCCCGTATTAAACTCGCATGTGCGGAAGTTCTGGATGTGCAGTCCAGAAAAGATTTGTTTAGAAAGCTTAAAATAAAAGCGGAAACTATAATGGTTGATTCTAAAAACATCTTGGTTCAAAAAAATCCGAATTTTTACCCGAAACTCGTTCTGGATAATCTAATATGTGAATATCAAAATTTTATTTCTTTGCTTGAGGGCTTTGAAAAATCTAATCACAACTAGGTTTTCATCTATTTGCCAGGGTGGGTAATAAACTATAGATATATGGCTAATATACTGAAACTCTTTACCATTATTTAATATTCTTGTACAAAATAATAGTAAGGAGAGAGTTGATGAGTACTACAGCGGTTGAAATTGAAAGAAAAACAATTAGTGTAATAATAATTGAGGATTTCAAGCTAACAAGAGTCGGGCTGCGATGCGCCTTAAATTCAAATGATGATATTGAAGTCGTTGCCGAAAGTGATAATGCTATGGATGGACTGGCTTTAATTGAGAGATATTGCCCCAATATTGTATTAATGGATTTAGGTCTTGCTGGCATGAACGGGATTGAAGCAACCTTGAAGATTAAAGAGATGAACAAAGATATAAAGGTAATTGCGCTAACTTCGCATGATAGAGAAGAGGAAGTTATTGCGGCACTTTCATCCGGGGCAATGGCATATTGCCTAAAAGATATCGATCCGTCGAAGTTGGCAGATGTTATCAGGGATGTCGTTAACGGTGTGTGCTGGCTGGATCCTGTAATCGCAAGAAAAGTGCTGGATGCTTTCCCGAAACAAGAGGCTCTCGGGATACTAAGAGATAAATCTTCTGAAGAAGGCAGAGTCCCGCTTACAGAACGAGAATATGAAGTATTAAAACATCTTGTAGAAGGTAAAAGCAATACGGAAATAGCAAAAGAACTTATAGTAAGTGTTCATACAGCAAAGGCACATGTTTGTTCAATCCTTCAAAAAATGTGTGTAAATGACAGGGTGCAGGCTGCAGTAAAAGCTGTAAAAGAAGGTCTGGTATAAATTAGCAGTTTTCTGTATATTGATTACAATACAGGGCGAAGCATTAAACATGCTTCGCCCGTTTACAATTAGTACTGTTTGTAGTAGCGTATATAAATGAGGATATATAGAAAAGAGGATTTATAAATGGAAACTAAAATTGAAAAACTTCCTGAGAATGTTGTAAAAGTAGATATTGATATCCCGGCAAAGGATGCTGTAGATTTTTATAATAACGCAGCAAAAAGATTGGCTCAATATGTTAATATTCCGGGATTTAGAAAAGGTAAAGCTCCGAGAAATATAGTTGAACAGAATATCGGAACTGAAAGAATTAAACATGAAGCTTTGGAAGGTGCATTACCGAGAATCTTTTCTCAGGTAATTAAGGAAAATGACTTTGATGTAGTAGCTCAACCATATGTTGAATCTTATACATACAATATTGGCGAAGATTTAAAAATCACAGCTAAAATTGAGCTTAGACCGGAAGTTACTCTCGGAGAATATAAAAACATGACTGTAGATGTTGAAGGTTATAAAACTCCAGAGGATGCTCAGCAAAAATCTATTGAAGGGCTTTTGGAACAGCATGCTTCAACTATTGTAGTAACTGATAGAAACACAAAAGATACTGATATTGTAGTATTTGATTTTGAAGGTTTTTCTCATGGTGAAAAGATTGAACACGGTGATGCTAAAAATTATACATTAGACCTTGCTCATTCAAGCTTCATTCCGGGTTTTGCAGAACAACTGGTTGACAGACCTTTAGGGGAAGATTTTGAAATTAATGTAACATTCCCTGCAGAATACCATGAAAAGAAACTTGCTGGTCAGCCGGCTGTATTCAAATGTAAAATAAATGAAATTAAATCAAAAGTTCTGCCGGAATTAAATGATGAATTTGCTCAAAAAGTTGGACCTTTTAAAACAGTGGATGATTTAAAAGCGGATATACAATCTTATCTTGATAAGCAGAAAGAAGATATTGACAGAACTAATTCAGAAAAAGCAATTTTTGAAAAAGTCGTAAGTAATGCAAAGGTTGATATTCAGCAGTCCATGATAGACAGAGAGGCTGACCAATTACTGGATGAATACAAGCAAAAACTTCAAATGCAGGGCTTTACATGGGATCAAGCTGTCGAAGCTCAAGGGTATGATAATATTATGAGCAGTCTTAAAGAAGATGCGGCAGTTCGTGTAAAAAATTCTTTAGTAATAGATAAAATTGCCAAAGAAGAAAATATAACTGTATCTCAGGAAGATTTTGGCGCTAAATTAGCTGAATTAAGCAGAATTTACCAGATAGATACAAATACGATGATAAAACAGCTTTCAAATACTCCGGGAGTATTCAATGCTTTATCTCAACAAGCTTTAAATGAAAAAGTCACAGCATTTTTAGCAGAAAACAATAAAGTGAATTTAAAGTAAAACTTAATTCAAAAAGAGAGGGCGGTAAACAAAGTTACCGCCCTCTCTTTTTATTAGTTTAGAAAATCTTTTGCGGACTGATTGCTTTTAATAAGCCTTTCTGGCTGCCGGAACTGCTTCCGGAACAGTTAACATAAGTTTTGCTGTTAAATGTCATTGTTCCATACAGTGAACAATAGGCTTGTCTAAAAGAATAATAGGTTGTTTTTTCATATTTATAGACTCCGTCGGAAACTTCAATAGCTCTGCCGACGCTGCCGTTATCTATATAAAAAGGCAATAAATCTTTTCTGCTTTGTAGATTTATATTGTTATTGGAATTAATTTCAGCTTCCGGAACTAAGATTCCGTTAAATAAGTTCGTGAAATAATATAATGTTACTAGAGGGGAGGCTGTTTCAGATTCTTTTTGGTAAGGAATCTGCATTACAATTTTATATATAGAACCGGAAGTCCCTTCATATGTATATGCGGAATCATAAGCGATTGTATAACTAATACCGTTAGGTGCCGTAATCTTAACAGCAGAGTTGTCATCAGTCTGTTCTGCGGAGAGGATTTTTACTATGTGTTTAATGAAATCATTTGATTTAAGTTCTCCATCGGTTATATCATAACCATAATCTATTGCATCCCCGATTGCTTCATAAATTCCGTTGTATCCAGTATAAAAGAATAGATTATAAGCGTTTTTAATCCCTTTCTTTGCAATTGTAAAGCTCATTGCTGTAACAATTGCTATAATTGCCATAACTATCAAAAGTTCTGCAAGGGAAAACCCTTGTTTGAAAATTTTTATCATAAAAGCTCCAATAATTCTTCGTATGTGTTTATTATATCACAATTTACAGGAAAATTATTTTTATTAACATCTAATACCGTTTTATTTTCCTTAATAGCATATATCTTTATACCTCTTTTTTCCGCTTCCAAAACAGGGATACTGCCAAGACAGTTATGGGGAATTATTATAAAATCAATATCTTTGATGGAGATTGCTTCTGGTGATTTTCTATAATCTAATTTTGGTGCATCATTAAGTCCTAAAAGTATGCAGGGAAGGAATGTCGGAGTAATATATTCGGCTGAACATCTCGGATCAACTATATCAGATGTTATTGAATAATCAGAAAAAGCCGGAGCGTGTGCGCAGGGAACTTTTAAGATTTTAGATACATAATGGGAGATTATTGCCTCAACCCCTCCAACCGGATCTACGCCTTCACCGTTTGCATAATCGCTGCCCTGTTCCTCAGGGAAAAAACATACGATAGCTAAAGCTTCTGCACCTTTATCAATAAGTTTTCTCCCGGCTTTTATTAATTCATCGGGATTTTTTACATTGCCGGCTGATTCTCCTGAATCGTTTATAAAAAATTCAACGCCGACTTCTTTATCTGTAATTACCGTATCAAGAACGTTAATGTCATATACGGTTTTTACGGCATTAATAGTATTAATATGTATATTTAGAACATCCTCCGGTATATTTTTATCAAAAATGACACCAATTTTGTTATTATAAGAAGGCTGCAGATTTAATTTCCCTTTGAAAAAATCGTCCATCGCAAAACCTTCAAGGTAAAGCATATTATCACTTATTCCCGAAAAACAGGCAGCATTTACAACATTAGGGTTTACTATAAGCCTGTGCTTTTTGGCAATTTTTCTTGCCCATTTGCTTGCATCTCCTGCAAAACCTCCTATAGAGGCTCCGATTCCAGTAGGTATTATAAATGCTCCGATTGCCATATGCTGATTATATTACAATAGTTACGAATTTGTCTATTATTGCAAAATATTCATATCTGGTGTAGAATTACGATTATAAACAAAGGGTATATTTAACTAATGGACCTAACCGATATATTTATAAATATATTTATAATATTATTTTTACTATTTGTTAACGGTTTCTTTGTTTCTGCGGAATTTTCACTTGTAAAAGTCAGGAAGACTAGACTGGAACAATTAGCCAACGAAGGTAATATTAATGCTAAAAGGGCTTTAAAACTCGTTAATGAAACAAATAAAATGCTTGCAGCTGCACAGCTCGGGGTTACAATCGCAAGTATTGCATTAGGTTGGGTTGCGGAGGCTACAATAGTTCAGCTTATTGAGCCTTTAATCAGATGGCTTCCAGTTACAAATTCCGGTATTTACGCACATGTTGTGGCGGTTCCGATTTCATTTGTATTGGTAACATATTTTCATGTACTTTTAGGAGAACAGTTACCTAAGTGTTTTGCTCTTTTACATCCCGATAAATTAGCACTATGGGTCGCAACACCTATGCAAATGTTTATAACTGTTTTCAAGCCTTTCGTCTGGTTACTGTTAGTGTCGGGGGACAAAATTTTATGTGCCTGCCATGCTACAGCTGATGATTCAGCATTGGTTCATTCAACGGAAGAACTTGATATGCTTGTGGATGTCAGTTATAACGAAGGCGTTTTAAATGAAACAGAAGCCGAAATGCTTCACAATATGTTTAAATTTTCTGATTTGATGGCAAAACAAGTTATGATTCCACGTACTGATATGATGTGTATCCCTAATGATATATCATACGAGGAGTTAACAAAACTGACTTTAGAAAATCAATATACGAGATATCCGGTGTATGAAGAAAATATAGATAAAATACTGGGATTTATTCATGTTAAAGATTTGTATTCTCAGTCAATGTCAAAAGAGAACTTTTCTTTAGCTAATCTGATACGTCCGTTAATGTTAGTTCCTGAAACAATGACTCTTGATAATTTAATTATCCAATTTAAAAAAGAACATGCTCAAATGGCTCTTGTCATAGATGAATTTGGCGGTACAGCAGGGATTATTACCTTAGAAGATGTCCTTGAAGAAATTATCGGTGATGTGCAAGATGAGTTTGATGAAGAAGAAGAAGCTGATATTAAAGAAATTGGAGAAAATACATATATTGCAAATGCAATGATGCGTATTGATGAGCTTGCGGAATTTTTTGGAATTAATGAGTCTAAATTTGAAGAGGATGATGTAGAAACTATTGCAGGGCTTGTTGTTAAGTTGCTCGGACATATTGCCAATGTTGGTGATGCCGTAACTTATGAAGGTTTAACTTTTACCGTTGTAGAAATAGACGGAGCCCGTGTTACAAAGTTGAAAGTATATAAAGAACCTGTTTCTGAAACAACATCAGAATCTGAGGAAGCTTAAATTTTATTAAGAAATGTAAAAGCTTGTAAAAATAATGCAATTTTAATAAAAAAAATTACTTTATATATTTGTAGTATACAGTGTGTAAAGGTTAATTATGACATCAGGTTTATCATCAATTGCATTATTTGCTCCGGCTGCTGCATCAAGTGCTGTCTTTTCTTTCAGACGTGCTTCACGTGGTGCTGATGCTATAGATGAAAAACCTATTTATGGAATGATGAATATAGATCTTGCGGCAGGTCAGGCACTAAAGGCTGCAAATGCAACGGCTGATATGGTAAAAGTAAGCGATCCTTTAGCCGGAAAAGAATTAAGCAGTGCTGCAAATGCTATTAAAAATATCGCTAAAGAAAGTAAATTTCTTAATGGTGTCGGAAAAGTCGTAAAATTTACTGCTGATAATGTTAACCCTATAATCTGTGTAGTAAGTGGTGTTAATGTATTATCTTCTGATGATAAAGTTGATGCATTAGCAAGGGAGAGTTTAGCTTTAACAACCATGTTTGCAGCAGAAGGTGCCGCAAAAAGAATTTTAGGTATGCCTCAAATTAAGAAAATTGAAGGCAAAAGAGTTACAATTCCAAGAGAAGGTTTATACCGCAAAAACTTATTTATAACAAAACAAGCAGAGTCTTTGAAAGAATTCTGCGAAACAAAGAAATTATGCAGTAAAGTATCATTAAAAGCTCTGCCGGGAATTGCGAAAGGTTTGGCTTTCGTTCTTGCATCTTGCCTCGGTTATCAAGCCGGTGTATCAATAGGTAATGCAATAATAGGAGAGAAACAATCAGCCTAATCGGCTTATCTTGTATTTTTAATTTTGCCATGTTCCTTGTATAAGGTTTGGAATATGGATTGAGATCTTCTATAATTATTGATTGTAGCTTCCAAAGATGCATTTATTGTAAAATACACAACCGGAATTGCGATTGCAATCGTGACAATAGCAATAATTGCGTGTTTTATGATTGCTTGCACCATCCCGAGCCGGCGTTTGGTAATAGCAATATCATCCTGTTCTCTCAATATTCTATTTATGAGGTTCTTTCGCTCTTTTACGGTAAGACTTTCCATAAAGTCTGTATTCTCCGGATCAATGTATATTACATATTTAGAGTATTTAACGTTATCATCCAGATAATCTAAGCTTTCATTATAATTAATTTGTTCTTTAGTTGCCGGTTTTTCAAGAATATTTCCGCTTGTTAGATTCTCAATTTCTTTATTTTCTTTTCCGGCATTGATAGGGTGGGTTAATTTTGTTTCTGCTTTAGGTTCACTCTGTGCTTTAGCTTGTGCTGAAGCTTCTGCATTTGCTTGCTCGGTTTGTTTATTTAGCTTTGCCTTATATTTTTTTATAAAATTATCATCAATATTATTTTCAATATCAATTCTTTTTGGAGGCTGAACCTCTTCTTTTGATTCTGCCGGAGGTTGAGTTTGTTCCTGAGAATTGCTTTTTTGCGGAATTTCTTCAAATAATGTTGAATCATCATTTATATTTATAGGAGCAGAATCTTTATTATTAAGCATATCAGCATTTTGGGAAACTTTATTTTGCAGCTGCTCAATAAATTCAGGTGAAATATCTTCATTCAATGATGCCAGTTCATTGATATCCAGTGCATCGTTTTCGCTATAAAAATTATTTCCTTGAGATTTATTATCAGCCATCCAAACCTATCCTAAAAGCTCACTTTTTATTTTTATGCTAATATTATATATGATATTTGAGCACATGACAATCATAAGAGAGATGGATATTATGGATATAAGTATTGATAAACTGAAAGATTATATAAGTAAATTAAACAATTTTAAAATTCTTGTGGTTGGGGATTTAGCTCTTGATGAAATGGTTTATGGTGATACTGAACGGATTTCAAGAGAAGCACCGGTTTTGATACTTCAGCATACTCATACCAAACATATTTTAGGCGGGGCTTCTAATGCTGCACACAATGTTTCTACAATAAACGGCGGAAATGTAAGTGTTATTGGGGTAATAGGTGAAGACTATCAGGCAAATGATTTAAAAAATGCTTTTGAGGAAGCAAATGTTGATTGTTCCGGTTTAATTGCAGATAAAGAAAGAAAAACAATTACTAAAACCAGAATTTCCGGCTCCTGTTCTCATTCAATAACACAGCAGATTGTTAGAATAGACAGACAAACAAATGCTCCGATTTCTGCAGAAACAGAGAATAAGTTAATAGAGCAGATCGAAAAACGTATTCCTGATTGTGATGCCGTAATATTATCAGATTACCATATAGGAACTCTTACGGATAAAATAATTAAATGCGTAACAGAATCTGCGAAAAAGTATAATAAAAAGGTTATTGTCGATGCCCAGAGAGAGTTAAATAGATACAAAGGGGTTTATTCAATGACGCCTAATTATCCTGATACTCAGAAATTTGTAGGTTATTCTTTAAAAACAAAAGAGGATTTTATGAGGGCAGGGTATTCTCTGATGGATTTAACCGGTGCAGAAGCTATCCTGATAACTTGCGGTTCTGAAGGTATGGTTGTGGTTGAACGGGGCGGTAAATATACGCATATTCCGGTGTTTAATAAATCAAAAGTCTTTGATGTTACCGGTGCGGGTGATACAGTAACGGCAACTTATACATTAGCTCTGGCAGCAGGAGCCGAACCTGTTTATGCAGCTATTATTGGAAATATCGCCGCCGGAATTGTTATAAAACAGTTTGGCTGTGCGACAACTACCATAAATGAGATTTTAGAATCTGTACCGGAAGAAATAAGTTTGGATTATTAAGGAGTTTTTATATGAAGAAATTTAGTCTAGTGGATTTAGTTATTATTAGTGGTGTAGTAATTGCTTTAATCGTCGGGGTTTGTACGGCAAAACATTTTAGACAAACTGCGGATAAACAAATTGAAGCTACTTCTCCGATTACTTTTCAGGTGTTTTTAAGAGGCGTGACCGTAACAGGTAAAGAATTCCCTGTAAAGAAAGAGGATAAAACCTTTATAACAATAAGAAATGTTCCGTATACTGAATTAAAGGTTGTAGATGTTTCATCCGAGCCAAGAAAGACTTTTTCTCCTGCGGGACGATATACTCTGGTAAATGATCCGTCGCAGCCGGCTATATTTGATGCTATTGTGACAATAACTGACACAGCTAAGATAACTAAAGATGGTGCTGTTGTCGGCGGTAATAAAATTAAGATGGGGCTACCTGTCACTCTTGAAGGGGAGTCATATAAATTTAACGGAACGATATCAGATGTTCGGGTAACAAATACGGCTGATGTACAAGATTCCGGTGAGAATGTTAATGTAGGGTAGTTTAATGTTATTAAACAAGGTTTTGGGCTTTGTGCAAAATTTGTTTTTGCCGTTGTATAATAAAAGTTTTGTTCTGAAGAATTTAGATTTCTTTATTTATATCTCAATTCTTCTGGTAATTATATCATCTGCGTATGCGACCTCTGATACTATCAGTTATTTTGCGATTTTTGGTATAATTCTTACATTAATTAAACTCTTAATGAAACCCGGCGAAAAATTTAGTATGACAACCGGAGATAAACTCCTGCTTATTTATTTTATGATTGTTATAATAAGTGTTGCGGGTTCTTCTCTTTTTATTTACAGCTTGAAAGGGTTTTGCAAGACTCTTATATATCTGGGTTTCTATATTACATTTATTCATTATATAAAAGATAACAGAGGGAAAGTTAAATATATCTTATTGGTGCTGGCAGGAGTAACGATGGTTGAATCGTTTCAAGCTTTTTATCAAAACTTCCTTTCTGTGTCTGAAATCTCCGGTTGGCAGGATATGTCCAGACTTAATCCTGAAGAAGTTATGACTAGAGTTTACGGGACTTTAAAGCCTTATAACCCGAATCTTTTCGGCGGTTATATGCTTGCAGCTCTTCCATCAACTCTTGTTCTTATATATCTGCCGTTGTTAAATAAACATATTAAAACTGCTGCGATTGGTTTTATCTGCTTTATTCTAAGCGCAGTATCTATAATATTAACGGGCTGCAGGGGGGCATATATAGGTTTATTTGCGGAATTTATAATTCTGGCATTTATAACTTACAAATTTTTAAAACCTTTTTATAAGAAGATATTTTTAGCTCTTATCTCAGCATTTACAGCTATAATAACCTTTATTATACTTTCAATAACTTCTTTAAGAGCCCGTGTATTTTCAATTTTTGCCATGCGGGATGACAGCTCAAATTCTTTCAGATTTAATGTGTATAATTCTTGTATGGAAATGCTTCGAGATAACTTTCTTCTTGGTATTGGAGTAGGCAATCAAAATTTTCGGGAAATATATGGACTTTATATGAAAACCGGATTTGATGCCTTGAGCGCATATAATATTTATCTTGAGATTGCTGTTGAAAGTGGTATATTTGCATTGCTGGCATTTATATTATTCCTTGGATGCAATATAAAACGGGCTGTTCAATATATATTAAGAAGGCGCAATCCGGATGTTATATATCTTTCAATAGCACTGGTATCTCTTACCGGAATGATGATTCACGGGTTTGTTGATACGGTATTTTTTAGACCTCAAATCCAATTTATATTTTGGATAATGATAGGGATAATCAGGGTTATAACAGATAAAGGCAGTAAGGTTTATTTATATGATAGAAAATGAAATAAAAAAATTACGGGATGAACTAAATAAATACAGCTATAACTACTATGTTTTAGACAATCCGCTCGTTAGTGATTTTGAATATGATACATTATTTAAAAAGCTTCAGGAGCTGGAAAGTCTACATCCTGATCTCATAACTCCAGATAGCCCTACTCAGCGAGTTGGCGGACTCAGTACAAAATTTGAAGAACATAAGCATAAATACCGCCTGTATAGTCTTGACAATACATATAATGAAGATGAATTAAGAAAATGGTATGAGAGGGTGCAAAAGGAATGTCCGGGAGAAGTCGAACTCGTTTGCGAACTTAAAATCGACGGCTTGGCTATTGCTTTAACATACCAGAACGGATTGTTTACAACAGGGGTGACCAGAGGGGATGGTATAGTAGGCGAAAATATTACTCAGAACCTCAAAACAGTAAAGGCGGTTCCTTTAAGGCTTTTTAAGAATGCTGATGTAGAAGTAAGGGGCGAAATATATATGCCTAAAACTTCTTTTGAAAAACTAAATGCAGAATGCCTTGAAAACGGCGAAAAAACTTTTGCAAACCCACGCAATGCAGCGGCAGGTTCTTTAAGACAGCTTGATAGTACAATTACCGCCAAGCGTGATCTTTCAATGTTTACTTACACTGCTATTATTGAAAAATCTGATTATATTCCTAAAACCCATTGGGATAGTCTGCAATATATAAAAGAATTAGGGTTTAAGACAAATCCTAATATTAAGCTTGTTAAAAATATTGAAGGCGCTATTGAGTTTTGTGAAGAATGGAAAACAAAACGCTTTGATTTAAATTATGCAACTGACGGAGTTGTAATAAAAGTAAACAGATTTGATTTTCAAAATGAATTAGGGTTTACTTCCCGGGCTCCAAAATGGGCGACGGCATTTAAATTCCCTCCGGAAGAAATTTCTACAAAACTTTTAGATATAGAAATCGGCGTAGGAAAAACCGGTGCTGTAACTCCGGTTGCGGTTCTTGAACCTGTTAATCTGGCAGGAAGCGTTGTTTCAAGGGCAAGCTTGCATAATTTTGATGAGATAGAGCGTCTTGATATCAGAATCGGAGATAGAGTCCTGATAAAAAAAGCTGCTGAAATAATACCAAAAGTTATAAAAGTTGTAGATAGTAATGAGCATTCAACCCTTCCTGTCTATATTCCTCCTAAAACTTGTCCTCAATGCGGTTCAAAGTTGGAATTTCGAGAAGGCGAAGTTAATTTATACTGTAATAATGACAACTGTCCGTCAATTATCAAGGCTAAACTTGAATACTTTGTATCAAAAGAAGCTATGGATATAGATTTTATTGGTCCATCAGTTATATCTCAGCTCTATAATTTAAATCTTGTAAAATCTCCTGTTGATTTTTATAAACTGAAAATGGATGATTTTATGAAACTGGAACTTGTAAAAGAAAAATCTGCATCCAATATGTTTACTGCAATACAAGAGAGTAAGACAAGACCTTTTTCAAGATTTTTAACTGCTTTGTCAATAAGACATGTAGGTAAAGAAACGGCAGAGCTTATCGTGAATGAATTTCCTACAATAGAAGGCTTAAAAGCTGCTTCTCTCGAGGCTTTGTCAAATATTGAAGGAATAGGCGGGAAAATAGCTCAAAGTGTCTATGATTATTTTCATAATCCTGCTAATTTGGATATGATTGACGAATTTATATCATTAGGCTTTGAATTTAATCACAATCTTACGGAAAAGACTGACGAACTTGCCGGAAAAACTTTTGTCTTAACCGGTACACTGGAAACAATGACAAGAGATGAAGCCGGTGAGAAAATAAAATTAAAGGGTGGAAAAACGTCTTCTTCTGTTTCTAAAAACACCTCTTATGTAGTAGCAGGTGCAAATCCGGGCTCAAAATTAGACAAAGCTGAAAAATTAGGTGTTATAATATTGAATGAGGATGAATTTCTCAAATTAATAGGTATAAGATAAATGAAAAAGAATTTAAATGTAATACAAATTAGAGGTATAAAAGGTCTTGTTGTGGCAGGGTTAATAGTTTGTTGTCTTGCTGCAGGTTTTATTGTTTTTCCGGGCTGGGTCTGGATGCATATCTGGAATTTCTGTGCCCACTATGCAGACAATCTTCCTTCTATCGGATTGATTCAAGGAATTCTATTATGGGGAATAATTGTTGCTGCATATTTTACATTCAGACGTGAAAAACTCGTTGTTTGTGTCCGCTCTCCAAAAGGTTTGTCTGAAGAAGAATTAAAAACAGTATTTGCTGATATAAAAAAACAAGCCCAGGATGATCCTGTCCTTCAAGCAATGATGAAGGCAAGAGAAGCTGAATTGAAAATTACCGAGTCTGACAAAAACGAGAATGAAACTTCTAAAAAAGATTAGCCTCTTGTATTTGTATTTTCAAAAATAGCACGGCTTTGACTTAATGCCAGCATTTTAAGAGAGCATTCTCCTTCTTTGCGGTTTAAAACCCCGATAGAAGAAAGCCTTGCTGTTACAAATTCGTTTAAATCATCAGGAGAAATAAATAAAGGACAATTACTGTCACATACTTTGTTATCATTAAAAGGACAGGTTTTCATAGTTACTCCAATTCTTTTAAAGCAAGTTCAAGCTGTTCATCATTAGGTGCTTTACCATGCCAGCCTGCTTGATTTTCCATAAAGGAAATGCCTTTACCTTTTATGGTATTAGCAATTATTGCAAAAGGTTTTTCGGAAAGTTTAGCTTTTTTTATGGCATTATAGATTTCTTCAATATTATGACCGTCAATTTCTAAAGTGTTCCAACCAAAAGATTTTATCTTGTCAGCAACATTTCCTAGCGCCATAACATCTTCTGTACAGCCGTCAATTTGTAATTTATTGCGGTCAACGATTGCAATTAGATTATTTAAATTTCTGTGTGCTGCCTGCATAAATGCTTCCCAGCAAGAACCTTCCTGAAGTTCTCCATCGCCTAAATATACAACAACTTTAGCTGGATTATCATTCAACCTTAACCCTAAGGCAATACCGCAGCCTACGGAAAGCCCTTGACCTAATGAGCCTGTTGAGGTTTCAACTCCCTGAATATAACCGTGAGCCGGATGTCCTTGCAGGCGGCTGTTAATTTTTCTGAATGTCATTAACTCTGCCTTATCAATAATTCCGTGTTGAGCTAAGATAGCATATAGCAGAGGAGAAGCATGCCCTTTTGATAATATAAATCTGTCCCTTTTGTCAAAATCCGGGTTATTATCCCAATCAGACGGTATATTAAGACATTTTTCATATAAAACAGTTAAGATATCGGCTCCTGATAATGAACCGCCGGGGTGTCCGGATTTTGCGTTATGTATCATTTTTACAATATTTCTTCTGACTTCTTTTGCAGAATCTTGTAACTGTTTTATTTCCGTTGAATTGAGCATTACACACTCCTTTTACTAATAGCTTTTATTAAAAATAGAGGTAAAGTCGGGAAAATTCTTTTAAATCTGGATGGTTGTGTAACAGTTCTGTAGAACCATTCAAGACCGAGTTTTTGAAATATAACAGGTGCTCTTTTAATATTTCCGGACCATACATCAAGACTGCCGCCTATTCCTATCATTAATGCGGGCTTCAGATTCTTTTTAGCATTAAAGATAAATTTTTCTTGCCGTGGAGAACCCATTGCGACAAGGATTAATTTGGGCGATTTTGAATTTATTTCGGCATAAATTTCATTATCATTATCAAAATACCCGTTATGATAATATACGATATTTAACCCGTTAATCTCTTTTGAGAGATTTTCTGCTGCTTTTTTTACAATTTCTTCTTTCCCACCTACAATACCTACGGGGATATTACTCAGGGCAGCTTCTTCAAGGAGTCTTTTTGCAAAATCTATTCCCGGAATCCTATCTGTTTTCACTCCGTTAATACTGAGAGCCAATTTTACTCCGATTCCATCCGGAATAACCATGTCCGCTTCTTTTATAATATTTGCGAAATCATTATCTTTTTGTGCGGTATTAAACATTTCCGGGTTAATGGTTACTATTTGAGAAACCTTTCTGCCATCAATAAGAATTTTAGCTCTGTTAACAGCTTCTTCAAACCCGAATGTATCTATATTAAAACCAAGTAATTCTGCACTCATAATTATATTATACTTGAAAATTTTAAATTTGTATTCTAAAATGTGTTTTATTCAGGAAAGGAGTGTTATATGAAAAAATTCTTTACAACTGCGGCTATTATAGCTTTAACAGGTTTATTAACAGCTTCTGCAGCTGAGTCTATGCTTGAAAATTTTGTTTTAGATAAACTATCCCCTATTACAAACAAGGAAAAAGAATTTAATTCAAAAATGGAAGCACAGCAAAAAGAAAATGAAGCCAAAAGAGCTCGTTATGAAAGAGAACAAAGACAACGTCAAGCTGCTTACGAAAGACAACAGAGAGAAAAACAAAGACAAATTGAGAAACAAAGAAGAGAAGCTCAAGAAAGACGTCAGGCAACAAGAGATGCTATAAAAGCAGAAAAAGATTATTGGAAATCTTTAACGAAGTAGATTTATTTGAATTAATAATAAAAGCGGGCAGTGAATTTATTCTCAGCCCGCTTTTTGTAAACAATGATAACAAAATCCATATACACTTGTTGTAAAAAAGTTCAACATAACAAAATAATTTATCTATACAATAATAAAATTTGGTTCGGAAGCTATCCTTAATACATTCCATCAGCAGGTTCTCTCTGTATCAAATCTAAAGCTGCTTCGAGTTTTAAGGCTAAATTGTTGTAATAGTTCTCTCCGGTTATTATTTTCCCTTGCCTGCATACTTCTATTAGTTGTTTTAATAAGTCTGATGTCATAGTAATTTCTTTGAATAAACTTCCCTCGTCCTTGACAGAACCTTTTAATTCCCCGTTAACCAGTTCTTTCCAGCTTTCTTTACTGTCATTTTTTATGGTATTAAATTCTGCCCAATTGTACAAATGCTCAATAACTTTATCGTTTACAGATAAAATTCTATCCGGATAAAGGTTCTGAACTTCATTATTATATCTTTTAATTTCTGCATTTAGCATATTCGCCGCTTGAATTAAGTTTTTATTGTCTTGGACATTGAGCTCAAATTCTTTTGGCGGAATATCCTCTTTCGTGTTATATTCAATGTTTGCCAGACCTCCGATAATTCCTGCAATTTCTTGCGGAGTAAGATTTAACAGTGCTTTGTCTGCAATCAAATTTATTGCAGGAATTTGTTCATAACCGTTTAAAATACCGAGCAGCTCTCCTTTTATAGTGTTTATATATCCTTCTTTCTCTAAAATCTCTTTCTTCAGGTTAAAATTGTCTATAATTTTATAGAGTTTTTCCTTGTTGACTTTATTATTTTCAAATACAAAAAGTGATTTTGACAAAATATCTTTGAGCTCTTCTTCGTTTTTAAATTGTGCCAAATATTTTGCTATGAATGAAAAATCAAGTTCAAGGCTGCTTTTAAGACTGTTTGACGGAGAATTTATAAGTGTTTGATAATAGTTTGTCTGTTCTGGATTACAGCTAAGCGGTATACAATAGCCCTGTGTATCAATGCCTCTTCTTCCGGCTCTTCCCGCCATTTGATGGAATTCATTGGAGGTTAAATTCCTTTTGTGATCATTTCCGCCGTCTGTAGTTGAAGCAGGTTTTCTAGGTGAAGAAATAACTGTGGTTTTTGCCGGCATATTAATCCCTGCTGACAAGGTTTCTGTTGCCAGAACAACTTTTATGAGTTTTTTCTGGAACAGTTCTTCTATTAACTGCTTCTGGCTGGGTAAAAGCCCCGCATTATGTACGGCATAACCTTTTTTTAAAGCATCATAGTTGAGGCTTTCTCCAAGATAAATGTCGCTATCTTTATATTCGTCTATGATTTTTTGTATTTCAGCCTGCTCTTTTTCGTTTGTTAACAGTTCGCTTTCCGTAGATAAATATTTTAATAAGTGCCTGCAGTCTTTTTTGCTGAATACGAAATATATTGCCGGAAGCTTTCCTTCTTCATAAAGTTTTCTGGTAATTTTTTTAAAACTTTCATCATTTGCTTTAGCATATATTGATTGTGATATTCTTGCACCTTCTTTTTTTGCTTTTATTCTTTCAGACTTGCTCCCGCCCCGGGGTAGTCTTATCTCGTGGATGGCATGTTCTATCTCAAAGTTTAACGGTACATGTCTGTTTTCTGGAGGAACATTTATTAATACTGACATCTTGCCAGAAAGATTAGGTCTGTAATTGCTTTCAGGAGTGATTGCTTCTGCTTTTATTCCCCTTATTGAAGCAATCCAATTATTTATTTCAGTATTATTTCCGATTGTAGCTGATAATGAAAGAATCTGTGTATCTTTTGGCGTAAACATAATTGCTTGTTCCCAGATACCGCCTCTATCAATATCTCCAAGGTATTGTAACTCATCAAATATCACAGTCTTAAGCCCATTCGGTATCCCTTTGTAAGGGTTTTGGCTAAAATTAAATTTTTCAGAAGATACCATATTTCTGTAAACTTCTGTTGTCATAATTACGATAGGGGCATCCGGATTTATTTTTGTATCACCGGTAAGCAGACCTACGTTTTCTTCACCGTAAATATTCGAAAAATCTCTGAATTTTTCGTTGCTTAATGCTTTTAGTGGTGTAGTGTAAAAAGTTTTCCTACCTTCTTTTAAATTTTTTGTAATTACATATTCAGCAATAGCTGTTTTTCCGGTTCCGGTCGGCGCTGTAACAAGTACGTCATTTCCCTGAAATAAATTAATTGCTGCCGCGCGCTGGAAAATATCGGGTTCAAACGGTTTTCCTGTTTTAGAGTTTATTTTAAGCTGAAAATAATTATCATTCTCGGTTTTTTTGTAATCTTTTAGTGTGGTTGACGGAATAATTCCGCAAGCCCCGATTCCTGCTGTAGCGGTAATTGCGGCTTTTAACACCGGTTCTGTTGAGGCTTCTTGAACTTTTTGTACAACTTTTGTTTTAATTTTCGAATTTATATTATTAACGGGTAAGATTTTTACCATGTTTCCCCCTTGGTTTTTTAACTCCTGTAAAAATAAATTTTGCCATTTAAAATTTTATTATTTTAAACCTGATGAAAACTAACTTGTTGTATAGCTTACTTAGGGTTATGAAATTTTTTGCAATCCATTATCTTATAGTTAACAAAAACAAGGTTTTTAATTTTGTGAGGTAGTAATTATGAAACAAATAATACCCGAAAAAAGTTCTGAAAAAGTCGCAAAATTTTTAAAGAAAAACTCTTTACATAAAAGAGATTTTGCGGAAATGATTGGTGTAACTCTTTCTTATGTTTATAATCTTATTGATGAAACAGTTCCCTTTTCAACCAGAGGAACAACAATAGAAAGAATTGCTACGGTTATGGATATTAATCCGGAAGAATTTGCTGAGTATAGAATCCCGCAGGAACCTATTCTTGTTGATGAATCCGTAGAAATTTTAAGAGATTATATCAAAGAAAATAATTTGTCAGTAGTAAATTTCTTAAAATCTTTCCCTAGAAAAAAACGTATAGATATTGTAGATGTCCTTCGAGGAGCTTTACCTGTTCCGACTGATTATAAAGAATTAAAACTTATAGGTAAAACTTTAAACATGCCGCAGGATGAAATTTATACAATGTGGGAAAATCGTATGAAACAAGTATTGGAATCTTCCGGAATGAACGTATATTCAAATTCCGGCTTAATAAACTCAATGTTTGAATGCGCCAGAAAATATCTTTCTGAACAAAAGAATTAAAAAGGAGAGAGTTTCTCTCCTTTTATCATTTAATTTGGAATATACATTTTACACAATGCGCTTTAGGCTCAAGAACCGGATTGTCTTCTAAATCATGCATTTTTGCAATTCGTGTTATTAAAGGTTCTCCGCACATAGGACACCTGAGGTTTGTTTCTCTTCTTAAGATACGATTTTTTAAGTTTTCTATCACATCATCAGTTATAATTTCAAATTCATACTCTCGTTCATATTTTTTTATTTCAGAAGGAGAACACTTTAATACTCTTGCCAGTTTCTGACGCACACTGACAGACAAAAACAAATCTCTTCCGGATTCAATATCTTCAAGAGTCTCAATGCTTATACTGGCTCTGTTGGCGAGTCCGGATAAAGAGTATCCGGCTTTTTCTCGTTTTGTTTGTATAAATTCTGCTAAACTGGTCATGCTTATATTATATGTAAATAAAAATAAGTTGTAAATAAATGTAAAACTAATACTTGATTTTTAAAATTTTCTATTTTATAATGGTGGAACGCGCTGTTAAAGTGCGTAAAGAAAATGACTTTACACGGAAGGTGCTTTTAGAAAGTGTCTTTTTAAAGCCGAAATATAAAGTTAGCACTAAGCACTTTGAAATCTTAACACTGTAACGAAATGTAACGCTTAATTTTAAATAAACAGTTGACAAGAGTTATTGTTGTAATAAGATGGATGTGTACGGAGAGGAAACCTCCGGGTGAGCGAATTGACCGATAAACTTGAAGGTCTGAGTGAGGAAAAGTTTTCCGAGTAATCACAAGACAGCTCGCAGAATATAAACCGAAATTGAAAACGAAAATAAATAGCAGAAGTATTGATATATTGTTCTCAATTGATATTGAGCGGTGTATCATCCGCACGTTGAAAACAGAATAGATAGAAGACGAAATAACTTGTTAATTCGAGAGCGAATGATAAGGACAAAACGAAG
>CALUVM010000025.1 GCA_944324255.1 Candidatus Gastranaerophilales bacterium | reverse complement strand
TGCCGCAGTCTGGTACCCAGACTTTCCTCTCCTCGGACGTGACATTTAGTCACCTCCTCGTCGGCAGAGTATCCCGCACTATTTAATTTTCATCAAGAGAAACTCCCTCGACTAAATCATTATGTAATGCTGAAAAGTAAAAATCAAGTGTTCTTTTTTTATGTTTTTTGTATAATTAGTTAATAAGGAGTCTTATAATGAGTACAATTCCATCCAACTATGATGATATTTTCTTGAGTGCGCATTTTTCGCTTTCAACCCTCGGGAATAAGAATTTTAAACAAATTGAAAATTTGGGATGCAGTAAGTATGAGGATTTTCTATGCTATAGAATTTTTAATCCTACTCTTGCCGATACTGCTATGCAGCATGCTTATGATAAACATCCGGACAGAGTTAAACTATTTAAACAAAATGCCGCAAGCCTTCTTGAGAGAAGTCCCGAAATAGATTACCTGACAACTAAGAGCAATCTTCACTACGCCGAGCTTTACCCTAAAACAGGAAACTTAAGAGAAAAACTTATAAAAAACCATAGAATAAATTATAACTATTTTGATATTCCTAAAAAAATGACTTTCTTAGAAAAACTTAAATTCCTCTTTAAATAGTGTGACAATGAAACTTGTGAAGTTTTGTAACAATATATATTGAGTATAGCAATTTTACCTAAGAAAAATACTTTATATATATACAAGAACGAAACACACACAACCTTTCATACAACCTACACACTAACCTTCTACACACATGAGGAATTATTAAAAAAGATTCCGAACCTTTCTTCCAAAAGAAAGGTTTTTTCTTTTGTATACTAATTATAAAATATCTAAAGGATCAACATCTATTGAAAGTTTTATATCTTTTGGAAGAGTAATCTTATCCAAAAACCTTGATACAAAATCGTGACCTTTTTGCGAAAGTTTGTTTTTTATAAGTATCTGGAATCTATAAAAGCCGTTAATTTTAGCAATTATACAAGGTGTCGGACCCAGAGTTTCCAGGTATTCCGTAAATCCGAATTTCTCGGTCATTGTATTCAATCTTAAAGCAATTTCCATCGCTGATTTTTCAGCTCTGTAGTTATTCAGCGATGATAGAATTAATCTGATAATCTGGCTGAACGGAGGGTAATCAAACTCCTGTCTTGCTTTGATTTCTGTCTCAAAAAACTTTTCATAATTCTGTGATTTAGCTGTCTGAAAAGCATAGTAATCCGGATTATAGGTTTGGAACAAAACTTTTCCCTTGTATTCCCCCCTTCCGGCTCTTCCCGCAACCTGCGTCAAAAGCTGGAACCCTCGTTCTGATGCCCTAAAATCCGGCACCGAAAATCCTGTATCGGCGCTTATAACCCCGACCAACGTGACATTAGGATTATCCAGTCCTTTAGCTATCATTTGAGTCCCGACAAGTACATCAATATCACCCTTTTGGAATTTGTTCAAAAGTTCAATATGGGCATTTTTCTTAGTCAATATATCGCTGTCTATACGCTCAATCCTGTATTCGGGAAAAAGTTCCTTAACCAGTACTTCAATCTTTTGAGTACCGCTTCCTGAATTTGAAAGTGCATCGCTTCCGCATACAGGGCAATAATCAGGGAAGCTCATTTCCTTATTACAATAATGGCATTTTAATTTTTTAACCGAAGAGTGCCAGACCATAGGAATTGAACAATCCGGACATTCAATAACCGTACCGCAGGATTTACACTGGGTGTAAGTTGAATACCCCCGTCTGTTCATAAGTAGAATTGCCTGATTCCCGTTTTCAACAGCGGCTTTTATCTCTGTCTGCAGAGGTTTTGAAATAATCCCGCGATACGCCGCTTTTCCGTATTCTTGCATATTAATAACTTCTGGCTTCGCAAGTGGTGCATTATTATACCTTTTAAGCATCTGAAACAGGTTATTATTATTCAATGCATAATAATAAGTAGAAACATCAGGAGTGGCAGAGCCGAGAAGCAGAGGCGCCTGATGGAATTGGGCAAGGCGCCGTGCTACAATACGTGCATCATAGCGTGGTGCAGGGTTAGTCTGCTTATAAGCCCCTTCGTGTTCTTCGTCTATTATTATTAAGCCTATATTCTGCAAAGGCGCAAACACTGCTGAGCGGGCTCCTGCTAGAATTTTTATTTCGTTATTATAGAGCCGCTGCCATACGTCGTATTTTTCGCCGTCAGAAATACTGCTATGCCAGATTGCCACATCATTTATTCCGAATTTTCTCGCAAGGCGCTTGGTTAACTGGGAAGCGAGTGCGATTTCCGGAGCAAGAAACAAAACGTTTTTTCCTGAATCTATAACATCTTTTATGAGTTTAAAATAAACCTCTGTTTTACCCGATGCAGTTACCCCGTGGAGCAGAATCGGGTTTTGAGAGCGCATTTTTGATTTTATACCCTCATAAACTTCCTGCTGCTCGGAAGATAATTCATAGAGAGGTTCTATTTTTACATCTTTAAAAATAGTAAGCGGGTTTCTGTAAATATACTCGAGTTCAAACTTGACATAACCTGAGTCTGCGAGTTTTTTCATTGTGGCTCTTGTGGTTTTAGCTTTTTCTTCAAAGTATGTAAGCGATATTTTCCCTTCTTCTTTTAAAAGCTCCAGAATTTCTTTTTGTCTTTTGGTTAATCCGGTAAAATCTTCCTTAATCAAAGTTACTGACTGCTCTGTTTTAGAATTCTTTTCAATAAGCTTCATCGGAATTGCTGCATTTAATACGGTTACAAAATCCGTGCAGTAATAGTTTGCAACCCATTCAAGGAGTTTCAGGTATTTTATTGAAAACAAAGGGGTAGGATCTAAAATCCGGTTAATTTTTTTAGCTTTAATTTCTTCGGGCAGATAGTCTGAAAATCCCACGACAAAAGCATTAATTAAGCCCTGTCTTCCAAACGGAACAAGCACAGCCTGACCAATTTGAATAATTTCGGACATCTCGGGAGGTATCAAATAACTGAATGTTTTTACCCCCAGACCTTTAATATTTACTAAAACTAACGCATATTTCATTAGTTAATATTATATATTAAAAACCTAAAGATTGCTGTTAATTATTCTATCAATGCAAGCCTTTGGAGAATAGCTCCATTCTCTGGCAGAGATTCTTGAAACTTTCATTCCGGTGCGCTCAAGAATTGCCTGCTTTTTCATATTTGATACACGGGATTGGATTTTGTCCTCCACTCCGTCGCATTCTATAATGAACCTGTCATCTACAAGCAAATCTGCACTCAATCCTGCAATTTCTTCTCCGCAGACAACCTTGTGTCCGATTTCTCTGAAAGCTTGAGCCACTTCTTTTTCAAAGGAGTTCTTATAGACATTTTCGTCAAAATCATCGGAATTAATTAGAGAATATCTGTTTTCATACTCTTCGATATAGCCGAAATAGCTTCTCAAAAGACCTTCCGGAAGTTCTCTCGGGTTTTTGGATATAAAGTTAATGCATTTATATCTGGCTCTTGTTATTGCAACATTAAAGAGGTTTGGTTTTTGCAAGAATACAAGACTCTGCGGGAAGCTGTTGTTTGCATAAGCCCAGGATATAAGCATAATATCTCTCTCATCGCCCTGGAAAGTGTGAGCTGTACCGATTTCAATCTGATGTTTTTCCATCATGTGTTCAGAAAGCACCTTTGATACAGAAATCTTTAACTGTTCAACCTGAGCCCTGAACGGAGAAATTATACCGATACTTACCGGATTATCCGGATTTTTTCTTTCATCTTCAATTATTATTTCATGGAGTTTTTTTACAAGAGCTTCAATTTCAGGAAGGTTTCTTGTTGCATCAATATCAATTTTACCGTCCGGAACAACAACTGCTTCAAGAACTTTAGAAGAATTATCGTTCCTTCTCATAACCTTAATTCTTCCGCCGTAAAATTCTTTATTAGAAAAATTAATCACCGGCGGCAAGCTTCTAAAATGTTCATCTAACAGAACCGGATGAGTAGAATAATAGTTTGCCAGATCAAACATTGAGTTTGTTCTGAATCTCCACATAAGCTGGTATCTGTCCGAAATTCCGTATTGACTCAAGAAAGACTGTTCTTTAGCTTTTTCTAAGAACGAAAGGTGCGGAAGCTGTTTGTCATCACCTACTACTACAGCTTTTTTAGCTCTGAAAAGTACAGGGAAACAGCTTGCGATATCGCATTGGGAAGCTTCATCAATAATAACAACATCAAACAATCCCGGTTTCATAGGAAGAGAGCCGGAAACGGCATAAGTTGTTACACACCAGCAAGGAAAAGCTTCCAGAAGCGGACGGAAGTCCTCTGTTTCTAAAAGTCTGTTTTGAAGATTTTTCTTCCTTTCCACAAGAGATTTTGAATGTACAAATAATCTCTGTCTTTTGACAGAATCCCTGAGGAGTCCTTTTAAGGCTTCTCTTCTTTTGGTTTTTAAAATGTCGATTGCAAGTCGTTTTTGTTTCTTTTTCATGTTCCGGATTTGTTCGGATAAAATGTGAACATTTCCGATTGTTTGAATTTCGGTTTCAATCATTCTGGCTTTACAGATGAGTTTTGCAAATTCAAGTTCGGTTTTTAGAACCATAAGATTTTCGTTATTTACATCAAAATTTGATATTTTTAAGATTTTTTTGAGCCTGCCGACAGCAGAACCGTTCTTAATTCCTGCCCAGAAACCAGCTTTTTCAAGATTTTGGGTCAAAGTATTTATAATTTCTTCAATAGATTTAATTTCATCAGCTTTTAAATTTGTTTTAATAAACTGATGGTTTTGATGCATAGGCTCCTGAAGCTTAATTTCTTCATTCAGGCTGTTCCAATCACCTTCAAGCTTAATAATCTTTTCTGCTTTGCCTTCCAAATCACTTATTGCTTTTAAAAGATTTTCCATATCGGAAGTATCACAGAGTATAGAATTTTCAACTCCTTCATCAAGTTCGACTTTACCTGCAAGCAAATCTTGAAGCTGCATTGAAAGTTCTCTCTGGTAATTAAGTCTGCCGGCTCTCAGCGCCAAAAACGGTGCGCCGAGTTCGTTAAGCCTTTCTGCTACAACATCTACTGCTTTATCCATTCTGGAAGCTACAAGAACAGTTTTGCCGTTCGCTATAAGATGAGCCGCTAAATTAACTATTGTCTGGGATTTACCTGTTCCCGGAGGTCCAAAAACTGAAACAAGCTTTGTATTTTCAACATTTTTTATTACATTTAACTGAGCATCCGATAGAGAAAGCGGTGTTACCGGAAAAAAGTCTGCCAGAGTTTTTTGCTGGGTATCTGTCGGCTTTGATTGAGTATATTCTTCATTTATAAGATTAAGGACAGTTTCTCTATAAACTCCGCTTGGTTTTTCAGCTATCTGAGTAAGTTCATGCAAAACCCCTGCCGTAACAGACGGGCGTTTTGTGAGAATTATTGCACACTGGTTTGTAAGATGAATTTTTTCATAAGTTGCAGCCGTTTTCTTTACGGATTCTTCTTCCTCTTCAATTATTTCATCAACATTTTCTGCATTAATTTTTTCGTTATAGAAATCTTTTGTTATATTATCCTCTTTTACATCCATTTCGTGGTTAAGGGAAATATCAATATCAGGAATAATGGATTTTAAGGTAGTTAAAAAGATATCCATTTTTTCCTGCGTGATAGGAGAAGATGGTACAACATCCAGAAGCCCTTCAAGAAGCTGCTCTGTTTCATCCTCATCATCATTTTTTTTCATTAATGCAGTAAGAGCACCTGTATTAAGAGAAATAAATTCATCCGTCAACATGCAGTTTATATTCACACCGTTTCTTTCCAGACGGCAAGGAGAATATAAAAGCGGGGTCAAAAACTCGTTTTTCTTTCCGGACTTAGTTTTTCCTACAAGAAATAAATAGCCGTAAATAAGATACTTATCTTTCTGACTTGTTTCAGACTGAATCATAAGTTCTGTAAGTTTAGGGTCAGACCCTTCAAGTCTTAAATATTCAAGCCCCTGGGTGAAGAGAGTATCTTCTTCATTAAGAAAAATCCATTTATTATCTCTATCCGCTTTCAGGTTCCTGAATGTTGAGCTTTTTACTTCTTCTCTTACACAGTCGTGAAGATACTGGCTCAATTTTTTTATAAAACTGTTATTAAATGCAGAATTAATCGCTCTTGTTGCTTCTTGAAGCATACTCTCTCCTCATATGTACTTATAATCTGCACTTATTGTACCATAATTCAAAGAGAAAAAAAAGCGGAAATGCAAACATTTCCGCTTTTTATATTATTTTTTATCGTTATCTCCGGAGAGTTTATCTCCTATTTTGTCACCGACAACCCCACCGGCTATACCGCCGCCTACCATCAAGGCTGTTGCCGCAAAAAGCGGAAGCGTGAAACCTGCTGTAATTACAGAAACTCCCAGAGCTAAAAATGTTCCTATAAAACCCGTACTCGCACCGACTATTGCACCCTTTCCGCCTTTGAATGCAGGAGCTGGTGCTTCAGGTTTGTTTTGATAATGATTAACTCGTCTGTTAGAAAAGTTTTTTGAATATTTATTTTGTACACTTACAGTTTGGATAGCAGAAATTTTCATTATAAACCTCCTTTAATACTTATTTTTATTTGCATTATCCATTCTATCTTCTATTTTATCACCGGCAACAGCTCCCAAAAAGCTTCCCAAAAACAATATCAAACCGCTGACTGTCAGCGGAAGAGAAAACATACCGGCTTGCAGACCTGTAAAAAACGTTGCCAGAGTTCCTGTCATAGCACCTAAAAAAGCTCCGGAACCTTTACCCTGAAAAGACGGTTCTGATAGAGCAGTCGTCCGCTTCTGATATTTGTGCTTGTTGGTATTCTGATAAGGACTGTTTAATCGTGATTCAATTGAAAGAACCTTCATTTTCATACCCCTGAGATTTTTCAAAATTGTATCATAATATAATCTGTAACACAACTTTTTTTCTCCTAAAAATTATGCTAGTATAGAAATATGAAATTTTGGGCGTTAATTTTATTAATCATTTTATCAACGGGAGTTTGCTTTTCAGATACTCCTGCACAAAATCCTGCCCAGCCGTTACCTTCCATTACAACGCCGCAAAATATAAAATTTGAAAATTGTTCCAAAATGTTTGCCGTTAATAAAGATAAGCTTTTTTACCTCACATTAGGTTCAATTACAGCTAATAAATTTACGATAGATGAAATCCAAACAGAAAACGGATATATAATTTTCACTGCAGCAAAAAATCAATACCTTGCAACTATAGGAATGATAGATTCATCCAATGCAATCTTAAAGATAACTCCCTGCAACAATATATACTATTTTCAGCCGGGAATAATAATTAATATTTTTAAATATATCGACCTTAATTTGAATACCGATATAAAAGTATAGGTGAAAATTAACGGTCATCCCGAATCTGGTTCGGGAGCTTAACGGAAATTAAGTCTGACATCAAACCGGTATGGTAAAAAATGAAACAATTTTTAAAAACAACTTTATTACTTTTTTGTATAATCCTACTTATTACCGGCTGCACAGTGTGGAAGCCGGCAAATAATAGCGGGCAAGGAGATAGAAACTCCAAAACCATAACTTTCTGGACACTTCAGATGGGTGATTTTGCACCTTACATCAATGAAGTTATTTCAAACTATGAGTCTGCTCATCCGGATATTAAGATAAAATGGATTGATGTACCGTTCTCGGAAGGTGAAAAAAGAACGTTAGCTGCTGTTATGACAGATTTTCCTCCGGATTTAATTAATCTTAATCCAGACTTTTCTGCGCTTCTGGCTCAAAAAGGCACACTCTGGGAAATACCGTCTGATAAATTGAATTCCTTTAATCCTGAAATTGTTAATGCTCTAAAATACAACGGTAAAATTTATTCAATCCCCTGGTATGCAACAAGTGCGATTACTATATATAACAAAACCTTGTTTGAAAAATCCGGAATAAAGACTCTGCCAAAAACTTATGCCGGACTTGCCTCTGTTTCAAGCCGGATTAAAAAGAATACAGGGGCTTATTCATACCTTCCTACGATTACAGAAAATGATACAATGCTAAAAATCCTTAATAAATACGGTGTTTCAGAGCTTAAGGATATGAATAATGCAAAGAGCAGAGAAGTCTTTACAATGTTTAAAAACTTATATCAGGAAGATTTAATCCCGCCGGAAACAATTACACTCACCCACAGAGAAGCTCTTGAACAGTATATGGCTGGCAAAATTGTTTTCTATCAGGGCGGGGCAAACTTTTTAACCATGATTAAAGAGAATGCTCCTAAAATTTATGCTCAAACTGATGTATCCGAGCAGCTCAAAGGCCCCGTAGGACAGAATGATTTTTCAGTAATGAATTTTGTTATTCCGCTAAGAGCGAAATATAAACCCGAAGCCTTAGATTTCTGCCTTTATCTTACAAATAGTGAAAATCAGCTAAAACTTGCCAAATTAACCAATGTTATTGTAACGGATAAAACCGCTTTGAATGACGAATTCTATAATGACTACTCGACACTTGAAAGCAAAGCCCGTTCAATAAGTGCAAAACAGCTTAATAAAATTACTCCTGCATTAAGACAAAAAGCCGACCAAAAGGAAATTAACCTCATAATCAATCAGACCGTCCAGTCCGTACTTTTGAACAAAGACAGTGTTGAAAACCTCCTTAATAAACTCAGTATGTTTGTATTATAATTAAGTAAACACTGGAATAGATGAGGTTAAGAGATGTTAAAAGATTTTTTCTTAAATGAAGTTGAAAACGCAATACTAAAAGCGGTTAAAGATAATAAATTAGGTCAGGCAAGCGAATACACAAAAGGCTCTTTAATAATAGAAAAGCCTAAAAATCCGGACTTTGGAGATTTCGCAGTAAATGTTTCTTCTCTTGCCCGTACTGCGAAAATTGCTCCGCCTATGATTGCAAACGCAATTACAGAATACCTGAATTCAGATAAGTATACAGTTTCTGTTGCAGGCGGATTTATAAACTTCAAAGTTTCGGACTCTCTTCTAACCGAAGCTGTAGCAGAAATTTTATCTAAAAAAGAAAAGTACGGAATCCCTGAGGACGTTAAAACAGAAAAAATCCTTCTTGAATATGTTTCCGCTAACCCTACAGGTCCTTTCCATATAGGGCACGGACGCTGGGCTGCTATGGGGAGTGCTCTTGCTAATCTCCTAAAATTCTACGGACACGAAGTTTATCAGGAATTTTATATAAATGATGCGGGAAGCCAGATTCAAAAACTCGGCAATTCCTTAAGAATAAGAATTAAACAGGAGCTTGGAGATAATATTGATTTCCCGACCGATGAAGTTGAAAGAAAAAATTATTATCCGGGAGATTACTTAATCCCTGTAGCTAAAAAATTCTTGGGGCTAAATGCAGAAATAAAATCTCCGGCAGATGTTGATAAAATAGAATTACAAACCCTTTGTGATTTCGCAAAATTAGAAATGGAAGCCTGCCAGAAAGCTTTATTAGAAGATTTTAGAGTACATTTTGACAACTTCTATTCTGAACTCGACCTGCATAAATCAGGCAAAGTAGAAGCCAGCTATAAAGAGCTTATGGAAAAAGGTATGCTATATGAAAAAGACGGCGCAATGTGGTTCAAATCTTCAGAATTCGGGGATGATCAGGATAGGGTAATTAAAAAGGCTGACGGTTCAAATACTTATTTAACCGCTGATATTGCCTACCACGCCGATAAGCTCCGCCGTGGATATGACAGGCTGATTAACATCTGGGGTGCAGACCATCACGGATATGTAGCACGTGTAAAAGCTTCACTTCAAGCTTTAGGCTATGACCCGAACAAGCTTGAAATTCTTCTGGGTCAGCTTGTTAATCTCGTAATCAACGGGGAAGAAGTTCGTATGGGTAAACGTAAAAATATGGTCACACTTGATGATTTGATAGAAGAAGTCGGTGTTGATGCAACCCGTTTCTGGATGGAAATGAGAAATATTGATATGACTCTTGATTTTGATATTGAGCTTGCTAAACGTTCGACCGATGAAAATCCTGTATTTTACGTTCAATACGCTTATGCAAGAGTCTGCTCAATCTTAAGAAATGCAGTTTCTGAAAAGCTTAACCCCGAAACAGGTGAAAAATCTCCTGCTCCGATGAGTGAATCTGAATTGAAAGAACTTTTCTCAAGCTTTGATAAAAATCTCATTTTAAAAACAGTAGAAAGCGCAAAATCTCTTATACTTAAACTTGAAGAATTTAAGTCAGTTATTGTACTTTCTGCTCAAAACAGAACCGTATATACAATATGCAGATACGTTCAGGAACTTGCCGGAGAATTTCATTCATTCTATAACTCAAATAGAGTAATTTCAGAGGACAAAGTGCTTATGAAATCACGGCTTGCTCTGATGGAAGCTATAAGAATTACACTAAAAAATGCGCTTGATATTCTTGCGGTTTCCGCACCTGAAAGAATGTAGGGGAATATATAACCGGTAACTCTCCGGACTATAAATAAAAGAGATATGGAGAAAAAATATGATAGAATCAAAGAATCTCGAAACAGCATATCAGACTCTCAAAGAATGTCATGACGATTATCTTAAGAATCTGGAATCCCCGCTCGTTGATTACATTGCGGATTCTTGTGTGAAAAGATTTGAATACACATTGGAAACTGCCTGGAAACTCGCTAAAAAAATTTTTATCCAAAAATATGGCAAAACAGAGCAGGAACTTACCATGAATAATATCTTCAGGTTTATGCAGGGATATGGTTATACCCAGAACTGGGAACACTGGAAAGATTATTATCAAAAAAGAAATGATACTGCTCATGAATACAATTTTGTGAAATCAAGGAAGTTGATTGAAATTATTCCGCAATTTCTTGAAGATACAAAGTATTTCATTGATAAATTAGGTGCAAGCGGCGTTGATTAAAGGAATTACATCAAAAGAATACAACATTATTAAAACGATTCTTGAACCGTACAAAAATAAGTATGAATTCTATTTTTACGGCTCAAGAGTCAGGGGAAATTTTCGTCCGCTTTCGGACTTGGATATTCTTGTAAAATCTAAAAATAATATAGACTTAAATGATATTGACAACATAAAAAACTTTTTTGATGAAAGTACACTTCCTTACGTTGTTAATTTATCATACGAACTTGATGAAGATTTTTATAAACTAATTGAAAAAGATTTAGTCAAAATATGAAACAAAACATAGATAAAATTGTCCAAACTCTTAAAGATGCCAGCCAGCCCAAAAGTGATTTTGTGAAACTTATGGATTCTTTTAATGACCCTTACCTTGTTTTAATTGCTTGTATTTTAAGTCTTAGAACAAACGATAAGACAACTTATCCTGCGACTTTGAGAATGTTTGAACTCGCTAGAACTCCTGCTCAAATGAAAAATGTAGAGGTAAAAGACTTAGCTCAAGCAATTTATCCGGTCGGATTTTATGAAAATAAAGCTAAACAGATTATTGAACTTTCAAGACAAATTGACGAAGAGCTTGGAGGAAAAGTTCCGGACGAAATAGAAGATTTAATCAAATTCAATGGTGTTGGAAGAAAAACAGCAAACCTTGTACTTTCTCAAGGTTTCCATAAACCGGCTATCTGTGTAGATGTGCATGTGCATCGAATATTTAACCGACTTGGTTATATTAAAACCAAAAATCCGGAAGAAACAGAATTTGCTCTCAGGAAAAAACTACCCGTTAAATACTGGATTGACATAAACACGCTGCTTGTAACCCACGGACAAAATATTTGTAAACCGATAAAACCCAACTGCGAGCATTGCCCGATTGCCGAGTATTGCGCAAAAAACATATAGTATGATAAAATTGACTTAGTGGAGAGTTTATATGCCAGAACAAGTTAAATGTCCGTTTTGTGAAAATTTTGTGGATTCAGATGCTGAAAGATGTTCTATGTGCGGAGCTTTTTTTACTGAACCCCAGCTTAAAGAAATCAAGTTCAAAGATTTCGGTATATTTTTAGCATTACAGCTTTTAACCTTTGGGCTTTTTGCAATACTCTGGTTTTTTATTAACTTCAGAGCAATAAACAATCTCACGGTTAATGAAAGAGACAGTTTAAAATTCAAGTGGCTTGCCGTACTTCTCGGAATAAGCCTTCTTGCGTATATCAGCTATATTCTTTCAGATATAGAATTCAGCCACCGTATGGCATGCGTTGTGCTATTGATTCAACACCTTATAGGGATTGCCCTGTCTTATAGAACTCTTAAAATTATTCAAAGGTATACTCTAAAGAAATATGGCGAAAATCTGGATTTAAACCCGTATTATATAATTATTTTCTCAGTTCTTTATATGTCACATTTTATTGATACTTATACAAAACGTGTAATGAATTCACACACCTATTTCAGCTTTAAATCTCCACAGGGAATTGCATTGATAACCGTATTTGCTGTCCTTGCAGCTTTAGCAGGAATCTATTTCCATCTTAATTAAATTAAGATTTCAAAAGTGTCAATAGTCGATTTCATTACATAAGCATTTGCTTTGTATGCAGCTTCTGCAAGCTTAATATTAACAGCATCCTGAACAGTATACCCGTTTTGCAAGGCTGAAACCATAGCATTATCCAGAGCTTCTGCTGATTGAGCAACATTATCTCCTATGGATCTTAATAAATCCCCCGGAGTAATATCTGAATAATAATTACTTAAATCAACCTGTGCAGGTTCAATATCAGAACTGTCATAAGTCGGCTGTGCCGCATTTGCAGAACTGTTTCTGCCGCTTGCCGGCTGTATGCTCTCTATTAAACCGGAGTAAAGTGAAGTATCAATGGATGAAATTGATGTCATAAACTATACCTTATATTTTTAGTTTAACCCATTTTTTCAAAACTTCAAGTGGGTAAATACTCAGGTGGAATAATAAATCCCGAGCCGGAATACTTTTGTACTTTACTTTTCTTATGCGACACCGTTATTTAACAGGTCATGGATATGAATTACCCCGATTGGTCTGCCGTTTTCAAGAACGAACATATTTGTAATCTTTTTATCGTGCATAATCTTTAATGCTTCAGCTGAAATCATATCTTTAGAAACAGTTTTAGGATTCTTTGTCATAAGATTGATTGCTTTTTCGCTGAGAATTGACGGAGATAAACATCTTCTTAAATCACCATCTGTAAGCATTCCGGTAAGCATACCCGATTGGTTAATGAATCCGACACAGCCGAGGCATTTGGAAGTCATTTCAAGTAAAACAGCCTGCATATTAGAGTTTTCATCCAGTATAGGCATATCCTGTCCGGTATGCATAAGATCTCCGACACGTTTAAGAATAGAGCCCAGTTTTCCGCCCGGATGTCTAAGGTTAAAGTCCTCTTTTGAAAAGCCTTTTCTCTCAATCAAGCCAACAGTCAAAATATCCCCTAATACAAGGGTTGCTGTAGTTGAACTTGTCGGCGCAAGCCCGAGAGGACAAGCTTCGCCATATTTCGGCAGCTCAAGAATTATATCAGCAGCTTTTCCAAGAGAGCTTTCCGGATTTTTAGTAATTGCAATAATTTTAATCCCAAAACGCTTGCAATAATTAATAATATCAACGAGTTCCTTTGACTCTCCGCTGTTAGAAATTGCAACCACAACATCATTTTCGGTAATCATACCCAAATCACCATGGCTTGCTTCAGCAGGATGAACAAAAAATGAAGGAGTTCCGGTTGAGGCAAGGGAAGCCGCAATCTTTTTCCCGATATGTCCGGATTTTCCCATCCCTGTTATAATAATTCTTCCGGTAGAGTTTTGCATTAAGTCAAGTGCACCGGTAAGGTTTTCTAATGCAACAGAGTCTTTGAGCTTTGATATAGCATCAATTTCAGTATCAATAGTTCTTATTGCGGATTCTCTATCCTTAGTACTTTTTGACTCAACGGTTGCAAGCATTCCTTATACTCCTTTTATTTTTTTTCTAAGGGGCGGCTTTTATGAAATAAAAGCCGCCCCTTTTAAATTTCTAGTTTTCAACGTATTCTCTTAATCTCTTGCTGCGGTTTGGATGTCTTAATTTCCTTAACGCTTTTGCTTCAATTTGTCTGATACGTTCACGGGTTACACCGAAGAGCTGCCCGACTTCTTCTAAAGTTCTCTGGCGTCCGTCATCCATACCGAAACGAAGTCTTAATACATCTCTTTCTCTAGGAGAGAGTGTGCAGAGAACTTCTGCCAAATCTTCTCTTAGAAGTTCAGATGCTACTGTTTTAATAGGAGCGTCAGCTTCTTTGTCTTCAATAAAATCACCGAGTCTTGAATCTTCTTCTTTACCTATAGGAGTTTCAAGAGATAAAGGCTCTTGAGCGATTTTAACAATTTCTCTTAATTTAGAGATTGAAACGCCCATTTCAACTGCCAATTCCTCTTCGGTCGGTTTTCTTGAAAGTTCTTGAGCAAGTCTTCTTGTAACTTTTTTAAGCTTGTTGATAGTTTCTACCATGTGAACAGGAATACGGATTGTTCTTGCCTGATCAGCAATAGCTCTTGTAATAGCCTGTCTAATCCACCAGGTAGCATAAGTTGAGAACTTGAAACCTCTTTCGTGGTCGAATTTTTCTGCGGCTCTAATCAATCCGAGGTTGCCTTCCTGAATAAGATCAAGGAATAACATTCCTCTTCCTACATATTTTTTAGCAATACTTACAACAAGTCTTAAGTTTGCCTGAACAAGTTTTCTTTTAGCTATAGCACCGGGAGTTCCGCCCTGAATAATTTTTCTTGCAAGTTCAATTTCTTCACTTGTTGAAAGGAGTTTGATACGTCCGATTTCTCTTAAATACAATCTAACAGGATCTTCTACTGCAACTCCCTTTGGAACATCAGTATCCAGATCAGATTCAGAGGACGAATCTGAAGAATCCATCATATAAAAATCTTCGCTTTTAATACCGCTTAATTTGGAAGTTTCAATAATATCTTCAATATTATCGGTTCCCAAATCTGTTTCAATATAATCAACAGAGTCGTCATCTACATCTTTTTCCGAATCAAAATCCAGTAAATCGAGATTTTCATCGTCCATAACGCCTACTACTGATGATCTTGAGTTTCTTTTTTGGGTCATTATTTATCTCCAGTCCTTAATTTTATTTTATCTCTGAGTTGAATTTGCATTTTCAGTGCTTCAATGTCGTTATCATTTACTTGTCTGTATTGCTGACGGAGTTTTTCAGCTTCCTGTTCCTGATAGCACCTTTTTAATCTTGTTATATTTTCCCTTATAGTTCGTTCCAGTTCCTCTTCATCTAAAGAGTTAAAGGCTTCTGACATTTCTACAAGGTCTGTTAGTATTTGTGTTAAGTTATCATCCTCAATGAATTCTGTATACAAATTTTTTGTCAATTCCCTAACATTATTTATTGTACATGCCAATTTGTCAATTGTATCTTTTACAATTATTAATGTTTCATCTTGAATGATATCTTGAGGTAATAATTCACTGAGTTTTTTATAGTTCAGTAAACCTTTGTCGGATAGAAAAACGCTCAATAAATTTTTTTGCGCTCTTATTTCAAATTGTGAAGATTTTGTTACAACATTTTTTTTATCGTTAAAAACAAGAGGGGAATCATTCACTCTGGAAAGCTTTTCAAGTTCTTTCAGAATAGCGTTTTCGTCCACTGATAAGATACCGGAAACCATTTTTACATATTCTGATTGAATAATTCTATTATTAATATCTTTCAAAATATCAATAATTTGTTCTACAAGTTCTGCTTTTTCTTGAGGGGTTTTTGCTTTCGACTTTTCTTTAAGAATATTATTTAATAAAAAATCAATCAAAAGAGGTGCGTTTTTAATATATTCCCTAAAAGCTTCTCCTCCTGTTGAACGGATAAATTCATCGGGGTCTTTGCCTTGAGGTGGAGAAACAACTCTGATTTCGCAAGAATACTTTTTATCGGCAGATGTTGAAATATGGCTTTCGTCAAACTGTTTTACATTACCGAGAGTTGAGAATGTGGTTTTAATAACCTCACTCCCTCTTTTTGTTGCATTTACACCGGCTGAATCAGTATCAAAAGAAAGATATATCTTTCTTGATTTTGTATATCGGGATAAAAGTTTAATATGCTCTGCTGTCATCGCTGTTCCGCAAGATGCAACCGCATTCCCGACTCCGTTTGATTGAGCGGATATTACATCAAAATACCCTTCCATAATAACAACAGAGTCTTCTTTTTGAATATCTTCTTTTGCCGTGTATAACCCGAAAAGAGTTTTGCTTTTGTTATAAATCATTGAATCGGATGAATTTAAGTACTTAGGATTTTGTCCCTCATCCACAGCACGTGCGCCAAAGGCTATATAATCCCCGTTTTCATTTTGAATAGGTATAATTATTCTGTTTCTAAAACGGTCAATCCAGCTTCCGGCATGAGATTTAACAATTAAACCCGCTTTTTCCAAAACATCATCTTTAAACTCTTTTTTTAATTCTTTATATAAAGTATCATACTTATTAGGAGCCCAGCCGAGAGTAAATTTATCAATAACCTCATCTGTCATACCCCGGCTTCTTAAATAAGTCATAGCCTTATTTGCATCATCTGCCTGACGTAACTCCATATGGTAAAATTTTGCAGCTTTCCTGCAAGCTTCTGTCATTTCTTTTCTAAGAGATTTTGTTTCGCCCGAAGTGTGCTCAAATTTGTCCGGAAGTTCTATTCCAAATTTTTCTGCAAGCTCTATAATAACATCTTTGTATTCTCTGTTTTGAACTTTAACAAGAAATTTTAAGGCGTCACCGCCCTCACCGCATGCGAAACATTTGTAAATACCTTTAGAGGGGCTTACTGACATGGAGGGTTTTGAGTCATTATGAAACGGACATAATCCCCAGTAGTTAGCTCCGCTTTTTTTGAGAACTACAAATTGTGATACGACATCTACTATATCCAGCCGGTCTTTTATAAGAGAAATGACTTCTTCAAAACTGCTTGCCTTAACCATAATGATATAATAACACTAAGATGGTTTACGGTAAAGCAATTAAGTAAAACCGGAATTTTACAAAAAATTTTAAAAATTTTCATGCTTATCGTATAATGTTTTACGGAAGGAAAATCCAAGTATGATAATAATGAGCAAAGAGGCCTTTAAAAGGCTTTGCATATGTTGTAACCTTGCCCTGCTTTTAACGGCAATAATTTCCGGGTTATCTTTTGTTGCTCAAAAAATCGGCATGGATTACGTAGGACCTTTTACTTTCAACACATTAAGGGAATTTATAGGTTTTCTTGTCCTGTTCCCGTGCGTATTTCTGTACAAAAAATATATATCGCCGGACGGGAAAAAGTTCCCAATCAGCGAACTTATTAAAGGCGGGTTATGTGCCGGAGTGGCATTATTTCTTGCTCTTTCAGTCAATCAGTACTGCATGATTTATGCAGAAGCAGGAAAAGCAGGATTTATTACTTCTTTATACATAATTTTTGTTCCGATTCTTGCAATGTTTTTTAATCACAAAATCGGGAAAAACCTTATTTTAAGTATTATTATTGCTATTGCTGGTTTATATCTTTTGTGTGCAAAGTCTGCACTGCAATTTGAGCTATGGGATATAGTTCTTTTATTAAGTGCATTCTTTTTTGCGGTTCATATAATGGTTTTGAGCTACTTTTCCAAGAAAACAAATGCTCTGGAACTATCCTGTGCACAATTTCTTGTTGCGGGGATTCTTTCAACACCTCTGATGTTTTTGTTTGAGGACCCTGCTCTTACACCTATTCTTGCCGGCTGGAAACCGATTCTCTTTATCGGTGTTATAGTTACCGGTATAGCTTATACCCTCCAGACTTTCGGATATAAAGCCGCTTCTCCGGTTTTAGGCACTTTGATTTTGAGCAGCGAAGCTGTTTTTGCTGTTCTCGGAGGATGCTTAATCTTGGGCGAAACACTGAGCTTTAGAGAAATTACCGGATGTATACTTATGATTGCTGCAATTTTAATTTCACAAAATTTCGGCAAAAAAGGCTAGTTATCCATACTCCCGCACCTCAAGCCTTCAATATCCAGTGTAATATATCTGTAACCTAAGGTTTTCAATTCTGTAATTATTTTATTTTTATTTTCTAAAAGGTGTGCAAATTCTGATTCAGGAACTTCGAGCCTTAAAATATCCCCGTGAACCCGTGCTCTAAGTTCGTTAAATCCTTCTGAATCCAAAAGCCTTTCCGCCTTTTTTACCTTATTTATATTCTCTTCTGTCAGGGGTGTATCATAAGGGAATCTCGTTGCTGCACAAGGATTCGACGGCTTGTTATAAAAACTGAGTCCGAGAGATTTTGCACAATCTCTTATCTCTTTTTTACCAATTCCAAACTTTGCAAAAGGAGAAATTACTCTAATTTCTTCCAATGCTTTTAAACCGGGTCTGTAAACCTTTAAATCATCAGAATTTGTGCCGTCCAAAATATTTTCGCTGCAGGCTTCATTTTTTATAAGATTAAAAATAGTCTTTTTGCACCAATAACACCGGTTTTTGGGATTGGTTGAAATTCTTTCGTTTTCTAAAGGATTAAATGTTAAAATTTTATGTTTGATTCCGTATTGTTTACAAAAGTTTTTAGTAAATTCAATTTCTTCATCTGTTTGGAACAAAGATGAAACCGTAAGTGCAAGGGGATTTAAATCTTTGCAGAGCCAGAGCAATAGCGCACTATCGACACCGCCTGAAAAAGCAAGGCATATACCTTGCTCTTTCAAACTGTTTAAATACTGTTTTAGATTCTCAAATTTATTGTTTTCCATATTCATTATTTTTAAACATAATAATTGAACAAATCCCGAACATCAAAACTGCAAGAATCGCAATTCCGCTTAAGTTAGCAAATATTGACGGGATATTTGAAAGTACTGCTGTTTTTGTCTGAACATACTCAAACATAGAATACAAATACCCTTGAGTCTGATAAGTAAACGATTCTGACATTTTAAGAAGCGACCACTCCAATCCGTCAGGCTTAGAAGAAGCATATTGAGATATAAACCCCGCAAGGATTAGAGAAATCCCGCAAAGAGCGTACGAAAATTTCTTTGATAATTCTGTTTTATTAGCTAAAGCAATAACCAGACCGGTAAATACACCTTCGACAACACCGATTGCAAGATGAATTCCCTGCATTAACCCTGCAAACATCGCAGGATGAGAAGTTAAACTTCCTGAAATCCAGACTTCTGCGGCTACTGCAAGGGAACCGAGCTGTAAAGCTATAACGGAGGCCACAATTGCGCCTAAAACAGGGCGATTCTTATCCGCCAGAGGTTTGTAAATAAAAGGATACGCCGCAAAGCAGGCTAAAAATCCCATATTGAATATATTGCATCCGAGAGCCAATAATCCGCCGTCAGCAAAGAAAAGAGCCTGCACTAAAAGAATCCCGCACATTGCTAAAAATCCCGCTGCCGGACCTAACAGAGCTGCAAGCAAAATCCCGCCTACAATATGCCCGCTAGAACCCGTTCCGGGAATAGAAAAATTAATCATCTGGAGCGCAAAAACAAATGCCGTTACAGAAATTGCCGGTAAAATTTTGCTGCCCGAAAAATCTTTTCTTGATTTTTTTAATGCATAAATCATTCCAGCTCCCGCCGCTATAATCATAGGAATACCTGTTACAGGACAAATAATAGAGTTTCCTAAATGCATATTATATCCTCCTTATTTTAACTTCATTACTCTTAAAACCGGATTCTTATACGGTCTTTTTCCTCTCCCGTATCCGACTTTTTCTATTATAATCTCATCAGGCAGTTTTTCACCCGTATACAAAGCAGCAGCTATGGCAGCCCCTGTCGGAGTTATCATTTCACCGTTGTTATCGCTGATTTTTACAGGAAGTCCGTATTTTGAAACAATCTCGCAAACGGCAGGAACCGGTACCGGAAGAACTCCATGGCAGCATTCAACTGTTCCCTGACCTTCGGTTAAACTTGAAAAATACACTTTCTCCGGACTTAAATCCTCATACAAAACAGCAAAGCTCAATATATCGGCAATAGAATCAATTGCTCCGACCTCATGGAAATGTACTTCGCTTATATCTTTATTATGAACCTTTGCTTCTGCTTCCGCTACAATTTTAAAAATCTTTTTTGCCAGCTCTTTTGCGCTGTCAGTTGTGTCGGCTTTATCAATAATTTTATTAACATCATCCAGATTGCGATGAATATGCCCTCCGCCGTGTTCATGATGATGACAATGTCCGCCCGCTTCGTGATGATGCTCATGACAGTGAGAAGCTTCTCCTTTTATAACTACATCAAAATCCGTTGTTTTAATAGAATTGACCGGTTGTTCGGTTATTTTATATTCAAACTCGTTTTCAAGATTAATAGATTTTAATGCTCTGTCTAAATTTTCTCTTGATGCACCCAAATCCAAAAGCGCACCCACCGACATATCACCTGAAATTCCTGATTTACATTCAAAATATAAATTCACTTAATTATCTCTCCTATTTATTCCTTGATTAATCCGGTTTGCGCTGTAGCCTGCATTAAATCCATTATCAATGTTAACAACGGTCATTCCTTCGGCGCAGGAGTTTAACATAGTAAGCAGAGCCGATAAACCGTTAAACGATGAGCCATACCCGACAGAAGTTGGAACAGCAATAACCGGAACATCAACAAGCCCCGTAATAATTCCGCCTAAAGCTCCTTCCATACCGGCAACCGCAATAATTACATCGGCTTTTCTTATTTCATCAATCTTATCAAACAGTCTGTGAATCCCCGCAACTCCGACATCGTAATACCGCTTTACATTGCTTCCGAAAAATTCCGCCGTCAAAGCAGCCTCTTCTGCTACCGGAATATCTCCGGTGCCGCCGGTACAAACAGCAACTTCGCCAATCTTTTTTATTTCTTTCTGAATCAGAGTTAATACCCTGCCTTCTTTACTGTATTTTATTTCAGGGAACTTTTGCTTAAGGAAATTGAACTGCTCTTCGCTTGCCCTTGTTCCTATAATATTTTCACCTGCTGCCTTAAAGCTCTCAAAAATACCCGCAAGCTGTTCGCTGGTTTTGCATTCGCAAAATACAGCTTCGGAAAACCCCCTCCGTTTTCCACGCTCTAAGTCTAATTTTGCATATCCGAGATCAATATATTTATCCATAAATTAATTCTATCACCTAATAGTACCTCTTAGTCAAGGGGGGGGTAAATGAGGGGGGGGGGGTAAATGTAAAGGGGTAGGAAGTAAAACTACAAGCCAAAAGGTTAAGGAGAAGAGTGGGAAGTCCGTAGGTTGGGTTTTTTGATTGATTACTGTTTTTAGGGGACAATTCATTTAGCCCAACAATAAAATTGGAAATTAAAATACACTCAGGGAGTTTTAAACCAACCGGTAGCGAGTTTTCACCTCTTTTGTAAATTAACACAAGATTTGAGAAAAAGTAGCAGTAATTTTGAAAAATATAACATAAACTTTTGTAAAAAAGAGGCAATTCTTTAAATGGTTTTGTTTTGATATATATGTGTAGTTATGTTAGAAAGTTTAATATGAAAATAAATCCTGAAATTCAAAATACTCAAACATATAAAACTCCAAATTTTCAAGGCAGATTAAATAAAAAAAAATTGTATTCATTATTAACTAAGAGTCTTGAAGATATAAAAGCTAAATGTACACAAGGTCATTTTGATAATATATTTTTAAGTACGAATTTAAATGATGTATTAAGACATCCTGAAGCACAAATTCTTGACGAATTGCAATATATGGCTATGTGCACAATGCCCAATTCTATAAAAAGTGGTATCGGTCAACATTATAAAAAAATTCCTATAAAAGAAAACCCGAAGATTCTGAAGCAAAAACTAAACGAAGAATTCAAACTACTACCCAAATTAACAGTTAAGCAACGTTACTATAGAGGTATTAAGAATGTTTCAGATGCCGAATACAAACTCTTTAAAAGTTATAGAAAAGGAGAAATTGTATCTCCTGATAAAGGATATGCATATATAACAACTTCCCTCGAAAAAGCTAACTTATATAATAAGGGGCATAATGGA
>CALUVM010000024.1 GCA_944324255.1 Candidatus Gastranaerophilales bacterium | reverse complement strand
CCCTTGTGAGGGAGGATTGAGGTGGGTGCTGATTATATAGTGAATAGGGAATAAGCCTTTCACCCTCCCCAATTTGGACACTACTATCCAGGATAAATTCATCATTAATAATCTTCCTCCCTTGTGAGGGAGGATTGAGGTGGGTGCTAATTATATAGTGAATAGGGACTGGGTGACTGAGTTAATAAGTGAATAAGATGGTATTCCCTCTTCCTTAGAAGAGGGAATTTCCGGCAGGGTGCAGCGAAGCGAAACCCATCGGGGCGGAGGAAAGCTAAAGACTTTACTACGCCCCGAATAATCCATGATAAGGTCAGGAGCAGCTGCTTTGACATTTTAAAGTTTACCGGCTCGAAAAACTATAACAATATTAACTTATGTAACAATTATAAAAAAATACTAAAGTTTTCTGAAATTATACCGTTAATCATCATAGAAAACTACTAAGGAGTAACTATGGGTATACAGGGCCCTTCAGATAAAAATTTTTCTAATATTGAACCGCAGAATGGTTCTGTATCAGGGAATTCCTCTCAGACAAATACCCCGTCAGCAAAAATGCAGGGAAGTATTTGGGATGAAGTGTTAGGAAGTCGTGCCCGCATTATGGATAGTAACAGGGATGGAACTGTAAGCACCGAAGAAGTTCAAAATTTCGTATACAATAATTGTACAAATGAACAAATACGTGAATCTTCTACGTTTAAAGCTGTTATCAATATATTGGCAAAATTTGTTAACATAAAAGATACACAAGATACAATGTCTACAGCTGTACGAATCCATAATAAATTAAAAACGTTTATAAAAGCCGATACTGATAAAGACAGTAATATTTCAAATAGTGAAATAGCAGACATTGAAAGCTCGCAAACCTTAACCCAGACAGAAAAAAATGATTTAAAGTCCTGGCTTGGAGTTGCAGACGGTAAAATCCGCAATGAACAGGGCAGCTATGGCACCTGCTGGCTTTTATCCCCGATAAAAAGCTTATCCGACAAAGATTTGCTCGGATACATTGAAGATATTGACGAAAACAATAATGTTACAATTCATTTTTATGGGATGAAAAATGATGACGGGGAACATTATTCATATACTTTCTCAAGAGAAGAACTTATGTTAAGAAATAGCGGCAGTACAGATCCGGATGCGGTCGCATTTGAAGCTGCACAGGAAAAGCTTAATAAGACTTTGGAAGAAAGACAGCTGGATATTCATAACATAATCTTAGAATACATTGAAAATTCTGAACCGCAACAGTCTGAAAAACCTCCTGTCGAATTGCTGTCTGAAGATATGTCGCAAGAAGATTGGGAAAAATTCTATAACTACTATATGAATTCTGATTCTGAACATAAGCCGGCATTAATTCACCAGAATCTTAATATTGGAGAAAAATACAAAGAATACGATAAATCAAAAATGATAGAAGCAATGAGAAAGTATATAGAAGATCCTGCAACTCATGAAATTCCTGTAGAAAAACCAAGTAAGTACGATAGAAACGGTAATCCTGTTATGTACAGATTTTCATCTTCAGATATTATGAATTATATTAAAAATTCAACATCTGATACAATGCAAAAGCCTGAACCGGTAGAACATAAAGCTACAGTGGATTTAAATCAGGGCGGAGAATTCGGCTATGCTTGTAAAATGCTATTAGGAGATGCATGCACCTCTAACTACGTCGAAAACGACGGTACAGACGAAACCAATCTGGAAATTGAAGATATTTTATCAAAAGTAGGTGAAAATACGACTTTACTTGGTGCTGATTTTAAAGAAAACGATAAATTTGTTATTACAAACCACGCTTATACAATTGTTGATGCCGATAGTAAATTTGTTTATCTGAGCAACCCATGGAATAGCGAAGCTACAATAAAATATCCGAAAAAACTTTTTATGGAAAATTATGGAGCCGTAACAGAAGTAACTGTTGATATTGAAAAACTGAAAGAATTAAAGGAGCAGAATTAAAATTTTCTAATTCTTATATTTAACAAATTTCCTTTTCTTTATATCATAGCAAAATAGCTTATAACCTTTATTGTTCACTTTGATTCTAATCGCATTATCCATATCTGTTCTGAGAATAACAGAATCTTTAAGTAATTTGAGCGTATATGCATCAGGATGCCCGAACTTATTCTCGCCAACAGAAATTATTACGTATTCAGGCTTAAATTTCTCGATAAGAGATTTGTTTACCCCGCCGGCAGCACCATGGTGCGGAACTTTTAAAACATTGACAGGTGCAGGGATTTCTTTATGTTCAAGAATTTCTTTTGCTCCTGCGTCACCCGTAAAGAGCATTCTAAAGCCTTTGTATTCAATATAAGTCAGTATAGAATTTCCATTATCCCCGTCATATAACGACTCCGGTACATAGTTAATGATATTTACACCTGATTTATTATAAACGGCTTCATTATCCTTTGCCTTAATCAATTCCACATTGGCACGCTGAGCGGCTTTGTAAATTACTTCTGCAGACTTTGAATTATGATTAAGACTGTTGACAAAGACTCTTGAAACTTTTATTCCGCTCTTACCTTCGTCCAGCAGGGAAACTGCACCGCCGCAATGGTCATTATCAAAGTGAGTAAGGATTAAAGAATTTATTTTCTTGATTCCCCTGTCGTTTAAATACTTAAGCACAATTATTTCTGCCTGAGATTTTCCTCCTCTATACCCGCTCCTCCCCGTATCAATCATTAAATAATCATCCTCAGGAGTCTTAATCAAAAAGCAATCGGCATTCCCAACATCAAAAGCTGTTATTTCCAAATTTTTATTCTTTACAGGGATAAAAGTTAAGCTTAAAATAATCAGAAGCACCAACAGAGCTATTTTAACGATTCTTTTTTCTTTAAATTCCTTTGATAGAATTCCAGCTAAACATAATAAAATTCCGTAATATAGAATTATCTGGAATACAGAAGGATGTGTTGTCTGTAATGTTGAATGAGGTAACTTGCCCCAAAAATCAGATATATTAACAAGAAAAGTCAAAAGCGGATTCAATATTATATCAAAAGTTTTACATACAAAATCCGAAATTGGCGGAATTGCCGCAAGAAGTGAACTTATAAACCCGCCAAAACTCAATATCATAAGGATAGGTACACTCATTATATTTGCGAATACTGAATATATGCTTATATTACTAAAATAAAAAATTTGAATAGGTATAACCCAGAGTTGTGCAATTACCGGAATACAAATAGTACTTATCCCAAAATTAACTATTCTGTTACCGGTTTTCTCAAATAAAGGTACCATTACAAGAAGCCCGAAGGTTACGATAAATGAAAGTTGAAAGCCTACATCATTTATATACATCGGATTATAAAGAAGCATGAGGAATGCTACAAATGATAACAGCGAAATGCTATGTGCATCTCTATCTATAAGTTTTCCTATTAAAACAAAAACCAGCATGCATGCGGCTCTTATAACAGAAGCTCCAAGTCCTGTCATAAGAGAGTAGATAAGAACAGTTATAATGCCTGAACAGACTTTAACTTTATAATTAATCCCGAATACCGACATTAAATAATAGAAAAACGAAAATATAAAAGCAACATTCATGCCGGAAGCCGCAAGTATGTGCAAAAGTCCTGAATTAATAAAAGATTGTTTAATATTTTGAGGAGGAGAAACCGCATCATCACCAAACACAATACCACCCAGTATTTCCAGATTTGGAGTTTTTAGATACTTGGAATGAGAGCTGATTATTCTTTCTCTATATTTATTTACTCCCTGCATAAATTTTTGAAATTTCGTCGGATTTGAATCCAAAACTTCATAGTTTTTTGCATAGAAAACCGTGTAGGCATCATAATTTCTTAAATAATTTCCATAATCAAATTGTGACGGATTTCCGGCTTTAAACGGAGGAGAAAGCCTGCCTTCAAGAATACAGGTATTATAAAGTTTCAAACCGTCATAATTCAGCGAATTATTAAAATCCGGAGTATATGTAACTAGCACTTTTTCATTCTTAAATTCTTTCTTTACGGAACCGAATTCTATTGATTTCACCTTAAAAAAGAACCTGGGTTTATTTTCTGACATCCCTTGCGGTATGGAAATAATTGTTCCGGCAATTTTAGAATTTACAGGTGCAAAGTTTAAAAGCCCATCTGTATCTTTTAACCTGATTGCCGTATTCACCATTCCGAAATAGAAAACCAAACACCAGATTATAATATATTTCAGCGGGAAAAGTTCTTTTATTACTGCGTATAAAGCCGCTGATGTAATAATTAACGAAAATAAAAGAGCCTGTGACGAAAGCATAGAATATAATGCCAGAATATAAATCCCGACAGTCAGAAGCATTAAAAGGTTTTTGCTCTGACAAAGAGCCGTACAAACTCTTCTTAACAAATTTTCAATCCTTATCTGTTTTTGCCTTCAGCTACAATATATTCTTTTTCAATTCCCTGGGCATCAAGAATAAAATCACAAAGTTCTCTTACAGCTCCACGACCGCCGTTTACTGAAGATTGGAAATTACAAATTTCTTTTACCTCTTTAACCGCATCATTAGGGCAGCATGCAAGCCCGACCTTTTCCAAAATACATACATCAGGAAGGTCATCACCCATATATGAAACATTTTCAAAAGTAAGGTTGTATTTTTTCATTATCTCTTCAAGTGCCGGAAGTTTATATTTTTGTCCCTGATAAATTTCCGTAATGTTAAGATTTTCAGCCCTGTGTCTTACAGTACCATTATTTCTGGCAGTAATTATAGCTGTTATAAATCCCGAGTGGTTCATTCTGACAAGACCATGTCCGTCTTTAACATTAAAAGTCTTGTATTCAACACCGTTTTCATCATAAGTAACACTTCCGTCCGTCATAACTCCGTCTACATCAAATGCCAAAAGTTTAATTTTCTTTGCTGCTTCATATGCATTTTCTTTATTCACTGCCATAAAAAATTCTCCCTTTCTATACCCCAATTATATTATAAAACAAATTTCCACTAAAAGGTGGATTTAATTTCAAAACATTAAACTTAACAAAAGTTATGCCGTGATACTTAGTAATAAAGGAATATACATGTTTCAACTATTACCACAGAGCGAGATACTTACCCCATACAGTACTAACCCGGCGGAAACGGTGGAGTACATTTGTTCTTACATTGAAAATTATCACTGTGAGAATTTAAATGTTGATATCTCTTACATGAATGTACTTGATGCATGCTTTGTATCAACCCTCTGCTCGGCAAAACATTATATAAAATATCCTAAGGGAAAAATTAACTGGAAAATATCATCTGAAATCATAAGAGAATTTAACAAAGACCTGGAACTCGGAAATTCTGATTATATATTATAAGACTTCTATAATCTCTCTTATTTCAGGCTTGCTTACATTTTGAAGAGCTAGTTCTTTTGTACGGCTGCTTAAGACACCTTTTTCTTTCAATATAGTTAAAACTTTAAGTATAAGAGTCGGATTCTCGCTGTCAAGAAGGGTTTCTAATTCTTCTATCTCATCAACAAAATCAAGTGCAAAGAATACAAAATCACTTTCCTCAAAAAGCTCATCATATAAAAGACTGTCGAGCTTTTTCGTATTTATTTTAGAAAGCAATGTATTAATTTTCTTAATTTCTTCTTTTGTGTTCCTGTCGCAATCAAACAAATATTCTTCATTTGAGCCGAGTTCGTTAAACTTTTCTTTTGCCAATCGCAAAAGTACGGCAGAAGAACTGGTAAGCGGCATATTTATAACTCTTTCAAATACGCTGCACAAATCATAGTCAAAAGCTGCCGAAGGGGGTAAAATTTCAGGGATAGCATTGACCATATAACATAATACAAGCAGCGCAGACTCCTGATTATTTTCAACAAGCTCATCAAACGGAATCAAAAACGGTATCTGACAGGCTATATTTTCTGACAATGAAGAATGCTTCATAATATCCAGAATCTTATTTAAAGCATCTTTTGCCTGATAGTTTACAAGAAATTTAACTCCCTCAAATTTGGTAAAATCATCATCAGACTCCAAACGCCTTAATGCCTCATTTTTTGATTCCTGATCATTTAACTGTGAAAGCACCTCTATTGAATTAACTGAAAGAGGTTCAAAATTTGAAAGAGCAGTCTGCCTTAAAAGAGGAACTATATCTCCAAGTAAATCCTTGTTAACAAACGAAAAATACTTAACTGCATAAGCCTTATTTGAATCATTCCCGTTAAGGTAAATCTCCTTAATTGTCGGTAAGAGTTCATCTCCGCTGAAAGTATGGAGAACTTCCGCAATCATAGTATCATAAGAAGGTGAATAGTAATCAAAAAACTCAAGCAAATTCAAATAGTTGTTCTTATTACAAGCCTTCTGAATCCTTCTTGCAACATTGTCCTTGATAAACCCGAATAAAAAATCATCCTGCTTAACAAGACTGGCAAACAACTCTTTATCAGAGTTATTAACAAGAGATTGAGCTACGGGTTCATACTCAGAAGGGTTTTTCCCTGTGAGTTTTTTTATTAAATCCATAAGAGCAAACCTATTAATCTAAATAGAAAACAGTAACAACTTTGTGATTTTCTTCAGCATACTCAACTGCAGTATGAAGAGTTCGGCTGGTATGAGAAAGAAAACATATTAACTGGTTACAATCATCAATAATCTCTCTGTTACAGACTCTTGAAGCATCAGCAAGAGTCATCATAGCACGGTCAGAGTGTTCAATAATATTAGGAACACCTATAAGCTGATCTTGAACATCTGATGGCTGCTGTCCGATAGTTTGAGGTAAAATAACTTTAAGCTTGTCAGGATTTGACTTCATAGCTCCTCTTATGGCAGCAGCATTTGTACCGCAAGAACCGCCTGAAGTAATAATTGTATTACCCTGTTGAACAAGAGCGGTTGTTAAAGTTTCAATCATTTGCTGATGAGTTATTGCAAGGTTTCTGGAACCTATGATTGCGATTCTTTTCGCGGGCTGTTTGATAGTTGCCAATTCCATTGCCAGCTCATCAACAGTATCCGGAGCACTGTCAGCCACATCCATATCATCCATAGGAACCATAATTGACGGCTGTTTCTGCTCATCATCCAAAGAATCTAAAATTTCAATCATTGTACCACCTTTATCAATTGCAAATAATAATTATTTTGTGTATGCTAGTGTATGATACCATAAAATTATACTTTTGGGAATAGGGGAATGGAAAATATCTTAGAGAATCTCAATAAAGAACAGCTTGAAGCTGCCAAAACTACACAAGGTGCGTTATTGATTCTTGCTGGAGCCGGCAGCGGTAAAACAAGAGTACTGACTACCAGAATAGCTTATATGATTCAACATGGAGCTATTCCGGGTAAGATTCTTGCTGTAACATTCACAAACAAAGCTGCACGAGAAATGAAAGAGCGTCTTGCGTCCATTCTCGGAGAAAGAGTCGTTAAATATATGTGGGTAGGAACTTTCCACAGTATTTGCGGCAGAATACTACGGCAGGATATTGAAAATTACTCATTCCAATCCGGCAAAAAGCTTGATAAGAACTTTACTATTTACGATGAAACAGATTCTCTTGCAATAATTAAACAAGCAATAAAAAAACTTAATCTGGATGACAAAATTTATCAGCCAAAACTTATTAAGGCAGTTATATCAAATTCAAAAAATAAAATGCAGGATGCATACGCTTTTGCAACATTTGCACGTGATTTTAAATCCCAGCAGATTGCAAGAGTCTTTGAGGAATACGAAAATGCTTTAAACAATAATAATGCCATTGATTTTGATGATATGCTTCTTTTAACGGTAAAACTTTTTGAACAAAATAAAGATGTACGCAAGAAGTATTATGATAAATTTCAGCATATTTTAGTAGACGAATATCAAGATACAAACCTTGCACAATATCAACTGGTTAACGCATTATACACAAATTTACAACCGGAAGTTCCGCAGGAAAGATCTCTTTGCGTTGTAGGTGATGTCGACCAATCCATCTATAGCTGGAGAGGAGCTGATTTTAGAATAATTATGAATTTCCAGAAGGATTTTCCAAAAGCAAAAATCGTTAAACTTGAGCAAAACTACCGTTCAACTGCTAATATTCTGAATGCGGCAAATTCAATTATAGAAAATAATGAAGAAAGGGTTGATAAAGTTCTTTATTCTCAAAAAGGCGACGGAGAAAAAATTACATATTACGAAGCTCAGGACGAAGCAGATGAGGCAAATTATATAGTTAATTCAATTTCGCAAACCTCGGATAATTATAATCAATTTGCTGTCTTATACAGAACTAATGCCCAGTCAAGAGCTCTTGAAGAAGCTCTTATAGCCGCAGGAATTCCATACAGAATTTATGGCGGGCTTAAATTCTACGACCGTAAAGAAATCAAAGATGCAATAGCCTACCTCAAACTTATCTATAACGTTGACGATTCACAATCTTTACGCAGAATAATAAATGTTCCACGCAGGGCAATAGGCGAAACAACCCTTAAGCATCTGCAGGATTATGCTGACGGGCAGGATATAAGCCTCTTTGCAGCAATACTTGATGTTGATAATATTTCAGCAATAAAATCAGGAACAGCCGCTAAATTAAAAGATTTCTCCACTCTTATAATGAAATTTCAGGAAGTACAGCCTAATTACAACCTGCCGGAATTTTTAAGCCTTGTACTTGAAAAAAGCGGATATTTAAGAGAGTTACAGGTTTCTAACACACCGGAGGACGAAACAAGAATAGAGAACTTGCAAGAACTTGTTAACGTAGCCAACGAATTTGAACCGGAAGAGCTTGACAATACTCTGGGAGAATTTCTTGCACAAGTTTCTCTTGTTTCAGACATTGATGGTATGGATGAAATAGCTAATAATGTTACTCTTATGACACTCCACGCATCTAAAGGGTTGGAATTCCCTATAGTTTATATTGCAGGATGCGATGAAGGAATTTTCCCGTCCGCAAGAACTCTGAATATAACTTCCGAGCTTGAAGAAGAACGAAGATTAATGTATGTGGGAGTTACAAGAGCCGAACAGAAGCTTTATTTAACAACAGCAAAACGACGTCAAATGTGGGGTGAATACAAATACTATACTCCCAGCCGGTTCTTAGATGAAATACCTTCCACCCTGCTTGAAAAAGAAGAATCAGAATACTCTTCCGAACACTCAAGCACATTTACCGACGCTGTCAAATCAGTCAGAGGGGGTAAATATGAGGGTAAATATGGAAGTAAATATAGAGGCGATGGTATTGGAGTAAATAACAGCGGCTCTTCGTCAACCGGAACTTCCTTTACTTCTGACGGGTTTGTAAAACCGACAACAGGATTCGGAACGAATTTTGTTGCTCCGGGAAGCAAAAAAACAACGGAAGTTGTTAAGAGAACTCCTGCAAGAATGATTATTAAAAAGAATCCGATAAACAAACAAAAAGAAGAAGAAAAAATTGAAGCTTTTTTCCGGGATAATGTTATGAAGCGCAGGCTTGAAGAAAAGAAAAAAGAAGAACAAAAACAAGCAGAGATAGCTGAAAAAGAAAAAGAATTAAAAGATACTGCAACCCAATATTATTTTAATGTCGGAGAAAGAGTTTTTCACGAAAAACTCGGAGTCGGACATATATCTGACGTAATCCAGATTGGCGACAGCACAATGTATACAATAGATTTCGGCAAACTTGGCAAAAAAGCCATGGATGCAGCCTATGCACATTTAAAGAAATTTTAGAATTTCTTTAAATGTGCATTAAATACCCCCTTTTACATAAAATGATGTGTTAAGTTGCCTTTTCCAGCGAGGAGAGCAGAAGTGGAGCTTAAGTGAAATCTGTCGTTTTGACATGTGTCGGGTAAATATTTAGTTATCCTTTTGTTTACTTTTGATTGTACTTTTCTTTTTTCTTTATTGCGAAGAAAAGAAAAAAGAAAAGTACGAAAAGAAAAAAGAATCTCGCATTGTTTTCAATGCCCTTCGGGCATCATAGGGGTTGTGCTTCGCACAATTTCTTACGCTCGCTATTGTGCCTTACAGGCACACGCTCGCGGCTTACATTATTACTTACTGTATAAAATTTATAAGCCGACCTTTACGGAGCGAACAATCAATGTTAGCGAAACAATAACAAAACGGGTGTTGTTTGAGCGATAGCGAGTTCACCCGTTCAGGTTGAGCGTTACAATTGATTAGTGAGCGAAGTTCAGGTCGGGAGTTTCTGCTTGGTTGGCGGCATTAAACGAGTCTGCGTTCTTTGCTACGCAAAGGAACTCCGCTCTCTGCCGCCAATCCGCTTTGCGCCGCGTTTCTTTGCTCCCAAAGAAATGCGGCTATATTATGTTATCAAAAGTGCGGGGTAGCATTAGCCCCGATACAAAATTCATACTTTCACATCATTTTATGTAAAATGATGTGTTTACCGGTCTACTCTAAGGCTGAACGCTCTATTTCTTTTGTTGTTGTAAATTTAATAATATCACCTATCTCTAAATCATTGTATTTTACAAATGAAATACCGCATTCAAAGCCTTGCGCAACTTCCTTTACATCATCCTTGAATCGTTTAAGCTGATCTATGGTGCCTTTATATATTTCCACTCCACCTCTGATAACAGCAGCAGAATCATTCCTGTTAATCTTACCCTCTGTTACATAACAGCCGGCAATTTTGGTTGTCTTACCTATTGTAAATATTTGTCTAACCTCTGCTCTGCCGGTTTCAATTTCTTTTATATCTGGCGAAAGAAGTGAAATCATTGTTTTTTCAATATCTTCAAGAACCTGATAAATGATATCGTATTTCTTAATTTTTACGCCTTCTCTTTCTGCCGCTACTACTGCATTTGAATCCTCTTTAACTGTAAAGCCGAGTATCAACGCATTGGATGCAGAAGCTAACATTACATCAGCTTCGGATATATCACCTACGCCGACATGAATAATCTTTGTAACAATTTCTTTAGATTCCAACTGAGCAATTGCTTGAGATACAGCTTCCGCAGCACCATGAGTATTAGCCTTAATAATAAGATTTAGATGCGGAATATCATCCTCAGGGGCTCCGGATTCCCTTCTCATATGTGCAGGAATCATTGCATCAAGACGCTTGTCACGTTCTTTTTCTTTACGTTTGTCTACAATTGTCTTCATTTCTTTTTCGTTTTTAACAACTTCAAAGTAATCACCTGCATTCGGAACCTCTGTTAAACCCAGAACCTCAACAGGAGTCGAAGGTTCCGCTTTTTGAATTCTTTCTCCGGAGTCAGATAGCAAAGCTCTGACTCTTCCGCATGCAGTACCGACAACTATGCAGTTGCCTGTTCTTAAGGTACCGTTCTGAACAAGAAGTGTTGCTACAGGACCTTTACCTTTGTCCAGATTTGCTTCCAGTACAACACCGGAAGCCTCGGCTTTTGGATTAGCCTTCAGGTCTTGAATTTCTGCAACAAGCAGAATATATTCCAACAGCTCATCTATTCCGATACCTTGCAGAGCTGATACCTTAACAGTAATTGTATCTCCGCCCCAGGCTTCCGGAACAAGTCCGTGCTCGGTGAGCTGCTGCAGAATTTTATCCGGATCTGCACCCGGTTTATCAATTTTATTAACCGCAACTATAATAGGCACCTCTGCAGCTTTTGCGTGATTTATAGCCTCAATTGTCTGTGGCATTATACCGTCATCTGCTGCAACTACAAGAATTGCAATATCCGTAGCTTTTGCACCTCTTGCACGCATTTCCGTAAATGCTTCGTGACCCGGGGTATCAACAAATACAATCTTCTTTTCTTTATCATTATCAAGATAAACCGTATAGGCACCTATTGATTGGGTTATACCCCCGACTTCCGTTGCAACAATTTTGTGTTTTGAAGCCCTGATACTATCAAGAAGCGTCGTTTTACCATGGTCAACGTGTCCCATTATACTAACTACCGGTGCTCTGCGTTTTAAAAGTTTTTTATCTACTTCCGTTAAAGCTTTTTGCTTTTCTTCTTTCTCAAGTTCTTCTTCAATATAAGCATCCAAATCTTCTTCCAGAACTTCTAAATTGTATTCCGCACAAACTTTTTTGATAACATCAACATCAATAAGCTGGTTAACTGTTGCCATAATTCCCTGAAACATAAGGAATTTAACAATTTCAGCCGGAGTCTTTTGAATTTTATCTGCAAGTTCACTTATTGTCATAGCATGATTAACAACAATTTGTGTAACTGCTTCTTTTTCTTCTTCCTTGTGAGTTCTTTTCTTATGTTTTTGTGCTGCAGCCTTTTCAAGAGAAATCATTTCTTGATCTTCTTTTTTAGAATTAAAGTCCCTATCTTTTCTCTTGTTATCACTTTTCTTTTTAGACTGACTTTTCCCTTCATAAATCTCTTGAGGAATTATTCTTCTTTCCACAAGCTTCTTTTCACCAGGTTTTACAAAAGTTTTCTTTTCTTTTTTTACTTCTTCACCCTGAACAGGTTTTGGAGGAGCTTTTCTTACAATTTCAATTCTGGACTGATTTTTAGGGTACTCTATTTTTGTTCTTTCAATCCTTACCGCAGGTTTTTCAGCTTTTTCAAGTTTCTTTTCCTGAGCCTCTGTCTTTGCAGGTTCCTCCTTCTTTTCTACCTTTGCAACTTTTTCGACTTTTGAAACTTTTTCAACTACTGGAGGATTTTCATTTTTTTCTTCGGCTTTTGTTGACTCTGCAGGTTCTGTATTTGTTTTAGCACGTTTTACAATAAAGGCTTTTGGTTTGGATGTAGATTTTTTGGGAAGTAAACCGAGGTGTTCTTTCAACTTGTTAATCTGAGTCGGTGTAACAACATTCGAATGCGATTTTACTATAATAGAAATCTCTCCGAATTTTTCAATAACCTCTTTACTGGTCATATTCAGCTCTTTTGCCAACTCACTAACTCTTATATTTTCCATCCAATATTCCTTTCAAATCCTCGCCCGTTTTTAAAGCCCGATTGAGTTTGTTTTTTTTTAATGCTAATTCAATACAATTTTGATTATAACAAAGATATGCAGATCTGCCAAATGTTAAGGAATCAGGAGTCAAAACCACTTTCCCGCTTTTAAAGTCTTTTGTTAATTTAAGCATATTATCCGCAGGCTTAAGTTCCCCGCATCCTACACATTTTCTTAACCTGTTCACTTTTTTACGAATTTACCTCCGCTAATTTTTCCAGCTTAAGTTTCTGGTCGTATTCAGTTAACAGGTCAATAAGCTCGTCTAAGTCACCATCGATAACCGTCCATACATTCAGGTTTTGATTTATACGGTGATCTGTAAGTCTGCCTTGAGGGAAGTTATAGGTTCTAATACGTTCGCTTCTGTCGCCCGTTCCTACCTGAGAACGTCTTAAGTCAGTTATTTCCTTCATCTGCTTTTGAACTTCCATATCATAAAGTTTGGCCTTCAAAATTTGAAGAGCACGCTCTTTGTTTTGCAATTGAGAGCGTTCTTCCGTACAGAAAATCATTATCCCCGTAGGTTTATGAAAGACTCTGGCTGCAGTTTCAACCTTGTTAACATTCTGTCCGCCTGCACCTCCGGAACGGGCGGTTGTTATTTCAATATCATTCATATTGAGCTCAATTTCAACATCATCTACTTCCGGCATAACTGCAACCGTAGCAGTTGAAGTATGAACTCTTCCCTGAGATTCTGTTGCAGGAACTCTTTGAACCCTGTGAACACCTGATTCATATTTTAAACGGGAATAAATACTGTCACCTTTCATAGAAATAATAACTTCACTTACTCCGCCTGCTTCACATTCGGTTTTACTTAATATTTGAGTCTGCCAGCCCATTTTGTCCGCATATCTCAAATACATTCTCATCAAATCGCCCGCAAAAATATTCGCCTCATCTCCGCCGGCACCGCCTCTTATTTCAAGCATAATATCTTTATCATCCATAGGGTCACGAGGGAGAAGGAGAACCTTCATTCTTTCTTCATACTCCGGAAGCTTTGCTTCATTTGATTCCATTTCCGCTTTCAAAAAAGCCTTCATTTCTTCATCTTTTTCTTCATGAATCATCTGTTTAGCTTCTTCAATAGACTCAATAGCTTTTTTCCATTCGTAGTATAAATTTACGGTTTCTTCCATAGATTTTCTTTGTTTGGATAAATCACGGAATTTTTTATAATCCTGTATAACAGCAGGGTCAGAGAGAGTTTCTCCGAGTTCTTTATATTTTTTCTCTATCTGAATTATTTGCTCTAACATATCTTTCATAATTTATTACCTCTTTAATTAAAGTATAACAAAAACAGGGATAAATATATCAGTTTTGATATAAAAATTGAAATTATAAATATTTACAAAAATTAACATACTGGCAATTGAAGAAAGTTTTAAAACTTTATTTTTATATAAGTAAATTTTGAGGATAGGGGATACAAATATGACAAATGACGGAACAATACTTATTATCCAAAAAAATACGGGTATAACACATGCATTGAAAAATCTGGTAGAAAGCAATAAAGACGCAGTTATATCCGATGGTAAAATAACAGCTTCAGAGTGGAATGCCGCAATGGATAAAATAGCCGAAATAAATCAACACCGAAAAGCAGAAGGGAAAGAATCCATCTTCACAGGGAAGACAGACAAAACAAAAGCAGGATGGCATAACAGCTTTATAGTTCAGGACAAACAGCAAATAGAGCTTACAAAACAGGAATTGGATGAAATTTACACCGCAATGGGAGTAAGCTTCAAAACTACAAAAAAAGAGCGTCCGGAAATGACAAAATTAGGTGAAGTTTCGCATACATTTAATGTAAACGCTCTGTCTTTATGCCAAACCGGAATAAAAATTCCTGAAAAATCCGGAGCAAAAATTCCTTCCCAGGATAAAAACCCACCAAAAACGGATAAAAAGCATCCGAAAAGAGATAAAAATATTCCGGATGATTACACACACAGTTTAAAGCTTCCTGAAAATGTCTATGATAAAGCAGGCAGAATTATAGCCGTTAAAAACGAGAACGGACAAACTGTCAGAGAAATTTCCAGAAACCCGGATGGTGCCGTCGTTGAATATCATGATTATGAATATAATGAAAACGGAGAGTTAGTTAAAGATATTACAAGAAAATCCAACGGTACTATTTCCGAATACTATGAGTGCGAATATAACGAAGCCGGTAATGTTATCAGGGAAATAACACGAAATCCTGACGGCAGTGTCAAGGAATATTATGATTGGCTTTATGATAAAGAAGGCAGAGAAACTCAAAGTATTAGAAGAAACTCTAACGGAAAAGTTATTGACTACTGGGAAATAACTTACGATAAAAACGGAAAAAGCACACTCACTATACGAAACGCTGATGGCAGCATACAGGAATAGTATTTGTAACAAACTTGATTATTTAAGATTTGTGTATTAAAATATCTTTAAATTTTTGATTTTAATAATTTGAGGATACAGGAATTTATGAAAAAAGCGTTACTGATTGCCTCAGTACTATTTATAGCGGTTATCTCAACTGCATGCATTAATAATATAGCTGTACAAGAACTTAACAATAAAGCTGCAGAATTTATGCAAAAAGGCGATTATGAATCAGCAATGAACCGTCTGCAAGCGAGTATAGATTTAGATTCAACAATGTATGAAACACATTACAATCTCGGTATTGCAGCAACTAATGCCAAAAAGTATGATAAAGCAATAGAGGCTTTTGAAAACGGTATAAAACTTAAACCGGATTTTGCAAATTTTTATTATTCATTAGCAGCCGCTCAAGATAGTTATGCAGATGAATTAGCAGAAACGGATACTGCAGATGAAGAATCTGCCGATGATAAAACATCTGAGCAAACAAATTCAGAAGATAAAGAGCTTAAAGCAATTGAACTCAAACAGTCTGCCGCCGCTAATTTCTCAAAATATTTGGAAATGAATCCTAATGCGGAAGACAAAGATACCGTTAATGAGTTAATTGAAGATTGTAATAAATTTATTGAAGAGAAATCAGTTAAAAAATAATGTTCGCTTCTCATTCACAAATAATCTGCACTATATTTGGTGTCCATATATATTTTTACGGAGTTATACTTGCACTGGCTATAACGGTAGGAACTCTTGTTTCTGACTATCTGGGTTCAAAGTTCTTCTCTCTTGCCAAAGAAACCGTAATTGACATGGCTCCTTATCTTATTATTTGCGGTATTATAGGAGCAAGGCTTTATTATTGCCTTTTAAATTACGATTTTTACTTGAGATTTCCAACCGAGATTCTTGCTATAAGACACGGGGGAATTTCTATCCACGGAGCTTTGATAGGAGGATTTATCGGGCTTTTAATATTTGCAAAGAACAAAGGTCTTTCTGTTCCTAGACTTTGTGATGTATCAGCACCGGGCTTGATTATTGCTCAAGCAATCGGAAGATGGGGAAATTTCTTTAATTCAGAAGCGTTTGGAACACCAACAAATCTTCCGTGGAAATTATATATTGCTCCGCAATTCAGACCGATACCTTACACTGATTATGAATATTTCCATCCTGCATTTTTATATGAAAGTCTTCTTGATTTAGCGATTTTTGGAATACTTCTATTTATGATTAATAAAAAGTTATACAAAAAAGAAGGCAACCTTGCTTTAATTTACCTTATTCTTTATTCAATCGTCAGAATTCTTGTTGAGAGTATCAGAATAGACAGCGTAAAATACTACTTTGGAATACCTGTTGCAATAATTATGTCGGGATGTATAATAGTTGTAGCTTCGGTGTTCTTAATACTAAGATGGTTTAGAGGAGGTAAATATGAATAAATTCAAAAAGCTTGTTATTTTAGGAATAGTTTCTTTATTATTTATCGGAAATATTGTATTTGCAGCTCCTCAACCGCAAAAAATAGCAGTTGTAGATTTACAAAAAGTTGTCGCAAAATCATCTCAAGTACAATCCTTAAAGGCACTTAGAGAAAGGCGCAACAAAGAATTAGCTGCTTTTATAAAAAATGCTCAAGCTGATGTTAATAAACAAACGACAGCAGCCAAGAAAAAATCTGTTGCCGCAAACTATGAAAAGCAGATTCAATCAAAAAGAGAAGCTAATGCCAAAGAATATACAACAAAACTCAAAGCCGCTGATGCTAATATAACAGCTATTATCCGTCAAAAAGCTACCGCAATGGGTTACACAATGGTTATTCCTAAAGCTTCCGTAATCTGCGGCGGAGATGATATTACAGCATCAATTTTACCACTGATTAAATAATATGAAAGCAGTACTTTATTACGGACCTCAAGATATAAGATATGAAAACACAATGATTAAGCCTCTCGAGAAAGGTGAAATCCTTGTGAAAATCGCAGCTGCCCTAACTTGCGGGACTGATGTTAAAACATACAGAAGAGGGCATCCGGTTCTTATAAAAAATATTCCGTCGGGATTCGGGCATGAATTTTCCGGAACGGTTGAAAAAGTTGCGGATGACGTTACTAATTTCAAGCCTGGAGATAGGGTTGTAGCAGCGAATTCTGCCCCTTGCGGGGAATGTTTTTTCTGCAAAAGAGAAGAATATAACCTATGTGAGAATCTTGATTTATTAAACGGAGCGTATGCAGAATATATAGTTATACCGGAAAGAATTGTAAAGAAAAATACTCTTTTACTTCCGGAAAATCTTACTTTTGAAAAAGCAGCTTTTTGCGAGCCTTTAGCAAACGTTGTTCACGGGGTTGAAAGAACTGAGATAAAACCGGGACAAACTGTCGGAGTAATGGGGATAGGACCTATAGGACTTATGTTTGCCAGACTTGCAAAACTCAAAGGTGCAAGAGTAATTGTAGCAGGCAGAAATCCTGAAAAATTAAGGTTGGCAGATGAGTTTTCGCATGCTGATGAGATTGTAGATTTAAAAAGATATAATAATCCCGAAAAGATATTTAGGGAATTTTCAGACGAAAAAAAAGGGTTAGATGTTGCAATAGAATGTGTCGGGCTTCCTGAAATCTGGGAACTTGTATTCTCCTGTGTAAGACCGGGAGGTACGGTACACTTTTTCGGAGGATGCAAATCCGGTTCTAAAGTTTGTTTGGATACTACAAGAATGCACTACGGCGATATAAAGATAATGAGTGTATTTCACCATACCCCGAAATACTTCAGACAGGCGCTTGACCTGATTTCGTCAGGAGAAATTGAAGTTGAGAAGCTTATTACGGCAACACTTCCTTTAGATAAAGTAGAATATGCAATGCAAGAACATATTGCAGGAAATGCAATTAAATTTTTAATTAAGCCATAACAGATATTTATTCCTAATAATAGTGCGGCTAATTTTGGAATCTATCAATGTTTAATTATTAAACGGATAGACCCTGAATCAAGTTCAGGGTAACATTTTAGCTTATTTCCCTTATTCACTTAATCACTTAATCACTACGCACCAACCGCCCCCCACCCTAACCCTCCCCAATCAGGGGAGGGAACAATTTCTTAGTCACTTAGTCACTCAGTCACCTAGTCACTACCCATTAACCGCCCCCCACCCTAACCCTCCCCAATCAGGGGAGGGAACAATTTCTTAGTCACTCAGTCACTCAGTCACCCAGTCACTTAGTCACCTACCCACTACCCACGCAGACTGTCTATCATCCCTAACAAAAATTCCATACTAACCCCACGGGTCGCAGATGCCAATGTCGCACTTGCTTCCTGTAGTATCTCATATTTAATTAATTCAGAACTTTCTTCTGCTATATCCGCATCTCTCAATGTTGAACGTGTTGATATCATATTTTCCAGTTGTATTGATTGACTGTCAAGAACACTTTCCAACCGGTTAATTGTGCTTCCGATTTTTATTAATTCCTCGTCCACTGTTTTTATTAATTCATCTACTTTATTCAAGTTTTCGTTTCTTCCACGTTCACTCATAAAATCCAGCTCAAAATCATATAAGTTAAAGCTTATGCTTATTCCAATCATGGAATTTGAACTTGTGCCTAAATCTACTTTTAGATTTAATTCAAACGGACGTGGAGTTATATCTATTACATTATTATACTGAGTATTTTCGCCGTTATTTATCATTGTATTTCTGCCGGTTTCGCCGTCTATTACATTATTTCGTCCGCTTGAGATCAAATATGTATCATTCCCTTCTCCGCCATTTGCACTATTATTATTTCCGCGAATAGTTATTTCTTCTATTCCATCCCCGCCTATTATTTCGTTATCATTTCCTGTTACCTTAATTTTCTTATCACCTGTTAAAGTTGTTACTGTGTTTTTATTTCCGCTTACTACTATTTCTTCTTCATTATTCTCTATATTTACCCTGTTACCTTCTCCCATTATATTTACTACGCCTGCGGCATTTCCTGCCGTTAATATATTACTCTTGCCGTCTATTCCGATTGTATTATCACCGTTTCCCACACTTACACTGTTGTTTGTTCCCATTATTGACAGCTTATTATCTCCGTCACCTAAACGGAGTTCATTATTATCCTCGGTTACTGTTATTGTATTATTTCCTTCTGTGCCGACTATAATATTGTCGCTTCCATTTACTGTTACTTTATTATTACCGCTGCCCAGTTCTATTTGGGAATTATTATCGCTGTTGATTACTATAGTATTGTTTCCGGCTCCTGCTGTCACCTGTTTATTTGTGCTTGCGTTTAATGTTATATTATCATTCCCCGTTCCACCGTTTATTTCATTATTCACGCTTTGCATTACTATATTATCGTCTCCGGAATTTCCGTTGATTACATTATTACTCCCCTGTTCTATTGTTATTCTGTCATTTTTATCCGAACCATTGATTGTGTTGTTATCTCCTCTGATATTTAATACGGCTTCTTCATCTGATTCTGCATTTATTGTTAAGTCAGAGCCATTAATTGTTATTACTCCGGTGTTCGGGTTTAGTGAGTAATTCAAAGTATTAACTCCGTTTAGATTATTCATTACAGTATAGGTTTTTCCGTTTAATGTGAAAGTTTTTACTTCGCCAAGTGCGGTAAATCGGAGTTCGCCGTTATTTGGGTCAGTATACACATTCATTATCGAGTTATTACCGCTTGAATTATCTACATACAAATTTGTTCCAGTGCCGCCGTCTATTGTGTTATTCTCTCCGTCGATTACAAAATAATCGTCTCCGCCACCGCCGAGGATAGTATTATTATTCCCGCTTATATAAAAGGTATCATTGCCGGAGGCACCGGAGATGATAGCATTATCTACATTTACATTATAGAGATTATTTCCGCCGGCATCTATAATATTACCCAGAGAATCGACATTATAAACATCATCACCAATGCCGCCATCTATCGTAGAACTTATTGTTGAATTTATTATATTGAAAGTATCGTTTCCGCTTTCTCCATAGGCACTAACTGACCCATCCGTGTTCAAAGTTATAGTATCATTTCCGTTTCCGCCGGATACAGAAGCAGAAGTTGTGTTGTTTAAACAATTAATAATATCATCTCCGTCCAGTGCATGTGCCTTCTGTCCGGTACCATTCAGATTTATTATATCGTTTCCGTTTCCTGTATATACATCAAGATAACCTCCATAAATATCAAGATTATGAGTTTTCGTTTCATCTCCCCGTACAGTAAACATTCCGCCGCCCAAAGTCAGCTCTCCGGATACAGGAGAGTACATATATGCAAGAGTATTTGTACAGCTTTTGTTGTTTTTGATTTCATAACTAACGCCGTTAATCAAAACATTTTTTGTTTCGCCGGCAGCAAACTGCACTACCTGTGCATTATCCAAAACTCCAAAGCCATTCAAAAGAATAGCTTTGTCTGAACCCGCCAGTGTATTATTTCCCGATCCTCCAACTACTGTAACGTTGCTGGATTTTGTTATATCGATGTGGTCATTTCCATTTCCGGCATCTATAACCTGCTGTTCTCCGGTAGCGGTGATAGTATCATCCCCGTCACCGCCGGAGATATACGCATAATCTCTTGAAGTAATTGTATCATCTCCTTCTTCTCCAAAAAGACTGACACAATACCCTGTAGAGGATAAGTTATCGTTACCTTTTCCGCCATATATATAGATATCAGTGGCAGAAGAAGTCACGTGAATCTTATCATCGAGGTCTCCTCCATAAAAAATAATACTACCGCAACGTATTGTAACATTATGTGCTTTTGATTTTTCACCCACAATTTTAAATCCCTCTGAACCACTTATAATCGTCCAGGAGCCGTCATCATTTACTGAATAATAAAAGGAGCCGGAATAAGAGGAGTTTCTCGTAATTTCATAATCAATACCGTTAATTTGAACACTTTTTGTTTCGTTACCGGCAAAATTTACAGAAAAAGAGTTAGCACCTTCAACATCTATTTTCACCGTATTAGTGCCTTTATCTACAGCAACTTTATTTATTCCTGAACCTCCAAAAACACGAGAACTATTACCATTTACATAAAAAGTATCATCCCCGTCCTCTCCGTATAAGAATGTTGAATAACCGTCTACGGTAGATAAAATATCATTTCCGGCTCCGCCATAAGCTCTTCCATAGTATACAGCAATATTATCATCCCCATCATCTCCATATATAATGTGTACACAGGTGTTTGCTGCTGTTGTAATATTATCGTTCCCATCTCCGCCGTAAATAGTATTTCGAGTACGTCCGGATTTTGAATAAATAGTATCATCTCCGCCCAGACCATAAATTGTATTTAATCCGGCAGATTGGTTTAGAATCTGAATGGTATCTGCTAAATCTCCTCCGTAGACATAGTTATTACTTCCTTCTATTATCAAATTGTGGGAAACATCGCTCTGTCCGTGGATTTCAAAATTTGAGCCGTAAAAAGTCAGCTCACCGGTTGTTGTATCTTTACTATATGAAATAGTTTGTGTACTTGAACTTTTATTGGTTATTTTATACTCAACATTGTCAATAACTATTGTTCTGGTCTGGCTGCCCGTAAAATCCTCGGCACCTGTTATATCGCCTGCTTTCGGTGTAACAGGTGCTGTTGATGTTGTCGATTGTGTTGAAAGAGGTCGGGAGTTGCTTATATCCTTCTCAGAAGTTGATTGGGTGAAAGAAGGAACGGTGGAGGGAGTAGATATACTCCCTCCGTTTATTTTTATTTTTGAATTGTTTAATCTGGAGATACTGTTTGCTGCTGTTGTGACTACCGTATTTACTGCTTCGTTTGAAGGCGTATAAAATAGCTTTAAACCGTTAAACTCCGTATTCTCCCTGATATACTTTATCTGCTCAACTATTTCATCGGCTTCTTTTTGCATCGCTTCCAGACTTGCTTCACCATACGTTCCGTTCATTGCCTGTGTCGATAAATTGCGCAATCGTTTTAAAAGATTCGATATCTCTTCTAATCCGCCCTGTGCTGTTGATAGCAAGGATATTCCGTCTTCCGTATTATTTCGCACCTGCAACAGAGAGCTTATCTTTGTAGATAAATTTGTGACTATGTTTAAATTTGCTGCGTTATCTTTTGCATGATTTATTTTATATCCGCTGGTCAGCCGCTCAATGCTCTTATTGATTCCGTTTGTCGAATCATTAAGACTGCTCATTATTATCATATCTGTCAGGTTGGTGTTGATACTTACCATATCAGAACACCTCGCTTTCGATTAGTGAGCAGGGAATTGAAGTGACTAAGGAAGGATAATTTAAAATGTCATCCCGAACTTGTTTCGGGATCTTGCCGGAAAACAAGTCTAACGCCAAGCCGGTAAGATGCTGAAATAAATTCAGCATGACAAAATAATTTATTATGGACAGTAGTGAAACTTGTTTCAGAATCTTGCACAACAGCAAGTT
>CALUVM010000023.1 GCA_944324255.1 Candidatus Gastranaerophilales bacterium | reverse complement strand
CGTGTTCGCTTCCTCTCAAAAAATCCTCAATGGTTCGGATTTTTTTCGGCAGAGTCAACTGCGCCACGCACCCATTTGATAGAATCACTTTAGCATAAAAGAATTTTTTTTTAAATACCTGTTAAAAAAAATTTTTACGTGTTTTAATACTGTATATGTTTATTTCAAAAATACAACCGAATATCCCATTCCAAAATAACACTCAGCCAAACAGGAAAAAACACGAATTTATCGACACAATTGCCGAGAATGTTCGCAACCCCAGAGATGTTCAGGATTGTGTTGCCGTTCCGCGCGGAATCTTTAAAGCATATATTTATCTAATGCTAGGTTCCGGTTTGATTTCTATTGCAAACTTTCTTCCTAAAAACTGGAAGTATCCTAAGCTTGCAATGAATGTTCTCGGCTGCATTTCAAATATAGTCAGTGCCGTTTATTTTGCTAAACCTTTTGCAATAAAAGGTCTTTCTCCAACTGTAACTAAAGGAGCATGCGATAAAAATTAAGCTACAGACTCATTCCCCTGAGCTGAAACCGCAATTCCTTCCATAATTGTATAAAAATCTTCTCTCGGCAATGTTGACATGGTTTTTAAGGCATAAGATAATACACTGACTTTATCATACCATCTGCGTGAATTTGAAAGTTTATAAAGCCCCAAAACTCTATCTATACCAATACTAACATCGGATTCTTCATCCTCTTCATGGAGTTCTTTTATCTGCTTAACAACGGTTGTTAAATCTCTGGATAAAGCCTTTCTCTGATTTTCGTCCATATCCTTCAAAATCTCAAACGCTCTTGCAGTATATTCATGCGAATCATACCAGCGCCTGTTATTTAACTGCAACTCATTCTCCTGCATAAAAACGAAATCTCCTCCACAAAATAATTATATTTCAGCTCGATAATTTATCAATCATCTGTTTGGTTGAAAATCAAACGACCCCTAGTTTTTTGCACGCCTCATATGCACAATTCTGCTGGGCTTCTTTCTTTGTATGTCCGGTCTGTCTTGCCAGAATCTCCCCGTGCCATTCAACTTCAACCTCAAAAACCGGTTTATGAGCCGGTCCCAAAACCCCGACAGTCTTATATACAGGCAGCGTTTTATCCACACCCTGTGTATATTGCTGCAACAAATCCTTTGCATTATATTTTTCAAAATGTTCATCTATATCCTGAACATATTTGAAAAGATATTTTCCGATAAAATCCTCAATTTCTTTGATGTTTCCGCTTAAATAATAAGCCCCGAGAACCGCCTCCAATGAACATGCCAGATTGGATTCCCGTCTTCTTCCTCCTTGTTTTTCCTCAGAAGGTCCGAGCTTTATTAATTTATCCAGCCCGATTTCAAAGGCGGCTTTTGCTAAAATACTATCCGAAACTAAAATAGAACGAATCTTTGACAGCTCACCTTCCGCATACTCAGGGAACGTTTCATATAAAAGTTTTGAAGTAAAAAGTTTTAAAACCGAGTCCCCGAAAAATTCAAGCCGCTCATAATTTTCCAAAGAATCAAGATTATTTTCAACCGTATAAGAAGGATGGGTAAGCGCCTTGATTACTAAACTTTCATCTCCGGTTTTTCCGAAAATATCTTCCAGCATTAAAACAATCCCTTAAACAAATCTAAAATATTTGATTCAACAAAAAAAGTTATATAATAATAAACTACAGGAATGGTTAGAATATAGCTGTCCGTTCTGTCTAAGAATCCGCCATGTCCGGGTAAAACATTGCTTGAATCCTTCACACCGGCATCCCGTTTAATAAGAGATTCGCACAAATCACCAATTTGAGCAAAAGCTGCTATTAAAAGTCCGAGTATAAGAGCGTGATACCACGGAAGCCCTATTGCTATACCAATAGCCATTGAAAAAACCAGACACATAACAGTACCGCCCACAGCTCCTTCAATGGATTTGTTTGGGCTAATAACCGGAGCCAGCTTATGTTTACCGAATTTGCTCCCTGCAAAATAGCAGAATGTATCAGTTACAAGCACACCGAACAAGAGTAATACAGTATAACCCGCACCGGCAGGATAGGCGCATGTTGAGCAATCTTCGCCAATACTTCTTAAAAATATCATATGTAAAGGAAACCAGCCGCAATACAAAAAACCTAATATTGTAGTCGCAACATTTGCAATATATGGCTGTCTGCCTCTGAATAAAACCCACATAAACGCCATTAAGACAGATAAAGTAAGCACCAGAGGTATTAGCTGCGGCAGTTTAAAATATGCCAGCGCACCGAATACTATACTTGATGTTAATATAATTTTAAGACTCGGCAAAAATCCTTTATGTCTTAATATAGTTGTATACTCCTTTGAAGCATAAAACACTATAAGAAGAACCAGCAATGTCAGCCATATTCCTCCGGCTAATATAGCAAATAGTGCTATAAACCCGATAATCAGTCCGGTTAAAAACCTTTTTGAATCCATTATACTGTTAAAACCTCTTTTTCTTTTTCTGAAACGAGTGAATCAATCATCCCTACATATTTATCAGTAATTTTCTGAATTTTATCCTGATTATCTTTTACCATATCTTCAGGCATATTTTCAGCTTTTTCAATCTTTTTAAGTTCATCAACCATTTCACGGCGAACATTTCTTACTGCAACTTTTGCATCTTCACCGTATTTTTTAACTTCTTTTGCAGTTTCTTTTCTTCTCTCTTCAGTAAGAGGAGGGAAATTCAATCTTATGCAGATACCGTCGCTATTCGGAGCAACACCGATTTCTGCTTTAATAATAGCTTTTTCTATTTCTTTAAGAATTGTTTTGTCATAAGGAGTTATAACCAGAGTAGTCCCTTCACTCACCGTAACCTGTGACATCTGTCTTAATTGAGTCGGAACTCCATAATAGTCAACCAGAACTTTATCCAAAATTCCAGGATTTGCCCTTCCGGTACGTACTGATGCAAAGTCTTTTTTCATCTGGGCAATAGCTTTTTCCATTTTATCTTCGCCGGTTAAAAACATTTCATCAAGAACTTCTGACATAATATTCTCCTTTATAACAAACTAACTTACATACGTTCCTACGGATTCACCATCCATAATTTTACACAAACTGCCGGATGCTTTAAAGTCAAACACAATAATTGGTATATTATTCTGTTTACAAAGTGCACATGCAGATGTGTCCATTATTTTTAAATCTCTTTTTATAATTTCAGCATAAGTAATTTTATCAATCTTTCTGGCATTAGGATTTTTGTTAGGATCATCGTCGTAAATACCGTCAACACCATTTTTCGCCATAAGCATAACTTCAGCATTAATTTCGGATGCCCTGAGAGCAGATGCCGTATCTGTTGTAAAGAACGGGTTCCCTGTTCCTGCAGCAAAGATTACAACTCTTCCTTTTTCAAGGTGTCTTATTGCCCTGTGTCTTACATATGGCTCTGCTATCTGATTCATTGCAATCGCCGTTTGAACCCTGCATTCAACTTCAATCTTTTTTAAAGCACATTGAAGCACAACAGCATTCATAACAGTCGCAAGCATGCCGACATAATCTCCGGAAGCCTGATCCATACCGAGTGCAGCACTGTTGCGCATACCACGAAAAATATTCCCTCCGCCTACAACAACTGCTATCTCTACCCCTCTTTCATAAATAGAACGAATCTCATCCGCTATCATTTCAACGGGTTTGGGGTCAATTCCAAATTGCTGATCGCCTAAAAGTGCTTCACCGCTTATTTTTAACAACACCCGTTTATATTTATTATCAACCATTAGTAAACCTCGTTTTTTTATATAGTATTAAAAAACTAATCAATTGTAAAGAGGTTTGAGAGCTGAATATTTTTGCTTTTTGGTTTATAAAACATGCCAGAAAAGAAAAAAGGACGATAACACGCCCTTAAAAATGGTAAGTATATTAAAATTGTAGACTATTTTTGAATTCAATACCCACTCTTCATCCGTGAGGAGTGAGTATTGGTTTTATTGCATATAATTTAGTAAGCTTATATTCATAGTTGAAGCCGCAATCTGCATACTTGCCTGATATGCATATTGAGCTTGCATCCACTCGGTAACAGCTTCTGCCATATCAACATCATTAATTTCCGAAAGATATGCTTGTAAGCTTGTATTACTTGTTTCAAGAGTAGAAGAAGTCATTTCAAGACGGTTTGCAACACCGCCAAATTGTGTTTGTTCCTGAGTTATTGTATTAAGCGAATCTGAGAACATATCTAAAGTTGAGTTCATAAGTTCATATCCTTCTTCTGTGTTCCCGTCAAGAACCATCTGGATTGAATTACTCAAAACTTTTAATGCTCCGAATACACCGGAATAATCTTCCTGCATAACAGCTTCCAATTCTGATACATCACCTGTATAAGCCCCGCCGGCTTCATATGCATATGTTGCAGTCTGAGTATCAGGGTCAATAGTTTCTATAACTCTGTTGCCATCCGCATCAACAAATACTTTGTTTCCGTTAGCATCTGTTTCCTGTGTATTTTCATACCAGCCAAAAACCTTATCTCCGGTAGTATTTATTACCTCAAATACTCCGTCTGCAACTTCTGTCTGGCGAATATAATCAGGGTTATCATGCGGGGTGCCGTTATAAATAACATTACCGTTTTCATCCATCGTATATGGTAAATTTTTGGTATTAGCTCCGCCAAAAATATAATTATCATTATACTCTGTATTAGCAAGGTCAACCATAGTTTTTATTATTTCGTCAATTTCAACCTTCAAAGCTTCCAGAGAATCGTTCCCGTATGTCTGGTTATTTGCCTGTACCGCTTTATCCCATGCGGTTGAAAGATAACCTGTTGCCAGTGACATCAAGTCATCCAGAGCACTAAGTTCAGCTGATGCCATTTCGACATTCTGGGCAAAAGTATCAATTTGACCGAGCTGTCTGTTTGTATTAAGCACATTCACTGCCGCAATCGGATCATCCTTTATACTCTGGAGTTTGGATCCGGAAGATAATTGGGCTGTCAATCTGTTATAGTTCATTAAGCTCTGCTGCATATCAGCAACTAAAAGCGCATATCTTGATGAGGATGTGAGTCTTTCTACCATAATTAGCCTCCTAAGCTCATTAAAGTATCTAAACAATTGTTACAGGTATTAAACACCTGTGCGGCAGCTGCATAAGCAGTTTGATACTTAACCAGATCGACAAGTTCTTCGTTCAAGTCAACAGAACTTGTACGCAATATCTGGTTATATATACCGTCAACAACTCCGGATTGAGTATCATAAAGGGTTTGGATATTATCTCCGGCTGATGCTACTTTACCGACAAGACCGGTGTAGTAGTCTTCCAACGACATTCCGTCAAGTGCCGCCAGTTTTTCATTTCTTGTTCCAAGCATTGCAGCGACATTCTGGGCATTACCAACTGCATTTTCATCAAAGTTAGCAAGATCTTCAAAATATGCACAAGAGATATTCCAACAGCCGTCGTCCGTAAGAAGGTCTGCATTAATAGTAATATTACCGGCAGTTATACCTTCTCCTGTACCATCCGCACCTACAAATATCAGATTGTCTTCATTTGTTGCAATCAATTTACCTGTATCATCCGGATTTATACAATACGCCCCTTCTCTTGTATTTAAATCATTAAACACGTCGGCAATTGTCTGGGCAAGATGGTTCAAGCTGTCAAGTACAGTTCCTGCATTAGTCACATCTTCCTGAACATCCGCAGAATGAAGCATTCCGCCCAGTGAACCCTGTTGTATACTTTCATTTGCATTTGCTACAATAACTTTTCCATTCTGAGTCGGATCAACAATACTAATAACTGCATCTTGTCCGTCCCAATCATCAGGATAAGTTATTCCGTTAGCATCGCAATATGATTTTGCTGTTTGAATATCAAGTTCTCCGACTACTTCTGCACCTTTAACAAGAAGATTATCCCCGACATAAAGGTATACAGAACCGTTCGGTTTTTCCTGAACCGAAATATCAACAAATTCAGAGATTTCATTAAGTATTAAATCTCTTTTATCCAAAAGGTTATTTGCTTCAAGTGTACCGGTCTGGGTAACCTGCAAAGCTTTATTAACAGCAGCCAGCTCTTCAAGCTTGTTATTAAATTCTTTGTAATGAGTATAAATTTGAGAATTTTCTAATGCTTCTTCACTCACACCATCACCAAGAACCTGCGATGTCAACTGTTCGAGTTCAACACTTTTTGAGTTCATAATAGAAGTCAGGGTTCTCGCAGTTTCAATAAAATTTATTCTTGCAGTAGAACTTGCCGGATACTCATTAAGGTTATTTAATGCTTCATAAAAATCGGAAAGTGCAGCATCAATACCGGTACCTTCAAGATCATTTAAAATATCAGCAAGATCATCAAGGTTACCAAGCTGTTGTTCATAACCTTTTAAAATGGAGTTTTGTTCTCTGTAATAGTTATTAAGATACTCATTAGTGTATCTCTTAACATTAGCAATCATAACCCCGCCGTTTGCACGAATCTGATTCTCAACGTTATCTCCGATTGACCCTGCAATATTTCTTGTTGCAAGATTAACTTTCTGTTTTGAGTACCCTTCCGTGTTCATATTCGCAACGTTGTGCGATACAACACTGATTGCCGATTCATTTACGGAAAGCGCATTTGATGCGATGTTCAATGATGAGAATAAACTGACCATTTGTTACCTCGTTTTAAATTTGTTCATTTATTGTCCACATGTCTATATCATGTGTATCTGTCTTGCCTGCTCCGTTATAATTACTTCCTTGAGGAGCAAAAACATCAATAATTGTTTCCAACATCTTGTTAGACATTATGATGCCATGTTTTATTAATTCCACATTTTGCTGATTTAATAACGCTAATTCATCAAAATTGTTACAAATCTTTACCTTTCTCTCTTTTAAAGGTTCGACAAATTCCGGAGCCTGCTCCTCTGCAAGCTTGATAAATTGTGACATACAGGCATTTTCATCTATTAATTCCGCACCTATTGTTTTTCTTATTTCATTAAGTTTAAGAATCGAATTATGAACTGCAAGTATTTTACTATCCAAAACTCCGAGGTCATCGGGTTTTGCCTTTTTCAAGGATTCTTTTTTCTCTTCAAATAAGACTTTCAGCTTTTCGTATGCTTCAATCTCTTTATCCAGAGCTTTTATTAAACTTTTAAATTTCTCTTTTATCACAATTATCACCTTAATTAGAACAGATAACGTACGAATCTGTTGAATATACCTTCGTTCTGGTTTCTTGATATTGAACCTCTGCCGGAGAGTGCAAATTGTAAATTAGAAACATTATATGAATAGACTTCACCGTTTTCATTTAACCACCTAGGGTCAACAACACCGGTTACAATAAAGTCCATTCTTTCGTTTCCGTTAACAAGAGTCTTTTTACCTTGAACGGAAAGGTTTCCGTTAGGCAGCTGCTGAACTACCTGTACCGCAATTCTGTCCCCGAATGTCATAGAACGGGCACCGTTTGCAGTATTAGATACTTCATTTGTACCGCCGTATCCGTCAGAATCTTTAAGTGACAGACCAAACCACCTGTTAAAGAATGAAGTAAAAGTATCAACCGTATTTGAAGATTTTTCGGAAGTATAAGATAAGTTATCATTAACCGAAATATTTTCTTCCATAATAATTGATATCAAATCTCCTATCTGGCGGGCTTGTACACCGCCGAACAGAGAACGCGGCGTTCCGTTATAGTGCTGGGTTGCGCTTAATGTAAAAAGCGATTCAGCATTAACGGTCAGAACCGTCATCATTAATATAGCTATTGATACTAATACTTTTTTCATAACTTAACCTCTTCTACCCCGTTTTATGCCAGATACTCGGCAATTACACTTCTACCATACATTAGACCGTATTTTATGTCATCGTCTGATATATTGAATTCGCCTACGTATTTGGCGCATTCTCTCAATTCATTCACATCAATTCTTTCAAGGATATTTTTCGGTGCAGCCTTGTGAGAAGTATCTTCTGCGATATTTTCTTCATTTTCCTGTTTTGATTTAAGCTGTGATGCTGTTGTTCTGAAAGCATTTACTGCACTGAATCTTTGTACCTGATTATTTTCGCCTACTGATGAAATCATATTTTATTCCTTTTTTCTCTTTTCTCCTATGGAGGAGCCATTTTAATCACTTAATCACTTAATCACTTAGTCACCAGCAACTAGCTCACATACTTCTCCATTTGTCTGTAAATCTGGTCTGCAAGTCCGAAAGTTGTTCTGGGATTACTTGCTAAATCATGTCCCATCTGCTGGTAAACAACAGATTTAAAAGTATCTTCATAAGGAGATTTTTCTCCGAATAAACTGCCTTCTTTATCTACTGTTCTATCCATTTCCGAAAGCATTTTTGTTATAAAGATAGACTCAAATTCTATTGCAGCTTTTTTCAATTGTGCTTTAGAATCTCCCGCTTCTTTAATTCTGTTATACAAAACCTGATCAGAGTTAACTGTTCTTGCGTTATCTAATCCGTTTTTTATTAAATCTAATGTCGGTGTTGAAAAATCCATATTGCTTTCCTTTAGTATGTTAAATAACTATTAAATCAGCCTGTAAGCTTCCTGATTTTTTGAGTGCCTGCAGGATTGAAATCAAGTCAACCGGAGCAACACCAATAGAGTTTAGTGCTCTTACCAGATCATTCAGATTACTGTTAGCAGGCATTTCGACCAGACTGCCCGGAGCTTTGTTAATTGTAATATCTGAATTTTCAAACCCGACTGTTGCACCGTTTGCAAACGGGTTTGGCTGAGAAACTTCATTTGATGTAGAAACTGTAACCGTAATATTACCGTGCGCAACTGCTGCAGGAAGCAATTTAACATCAGCTCCGATAACAACGGTTCCGGTTCTTTCGTTTACAACAACCTTAGCTTTTTCTAAAGTTGGAGATACCTCAAGATTTTCAATAATTGAAAGGAAGGTTACCCGGTCATTAAGAAATTTCGGCGGAACGGTTACTCTAACGGAACTTCCGTCGATGGCATGAGCCGGAGCAACTTTTGAAACTGTATCAGCAATTCTTGAAACAAGTGTGTAATCAGATTTATCCAGACAAAGCGTTATAGAATCTTCGTCGCCGATTTCTGTATAAATATCACGTTCAATAATTGCACCGCCCGGAATTCTGCCCGAGGTTGTAATTGCAGTTCTTGCGGAAGAGCCGCCTGCAATTTTATTAATACCGCCGACTGAAAGAGGACCTTGAGCTACTGCGACAGCTTCGCCGTTTGGAGCTTTAAGAATGGTCTGAACAAGAACACCCCCTTCCAAGCTTTTTGCGTCGGCTATAGCGGATACTGTGCAGTCAATTTTATCCCCGTTTTTAGAAAATGGAGGAACTGTCGCTGTTACAATTACGGCAGCAGAAGCACCTTTTTGAATGTAGTTTTCCTGTTCAATTACTGTTCCTAAGTTTCTTAAGAGCATTTTGTTTGTAATTTGTGTTGAACGGGAATTATCACCTGTACCGGGTAGACCTACAACGATACCATAACCTACTAACTGGTTTTCTCTCACACCCTTAATGTGAGTTAAATCCATTATTCTTACTTTGGCTTCAATAGCCTTAGCAGGCAATAATCCCGTAATCATCAACATCATTATTAAAACTGAAGCTAAAACTTTTTTCATATACCCACCTTCTTAAAGAGTTACAAGAACCTGATTTTCTCCTATGACTTTGCCTGTATATACTTTTCTATAGTTCTTGTTTTCAACGTTAATATAATCCCCTGTCATTCCATCCGCCATTGCTGTTCCGTCTATTGTAATCATAACGGCGCCATTAGAAACAAAGAATATTCTTACACCCATGTTTCTTTCAACATCAGGTTTCATTTTTACGAATCTTTTATCAAGGATTTCTCCTTTTTGGAAAGCTTTTTTAGCTTTCATATCTTTTGCAAACATTTTCTCGCTTAAAACATAGTCCATTCTCTGAGAAACATCTACCCTTTTTATCATTGCTGTTTCACTGGTAATTGCCTGATCTCTGTTTATGAAATCTGAAGCTACCAGAACATCTTTATAAACAGAAGTTTGAGCAGGAAGATTAAGAGTTTTTACAAATGCATTGTTCACATAAACATCCACTCTTTTTATATCCCTCGGAATAATTTTATCTCCGCCCTGAACTATTTTATAAGTAACCTGTCCATCCGGTAAAACAAGGTTTGCAAAAGGAGTTGCAGAAATCTTTACTTCTACTTCTGCATTCGGAATCATTGTTTTGTAAGAGTTTTCAAGAATTTTAGCAACCTGAGTCTTAACATCGGCAGAGGTAACTGTCTGAGCTTGTGCGCTCAGGCAGGTTAGTAATATTAAGGCTGTTGTTAAAACTTTTTTCATTTTTTCTTTTTTACCTTACCTCTATTGCATATTATTAGTTAGCTGCAATATGTTGCTTGAAGAATTAATCAGTTTTGAATTTGATTCAAATGCACGTTCTGCTTTAATCAGACCGACAAGTTCGTCAACAATCTGAACATTAGAGCCTTCAAGCATACCTTGCTGAATCAAACCTAAGCCGTTTTGTCCCGGAGTATCCTGAACGGGGTTGCCGGAAGCTTGAGTTTCTTTATACAAATTGTGTCCGATTGATAACAAACCTGACGGGTTCTGGAACTTAACCAGCTGCAAAGAACCGACTATTGACTGTTGTGTCTGTCCCGGAAGAGTTACGGAAATATTACCATCCTGAGTAATAGTAATTTCTGTAGCATCACGAGGTATTGATACTGATGGCTGAATCAAAAGCCCGTCGTTTGTACAAAGCTGACCTAATGAGTCAACCTGTAAGCAGCCGTCACGGGTATACGCAAGAGAACCGTCCTCTTTCATAACCTGTAAGAAACCTTCTCCTTCAATTTCTATATCCAGATCACGTCCTGTTGAAATTGCTACACCCTGTGTAAAAATTCTTGTTGTAGCAGCCGTTTTAACACCCAGCCCGATTTCAATACCGACAGGCTGGTATGTTCCCTGGTTCATCAAAGCACCGGGGGTTCTTGCTGCCTGTGAAAGAAGGTCTTGAAACTCAATTCTTGATTTCTTAAAAGCTGTAGTGTTAACGTTTGCAACGTTGTTCGCAATAACATCAAGATAGTTCTGCTGTGCTATCATACCTGTTGCTGCTGTTGTTAATGCTCTTAACATTTATCCTCTCCTCGTCTGGTTTTATTCTCTTTAAATCTTTTATCCGATTCTTCCTACCGATACTGCCGTTGCAAGCATATCGCTGTTTGTGCTTACGACTCTTGTTAAAGATTCGTAATTTCGGGAAGTCGCAATCGTATTAATCATTTCTTTAATTACATTTGAATTGGAAAGTTCAAGCATACCCTGCTGAACCGTAAATTTTTCGGAACGTAATTCCGGATTATTCTCTGGATCCATCGGAATAAATTTTGCATCTCCTATTTCGAACAAATCTTCTTTATTTGAAAAATCAAACACTCCGATTGTTTGAAGCGGAATCTTCTGGTTATATGAATTTATCTCAATATTACCGCTTTCCCCGATAACGGTTTCTATTCTGTCACGGAAAAGTTCCGGGTCAAAATCTTCCGGAATCATTCTTATTCTTCTGTTATTTATGTCAAGAACATATTCACCCTGCTTTGTTACCAGATATTGCTGGTCATTCACTACAAACGAACCGTTTCTTGTATAAGAAATTTTTCCGTCAATGTCCTGAATCTTAAAAAATCCATCTCCCTCAATTGCAACATCATAAGGATTATTTGTCTTATCTAATGCCCCCTGAGAAAAATCATGAATATACTCAAGAGATTGAGAACCTGTACTCAAATCCCCCAGATATCTGCTTGAGTCATTTCTTAAGATAGACCCTTTTTGAGAATATACAGCAGATTCCATTACATCTTTAAACCTTAAAGATCCCTTTTTATAACCTACCGTATTTACGTTAGCCAAATTGTTTGCAATATTATCATGCATATCCATAAGAGCGAGCATTCCGTTTGCTGCAGATTCCATACCTCTTACAATCATGAGTTCGCTCCTTTCAGGCTGTCATACTTGCTCAGCACATTTTTTACATAATTCCGGGTTTCCGCATACGGAGGAATCCCGCCGTACTTTTTAACAGCATTCGGGCCTGCATTATAAGCCGCAAGCGCAAGCGATTTATCGTTTCCAAACCTGTCCATCAAACCCTTCAAGTATTTTGTTCCGCCTTCAATATTCTGCTCCGCATCATAAGCATTAACCACACCCAGCCCCTGTGCAGTAGAAGGCATCAGCTGCATTAATCCCATCGCTCCGCATTTTGAAGTCGCATTCGGATTAAATCCGGATTCTTGATTTATGACGGCTTTTACAAAATCTTCATCTAATCCGTTTCTTTCAGCATATTTTGATACCAGATTATCAATCTCTGAACGAGAAACAGAATGAGGATTTTTAGTGTTCTTAACGGAAGAATCAAGAATTTTCTGAAAATCCTTATCCGGAACATTTCCATAAGACATTAACGATTGAAACTGGTTTTCAATCGCATTTATCCTGTGTAAAGTTATGTCCAGGCTCGAAAGCTGCACCTTCCGCTCTCCTCTCAAATTTTAATATTACCTACCAAGTCTGTTTTAGGGATAATCTCCCTACCTTATAAGTCTACTCTAGTAGTGTATTATATATTCCCGTACACAACATCAATCAAAGGGTTAAAATTTTTATTTCTGTCTAGACCATATGGTTAATATTTAATTGTAAAAACCGCCTCTGCTCGGCTTGCTCAAACTCTATGTACTTTGCACATGGAGTTCTTGTGTACTATCTTACCGCTAATAAAAAAGAGCCCTATAAGGACTCTTGAGTGTTTACAAGATATATCTTATATAATCTTGCCGTTTTACTGCGCCTCGCATTAAACGGCACCGCTTGCACTTGCAACGAAAACTCTACGTTTCCGTTGACGCGTGCTGCGACTCTCCCTGCGGTCGTGCCTCTGCTCGGCTTGCTCGAACTCTATGTGCTTTGCACATGGAGTTCTTGTGTACTATCTTACCGCTAATAAAAAAGAGCCCTATAAGGACTCTTGAGTGTTTACAAGATATATCTTATATAATCTTGCCGTTTTACTGCGCCTCGCATTAAACGGCACCGCTTGCACTTGCAACGAAAACTCTACGTTTCCGTTGACGCGTGCTGCGACTCTCCCTGCGGTCGTGCCTCTGCTCGGCTTGCTCGAACTCTATGTGCTTTGCACATGGAGTTCTTGTGTACTATCTTACCGCTAATAAAAAAGAGCCCTATAAGGACTCTTTTTTATTAGCGGAAGACGAGACTCGAACTCGCGACAGTCTGCTTGGAAGGCAGATACTCTACCAACTGAGCTACTTCCGCACTTATTGTTATTATTCTATTTTCACCTTGCTCAGTTGGTAGAGTCTTTATCTTTATTTCGCTCGGCTCTACGCCCTGAACACTTACCTGCGGTTCCACTCTCGCCTCGCTGGGCAACTGAGCTACTTCCGCACTTATTGTTAAAACAACTAAACTAAATTTACCCCAAACAAAATTATTTTTCAAGCCCTCGAAGGAAGACCCGCTATTGAGCCTTCGCACCTGCCGGCTTTGCAGCAGGAACAGACGGCTTACCCATTGGTAAATCAACTGCAACATCTCCCGCACCTGCAGCCGACTGTTCTTCCGGTTCTGTATGAGCGTATAATCTTAAACTTAATGTAGATAACAATATCTTTTTATCTTTTTCGTACGGTCTGACAGATAAATTGTTAATCTTTATATAATAAGGATACTGGTATATGTCCTGAATCAATTTACCCAAGTTTACATAATTTGAAACCAGCTCCATATCCACATCGCAAACAAAATATACATCTTTTCCGAACTTAACAAAATTATCATTATCAGGGTTCGGTGTATATTCTATTGATTTTATCTTGACAGAATTAGCATGCACCATCTCAACCAAATCACTATATAAAGTAAAGAACAGTGTATCATTGCCCAAATCCGCTTCTAAAGGATAATAAATCTTCTTCTGCGAAGTCATTATAGAGTTTTTAATCTGTTCGATTTTTCTTTTTACAATCTGAAGTTTTGACTGCAGACCAGCCAGGTCTTTTTCCATCTTTTCTACCTGGCTTTTTTTGTTATTAAAATCATTTATTTTTGGTACTATTAAGTTATAACTTACCAGTAACAAAACTGCTACAACACCGATAAAAGCAATTATTCCATAATATCTTTTATATTTATCCATTTATTAACCCTTTTTATTAATCAAGATCATCTATGTCAGGTAACTCGGAAAACTTCGCATTTGATCTTCCGGTTTGTTTTCTGTTATTTTTATTACCTGGCTTATTTTTATCTGCGTTCTTTGAAATATTTTCTTCAGCAACTTCCGGTGCATCCGATATTTTGAACTGGTAGTAATCAGCATTCATAGACGTAATTACCGAATCAGTATCAAAACTTCCGCTATCTGAGATTGCCTGCAAGTTAGAATTGATTGAAGCCATTCCCAGCTTTTGAAGCTTAATTGGAGAATCCGGAGCATAATCCTTTATATTTCTAAAGAAGCTATATACACTTTCCAAATTATCTGCCTGACCTTCTATTGTGATATTATCTCCCAAATCCAAAGACGTCAGCCATAACTTCTTAGGAATTTCAGTACCTACAATTGTAAAATATGTATATATATCTTTATTATGTAACAGTCCGATACGGATTTCATCACCTTCATCAAATAATTCGGCAGATACGCTTTCATTATCTTTTAAGAACTGATTAATAGACTTAATGCTTTGTTCAAGTTCTGCCACCCTGTTATTTTTTTGCGCAATCATACTGCCGATAAAACCAAGAACAGTCATCGTTACAGCTATAATTATAATTGCAACCGGTATCAGTACTTTTATCATGTTTTCTAGTGACATGACAAGAGATAAAGAACCGAACTTGAGTACCGGAGGTTGTTCTAATAAATAAACATCCCCTAAATTTGCATTATACAAGTTCAAATGAACATTCGAAAATGGTAGAAAATCTCTGTAAATGCCGGCTCCTATAACGCCCAGAGAAACGAGTTTTGCCTGTTCATCATCAATACCGGCAGCAACATCAAGGAATGGTTCTTTTGCAAATATATTTGCTTCCTGATGAATAATTGGTGCGTTATATTGCAGCTGTCCGGCAAGAACCTGTGCGCTTATTATATTGGTTTCTGATACAACACACAAATACTGTGACGGTAAGTTTTTAAGTATCGGTTTAATCGCATTAACAACCGTTGCATAGTTTTCAGCATCACCCAGTACTTCACCAATACTAACCTTTTCTTCAAAACAGTCCACATAGTTTCTGCCCTGCATAGGAATAACTCTGCAATAACTGTTATCAACAATTAATAGAACCCAGGATGTTCCCGGATTTACATCAACTCTTTCTTTAAAAATCAAAGAATTTAATGTTGAATTTACAGTTGTGTCAATTCCGGCAAGTTTATAGCCCAAATCTTTTATCTGCATTGCTATTTCTATCAGCATTACCTTCTGTGCAGCTGTATAAGCAATTTTATTAAACTGAATGGTTGAATTAGGAAGTTTTACGGCATCTATTGCCGGATCTGACTCTTTAAATATCGGATGATCATATAATTCTTCTTCAACAGCATTAGAAATCTGCTCTTCGTTTAAAGAAGCCGGATAATCCTTTACCTTAAATGTTATCGCCGGTAAATTTAAATATATTTCCGAACCTTTCGGAATCTGCAATTCAAACAATAAATCCTGCAAAGTTTCTTTAAATATATCTAAATCAGCAATTTCTTTACGGTTATTATCATAGTTGAGCTGTCTTGTACCATACTTGAGTATAGTCTTTGACACAAAATCTATCTGGGCAACTTCAAGCCCGATTTCCGGGGTAACGGACACCCCCACTGCGATATTCTTCTTAAATAAATCCATGCCTGTTTCTTCCTATTTTTTTTTATTGTACAATAAAACTTAATTTTTGTACACAGGGTATCATATATGAATAAAATAATAGAGAGAATTAAGAAACTAAAAGCCGAAAAAAATGCAATAATACTGGCTCATAGCTATCAAAACATTGAAATTGATCAGGTCGCTGATTTCGTTGGAGATTCGCTATATTTAAGCCAGATGGCAAAACAAACAAAAGCTGATATTATTGTTTTTGCGGGCGTTTACTTTATGGCGCAGACCGCAAAGGTCATTTCTCCGGAAAAGAAAGTTTTGTTACCAAATCTTAACGCAGGCTGTTTAATGGCTGACATGATTAACCTACACCAGATGATTGATTTTAAAAAATCTCATCCGGGGCTGCCTGTAGTTTGTTATATAAATTCAACAGCAGAAGTAAAAGCTGAGTGCGACATTTGCTGCACCAGCTCCAATGCTCTTGAAATAGTTAAAAGTTTAAATTCCCCCAAAGTGCTCTTTGTTCCTGATGCAAATCTGGGCAAATGGGTTGAATCCAAACTTAATAATGTAAATGTAATTACATATGATGGAAATTGTCCGGTTCATAATAACATAACAACAGATGATATAGAAAACGCCAGAAAAAAATATCCTGATGCAAAAATCCTTATTCATCCGGAATGTAAACCGGAAGTAAGCATTCTGGGAGATTATATCGGAAGTACAAGCGGTATTATTGATTATGTTAAAAGAAGTAATGATAAAAAGTTTGTTATTGTTACTGAAAAAGGCGTTTACGACAGATTAAGAAGAGATTATCCGGATAAAGAATTTATTCTTATACGGGATAACATGCTCTGTGAAAGTATGAAACTCACTACTCTTGATGAGATTCTTTACTCTCTGGAAAATGAAGTTAATGAAATAACTCTTGATGATGATGTCAGAAAAAGAAGCGCAGGATGTATTGAAAGAATGTTAAAGGTATCAAAATGACAGACGTTTCATATATATACGGGAAAAACGCAGTTATAGAAGCACTCGAAGCAGGAAATAGAGAATTTAACAGAATTCTTATTTCTAATACCGCACGTTCTGATGAAAAAATCGAAAAAATTAAAACTCTTGCTAAACAATCGGGAATAGTTTTCCAGTTTGTTACTAAAGACAAGCTCAATCAACTTATACCGGAAGCCCGTCATCAGGGAGTTATTGCCCATATCGCACCTATTAGATATGAAGAGCTTGAAGATTTTATTGAACATAATTCCGAAAACTTAACTTCTGTCGTTATACTTGACGGAATAGAAGATTCGCACAATCTAGGTGCAATAATACGTTCAGCCGTCTGCGCAGGTGTCAAAGGAATTATTCTTCCTTCCAGAAGAGGTGTTCTTGTTAATTCTACAGTAGAAAAAACAAGCGCAGGGGCAGTTAACTCAATCTCAATAATTAAAGTCAATAGTCTTGTTAATGCTATTCAGAAATTAAAAGAAAACAACTACTGGGTAATTGCAGCCGACCATCATTCGACAGAGAATTATTATGACATTAATTATACAGACATGAATTTCGCTCTGATTATGGGAGCGGAACATGCAGGAATATCAAAGTCTTTACTTAAGCTCTCAGATTTTAAAGTTAAAATTCCAATGTTAACAAATTTTAATTCTTTAAATGTTTCTAACGCTGCTGCTATAATATTATTTGAGAGTGTAAAACAAAAATTAACAACAAATTCCAAAAAATGAGGTTTATATGGCTAAAGACAGAGAAAAGCTCAACATAATGATTGATGACATATCTGATGAAGGGGTTGATTTTAACAGTATTGAACCTGTCGAAGACATGGACGATGAAAATATCTCAATAGAAGAGCCAAAGACTCAGGAAAGTTTATCTTCCGTAAATTCAGATGACTCGGTCAGAATTTATCTTCAGCAGATAGGAAAAATTCCGCTGCTCTCAGCTGAAGAAGAGTTGGAAGTCGCAAAACAAATTTATGAAACACATAGCGAAATAGCCAGAAAAGTCCTTATAAATGCTAACTTAAGACTTGTTGTCAGTATTGCAAAAAAATACATAGGAAGAGGGCTTTCTTTTCTTGATTTAATTCAGGAAGGAAATATGGGGCTTATTAAAGCTACAGAAAAATTTGATTACACAAAAGGGTATAAATTTTCTACCTATGCAACCTGGTGGATTCAGCAATCCATAACAAGAGCTATTGCAGATAAGGCAAGAATTATCCGTCTGCCTATACACTTGATTGAATCTATTAATAAGATTAAAAAGGCAACTCTTGATTTAACAACAGAACTCGGAAGAATCCCTGTCAAACAGGAAATCGCTGACAAGCTCGGCATTTCTGTTTCTAAATTAACATCTATTATTAAGTCAACTCAATCTACTATAAGTATTGATACCCCGACCGGACAAAAAGATGATTCCAATAAAATCATTGATTATATTGTAGACGAGTCCACCCTTGCTCCGGAATCGCTTGTATCTCAGGAAAGCCTTCTGGATGATATTAAAGGAATGCTTGAGCAGCTAAGTCCGAAAGAAAGAGATGTGCTTATCTTAAGATTCGGTCTAAATAATGACGGCAATAAAAAAACTCTTGATGAAATAGGAACCATCTACGGTGTTTCCAGAGAAAGAATAAGACAGATTGAAAACAGAGCAATATCAAAACTCAAAAAACTCTGCAAAAATAAAAATTTAACCTCAGGATTGAGAAACTATTTTGGAGCATAAAATGGCAGATTTAGGAAGAATTAATGAACTGGTTGGAAGTAAAGATTTTGAAACAGCTCTTCCCTTAATAGAAGAAGGTCTTAAAGAAACACCGGATAATATTGAGCTGATTAAGCTTGCCGGTCTTTCCCATGTAAATCTCGGCAAGTGGGAAGACGCTAAAAAGAATTTTGAAACCGTTGTTAAATATAATCAAGATGATGCTACTTCCTGGTTCTATCTTGCTAACTGCTATGACAAACTAGGAGATTTTGCGGCTGCTAAAAATGCCTATATATCTGTTATTAATCTCAGAAAAGAATATATGGAAGCCTATAAGAGCTTATGCGTGCTTTTAATAAAAAACAATGAAGCCGAAGAAGCTATAAAATTTGCAGAACAAGCTCAAAATTTGGATTCAGAAGATTATCTATACAATTTCATAATCGGAACTGCATATATGAAAAATAAGAACTTTGAAAAAGCTCTTGAACCATTATTAACTGCACAGGAGAAATCCCCGAACAATATAGGTATTTACAACAGCCTGGGAACTTGCTATACCGCTCTCGGAAAAACTGACGAGGCTTTAAGTACATACGAAAAATCCCTCGATTTAAACCCGAGAAACCCGATGACATACTTTAACCTCGGTTCGGTTTATCAAATTAAACAGAACCATGAAAAAGCTTGTGAATATTTAAAAAAGGCAATCGAACTTGATGAAGACGAATCATTTATTGCAGCACTTGCAATGTCGGAAACCAAACTCAAAAGATATGAAGACGCTCTTGCGCATTACAAACAGCTTGTTTTAATGTGTCCGGGGAAAGAAAATTATAAGTACAATCTTATTACTTGTTATGAAGCCCTAGGCGATACTCAGACTGCTATAAAAATGCTTGAAAATCTGGTTTATATTAATCCGAAATTTACCTTGCCGGCACAAAAACTTGCGAACCTGTATATTCAGACAAATCAGCTGACTAAAGCAAAAGAAATATATGACAATATCCTTCTAAAGAACAAACTTACAGCAGAAGTTATGCATCAATATGCAATTTTATCATCAAGTCTTTGCGATACTGATACGGCAGAAAAAATGCTTAAAAAAGTTATCAAAATGAACCCGAATATCGCTAAGGCTCACAAAGATTTAGCTATTATTTATCTGAATAAAAGACTCTTTGATTATGCGGAAGATGAATTCAAAACAGCACTAAAACTTGCACCAAATGATTTTGAAGTAGTTTTTGAATACGGGAATTTCTTATATTCAATCTCTAAGAATACGGATGCGGAAGCATATTACAGAGAAGCACTTGAAATTGAACCTAAAAATATTCTGGCACTTACTTTTATGGCTCTAAACTGCCTTGTTATGAATAAACTTGATGAAGCCCGTGATTTTATTCTAAAAGCCATTGAAATAGAACCGCATCATGAATATGTTCAATTCTGTGCAGGAAGAATTCTCTATGCAAGAAAAGAATATGAAGAAGCTAAAAGATATCTTATTCATGCCGTTGAACAGAATCCTGATATAGAAACACAAAATACGCTTGCGCTTACATATTTTGCACTGGAAGATTATAATCAGGCTTTAAATATATTTAGAAACATTGATTCTAAACATCCTAATAGCATATCTGTTCTCATGAATATTGCAAAATGCTATGAAGCACTGGGACAAAACGACGATGCGCTAATTTATCTTTACAAGCTTACGGATATTTTCCCCGAAAATGAAGACGCACAAGAAATGATAAGAAAACTGTCTTAAACTGTTTTATCAATTATTTTGCCAAGATGTGACTCAATAAACGTATTATTGTAATAGTAAAAGACCCCAATTCCGGCAAGAACTATATAATAAAAATTTAATAGAGTTATAAAAAAGTGAAGAATAAGATTTCCGCTAAATAATGCTGATATTATTGAAATAATGAAATTTGCTCCGAGTACGGCTATATAAACTCCAATAGTTTTCAAAATATGTCTGCCGAACAAATCCTTCAATGAAACAAAAAATGCCAGAAACGGATTTTTATTTTTAAAAAATATAACCGGTAAATAAAGAATTAAAAACAAATATGTGGCGGAAATTGAGCCTAACAGAAGAAAATTCCACATATTAAGCTTAGAAAGCTGCTCGGTGGAAAGAGAGGTTAAGAAAAGCTTCAAAGCTTCCGCAGATTCCATGGCTTTTGAAAAAGCTTCACCGGTAATACCGGGGTCGCCTATTAGTTTTAACCCTGCATAATAGGAAGCAAACATAATAATTAAAGAAACCGCAATAATTACAAGTATACTTCCCAGCGACGGAAGAAAATATTCGCCGACTCCCGGAGTAAATTCTTTTATTAAAGCATTAGGGTCATCATCATAGCCGTCTTTTACAGCAAATTTTATCATATTAAACCAGCCGGCAATAAATGCCGCTAACATAAATGTAAACAATATAATAGCGATTAGAAGATTTATAACCTTTCCGGCTGCAGATACAGTAAGATAAATACCTGATATCAGAGAAAACAATATTAACGGGGTTGCCAGGATTATATATTTATTTGTTAAACTAAAAATTTTTTTCATTATTCTGCCTTTAAATTCTATATTTTGTTATTGTCATCTCAACGATATCATCCGAAACCTTAGATGCCAGTTCTCTAAAACTGTTTGCAATATTAGAATTCGGATTGATTTCCGATACTGTAACTCCTTTATTAATGGAATCCATAATCGAAAAATAATTATTCGGTATCTTCCAGTATACTTTATCTCCCAGAGTTGTTTCAATATCTTCAATTTTTATTTCATCATTTTCCATATAACGATTTATGATTATTTTTACTTTATTATCAGGATATCTTCTTGATTTAAACAAATTAAGGCATCTCTGAGAATTTCTGATAGCAGGAATATTAACTATAGTAGTAAACATTATCCAGTCAGATAAATCAAGTATTTTTAGAGAATTAGGGTCAATATTGGATGACATATCAACTATTATATAAGGAAATACTTTCTTTAATGCCTTAAATAAATCCGAAATCTGGTTAGGAGTTATGCTTTCAGATTGTTCAATATAACTCGGGTCTGCAAGCACATACATTGATGTTTCTTTGTATTTTTCAAAAGCCTGCAATAATGTTTCATCTTTTTTATCAATCAAATTTTTTATTACATAAGAAACATCAAACGGCGGGTTTAAATTTAAGAAAGTAGAAATATCCCCCAGTTGTAAATTTAAATCCACAAGAGCAACTTTATCTTTAGTAACTTTTGCAAGTTCTAATGCCAAATTCACTGCTATTGTAGTTTTTCCGATTCCGCCTTTATTAGAATACACCGTGATTATTTTGGAAGAAGTATCATCCTGTTCTTCCCCACGCTGGATAAATACACCTATAATACGTTTTAAATCATCTTTCAAAACCGGTTTAGGCAAAAATTCTTTCGCCCCGAGGCGCATTGCTCTTACTATGGAGTTCGTAGAATAATCGGAGGAAGTTACAACAATCTTTGATGTAAACAACTTAACCTCTTCTATTATTTCAAAATATTTCTCATCACAATTTGTTATATCAATAAAAACAACCGGTTTCGCAGTTGATTCTTTTATTTCTTTTAAACCTTCCCTGTAATCAGAAAAGAGTTTTATTTCCGCATCAAATCTAAATTCTTCAAGATATGCTTTAAGGACTTCTCTTGAATTATCATTTGAATCCAATACAATTATTGAAAAGTTATTTTCCATAAATAAAGCACCTCTGATTAACTTTCTTACTATACATCAAACAGAGGCGGGTGACAATTAGTTTACACAATTAATTCAATATCCTTTTTGGCAGTTGTTATGCCGTTGATTCCAAACGTTCGTTTTAAAGTCGCAATAAGAGAAGGATTGAGAATAATAGGGGTACATTTGCCCACAAAAACTTTTGTATTTTTATTTTCAGACAAATAAATCATCTGGGATATGGTATTCCTGTCACATTTTGGTATAAAAACCGTAACCGGCAGACCGGAATCTTTTATATCATTATAGATTCTTATAAGACCGTATGAATCAAAGCAAGTATTTATATGAAATAGATTATCGGTTTCTATATTGTAGGAAAATGATATTATCAAAGTTTCGCAACCCGAAAGTTTAATCAGCTTTTCAAAATAAACCCTCTGTTCAAGTGAATATTTTTCAAGTCCAATCATAAAAATTCTTTTATACCCCGAAATATTGTTTTTAATCGTTTGAATTGTTTCGGAATAATTATACCCGATAGTAACCGATTCACACTGTTTGCCGGTTTTAAACCCCTTTGAACTGTTAGCGGAATCTATAACACCGGAAAAATCATTATTTTTGATTTTTATCACTCCTTTGGGTGTAGTATAGTCCGTTGTAAATAACCTGCCCCGATAAAAATTTTCAATATTATGCAAAGAATGCCCAGTTAAAATAATTGGTCCCGGAAAAGTCGCAAAATCAAGCAGACAATTTTCTACACCCTGTCCGAATTGACCTTTTAAATTTTTATATTCGGAAAATTTCGGAAATGTATGCGCAACCATCATATCATCATGAGTATAAACATCTATATCTGTATCTTTTAGTGCTTCTAATATAGTTTCAAGTTCTCTTATATTGGAGCCGACCACAAGAACAGCTTTGGAAGGAGCTGTTGAATAAGAAACTTCTGCAATTCCCTGCTCCCCGTAGCGTTCTTCCTGAGCTTCCCTTAGCTTTTTCATTAAAAGATTATCCGCATTTGCCGCTTCATAAATTAGTTTTTTAAGATTCTCACTCTCTTTTTCTTCTGAATCTATTGCATTAAACAGTTTTAATATCATATTAAAACCTGATTTATCTGATTCCCCCATACTCTCTAAATCAAGAAGATTTATACTTATACTCTTGGAAATAACCAGCATAATTTGAAAAAGATTACGAATTTCATCCGGAATATTTTTAAAAGCTTCCCTGAGTATTTGTTCTCCATATCTTATAGAATCTACAATATCAGAAGATATTTTAAATAATTTAGTGGAACGAATTCCTTCTTTGAAATCTTCTTTCTCATATATTTTATTATATTTTGCTACCAGATCAGGTAATATTTCTTTAAACCTTGAAACCGCAAAATTAAAACTCGCTTCACTTAAATCAGGATTAGAAACCGCAAGCGGAATTGTGTTTAAAATCAGTTCTTTTATTTTTTCGTCAAAAACATTTTTTCCTTCAAGTAACAAACAGTACTTGCACCCCAGTTTTAAATATTGAACAAGCACACTTTGAAGAGATGCAATCTTCGGGTTTGTCGTACAAATTCCCCTTGAAATACAGCTGTCGTATTGAAAATCTTGGTAAAAATCACTCATATTTATATGATAAATAAATCAGAATATTTTTAAATTGCCCTCCCGGAGGGGGTAAATAGAGGGGGGGGGTAAATAGAGGGGGGGGTAAATAGAGGGGGAAATAAAAATAAAAATAAAAATAGAAAGGGAAAATAGAAGGGAGGGAACAGATGGTGAATAGCACACCTGTCATTCTGAAAGTGCAGAAAAATTAATTTATTTAAAACAGTTGATTTTTCGCACTGTTCAGAATCTTACCAGTCGGATATTATATTTGTGTTTTGGTAAGATCCTGAATAGATTGAAAAACTACACTTGCGTTTGTTTTTCTAATCTTTCAGGA
>CALUVM010000022.1 GCA_944324255.1 Candidatus Gastranaerophilales bacterium | reverse complement strand
AAATAAATAAATAAATAAACAAAATATTAAAATACAACCTTAATTTTTAATCCCTTTTCCCTTTTTCCGCTTGAGTTTTATTTTTACTCAAGCTTTTTCTTTACCATATATAAAAATTATGATAAAATTCAGATATGGACGGGGTTAATCAGGCATACTTAAATAACCTTAAGGAGAGGGTTCATAATAAGCTGGAAGGCGTAGACTTATACCAGTTTAAGGGAAGTGTATCAAAACTTGTAGGTTTAACAGTTGAGGTAAAGCTTCCGGGTTTAAAAATAGGTGATCTTTGCTATATTGAAGCTGCCACCGGTGAAAAAAAACCGGCGGAAGTTGTTGCCTTTAAAGGTGATGCGGCTCAGTTATTGTTATTATATGATGGTACCGGTATAGGTCAGGGCAGTCTTGTACAGACGACAGGCAGTCCGATACAGATTCCAGTAGGAGATTTCCTTCTAGGCCGTCTTATAAACCCTATGGGAGATCCTATCGACGGACGTCCTATGAATACGGAAGGTGCTATATGGAGAAGTGTTGAAGGACCCCCGCCGGGGCCTTTTGAAAGACCGATTATTACGGAAATGTTTTCTACGGGAGTTCGTGCAATAGATTCATGCTTAACTTTTGGCTGCGGGCAGCGTATGGGGCTTTTTGCCGGTTCCGGAGTAGGTAAAAGTACACTGCTCGGTATGATTGCCAGAAACTCTGATGCTGACGTTAACGTTGTCGCCCTAATCGGAGAACGTGGAAGAGAAGTTAAGGAGTTCATAGAAGATGCTCTTGGACCGGAAGGTATGAAAAAATCGGTCCTTGTATGTTCAACAGGGGATCAGCCTCCGTTAATCCGTCAAAAATGTTTATTAACAGCAACCGCTGTGTGTGAATATTTTAGAGATCAAGGCAAAAAAGTATTTCTTATGACTGATACTATAACAAGATGCGCAATGGCAGGTCGTGAAGTAGGACTGTCTATTGGTGAACCTCCTACAATGAAAGGCTATCCGCCTTCAATTTTCTCCTGGCTGCAAAAAGCTCTTGAAAGAGCCGGCAACAGCGAAAAAGGTTCCATTACAGCCTTTTATACCGTTCTTATGGAAGGAGATGATATCAATGACCCTATTGTTGATACTGTTAGAGGTATTACAGACGGACATATTTTCTTATCAAGAAAGGTTGCCGAGGCTAATCATTATCCTGCAATAGATATTTTGGGAAGTATATCAAGGCTTATGTCTGCAATAGCTTCTCCGGAGCATAAAGAAGCTGCTGCAAAAATGCGAAAAATTCTTGCCTTATATAGAGAAAATAAAGACCTTATTGATGTTGGAATGTATCAGCCGGGTTCTAACCCTAAACTCGATATTGCTATTGAAATGATGCCGCAAATAAACGGTTTTCTGCAGCAACGTACAACGGATAGCGTAAGTATGGAAAACACTATAAGCACACTTATCAATATGATGGCTAATGTCGATATATAGTGCTCTGTATAAGCTTCTTTCCCTTTAAAACTGCTTCTTCTTGAACCAGATTATTAGACCAGAAATCAGATCTTGTAATATAAGGTTTTACAATTTTTCTAGCCCAGGAGCCTATTGCTATTCCATTATATTTAATCCCGCATAATTTGCATAATTCAGCGGTCTTTGAATTTGTTCCGCCGGAAACAGTAAGATATACAGGAAGCTTAGCATCCTGTATAATTTCTGCCATCGCAACAGCCTGTAATGTCGTTTTATAAGTATCATCAGAGCCGCTCATCGGGATTCCGTCTGCTTGAATAATAGTGGTATACGGCTCTCTTGCTGATATCATATTTTTGATTCTGGTTAAGACTTCCTTATTTGAAAGAGATTCTCTATCAATACATATTGATGCGAATTCCGGTTTTGAATCATTAATTATCTGCCATTTGTAATCTAAATCTTTATTATCATGTCCCATAACATGCAGTTCCAGAATTGATACTCCGCTTTGAACCATGTATGGAAGTATATTCTTTACATCAGCGTCTTTTTCAACCATACTAATTGCATCTTTTGGACAGTTTTTAGCACAAAATCCGCATCCGATACATTTTGATGTTTTAACTTTTATATACTCGGAAATCGCATCATTCGGACATAACTTATAGCAGGAACCGCATTTAATACATTTGCCGGAGTCAATTCGGGCTTTATTTATATGCGGATCCCCTTTAATTCCTATTGATACACAATAGTACAAGTTATCTATTGCAGATAAGCGCTGTGCTTCTTTAGCTGCAGAAATAATTTCAGGGTGTGCTGACAGGTCAAACACTTTACATCCGGCGAGGGAATATATATAAACAAGCCTTTTTACAGACTCCGGATCTTCATTTCCGGCACCGCAGACAAGCTTAAAAAACGCGCTGTTATCTAAAAGAGTTTTTAACATATTCTAAAACCCGATTGCATAATTAAATATACGGCGTTTTGCTGATTTATTGGCTGATGCTTGTGAATCGACAGTAACTTCTTCTGTTTCTATTACCTGACCTGCTCTTTGGAGCATATTATTTTTTTGAAAAGTTTTATCCACATTGCTAAAAGACTTCAAGCTATCTAATTTATTTTGAAGCTCTTCGTTTTCATTATTAAGAATTATTGTTTGTCTGCCTAAATCATTAAGTTTCATTTCACAGGAGATAACAAAATAGTAGCTTACAACAACTACTGCAATAAGCAGGCTTATAATTACACAAAGCATTTTATTTACTCTTTTTATAGCCATAGCTTTTACTACATTCTCCTTAGGGAAATACCCCTCTATTATACTATTAACAGCTAAATTTTGAACAGACTTGTCTACAAAAGATTTTTTTTCAGCAGGAACTGTATATCTTGCGGTCGATTCTTTTGAAAAGCGTTTTATTATAGTGTTTAGGACGTTATCGTCCTCTTCTCTTCTATATGGTCTGCTGTTGTAACTCTTTAAAGCGTAAACCAATTAAACTATACTCCCAAAACCAAAATATCAGGAAATACATCTCACACCTCTCAGTTTTGCACTTCTGGATGGTGGATTTTCCTTTACCTCCCGTTCGCTCGCTTCAATAGGTTTCTTATTTATAAGCTCTATTCTCGGCGGCGGGCATTTGCAAATCATATCATTGCATCTGCACTTCTGGCTCTCAAACTTAAAGAATCTCTTAACTATCCTATCCTCTAAAGAATGAAAACTTATTACAGAAATTATACCACCGATAGACAATAAATCCAATATATCATGAAGTACAATATTTACATTTTTTAACTCATTATTCACTTCAATTCTTATAGCTTGAAACACTCTTGTAGCCGGGTGTATATGGGATTTAACTTTTGGTGTTGCGCTTAGAATAATATCAGCTAATTCGCATGTCGTAGCAATTTTCTTTTTTGCTCTAACCTCTACTATTTTTTTAGCAATTCTTTTAGAAAAATGCTCTTCACCGTACTCACTAAAAATCCGAACTAAATCATTCTCTGAATACGTATTTACAACATCATACGCTGAAAAATCCGCATCCATATCAAATCTCATATCTAAAGGAGCATCTTTCGAGAAGGAAAAGCCTCTTTCAGCTTTTGTAAGCTGATGATAAGATGCGCCTAAATCAAGAATTACACCCCCTGTAATCTTATCTATACCGAGTTTTTTGAGCTCTGATTTAATATTAATATAAGAAGATTTTACAATAGTCAGGTTACTATAGTTACTTAGTCTTTCTTTTGCGTGTCTGATTGCTTCATCATCAATATCAAAGGCTATAAGTCTTCCGTTAGGAGAAATCCTTTTTAATATAAGTTCACTATGTCCGCCGCCGCCCAGAGTACAATCAACATAAATTTTGCCATCCTGACACTCCAGCATATCAACAGCTTCATTTAACATAACAGTATAGTGTTTAAAATCATCCATTTCTAGATTTTAGCATGAAATATGAAAAGTTACAGGACCATCATTAATTAAAGATACATCCATCATTGCTCCAAAAATTCCTGTGCCGGTTTTAATACCGGCATTTTTTATATTATTAACAAACTCTTCATATAATTTTTGTGCAATCTCAGGTCGGGCTGAATTATCAAAGCTGGGCCGAGTTCCTTTTTTACAGTCACCGCAAAGTGTAAATTGGGAAACAATAAGCATCTCTCCTTGAATATCAATCAGAGATTTGTTCATTTTCCCGTTATCATCAGGGAAAATGCGAAGATTTAAAACTTTCTTTACAGCTTTTTCAACATTTTCACAGGAATCACTTTTTTCAACTCCGATAAATACCAGAATTCCTTGTCCTATTTCAGATACTAATTCTGAATCAACTTTAACTGAAGCTTCCTTTACTCTTTGAATTAAAATTTTCATTCCAAAACCTTTGCTGCTAATTTTTTTATATTATCAATTCTTTGTATTGCCTTATCATAATAATCTAAAATCTTTGTAGTGATATTTTGTATATTCGGAATGTTAAGTTCTTTAGTCATTTTCATTTCATAATCCAGATCAATTTTTTGAGCGGCTGTCATAAAATCAAAAAGCTTAGACTTGTTAGAAAATTCACCTGAAAGAAAAGTATAATTTACTATAACTTTTCTAAAGCTTTTTAGAACCTCTATCCCCGGAGTTCTGAACCTTTTAATATCGTTATTTAATGATTTTATAAGCTGTCTGCCCTCATTTATCTTACAAAATCCGATATTCAGCTCATCCAGCTTATCTTTTAGATTAGATTTAATTTTTTCTATATCATACTCATATTCAATATTAATATCTAAATTATCTACTATACCAGAGTCTTTTAAAGCGTCTTCAAGGCACATGTTTTCATATCCGTCAATTTGTGCTCCGACAAGGGAAGTATTTATATATGTCCTATCATTAAAATGTTGTGCAAACTCACTTAAAGGTTTAACAAAAGCGGCATATACAGATTCCGTTGGAACCATATCCCCTTTTATACCTTTTACATAGTATAAAGATTTGTTTAAATTAGTAATACGGTCAATTGCGGCTCTTTTCCTTATTTCCGGATTGTCTGAAACTGATAAAGACTCTGCAAGGCGGTCCAAGTCTTTTGCTGTAATTTCCCATTTATTTTTTTCTTTATTATATGTACATATTAAATCTTTGTAGCCGGAATCTTTACTGTAGCACTGACCCTCAATATAGGCTAAATCCTGACCGACAAGAATAATTTTAGAGCAGCCTAAAATTCTGGCACTATTTAGCGCAGTATAAGACACTGTTCCTTTTGACCAATAATCTTCAATATTTTCTTCACACAACTCCGCCCAAAAATGATTAATTGGAGTGTTTGCGGATATATGAGAAAAAATACGTTTAAAATTCGAACAATGAAGTGTATTATGCGAATAAGGCTCTGTTATCAGATACATATCAGATAAATCAATACCTTCAATCTGACGTGATGAATTATGTAACTCAATTATACAGACAAAATCCGGTTTTATATCATTTTGTATTAATGTCTTTAAAGCAGTTCCAACAACAAACAGCACATATCTATCCCTGTATTTTTTTAGCGTTTCAATATTTCTGTCTAATGTTGGGCCTGCCGATACAACAACAGCCGTTTTACCTTTATACAAATCTTTTAACTTTGCTAACGGAGTTTCATTATACAATCCGGGCATATTTTGAAAAAGCATATTTAATGAAGAATAAAATTTTTGTCTGGTATATTTTAAATCTAGAAAATAAGAACCGACAGTATCTTTTAAGGTTTTTACCAGAGTTTTAAACTCATCAGGATACATTTTACTTATAGAAGGTAATGATATCATAACGGGGAAATTCTTCGTTCCGGAATGTTCATAAATAACCCGGCTTGCTTTATTAAAGTCATTCGTTAAAAAGACATTTGATTTCAACAAATCTGTCGAAAAATCTACCAGATTAAACACCGTTCTTAATATATCCAAATCCGGTTCATAAAGGATTACCGTGCCTTTAGAGCCTGCACTTGCAACTTGAAATAAGTATCCTAAGCCAATACCATATATAAAATGAATTGAAACCGGTTCATTTATACATCCTGCAAAAATAGAACGTGCTTCCTGCAATGGATTATCTCGATTATGTAAGTATTCTCCCTTATATTTCAGGTTGTAAAAATTGTTTTCTTTTATAAGCTCCGGATATTCTTTGGGTATATGGTTCTGCAAAATCAGAGCCAGTTCTTTATCTTTTAGAGCTAAAGCTTTTATATTATTCTCAAAAATTCCCATTAATATATCCTCTATTGCGTATTGCCTTTTAATTGTCCGCAGGCAGCATCTATATCGGCTCCTCTTTCAAGTCTTACAGTTACTTTCTTACCGGAATGTTCCAGTATATACTTAAACTTCATAATATCATTATTTGAAGATTTTGTGTATTTTGTATCAGATACAGAATTATAAGGTATCAGATTTATATTACATTTTAAATCTTTTAAATAATATGCGAGTTCTTTTGCACATTCGGTTGTATCATTAAAATTATGTATCAGAATATACTCTATTGTAATCCTTCGTCCGGTTTTATTAATATAATTAACTAAGGCTTCTTTTAATTTATCTATCGGGTATCTATTTTCAATCGGCATAAGCTCTGCTCTTAATTTATGATTAGGAGCATGAAGAGATATTGCTAAAGTAGACTGAAGTTCCTTTTCTGACAACTCATTTATTTTAGGAATAATTCCACTTGTAGAAATTGTTATTCGTCTTGCACCGATTTGGAAATCTTCATTAAATATACAGAGAGCTTTCAACACATTATCGAGATTCAAAAGAGGCTCTCCTTGACCCATAAAGACTATATTTGTTACTTTTAGCCCTGTATCACGCTGTATAGTCAGGACTTGCTCTATTATTTCCCGATAGGTTAAATTTCTTCTAAAACCTTGTTTACCTGTAGCACAAAATGAGCAGTTAACTGCACACCCGACTTGAGAACTTACACAAGCAGTCAAATTTGCCCTGTTGTCAAATCTCATAAGAACTGTTTCTACACATTCACCGTCAGGAAATTCTATTAAATATTTTAAAGTCCCGTCAGAACTTGCCTGTTTCCTTTTTACAACTGTATCGGTTACTTTAAATCGGGTCTTTAGTTCTTCACGAAAGCTTTTTGCTAAATCTGTCATTTCATCTATTGAAGATACCGATTTTGAATATATCCAGTTATGTATCTGGCGTGCACGGAATTTTGTCGCCCCCATATCTTCCATTATTTTTTCAAACTCATACAGCCTTAGTCCGGATAAAACTTCCATAACCTATCCTAACTTATTTTTATAAAATTCTATTATATCGACCTTTGCTTTGAGCATCATTGCAGTCCTTGAAACAGTTTTTTTCCATTCATTATATGAACAGGATGACGGAAGTAATTTTAAAGGATTATGCGGGAAGTCTTTACATACATCAGGACGATTTTCGTAATCAGAACATTCATTCCCGCTTATTTTAGGACAATAGTAGTAATATATTTTCTGTTCCTCAACTAATTCATTTAAAAGTCTAAAGTATTCGGGATTTACTTTTTTAGCTTCTTCTTCATCTTTAAACGGTACAAATACAGACACAAAATCAGATGCGAATTTATCTCCCTTCATAGCTTTTTGCTTTAATTGAGAATAGGAAAACTCACTTGCCGCCAGTCTGCAGCATGCCCCGCATCTGGAACATGAATACTCGGATTTTTTATCCATCATCATTTTATATGTGTTTTTAAGTTTTTGTCTGTAATCTCCGGCAAGGAAAGTTAATATTTTTAACTGCCATTCTCTATATGCACAATTGGATGGATATTCAGTAAATACATCTTTTTTTTCAATTTTACAGTCTTTAACAGAACATAAAGTACACGGATTTGCCGGTTTAAATTTATTAACTTCCGAACGTATACTCTCTGCCGCTTCCACAAAAATCTGTTTATAATTATCCTTCAGCTCATCATATTGAGTTTCTAAAGGAACATTGGGCTGCTGATTAGTTGTGTTAAAAAAATTTTCCATACATTAGATAGTACCATAAATACCCCATCCCTACAATGAAAAATTTAATTAAAAGGGTAACTATTTAAGAGTACTTGTTTAATTAAATACAAAATATTGAAAGGTCAAACTATGTCTACTGAAAAACTCCAATTATACAAATGTAATGTATGCGGGAATCTTGTACAGGTAATATTAACAGGAGCCGGAGAACTTGTCTGCTGCGGACAGAATATGGAACTTCTAACCCCTCATTTAGAGAACGAGAACAATGATTTTACGGAAAAACACACACCGCAAATCGAAACAGGAGAACAAGGACGATTTGTACGACTTAAATTCCATCCTATGGAACAAAGTCACTATATTCAATTCATAGAAGTTTATCCTGAAGATAAAAGCACAATGCACCTTAAATATTTAAAACCCGGTGATACACCTGAATTTGACATAACAAACTTTGAAAAAGAAGTGGAAGCAATTGAATTATGTAATATCCATGGACTTTGGGAGGGTAAATAAATGCTTAGTAACACAATGAATGAAATTTTAAATGAACAGATTAACAAAGAATTTTATTCCGGATACCTCTATCTTTCAATGTCAGCCCATCTTAAGGAATTGGGACTTAATGGTTTTGCTTCCTGGACAAGGCTGCAAGCAAAAGAAGAAGTTGAGCACGGACTTAAAATATTTGATTATTTAATAGACTGTAACAGCTTCGTAACCCTTAAGCAAATTAGAACTCCCGAATTTGAATTTAACGGAATAAGCTCTATTTTTAACCATATCTATGAACACGAAAAATGTATAACATCTTCAATTATGGAAATAGCTAAAAAAGCCGAGGAGGAATGTGACAGAACAACACTCAATTTTATTGACTGGTTTATAGCAGAACAAATTGAGGAAGAAGAAGCAGTTAAAAATATTATAAAAAGACTTGAAATGTTTGGAGATAATAAAGTTGCCTTATTCCTCATGGATCAGGAACTTTCTAAACGCTCATAATAAACTCAAAAAACTAAACATATAAAAAAAGAGCCTTAATGGCTCTTTTTTTAATTAGCAAAATATACTTGTATTTCTTTGTTGTTCTGTTAAGTGAACACCCGTGTTATCGCCAAACATTTGTGGTTGCTGTGGCACAGCAGCCATATATGCTCCGCTAACATTTGCATTTTCTAAATCTGTTTTATGTCCGTGTCCGCCGATTGCTCCAATTCCATCCATAATTTGTCCTCTCTTTCTTTTAATATATACTTGATATATATATTAAGTATTTTTGTTAAGAGAAATTTCACTTTTTGACAAAAATTTTACAAAAGTTTACAAAGAATACTTCCTTTTATAGGAGAGCCTTTTTGTCTTGTTGAACAGGCTTATTTAATACTGTTTTTTATTTCTTCCATATATGAATAGCCCGGATAATCTTTGATTTTCACATCTTTCAATCGGTTACCATACACTTTATATATTATATCTACAGCATCGTAATCACAACCTTTGGATCTTTTACTTTCTTCTATCAAATCATTTACTCTATCAGGATATTTTTTATATGTATCAACCAGCATCAAAATATGATCAGCTCTAAAGAACGGATAACCCAGTGAGTTTTTATAAGAATACAAGGCTTTTGTCGCTTCCGGTTCTTTTTCACAAGACTTTAGCATATACACCTTATCTCTCGGAGCAAAATCTTTAAACATAGAAACTATATCCGGATTTTCATTAAATTTTTCTGCCAGATAATCAATTTGATTCGGAGTTAAATCAACTGTAGCCCATTTATTTTCAATAAAATTAGCAAATTGAATAGCTTTATTTTTATCCTGTTTTGCAATTTCGTTAATTTTTACAATACCATAATCTGTGAAATTAAGGAAAGTTCGTATATCATGCTGATTATCATGCGTTCTTGTACTATATTCATTTAGCCAATCATTTTCTGTAGAATTCAATAAAGTAGGAGTTGATTGAGAACCTGTATCTACTGCGGGTTTATGTTTTGCCAGAAACTCAACAAACAAGTATAAAATTGCAAGCCGAGGAACAACACCTACTAGAGAAACAGCTTTATTGCCAACTTTTGGTACTCCGCCTTTAAAATTAGGATTAGAAGAAATTTCAACAGTATCAGCCGGAGGCTCTTTTAATCTACCAATTTGTTTCCCATTATTTGTCTTATTCAAATAACCTGCTGCATTAATATTTAAAGCGGAAATTTCCATACATTTTCTCCTATTTTTTACTACACATTTTACACAGCGTTTAAGTCTCTTGAACAAATAAAATTGCCCAGACTGCTTAACATATTTACAAATTTTAATAATTAGAGCTTGAATGGATTCAATAAGTAAGCATTTATCTTACTCGTTTGTATTTCAAAATCAGAACGAACGGAATGATTAAAACTATTATTAAAGCCAGCACAGTAAACACATCAAAAAATGCTGCTAATCTGGCTTGTGCCAGAAGTTCTTTATATAATGAGCCTCCCGCCTTCCTTGAAGCAACATAAGCCGGATAATAATGCATAAACTTAGATTGAGCTGCGACCAATTTAGTATGAAAAACCGGATTTTCAGTAGACAAATTGGCAACAAAATAATTTTGATAAACCTGAGAAACTCTTGCAATAAAAGTTGATGAAACCGATGTCGCAACTGCGGTCACAATATTTTTAAATAAAGCATGCAAAGCAGCCGCATCTGCATTTTTAGATGCAGGTAATGTCTGAAACGACAATGCTGTTATAGGTACAAATGCGGTCGGAACACCAATACATAACAAAATATTAGGCAAGACAACACTTTCCATTGAAGAATTAGGATTCATCTGAGTAAGCATAAGCATTGAGACGGCAATTATAATAAACCCGACAATTGCAAGGAGTTTAGGATTAACATACTTAGAAATTTCCCCGACAGCAAGCAATCCAATTAAGCAAACTACAGCTCTAGGAAACATTGCAAGACCTGACATTGAAGGACTATAACCAATCATACTCTGTACAAACATTGGAACCAGAAGAAGAGTAGAATATATTGTAACATTTATGAAAGAACTTATAATTGTTCCTACAAGAAAATTTCTATCTTTAAAAACCCTAATATCAATTACCGGATATTTATATTCAAGTTCCCAAACATAGAAAAAGACGAAGGAAAAAACACATATACCGGTCATCCAGCATATCCATGTCGCATCAAACCAGTTCCATTGCTGTCCTTTATCAAGAATAACCTGCATACAGCCCATTGCAATTACTATAGAAATATAGCCTGAATAGTCAAATTTCTTATTATATTTAAGCTTCTCAACTACCTCATCCGCTATTAAAAACTTTATCATTATCATAGAAAGAATACATAACGGAATATTTGCAATAAAAATCCATTGCCAGGAAAAATTATCAGTCAAATATCCGCCGATAAAAGGTCCGGCAAGAGGTGAAAACATAGCCGCAACACCAAATAGCCCCATTGCAACGCCTCTTTGATTAGGAGGAAATGCTTCAAGCAAAAAAGCCTGACATAGAGGAAGTATACATCCGCTTCCAATACCTTGAACAACTCTTGCGGCAATTAAAGTTTGTAAAGTAGGAGCAATTATGCAAAGAAGACAGCCAAGAGCAAATATTGCTATACTGTATTGCATAAGAAGCTTTTTCCCGATTCTTCTTACAAGATAACCGGTTACGGGAAGCATTAATCCTCCCGATATAATATAGCAAGTTATAACAGTATTTGCTTCGTACTGTGTTGCCCCGTAAAATCCTGCAATATGCGGCTGGCTTACATTAGTCCCGGATGAAGCAGCCAGCGCAAGAAATGAGGGAAGCAATACCGCTATAGCTATTATATAGGGATTTACTTTTTTTTCTTGAATTTCTTCTGCCATATTATTTAATCTTTACCTTTGGAACGACTGACATACCAGGAACAATGTTATAGCCTGAAATATCTTCATCAAAAACTATTTTTACAGGTACTCTCTGAACAATTTTGACATAGCTTCCTACAGCATTCTCAGGAGGGAATAAACTTGATTTTGCGCCGGTTGAACGTTGAATACTATCAACATGAGCTTTAAATCTTTTTTTAGGATACGTGTCAACCTTGACTCTAACCGGCTGACCTGGTTTCATATTTGTTAATTGAATTTCTTTAAAATTAGCTACTACCCATACCTGCTCCGGTACAATATTCATCAAAGGCTGCCCGACTGTAACATAATTCCCTTTTTCAACACTTCTTGCAGCTACCTTACCGTCTTGAGGCGCATATATTTTTGTATACTGCAGATTTAATTTAGCCTGTTCAACTTCAGCTTCTAATCTTTTTATTGCTGCTTCGTTAGATTGAGCTTTTGCTTTACCGGAATCAAGAGCATGCTGCGACGCCATTGAGTTTTCCCTGGCAGAGTTATAATTTGCCAAAGCAACGTCATAAGCAGTCTTACTTTTTTCATAATCCTGTTTTGAAACAATGCCTTCTTTATAAAGTTCAGAATATCTGGCGAAATCCCGTTTTGCAAAAGAGAGTTTTGACTCTGCCGAAGTTATATCCTCAAATGAACGATTGACAACAGCTACACTCTCGTCGACTTTTCTTTCTGACATATTTAAATCCGCTTCTGCCTCTGCTAACTTTGCTTCTGCTTGATCTAGAGCGACTTGAAAATCATTCGGATCTAATTCAACAAGCAAATCGCCTTTTTTAACTTCCTGATTATCATCGACAAGAAGTCTGATAACAGGAGCCGCAACTCTCGGAGCAATTGATACCAAACGTCCTTCTACAAAAGCATCATCTGTTGACTGAAAATATGTGGCATGAATTGCTGCATAAATACCTGTTATAACAAGCACAATAGCTGTTAGCGCCGGAACAAAGACTCTCTTTTTCATATATTCAGGACGTCTTTTTTTTAATCTTGCTTTTGCTTTTTTCTCAAATTCTTTATCTACAACTTTTTTTGTTCTCTTTTTATTGTCTTTGCTATCCATATTTATCACCTAATTCTGTATAACCGTAGTATTTTTTAGATTTAATTCAATCTTATTTAGTAAGGATATAAAAGTATCTACTTCATCTTCTGACATTCCCTGCACCATAGAATCCCAGATTCTTAATATTTCAGGAAGAACTCTATCGCATAATTTGCAACCCTTTTCTGTTATATATAATTTTTTTACCTGCCTGCCGTCAGCAGCAAGCTCAGAGGTTAAAAATCCGTTAGTTTCAAGGATTGAAACAATCCTTGTCATGTTCGAACGATCTTTATACGTAATATCAGCTAGTTGCCTCAAATACATACCATTATTTTCTTTTAAAGACATAAGAACAGTAAATTGTTCCGGTGTAATTTCAAAGTCTGTTTTAAGGAAACTTTGTACGGCAAAAAGCTTTGCCAGCAATCCGGCACGTGAAAGTCTTAAACCAATTCTATGTTTTAATAAAATATCTTGTTTCATAAATTCCCTTTGTGTTATTATAATAACACAAGAAGGATAAGTGTAAATATGACATTTAAAAAATTGATAATTATTTTATCGGTAATAATAACCATTAATCCTGTTATAGCAAAGGAACAGGTTGATAGGTATTCTTTTATGAATATGGACTGGTGGGGGAAATATAGTGATGAAATCCTAATAAGTCACTTAAATACACTTTATAATAATAACCACAATTTAAAAATCGCTGCCCTGAAAACCAAACAGGCAGAAGAGAATGTTAGATTAGCAGGGGCTAATCAATTACCGCAGGTTGGTTTTAGCGGAGAGTTTACAAGAGAAATGAGAGGCGGGCAGACTCAATTCGGAGATGTTATAATACCTACTTATTCACAAAATCATTTCATGCTTCCTTTAAATGCATCATATGAAATTGATATCTGGGGGGAAAATTATCTAACAAGAAAAAGTGCAAAAAAACAAAAAGAAATTGCTCTGCAAGAAGAGCGGGCAGCATATATCTACCTGACAACAGGTTTTGCTTCAAATTATTTTAACTTAATTAAAGCGGATGAACTTGAAAAAATTACGAGAGATATTATCAAAATTCAAACACAAATAGTTGAAATGACACAAAAGAAATACAATGTCGGGTTAGCTTCAATAAATGACCTTCTTAATGAAAAACAGCTTCTTGTAAAAAATGAAGAAGAATTAAACAAATTAATAGAAAAAAGAAAAGTTATAAATAACCAGCTGATTAACCTTTTAGGATTGCAGGGTGATAAAGAAATTGAACATATATCAATTGATAAATTAGTTTATCCTCAATCCCCGGAAGAGATTTCAGCCACCATTATCCAATATAGACCCGATTTAATTCAAAGCGAAGAATATGCCCAAAAAGCAGGAATCGATGTAAGGGTAGCAAAAAGGGATTTCTTACCTAAATTTATTCTTTTCGGAAATATAGGTTTTAATGCCTACAGATGGAACAGCATATTTAATGATACAACATTTCTTTCAAACATCGGAATTACACCTTATTGGAATATTTTTTCAGGAGGTGCAAAACTAGCTCATTATAGAATTAATAAATATGAGTATAAGAAAGCAGCTGAAGCTTATGAACAGACTATGCTAAACTCAATACAAGAAGTTAATAATGCCCTTGCAAGTGCTAAAGCCACAAAAGCTAACCTTCTTAAATCTGAAGAAGATTATGATATTGAAACTCAAAGACATACACTCGCAACACGTCAATTTAATATCGGAGATGCCTCAAAACTTGATGAGTTAAAATCAAGTGTTAATCTTTTGGTTGCCCAAAAAAGACACACATCATCTAAAATTGATGACGCTATATCCTCATTATCCCTTTATAATGCAGTGGGTGGAGTCGATTATACAGCTCAAGATAATTCTAATTCTTCAAATCAAACAACAGAAAAACTATAAAACAAATGATTTTAATTTAGGTGTTAAACAGCTTTCATCAAGAATACAATTTCTCGGAATATATCTTGAAACTTTTCCGCCATCTCTAAACATTAGTATATAAGGAAGATTCGGATAGATATGATACCTTGAATTAAAAGATTTTGTATCAGGTGACGCTATATTTAAATCAACAAAGTTATATGTTTCACCAAATTGTGTTTGCAATCCGTTAAAAGCTTGTACATACGATTGTACATTATCAGCCCAATCTGCATATACCAATACAAGCATAGGTTTTGTCCCTGATTGCGCAAATGCTTCATCAAATTTCATAGCATTTGCTTTTAGAGTCGCTATTAACAAAAAAACAACAAATAACGTAAGAAATTTTTTCATAATAAACACCTTTATAGTAAAAATAAGCTGAACCCTACTTCCAGGGTTCAGCTTATTTAAGTAAAATTACTGCTCTAAACTTTTAGTAATTAAATCCATCTCTTCAGCAGATGCATAAACAGCATGACATCCGCAATCAACATACAAAATCTGTCCGGTAGTGCCGCTTGAGAGGTCTGAAGCCAGATATAAGCCGGCTCTTCCTACATCTTCAAGAGCGACATTTCTTTGAAGCGGAGCTTTAACAGCACCTGCTTTAAGCATTTTACCAAATCCTGATATACCGCTTGCTGCAAGAGTTTTAACAGCACCTGCAGATATACAGTTAACTCTGACATTTTTCTTACCTAAATCAGCAGCTAAATATCTCATTGAAGATTCTAATGCAGCTTTCGCAACACCCATTACGTTATAATTTGCTACAACATATTCAGAACCGAGGTAAGTAAGAGCAAAGACAGAAGCTCCGTCGTTTAAAATAGGTTCAGCATGTTTACAAATAGATACCAGTGAATAAGCACTGACACCCATTGCTAAATCCCATCCTGCACGGGAAGTATCAATAAATCTTCCCTGTAAATCTTCTCTTGAAGCATAAGCAACAGCGTGAATAACAAAGTCTAATTTTCCGTACACTTTTTCACATTCTTTGAATACAGCTTCAACTTCATCTTCTTTGGTTACATCACAGGTCATAATAACCTTTGCATTCATACTTTCTGCAAGAGGTCTAACCCTTTTTTCCATAGTTTCACCGGCATATGTAAAAGCTATGTCAGCACCTTCTTCAAACAATTGGTGTGCAATAGCATAAGCAATACCGTGAGTATTTGATACACCAAAGATAATACCTTTTTTACCAGACATTAATCCCATAATTTAAAACTCCTCTTTCAAATATCTACCCATAAATAGTAACAAAAAGGAGGTAAAAAAGCAAATAGAAGAGAAATTAATATAAAAAGAAAGGTTTAAAGCAAATCTTTAAACCCTTCTTTACTTATAATTAAAAACTACCCGTCAATTTCTTCAGAAGCTTCTTCTTCGGTTTCCTGAGCTAAATCTTCTTCGTCATAAGCTTGTTGATTCATTTCTTCTTCAATTTCTTCCTGAATTTCATCTGAATCAACGGCTCTTTCTTCAGGTTCCTCATCCTCATAATCATAGTTACGTGTTTTAGAAGCTTCTTCATCTTCCATTTGAGAAACGCTCTTAATATCAATCTTCCATCCGGTCAATCTGTGGGCAAGACGTACGTTTTGACCTTCTCTTCCGATTGCCAGTGAAAGCTGATCATCCGGAACAACTACAAGAGCATCTTTTGTTTCTTCATCATCGGTCATAATATCAACAGATACTACTCTGGCAGGAGAAATTGCGTTTACAATATATTCAACCGGATCCGGAGACCATCTGACGATATCAATTTTTTCATTCTTAAGTTCGCCTACAATTGTTTGAATTCTTGAACCTCTTGGTCCTATGCAAGCACCTACAGAATCAACTTCCGGATCGTTTGACCATACTGCAATTTTAGTTCTAAAGCCGGCTTCTCTGGCAATTGATTTAATTTCAACAATTCCGTCTTCGATTTCAGGGACTTCAAGTTCAAAGAGTTCTCTTACAATTTCTGCATGAGCATGCGAAACAATTACTTGAGGAAGTCTATTTGTTTCTTTAACATTGAGAACAAATACTCTGATTCTGTTTCCCGGTTTGTAGTATTCTCTTGGAATCTGTTCTCTTTGAGGCATAATTGCATCAGTCTTACCGATATTTACAATTACATTTCTGTTTTCTACTCTTTGAATAATCCCTGTAACAAGAGTACCTTTCTTTTCCATAAATTCGTTAAGGATATTATTTCTTTCAGCATCTCTAATTCTCTGAGTTATAACCTGTTTTGCGGATTGAGCTGCGATTCTGCCGAATTGTTCCGGAGTTACTTCAATTTTAACTTCGTCATCCAATTCAACTTCATCATCAATCTCTTTTGCTTCATCCAGAGAAATTTGTGTATCAGGATCTTCGACTTTATCAACTACAAGTTTTGTACTAAACACACCGATTTCTCCGGTTTGCTCGTCAAGAATTGCTTCTATATTCGCAGCTTCTTTTACGTGCATATGCTTTTTATATGCAGCAACCATTGCATCACATAAAGATGAAATCAAAACTTCTTTTGATATGCCGCGTTCTCTTTCAAGTTCCTCGCAAGCTTCAAATAATGCTGTACCGATTTTTATCATTTTTATCTCCTTATTTTGGTATTTAATTGTTTAATCTATGTATAATTTGGCTGACTGGATATTTTCTTTTGGAATTTGGAGTTCTTCACCGTCATCAAATCTGAAGAACTTCAAACCCGACTTGTCGTCCCAATCCAGAATTTCACCTTTAAAAATCTTTTCCGTTTCACCTTGAAGCGGAGTTTTAAGTTTTATACTTACCCTCCTGCCTTTGAAAATTAAAAACTCTTTATCAGATTTAAATTTTCTTTCTAACCCCGGAGAAGAAACTTCGAGGTAGTATTTTACAGGAATAAGTTCATCCAGAAAATCATTCAAACTTCTTGTCATTTTCTCACAATCATCGAGAGTTACATCTTTTTCATAAGAATAAATATAAATTCTTAAAAACCATCTGTGATTTTCTTTTATAAACTCTATTTCTACCGGAATAAGATTATATCTCATCGCCGTATTTTCAATAAGCGGAGTTATTTTTTCCAAGATTTCGTGTCTGTTCAAGTCCTGTTTCATACTACTCCTTTGAGAATAAAAAAAGAACGGGAATAATGCCGTTCTTTTTTAAGAAACTATTCACAAGTCGAGTATAACAAAAATACAATTATTTGTAAAGTAAAAGATATGTTTATGTTAAGATATTATCATTGAATATAAAAGAAGGGAAATATTATGACAGAACAACAAGTAAAAGAACCTGTATCGGCTAAAGAAGCCATAAAACAGACAAGAATACAAAAACTTGCTGAACTTGCAGATAAGGGGATTAACCCGTATCCGTACTCATTTGATAAAGATGCTGACTCCGCATACTTGCAGGAAAAATATAAAGATTTACCTGCCGGAGAAGAAACCGGCGACCAGTATTCAGTTGCCGGACGTGTTATGGCTATTCGTAACAGCGGTATGTTTATAGATTTAATGGATTCATCCGGTAAAATTCAGATATTTTCTCACAAAGAAAATATTGATCCGGAAGTTATTAAAACTCTAAAATTAGTTGATATCGGAGATATTTTAGGGTTTACAGGCACTATTAGAAGAACTCCTAGAGGAGAACTTTCTATTAAAGCAACAAGCTTCAAAATCCTTTCAAAATCACTTCTTCCGCTTCCTAACAAACAGATAAGCGAAGAGAAACTGGAGCAGCTGAAATCATACCACACAATGTCAGATACAGAAACCAAGTATCGCCAGAGATATGTGGACTTAATAGTAAATGAAAAAACAAGAGATACTTTCAAAAAAAGAAGCCTGATTATACAGAAAGTTCGAGAATACTTGAACAATCAAGGTTTCCTTGAAGTTGAAACCCCGATGCTTCATACACAGGCATCCGGCGCAAATGCAAGACCGTTTATTACACATCATAATGCATTAAATATGGATTTAACGCTTAGAATAGCACCTGAACTCCACTTAAAAAGGCTTATGGTAGGAGGTTTAAGCGAAAAAATATTTGAACTTTCAAGATGCTTTAGGAATGAAGGTATTGATACCCGCCATAATCCTGAATTTACAATGATTGAGCTATATCAATCATATGTGGATTACAACGATATGATGGTACTAACTGAAAACCTTGTAGCTTATGTAGCAAAAGAGGTTTTAGGCACAACAAAAATTCAGTACGGGGATAACGAAATTGACTTAACTCCGCCTTGGGACAGAAAAACAATGCTCGGCTCCATTAAGGAAATGACAGGAGTTGATTTCGGAGAGTTCTTTACAGCCAAAGAAGCTTACGAAAGAGCTAAAGCAATGCATATTGAAGTAGATGAAGAAATGAACTGGGGTCAGATTGTAGAAGCTGTATTTGAAGCAACTGTAGAACCTACATTAATTCAGCCGGTTCATATAATCGACTATCCGCGGGAAATCTCTCCGCTTGCCAAAGTTCATAGAGATAATGACAGGCTGACAGAACGTTTTGAAACCAGAGTAAACGGCTGGGAAATCGCTAATGCGTTTTCTGAATTAACAGACCCTATTGATCAAAGACATAGATTTGAAGCTCAAGCACTTGCTAAAGCTAACGGAGATGAAGAAGCTATGCCGATTGATGAAGATTATATAAACGCTTTAGAGTATGGACTTGCTCCGACAGGCGGTATGGGAATGGGAATAGACAGACTTGTTATGTTGTTAACAAATTCTCCTACAATAAGAGATGTAATTGCATTCCCGACATTAAAAAGGATAGATAATTAATAGTAAGGCGGCGGGCTTTAACCCGCCGCCGCTTAATATAAAACAATGAAAGAACTTGATTTTATAGATATTATAAAAACTCAAACCAACACTAATCTTATCGGGGATGATTGCGCTTATCTAAAAGAACTTGGTATTGTCATTACCCAGGACAATTTCGTTGAAGATATTCATTTTAAAAGAAATTGGGCAACACCTTATCAAATAGGATACAAGGCTGCCGCCGTCAATATAAGTGATGTATTGGCTTCCGGTGCCAAGCCGGCATATATTACAGTCGGGTTGTCATTACCCCGGGATATTGATACTAGTTTTATTAAAGAACTATATCGGGGGATTACTGCCGGCTCATACGGTGCAGAACTTGCCGGCGGAGATATAACAGGCGGAGAGAAAATATGTATTTCCATTACCGCATTAGGAAATGCAAAAGGACGGACTATTTCTTCTAGAAGCAACGCACAATCAGGTTATGCCATAATTTTAAGCGGAGAAACCGGAACAAGTGCAGCCGGATTAAAATCATTAATAACAAAGACGAATAATCCTGATTTAACTAGAGCCCATTTAGAGCCTGTTCTTGACGTTGAATTTTCAGAGGGTATATCATCAAAGATTAAAGACAAATATGCAATGATGGACACCTCAGACGGCTTAGCTGACGCATTATTTAAAATTGCAGAAGCAAGTAATGTAACAATTGATATAGATTATAATAAAATTCCGCATAAAAATAATGTTCTCAATAAAGAGGAAATATTATTTGGAGCAGAGGATTACAGACTTGTAGCCGCTGTTCCGGAAGTTTTTTTAAAGAATATTAACACCGGTACAAAAATCGGAGTTGTTAATCCCAAAAGAGCGGATATAAAATTTACTGCTGAAGGAATTAACTATATTAAATATGATGAAATAAAACCATATAACCATTTTGGAGAAAGATTATGACAAACTTTTCATTAATCATAACAGCCGGAGGTACCTCATCAAGATACGGAGCGCAAAATAAACTATTAGAAAAACTTGATGATAAAACTGTTATAGAACATACATTATCGAGTTTTCTGGAGTTTTCTGAAATAAATGAGATAATCATACCTGCTAACAGCACAATTTCGGATGAATTAAAGTATTTATTTACGAATCCTGCAATAAAAATAATACAGGGCGGAGATTCCAGACAAAAATCTGTTTATAACGCACTAAAATATGTAACAAATGAATTTGTAATTATTCATGACGGAGCCAGACCATTGATTAAGCCAGGAGTAATTTCACAGATTATGGATTCTGTAATACATAACAGGGCTGTATCGGTTATGACTAAAACTACAGATACGATTAAAGAAGTTGATGAGAACGGCAGGATTATAAAAACAATAGACAGAAGTAAGCTGTATAATACTCAGACTCCACAGGCATTCAAGACAGAGCTGATAAAAAATGCACATGAAAAGTTACAGAATAAACATTTCACTGATGATGCATCTATGCTTGAATACCTTGACATTCCTGTATACGTGGTTATTGGAAGCTACACAAATATCAAAATTACTACAAAAAGCGACTTAGATTTTGCAAAACTCTATATCTAAACATACTTACTAGTTAAAAAGTTTGATTAAAAATAATACAATAAATATTATGAGTAAGCATTTTTAGTTATTTCCGGCTGAAAAATTTTAATAAAACCGTTTAATAGTGCTGCTTTGCGAAACATTTTATAGTGTTTACACAAGGTAGTACTGCTATGAAAAAAATTATTACATATATTGCCATAATAACTTACATATCCTCTTTTTATCCGCTTACCGTGTGCGCAATGAGTAAGACCCAGCTTGCAACCCTCGGGAAAATAGAGAATAACCTTTACGGTTTTGATTATACAAACGACACAGATACGAACAGGATTACCAGACTTGAAAAAACGATATACGGAGAACCTTCAACGGGGAATTTGAATAAAAGACTGGAAAAACTTTCGGTTGATATAACTGCTGAACAGATAGGACAGGAGATTGAGCCTAAAGAAGACACTTTTAGGGAAGATGAAACTACGATTGCTCAGGCTGATAATACTGTAAACTATCCGATTGTAAACGAAATTGAGCAGGAGCTGTTTGGAACTACTTATAAAAATAGGGATTTTCATACCAGAATTGTAACAATTGAGCGGAAACTATTCGGAAAAATTTATGATGCGGAGGACTATGCAACAAGAATGGACCGAATTAAATCAAAAATGATGCCGGACAGATTAGCCGGAGAGAAATTTGATGACAATTCTATTTCTACGGAAGAATTAATGGCATTGGAACGCAATCGGTATAAAACAATGCCGTACGGACAGCAAAATTATACCAGACCATACGCAAACTACGGGGACGCATTACCTCCGAGATTCAGTTCCGGTGAATTAAACGACGAGCTTGCACAGCTTGAATACGATACATTTGGAACAGAGTTTTCCAATGAAGATACACAAAGCCGTATAAGAAGACTTAATAGTGTAAATAAAGCAAAGAGGTCATCTCATCGATATGATTCAATGCAGTTCTCGCAAAGAATGTCAACCGCAATGGAAATCGGGGCAATGATACTTATGATACTTGCAATGGTGTTATAAGAGTAGTGAATAGTGATTAAGTAACTAAGAAATTGTCCCCTCCCCTTTACCCCAACTTTGCTCCAAAAAACCGCAGCATAAGCATAGTAACCCAAACTAATCAATAAAACATCTTAACAAAACTTTATAATTAATATATAACTTGTATGTATATAAAACGTATGTTATAATTAATATATATAATCTGGTGTATCGATAGTTGATTAGAGAACAGTTATGATTTTGCAATGGATTGTAAACAATTTAGTTTGCTGCGACAACCCTTGCCGTACCCGTTTTAGCATGTCGGGGGGGGGGGGGGCAAAACAGCTCTACGCCTAATTTTCAGCCTAATGCAACCATATTATACGGAGGGAATAAATGATATCAATTACCTCCGATATAGCTGATTTAATATTACAACGCACCCTCAACCAAGCAACAGAAGGTCTTAACAATACAATTAACCGGATGACAACCGGTTATAAACTAAACCATGCAAAAGATAATGCTGCGGGATATTCTATTGTACAGAATTTTACAACTAAAATCAGCTCATTATATCAGGTACAGGATAATACTTTAAACGGAATTTCCCTTTTGCAAACGGCAGAAGGTGGTTTTGAAAATATATTAGCCCTGCTTGAAAGACTGCGTAACCTTACAGAACAAGCCGCAAACGGAACCTATGGAGAGCAATCCAGAGAAGCTATGCAGGCTGAGGCAGATGAAATTATTGCCCAGATTGAACAGATAAGAAACTCAACTCAATATAACGGATTAACTTTATTTTATCAAGAATCGGAAAATATCATTCAGAATCCTGTCACCAGACTTGCAAACGCTGCTGTTATGGTTAACGGGAAAAAACTAAGTTCAAATGATGCGGGAATTAAAGATACACCAGATACATTTACCTTAAATTCCGCATCAAATGTGAAGTTATCGGAAGAAGAGCCGGTAAAGGTTCTATCTTCCGATACTTCTTTTTCTTCCCCTGCTCCCCGTGCTGGTGATATATCCGGTGCGGTGGATATAAGCGGCAGCCAGACAAAAACAATAACAATTGACGGCGTAGAATACGAAATCAAAAACAGGCTCACAACAGTGCAGACTCTGTCCTATTTAAAAGACAGCACAACAGGCGAACTTACTTTCTACGGCTCTAACTTTGAAATCCACGGACAGAGTGATGCCGTTCATAATTTAGTAATAGATGGAGATTCTAATATAATCTACACAGGTAATTTAGATGATACTATTTTGGTTAAATCTTATTGTAATGATAATAGTATATATGCAGGCAACGGAAATGATAATATTACAGTTGAAGCTCAGGCGAACACAACCTATGTATACGGAGAAGGCGGAGATGATACCATCAATACAAACAATACGGAATTTCAAGTTTATGGGGGAGAAGGGAATGATACATTTAATATCACAGGTGAATCCAGATCGGGAATTGCATATGGGGGAAATGGCAACGACATTTTTAATATAAGCAATTCTAATTCTACATACTATGGAGAAGGCGGGGAAGATACTTTCAATATTTCAGGTGATAAAAATACTGTAAATGGAGGTGAAGGAACAAATTCTATTACTGATAACGGTACTAATACCGTCAAAATTAATGTACCGGGTGCAAACGCCTATGCTGTAGCATTTAAAGCTTATGAAACCAGAACTCTTACAATAAATGGTATTGATTATACCGTAACTAACAGAAACGCAAGCTCCACTGATTTCAACTATACCATAGAGGATAACGGACAAATTGTATTTTCTTCCAAATATTTTACAATAAAAGGGGATGAAAATAAAGCTCATAATGTTAAAATTAACGGAGCACAGATATATTTTTATGGTGGAAACCTTGATGATACTATTGAATCTACTGTAGTAAGTGTTCAAATACACGCCGGTGAAGGTAATAATACAATTATAGTAACAAATTACAATTTTGTGTACACCGGTAATGGTGATAACACAGTCATTCTCAAAGGGTATATGAACACATCAATAAACCTTGGCAATGGTAATGACACAGTCATTGCACAGGCAACTTCAAGTAATAAAAATATGCATATTGATTTAGGCGGAGGAGATAATACACTTACCGCTTCGACTCAATTTTTAGCAAGTTCAATTTATGCAGGAGAGGGTAATAATACACTCAATGCAACTTTTGATGGGAAAAGCATGATTAGCGGTTTTGGAGATAGTATTGATAATGCAGAAGTTCTAACCCTTGAAAAGAATGAAACAAAAAACATTTCAATAAATGGAATAGAATATACTTTTACTAACACAACTTCTAACCGTACTACTTGTCTATATTCATACAATCCGGTGAGCGGTGAAATTAAATTCGGAGGCGGAGCTAATGTCAGAATAACAGGGCAGGCAGATGTTTCGCATAATGTAGTTTTATCAGCCGGACGCAGTCTCATATTCTATGGTGGCGATATGGATGATATAATAACATCATATGTTTATTCCTCTCAGGTTTTTGGGCAAGGCGGCAACGATACTATTACAATGGGGTATACCGAAGGTAGCGGGGATATGAGGTGTTTGGGAGGAGACGGAAACGATACTATAAATATATATAATGGGACTAATGTCAATGGCGGTAATGGCAATGATATCATTAATATATATTATAATAACAACCAGTTTACAACAACAGGTGACGCCGGCAACGATACATATAATATCAACGCCAAAGCAAACATCACCGACACAGGCGGGGATAACATTTACAACATCAACACGGATAACGCAAGCGTATCCGGTTCAACAG
>CALUVM010000021.1 GCA_944324255.1 Candidatus Gastranaerophilales bacterium | reverse complement strand
AGTAAGTTGACGTAGTATATTTAATCAAAGAAGGAGATTAATCTCATGGCACGTGAAAAGTATGAACGCACGAAACCGCACGTTAACATTGGTACAATCGGCCACGTTGACCACGGTAAAACAACATTGACAGCAGCTATTACTGGTGTTATGGCTGCAGCCGGAAAAGCTCAAGCTAAGAAATTCGACGAAATCGATGCTGCTCCGGAAGAAAAAGCTAGAGGTATTACCATCTCTACAGCTCACGTAGAATACGAAACTGATTCTAGACACTACGCACACGTTGACTGCCCGGGCCACGCTGACTATGTTAAAAACATGATTACAGGTGCTGCTCAAATGGACGGTGCTATCCTTGTAGTTGCTGCTACAGACGGTGCTATGCCTCAGACTCGTGAACACATCCTGTTAGCTAGACAGGTTGGTGTTCCTAACCTTGTTGTATTCTTAAACAAATGCGACATGGTTGATGATCCTGAATTATTAGAATTGGTTGAAATGGAAGTTAGAGAACTTCTTTCTTCTTACGAATTCGATGGCGATAACATCCCATTCATCCACGGTTCTGCTTTAAAAGCATTAGAAGCTGTTCAAGCTAACCCTAATGTTCAGAGAGGCGAAGATAAATGGGTTGATAAGATTTGGGAATTAATGGATGCAGTTGATACATACTTCCCAACTCCTCAACGTGATTTAGACAAACCGTTCTTGATGCCTGTTGAAGACGTATTCTCTATCACTGGTCGTGGTACAGTTGCTACAGGTAGAGTAGAACGTGGTATTGTTAAAGTTGGTGACGAAGTTGAATTAGTTGGTTTAGGCGAAACTAAGAAAACTACAGTTACCGGTGTTGAAATGTTCAGAAAATCTCTTGACCAAGGTCAGGCTGGTGATAACATTGGTGCATTGCTCCGTGGTATCGACAAGACTGAAATCCAACGTGGTCAAGTTCTTGCTAAACCTGGAACAATTCATCCGCACACTAAATTTACTGCTAACGTTTACGTTCTGACTAAAGAAGAAGGCGGACGTCACACTCCATTCTTCCCTGGTTACAGACCTCAATTCTATATCAGAACAACTGACGTTACCGGTTCTATCAAATTCGACGGCGAAATGGTAATGCCTGGTGATAACGTAGTTATGGAAGTTGAACTTATCGCTCCTGTAGCTATCGAAGAAGGTATGAGATTCGCTATCCGTGAAGGCGGTAGAACAGTTGGTGCCGGTGTTGTTGATAAAATTATCGCATAGTTCCGGTAGATAACAATTGAAAAAGGGTCGGATTTATATCCGGCTCTTTTTTTATTGAAGCATGCTAATAATGCGTGTTATAATTTCTAAGTAGATTTTTATGGGGGAGTAGTATGAAAAAGATTTTAGTTCTCAGTTGTTTACTAATTAGTACACTCAGTGCATTTGCAATTAATCTATCATTATCTGACGGAGATTTTGATATGAATGCAAATGTAACAAGGGAAGATAACAATTTGCGTATGCAATACAAAATTAAAGGTATGAATTCTGTTTCTAATATTACAGAGATTCCGGAAGACCAAAAACAGGCAATTTCTCAGGTTGGAGATGTTAATTTTGATATTTTGGCAAGTTGCAGCGAATCTAAAGTTAAAGTTTTATCCATGCAAATATATGATTTGACCGGTAAAGTTCTGACAGAAGCTTCTGATTCCGAGTGGATTCCTATTGAAAAAAAAGAAGATATTATAAAGCTTAAGGAACTCTGTGATAAAATTTAGTATAACAGATAATTCTGACTCACATTTGTTATACGGGTCTTTTTGTATTCATCAGGAATTGTTATTTTGACGAATTCGGTACACTTTCTTAGACCGCTAAGTCCTATTATTGTTTTGTCATGGTTAAAAAAGTCTTTGAAGAATTGCATATGTTAATCCTTTCGATTATGTGATATAATATCTGTATTGTTCTTAATGAATTAGATCCAATTGTCAATAAAAGGAGTGAAAAATGGCAAAAGTAACAAAAGATATGGGAATTTTAGATATTGTTCAACAACACCCGGAAACAGTCCAGATTTTTCAAAAATATGGTATGGGATGTTTGGGCTGTGCTGCTGCAAGATTTGAAAACCTTGAAGCAGGAGCAAAAGTTCACGGATTCAATCCTGATGATATGGTTAACGATATCAATGCCTTAATTGGTGAATAATGATTTCAGAGAGGGCGAAGCCCTAAGGCTTCGCCCTCCGGTATTAAATAGGAGTTTTTATGCATTTGTGGGAATTATTGGCAGTTTTAGGAATAGGATTTCTTATACTTGAAATGTTTACGCCCAGCATGTTCTTTTTGAATTTTGCGTTGGCATCTTTTATTTGTGCAATTGTTTCTGTTTACGAAAAGAATCCGTATGTTTTAGTCGGAGTTTTCTTCGTTTTTTCTTTTGTTTCATTTATCTTTTTAAGACCGATTCTTGTTAAAAAGTTTTGTAAAACAAAAGAAACAGGGATGCAAAGCAAATATATAGGCGCCGTTGCAAAAGCCGAAGAAGACGTTTCGGAATTTAGCGGAGTTATTTCTATTTATGGTGAAAGATGGGAAGCCAGAAGTGAGAATAAGACAGTTATTCCGAAAGGCAGCGAAGTTAAAATTCTAAGAAATGAAAGTATAATAATGTATGTAGAACCGTTTAAAAAAGAGGGAGAGGCTTAATGTTTACATTTTCTGTATTTTTAATTGTTTTAGCAATATTATTTGTTGCTAAAGGTGTTATTATTGTTCAACAGGCAGAGGTTGTTATTGTAGAAAGACTGGGAAAATTTGACAGAGTTCTTGAATCAGGATTCAACTTTATCATTCCGATTCTTGAAGCTCCTAGAGCTATTGACTGGAAAGTTACACAAAAAGGTTTTGACGGTTCAACTTATGCAATGATTCAAAAAAGAACAAAAATTGACTTAAGAGAAGCTGTTTATGATTTTCCAAGGCAAAACGTAATTACAAAAGATAACGTATCAATTAGTATTAATGCTCTTTTATATTTCCAGATTGTTGATCCAAAATCTGCAGTTTATGAAATTCAAAACTTGCCGGACGCAATCGAAAAATTAACACAAACTAACTTAAGAAACCTTGTAGGTCAGCTTGATTTGGATGAAAGTTTGGTTTCCCGTGATAAAATTAACCATGAATTAAGAGCTATTTTAGATGACGCAACAAACAAATGGGGTGTAAAAGTTAACAGAGTAGAATTACAGGACATTATTCCGCCAAGCGATATCCAGTCTGCAATGGAAAAACAAATGAAGGCTGAGCGTGACAGACGTGCCGCAATTCTTGAAGCAGAAGGCTTGAAAAAATCCGCCGTATTAAAAGCAGAAGGGGAAAAAGAAGCTGCAATCAACAGGGCAGAAGGTGAAAAACAAGCTAATATTTTGAAAGCTGAAGGTATCGCTCAAGCAAGAATACTTGAAGCTGATGGTGAAAAAGAAGCTATTCAAAGAATCATCAATGCTCTTGCAGACAAAGGACAGCCGGATAAATATTTGATTGCTATGAAATATTTGGAAACTATGAAAACAATTACAAGCGGGCAGGATAACAAAATTGTTTATATGCCTTATGAAGCAACCGGTATTTTGAGTTCGGTTGACGGTATAAAAGAGATGTTCAATGGTACAAAATAGTTTAGTGTGAGGATTTATTATGAAAAAAACTTTATGTTTAGCGATGATGTTAACAGCCTTTTCCGCTGCGGCTTATGCGTTTGATTGCGAAACAACAGTCCCTCTTCCGGGAGAATCGATTCTGGATGAAAAAATGCAGACAGAAGTCTTACAGCCGGTTTATGCTTATGCTCTCAGGGTAGCTGCACCTGAATGTCAGTCACTATCAGTCGTTGATACGAAATTAACAAAGGAAAAAACTGATAATGAATGGCAGGAAGTCTGGATTATAAAAGCTTGTTCCAAAAAAGCAGCAATTCCGATTAATTTTACGACCGGAGAAGATGATGTAACAAATTATGCAATTGATCCAATGGGTGTAAAAGTCAAGGATAAAGTTCCGGGAATGGTAATAACAAAATAGGATTAATTTTAATATTGCCGGGGTTTTGTTAACAAAACCCCGGCAATATTTTGCTTTTACCTAGAAAATCATTAACTTATATGAGGTTAAATGATTTAAAAGAATATATAATACGATAGGGATTACCATATCTTGAGGGAAGAATATGCCAATAGAAGGATTTGATTATAAAGCTTTTGCAGCATCAATGGCAGAACAGGCCAAAGAACTTGTTCCTGCAGATTTAAAAGACAGAGATAAAGAATATGTTGTAAAAACATTGGGCAATTTTACTCTGCTTGCAGGAGAGGCGCTTTATAACGATACTGCGCTTAATCTTACTCCGGAACAAGCTGTTTTTATAACCCAAATTATTGCAGAATGGTCATTCCATAAATCTATTGACCTCGTCCACTCAGGTATTCTGCCGCAATACTGGGATAGTATTATGCAAAAAATTGCATTTACCATCTTTGAAGTAGCAAAGCAGGCAATTATAAGAAAAATCCCTCAAGATCAGCTTTTACAAGCCGTTGAACACCACGTTATAAAAGTCTATAAACAATCTATAGAAGAACTTCAAGCAAAAGGTGTTATAGATGAAGAAATAAAGGAACGTGCGGAAAGTCAATCCAATATTGATGCAATGGCAAAACAGGCTCAGGAAGAGCAAATGAGAAAGCAGCAGGAATTTGCAGCCGAAGCCGAACGAAATCAAGCCGAGGCAGAAAAAAGACGTGAAGAACGCCGTGCGCAAAAACGTGCAGAAAAAGCTGCTGCGTCAATGCCTCAAGGTATAAGCAACAAGCAAATGAAACTTATGTCACTGGCTCTTGTTCTAAAAATCCTTTCACAGGATAAAGTTACCACAATCCTGAATAAGTTTGACTCCAATGATTCTCTCGCAATTTCTCAATATATGAATATGGCAGATTTAGAATCACATCTGGACGGAGATCTCGTAACAGATTGTCTGAAAGATATGAAACAGTACCTGCCGGTTAAGAAAAAACTTACTAAAGACAATGTCCTTTTTGATCTTCTGCAAGTTTATAGAAAAATTCCGAGAGAAAAGGTTGAAAAGATTCTTAAGAACGAAAGACCGCTGGTTAAAAGATTTATATCTCAAACCTATGACGGCGAATACGGTGAAATGCCGCTCAAAGTAGCCGGTATAATTGTACAATATATAGAAGATAGTATATAATTAAACTATGATTATCAAAAAACGTAATCAAAAATTGAGGGAGGGGAAAAAGGCAAAAGAACAGGTTTCTGAGCTTGTTAAGCCGGAGATACCCGAATATAGTCCGGAAGCTGATAATACAGCTCCCGCAGAAATTGTTGAAGAAAATAAAAAAACTGAAGAACCTGAAATCGACCTTTTTGATATTGAAAATATCGATTTTTCTCAAAGACAGGAACGCCGAAGAGGGTCAAGAAGAAGAGGATACAGAAGAATTGATGATAGAAACCTTGTATCAAGAGCACAGGAAGAATCTGAAAACATTAAAAAGTCCGCTTTTGAAGAAGGTTATAGAGCCGGACTGGAAAAAGCCGGTTCAGATTTAGAAAAATTTAGAGAATCTTTAAACTCCTTTATGAATGCTAAAAAAGATGTTTTTGAATATATAGCACCTGACATTCTGGAAATCAGTGTAGATATTGCTAAAAAAATTATAAAAAAAGAGGTTGATGCAGATCCTCAAATCCTTATTGATACAATTGTAGATATTCTTAAAACGACTTCCAAAAATGAACCTAAAATTGTTATAAGAGTACGCCCGCAAGCAGTACAGTTTATAAAAGATACAATTCCTAATATAACTTATCAATACGGTATTGATTCTAAGATAAATATTGTAGCAGATCCGTCAGTTGAAGAAGGAGGCTGCATATTCCAAACAAATAACGGTATTGTGGATGCATCCGTTGACACTCAAATAGAAATCATTAAGAAAGCATTAGAAGGTATGTAATGGCACAAGAAGGAGCAGGTTCAAAACCAATATCAGAAATATTTTTGGCATTATTCATAATGACACTGGTTTTAATCCTCATTATTGAGATGCCGAACTGGGTTATTAATTTTTCAATAAGCTTAAATATAACCCTTGGTATTGTACTGCTTATGATATCTTTATATGTACAAAAGCCTCTGGAACTTGCAGCTTTCCCTTCAATTATCCTTATCGGTACAATGTTCAGGCTTGTGCTTTCAATTGCCTCAACCCGTCTTATTCTCGCAAAAGGCGATGCCGGAGAAGTTATTCACGCATTCGGAACGTTCGTTACCGGCGGAAACATGATTGTAGGCGGCGTAATCTTCCTGATTATTACGGTTGTACAATTTATGGTTATTACAAAGGGTGCTGAACGTATTGCAGAAGTTGCAGCCCGTTTTGCATTAGACGCTATGCCCGGTAAACAAATGACCATTGACGCTGACTTTAATGCCGGATTAATTTCACCGGAAGAAGCCGTAAAAAGACGTGAAGACCTTCAAAGAGAATCAAGCCTCTTCGGTTCTATGGACGGTTCTATGAAGTTCGTAAAAGGGGATACTATTGCCGGTATTATCATTGTTTTAATCAATATTGTCGGAGGTTTGGCAATAGGTTGTCTTGTCAACCAGATGCCTATCGCTGATGCTCTTAGCAAATATACCGTATTAACCATTGGTGACGGTCTGGCATCCCAGCTTCCTTCACTTCTAATGTCAATATCAGCCGGTATCGTTATGACCCGTGCATCTGCCGGAAACACTTCTCTGGGCGGAGATTTAACAAACCAGATTCTATCAAAACCATACTCTTTATTCTTTGCAGCTTTATTCCTCGGATTGATAACAGTAACATCTCCGATTACAGGTTTACCATTCTTCCCGTTCCTCTTGTTTACAATAATCCTTGCGGTTGCAGGATTCTCAGTATTAGTTAATGCGGATGTTCAGTCACAATTAGGACAATTAGAAAGCGTCCGTCAGAATATGCAGGATTTGGTTAACCCTAATAAGATGTATGAAAGACTAGGTGTTGATGTCTTAAGCTTACAGGTTGGCGCAGGACTTCTTGTTATTGCCGACCCTGACCAGGAAGGTCAACTTCTTGCTAAAATAGCAGCTCTACGTCAAAGAGTTACTGATGAGCTGGGATATATTTTACCTAATATCCGTATTATGGACTCTTCTGCACTTGAAGCGAACGAATACGTTATTTCTATCCGTAATAACGTTGTTGCTTCCGGTTATGTTTATCCGGGTAAATATATGGTTATCGCAGACCAATGGGATTCTGTTAAGAAAACAATTCCTGAGGATGCAATCGTCGGAGTTGATCCTACCTATCAAACTCAAGCTTACTGGATTAGTGCTGAAGATGCCAAAGCTACTAAAAACGTTACGGCTGTTGATGCTACAGATGTTCTCGTTACCCATTTGCAGGAATGTGTACGTAAACACGTAGACGAAGTTATGACAAAAACAGATGTTCTTAAACTTATGGAACTCGTTCGTTCTCAAGACCCGACTCTTGTTAATGACCTTGTTCCGGCTATTATTTCCACAAGTGATTTAAGAAAGATTTTTGTTAACCTGATTAGAGAAAAGGTTTCTATTAAAGATATCATCTTTGTTTTTGAACGGCTTTGTGACTATGCAAGATTTTCTAAAGAACCTGATATATTATCAGAACGTCTAAGGGCAGCACTCGGACGTCAAATCTGCTTAAACAATGTCGATAAAGATAAAGTATTATATGCTCTTACCCTTTCTCCGGAATGGGAAAAAACTCTTGATGACAGCTGTCAGAGAACTGAATTGGGAACAATGTTCCTGCTTAACCCTATGCAGGTTCAGGATTTAATTGAATCTACCGCAATGACATTAATGCGTGCACATCAAGCTATCGGCTTGCAGCCTGTTATCCTTTGCTCACCTAGAATAAGACTGCCACTATACCAGCTTCTTGAACGTCATATACCTACTATTGTTGTTATCTCTTACTCTGAATTAATTACTGATATTAAGGTAGAAGCTGTTGATACTATTGGCGAATCCGGCGGTTATTAATTGTAAAAATATATTAAATTGATATATACTTATATTGACGTAACCCCCTTTATTTCGTACATTAATAGTATTACTAAACCCAATACCTTAAGGTGTGTATGCGTATTGAATCCAACAACAATATTTCGTTGCCCGAAACCCGAATTGTAAAATATTACAATGCATTTAAAGGGATAAATATTCATATTCTTGACGGAGGATTTCACGGAGAGAATATGAAGCATTTTGCTAATGCAATAATGAAAAACTCTAATGTTGATTTAGATATTCTTATGCACCGCACAATAATTAATAATTTGGGATTAAATCAGTTAAACAGCCTAATGATTCAACTCAAAAGCTTGAACACACCTAATAAAATTAAAAACGGTGACTATCTCGCTATTCCATCTGTCGTTCCTATTTCTTTAAAAAATCTGGAAGCCGGTATAAATAAAGTTTTTTCTTCAAAAATTAACCTGACTCCGCAAAATATTAAAACAAATAAAAATACCATTATGGCATTTCTAAAAAAAGTACAAGATTCAAGATTCTATTATCCCGAACAGTTAAATGCCTTAGATAAATACTCTCAAGGATTAGGTTTTGCATATAGTGTTATAGAAGAAATTGATAAACTTGTACAAAAAGGGGTTAAAGTTTATGTACCCGCCAGTAATCCGAATGAAAAAAACATTAAAACATTAGCAGAGCAAAATAATAAATCTGAAGAACTTTATCGAGCAATTTCTCATCCCGAGAATACAGACTATAGAAAAGGAATAATACCATTAGTCAATGAAATCAAAGAAAACGGGGATTATGAATTTAATCTGACATCTCTTTCTGATGCACATGTCGTAAATTTAAAAGGAGAAGATAATCAAGACTATATATTTTCGGCATATGACAGCTGTATCAACGACGGGGCAAGAGGAGTTTATAATTTTTGTCCGGTTAGAAATGCTTATGGGGAATTAAAAGGTTATAGCTATCAGGATGAAACAACTGTAGAATATTCTGTCGAGGATTTTCCTAAAAATCTTGAACTAACGACTCTTTGTAAATATGTTGGACAATCTTTAAGAGATATGGTTGCAAGTAACAGGGAGCATCAGCGATTTAAAGATTATATCGAAAATAATAAACGTACAGAATCTCTTCCCGCTAAATTGTATAGAATTAATGAAATTTTCTCTGAAAGAGAAATTGACGAAAAAAATTTAAATTACTTAGGTAAATTAATTGATAATCAAAAAAAATATATCTTTGATATCAGTAAAGACGGGAAAATTTTATTTCAAAAATACAATTGTGAAGGAACAGAACGCCCGTCTGTCTATGCAATGCAAAGCAGCGGATTTTCTACCCTTAGTGCAATAAAGCGTGATATTTTAGCCCTGATAGCAAATGATAACATCTCATCTGAAAACATAAGTTACTATATAACAAAAGCTGATAATGACAACACCAGAGGTTATATAGCCGGGGCTGAACATTATTACAATAAAGTAATAGATTTTCTTCACCCTGACAAAACCAGCTTAAACTGCGACCACGGAGTTATTGATGTCTATGAAAAGTTATATAAAATTTTAAAAAAATCCAATAACACTTCATCTGCAAAAGAAGTTGCAAATACGATTATAGATTTAAAGTCGTATTTAATAAAAGACCTGAAGCCTTCCGAACAAAATTATTACACAACAAGAATGAGTTTGAGTAAATATTATTCAGACTTAGCAATATATTGTTATTCCGAAAAAGATATACATTCGTATAATCTTTGCCGCTGGGCATCCGGAGAACTTTATTCAGGAACCTATATGTCAGCAGAAATCATTAAAAGACGAAGTTCGCAAAATAGATTTTTAGATGATTTGTATAATAAATATCATTAATCCCCTGGTAAAACTTAACAATAATAAGATTTTCTGCGTTTTTTTAAAGCAACTTTACATAACTTTACAATTGCTAACAAAAAAGGCAATTTTTATAAAGTTAAATACTTTATATATACAAGAGATATAAAATAAAAACAAAAACCAGATATAGTCCATAAAAATAGGACTCATATTAAGGTTTAGTTTCTATTATCTCTTAATAAATTGAATAGAGTATTAATGTAAATAAGGAGAGTTTATTATGGCAATTGGCGCAAGAGATTTTATCGACAAGTTATTAGTAGAAAAATATTCACAAGAAAAAGTAGATAATCACGATGCAGATTCATTAGTATCAAAAGTTTCAGCAGACGATATGCTGGATGCAATGGATAACTACTCGAATAATTACAGAACAATGCTGGCTCTTAATAATCGACTTACAATGGTTTGTTACGGAGTTGTTGCAAAATCCGCCAAGTATGTTACAACAGAAGCCGTATAAAAATCATACAATATAATATTGTAAAAACCCTCTTGTTTTGCTAGTATAAAGATATTAGAGCACAAGAGGGTTTTTAAATGAGTACAAATCAATCTTTAAGACCTGTTACAGCAGAAATTGTTGAGAATCACCTTTTTATAGGCGGATGCGATACTGTTGAACTTGCTCATAAATACGGAACCCCCTTATATGTTATCGATGAAACCACTATTCGCAAAATTTGCAGCGAATATAAAGAAGCTTTTAAAGACTATCATAATATCCATATGATGTATGCCTGCAAATCTTTGTGCAATCTTGCCGTATTAAAAATTCTTGATACGGAAGGTTTTGGATTTGATACTGTTTCGGCAGGAGAAATATATACTGCATACAAAGCAGGTATTAATATGAAAAAAGTTCTTTTCAACGGAAATAATAAATCTGCCAAAGAAATTGAACTTGCTCTTGAATATGGTATAGGAAGATTCTCTGTAGATAACTTTTATGAAGCGGAGCTTCTTAACAGGATTGCTTCTTCAAAAAATACAAAAGCTGATATACTTTTAAGAATTACTCCTGGAATTGAATGCCATACACATGACTATATTCAAACCGGACAAATTGATTCCAAATTTGGATTTAATCTTAACCTGATTGATGAAATCATAAATCTTATTAAAACAGAATACAAAAACTTAAATCTAAAAGGGATTCACGCACATATAGGCTCACAAATTTTTGAAACAAGAAGTTATTATGATGAAGTTGAGATTCTTATCAGAGAACTTGCCAGAATAAAGGAAGTTCATGGTATTACACTGAATGAAATGAATATTGGCGGCGGTTTAGGAGTAAAATACACGAATGATGATACTCCGCCTTCCGTAGCAGAACTTGCCCGGGCTGTAACCGAAGCAATGAAGAAAGCTCTTGATAAATATGCCATTGAAGAACCTGTTATTTACATAGAACCGGGGAGAAGTATTATTTCAACCTCTGGAATTACGCTATATACCGCAGGCTCCAAGAAAACAATTCCAAACGTCAGAAAGTATATAGCACTTGACGGAGGAATGGCAGATAATCCACGCCCTGCTATGTATCAGGCAAAATATACTGCAGATGTTGCTAATAAAATGAACAATCCAAAAACAGAATTCGTTACATTAGCAGGCAGATATTGCGAAAGCGGAGATATTTTAATAGAAAATATTAAACTTCCGAACATTGAAGCAGGCGACATTGTTTGCATCTATAATACCGGAGCTTACAACTACTCTATGGCATCAAATTATAACAGGGTAGAAAAACCGGCAATGGTACTTGTAAATAATTCACAATCTGCTATGATAGTAAGTAGAGAATCGTTAGACGATTTAATAGCAAGAGAAAGTATTCCTGATAGGTTGAGAAAATAATGTTAGATGATTTGATTTCATTAATTCACAGCTTTTTGAGTCCTTTACAGTGGTCTCTTAACTGGATTAATATTTTAGAAATCGTATTCATTATTGCAGTTCTGTTTATTTTCTATCAAAAATTTATTAAAAACACTCAATCCGAAAACCTTGTCAAAGGATTATTTATTCTTGTTTTTGCTTGGATTTTAAGTGAAATTCTTATACTAATCGACCTAAAAATAGTCGGCGTTTTCTTAAAATCGCTTGTAACATTAATTGCATTAAGTCTTATTGTTATATTCCAGCCGGAATTAAGAAGGTTTCTGGGATATCTAGGGCAGCCGGGATTTATAAAAAGGACTTTCTTTTCCTCCGGCACCTATAGAGAAGCCGCTGAGAATGAAGTTGATATTATAAAAGAGATTGTTGAAGCCGTAAAATACCTTACAAAGACTAAAACCGGAGCACTTATTGTATTTAAAAAAGCATTAAGCGCAATTGTTTATTCTGAAGTCGGAACAGTACTGGATGCAAGAATTTCTACAGAGTTAATCTTAACAATATTCCACCCGAATACACCTCTGCATGACGGCGCAATGATAATAGACGGAAACAAAATCCATTCAGCAGGAGTTCTGCTTCCTCTGACAGAAGATCCAAAACTCAGCTGGAAATACGGTACCCGCCACAGAGCCGCTATCGGGATGTCAGAAGTTTCTGATGCAGCATGTCTTGTTGTATCGGAAGAAACAGGAGATGTTTCAATTTGTATGGATGGTTTATTGAAAAAATATGATGATTTAACAACCCTAAAATCAGACCTTGAATCTATTTTAGGAATAAAACCTGTTGATAAGACCGTTTCAAAAGATACAAAAAACTTCTTTGATATGTTTAAGAAGAAAGTATAAAGAGGTAAATTTTGTTTATGCATAAAAAAAAGCCCGCAAAAATTGTCAAAACAAAAGGGCAGATAATAAAAGAAATTATAAGCAAGGCTTTTTTCTTAACCCTTGGAGCTTTTATTGTTGCCGTTGCTCTTGAAATGTTTTTACTCCCTAACAAAATAATAGACGGGGGAGTTATCGGTATTTCTATGATGGCAACATATATAACAAACGGAAATCTGGGTTTATTTATTCTTGCTATAAACTTCCCGTTTATTCTGTTAGCATTAAGAACTCTTGGTAAAACCTTTGTTATACAAACATTCTTTGCTATTTTAATGTTATCTGTTGCTACAAACCTTGTACACTGGAGAATTGTAACTCAGGATCTTCTTCTCGCAACAGTATTCGGCGGAATCGTACTCGGACTTGGAGTCGGTTTAATTTTACGTAATAATGCCTCGCTGGATGGAACAGAGATGGTATCTATTGATTTATCTAAAAAGCTCAAGATAATTTCGGTCGGCGAACTTTTAATGGGAATAAATTTCTTTATTTATATGGGAGCCGGCTTCCTTTTTGGGTGGGACAGAGCTCTCTATTCAGTATTAACGTATTATGTTGCATCTAAAGTTATTGATACGGTACTTGAAGGTCTAGATAAAGCTAAATCTGTAAGAATCGTTTCTGAAAAAGCCAGAGAAATCGGAGATTCAATTATTCAGGAACTTGATATAAGCGTAACTTATATGAAAACCCTCGGCGGATACTCAAGACAGGAAAAGATTCTCACTTACTGTGTTGTCAACAAATTTGATATGCCGAAATTAAAAGAACTTATACATTCAATTGATCCTAAAGCTTTTATTGTAACTGAGGATGTACACGAAGTTGAAGGAGTCAGGTTCAAAAAGAAAGGTCACTAAATTTCATTCAAACAGTTGATAACAAAATCTGAAAAATATAAGATAATGTTAGTGCTGGATAATCGGGGAGATTAGGGGCAAATGTTTAATAACATAAACGACAACAACAAAGATATATTATACAATTCTCAATTAGCAAGAGAGAACAATGTAATCAATCTTGCCGCTATTAGAGCTAATGCTCAAAAATACACTTCAAATGTATCAAAAAACCCTTACGTTGACAGAACCGAAATTTCATCCAATGCAATTGAACTTTTCCAAAAAGATTGTGATATTAAGAAATTTAATAAAATTGCAATGAGTGATGAAGAAGATTTATCCCATCTGCAAAGAATGCAGGAACTTTTTGCTGACGGTGTTATAGACGTATTTGAAGATGACGTTTTACAGAATCTTGTAACAAATTCTAAATTGCGTGATGATTTAGGTTTGTAAATATGCTAAAATACACCTATGGCAGGTTCAGATTATTATATTGAAGATAACTCGGATATCGAGGATAAAAAGATTGAAGCTGCTAAGAATCTTTACAGGGATGGTAAATATTCTAATGCGCTCAATTTGTATTTAGATATGGTTAATACAAGCTATTCATACAAGCTGTATTATGAAATAGGACGCTGCTATTACAAACTTAATGATACACAAAAGGCTGAATCATTTTTCCAACGCTCAATTGAACTCGACAGGACAAAAAATCCTTCATATTTGTATATGGGAAACATTGCCTACAAAAGGCAGGATGTTTCTAAAGCAATTGAATACTGGGTAAGAGCTTATTCTATAAAGCCGGATGACGAGTCTGTCTGTCTGAATCTTGCGACTTCATACTTTTCCAAAAATATGAGATTTCAGTCGGTTTTTTATTACCAGAAATATTTAAAATATGCTAAGAATAAGACCTCCGCATACTATAATGAAATAAAAAAGAGTATTGATGAATTTATCGGAATGGGAGATGAATTTTATCAAAAAGCACTAAGAGCCGTTGCCATGAAAGATAACGATACGGCTATTCAGGGGCTTGCGCAGGCAGCAAAAAGCTATCCGACCAGTTTTGATATTAATTATCTTCTGGGCAAATTATATTTTGAAGAAAAAGATTATATGCACTCGCTTGTATATCTAAAACAAGCCTATTGTCTGGACCCTAAATCCTTTGACGTTTTAGAAAAATTACCTCTTGTAATGCTTGAACTGGGGGATTATACCGGTGCATACTGCTGCATGAAGCGTTTAATGCCTCTCGTATTAAACAATCAGAACGAATACTTGAGAGTAATCAAAGCTGTTAATGAACTTTCACACGGATTTAATCAAGCAAGCTATGCCGGACATAAAGAATGGGCAGACAATTATTATAAGGAAAATAATTATCACTTTGCACTATATGAATACGAAAACTGTGTAATTATTAACCCTGCCTTAACTGATGAGCTTGGGGATTTGATACATGATTTAAAATTATTTATAAATCCTGAAGAAAGGATTATAAAAGCTTGTCTGGACAAAGGCGGAATCTATTATTCCAATAGAGAATTCAGGCAGGCAAATAAGTATTTTTCTAAGGTTATGACACTGGCAAAAGAAGATTCTTCGGAATACAAATTCGCAAGATCAAGGCTGACAAATGTTTAAAAAGCTAAAAAAGTTTTTTTATATTCACGTACTTGGACGCAAATACTATCGTGTCGGGCAATGTAATGCCTGCGGGAGATGCTGCCAAAAGATTTATGTAAAGCATAAAAATGTTATCCAGACAGAAGAAGAATTTAAAAGACTAAAGCTCCTGCACCCTTTTTATACTTACCTTAAAGTTATAGGCAAAGACGAAACGGGTCTGGTTTTTGAATGTACAAACCTTGATAAAGAAACACATAAATGCAAAATTCACAAAAACAGACCCGGAATTTGCAGAAGATACCCGCAAGAAGAATTATTTATGATGGGAGGAACTCTTGCCGAACACTGCGGATATAAGTTTGAACCGATTGTCAGTTTTGATGAAGTTTTCGAAAAAGTTTCCAGAAAAAGCTTTAAAAATAAGTAAGCAAAAATAAAATTATCCGGATATTTTTTATTTAGCTAAACCTGCTATATCAATCTTTCCGGCTACATAATCCAGTCTATTAGATTTCTTATTTCAACATCTTTAAAATCTTTTAAGAGTTCTTTTGTTTCTAAATTTTCTTTAACCGGTTCACAATTCAAGATTCCTGTTGAATATTCTTTAGAATAGTTCAGTCCGTTATTCGTACAATACGGTACAATTGCTTTACCGGTTGAGCAAATATATGCCAACCCGTGAACCCTGCATATAATAGGACGATAGGAGTAAATGGAACATTCTTTATTTATTAAAAACGGACATTTCCCGCCCTTTTCCATTTCCTTAAAATTTTCCTGAACCTGAATTTTAATAGGATTCGCAAGAGATTTATATCCCTCCATTAAATATTCAAGCTCATAATTAGAAATCGGATAATCGCCTTTTTCACAGCAAGCCGAACAAAACTTTTTACAGCAAATATAACTTTTTTGCTCCTCAAAATATTTTTCTAATCTTAAATCCAGGGTTTTTAAAAAATCTATATAATTCAATTGGTACTCTGTTTACCTCTGTTTACCCCTATTTACCCCTTTACTTCTATTTACCCCTGCCCCAAATACGTTTCCAAAAACTGTTTGAGGAATTTGACTCTAACTGTTCTATTCTATGAGAAAGCTCTTTATTGTGTTCAAGGAGTTCTTTAATCTGCTGGGCTAAAATTTCATTATCTCTTTTATACCCGCCTGCTTCAATCAGTTTGTTTGCCATATCAGAATTTTTTATATCGTCGCTAATCTTTTTAGCAACAGCTTCTGCAAGCATTTGAAGAGTCTGGCTTGAAACATCAAGTGTAAAGCTTTTATTCTGCTGCGGCTGCGGGGTTAAGTCCGTTACAATATTTTCTTCTTCAACTTTTTCCAGAGCATTTGGACTATTATCAGATTCAGGCTCATTTTCTGTGCCTTCAAGATAATCTTTTACCAGTATAGGCTGGACGGGTTCTTCAGATCTTTCAACTTTTGCTTCCATTTTTTGGAGTTTGGCTATAATTTGTTCATCACTGTAGCCTTGAGCTTTTAAAGAGATTCCTTTTTTAATTTTTTCAAGAGAAAGGTCATCATAAAATTCCAGACCATCTTCGTCTTCGTATATTGATTCAATTTTCCAGTCATCTAAAAACAAATCCAGCGAGTGTTTATCAATATAATAGTTTTCAGAATTCAAACTTTTTAAAATAGACTCTCTGTTATACATCCCCATCACCTTTTCATTTGCCTTGCTATATCCCTATTTTGGGTCTTTTTAGCAATTGTTTCACGTTTATCGTAAATCTTTTTACCCTTCGCTAAACCCAACTCTATTTTAGCAAAACCATGGGTTAAAAACAATTCCAAAGGTACAATTGTGTAACCTTCTTTTTTAATTTTTGCTAAGATTTTCATTATTTCTTTTTTTTGCAGAAGCAATTTTCTCACTCTATCAGGTTTATGATTAAATCTATTACCCTGCTCATACGGTGAAATATGCATATTGTATAAGAAAACTTCATTATCTTCGATTTTTGCGAAACTGTCTTTGAGGTTTAACATTCCTTTGCGGATTGATTTTATTTCCGTTCCGGTTAGAACTATCCCTGCTATGTACTTATCAAAAATCAAAAAATCGTGAAAAGCTTTTCTGTTTGTAGAAATAACCTTTTTATCCATAAAGCTATTATAAGTTAAACTTAGCCCCTTGTCTACTTCCACGGCGTTCAAATTCCCTGTCAATTCTGTTCAGGGTGTCCAGTTTTTTCCCTATCCATCTGGGAGCAACAAGTTCAGTTCTTAAACCGTTTCCTGCAAGGCGGTGGATTGTGGTTTGAGGAGGTAAATATTCTAAAAAGTCACAAACAGTTGAAACATATTCATCTTCTGTCATAAAATTAATTTCGCCATTAGTGTACATATCAGCAACCTTTGTACCTTCAAGCGCAACAAGCATATGAATTTTAACCCCGTCAGGTTCAAGTTTTGCTATTGTTTTTGCTGTTTCCATCATCTCCTCATAGGTTTCAAAAAGATTAAGTATAACATGCAAACAAGTATTTATTCCGTATTTTTTTGTCTTTTCGTAAGCTTCTAAAAAACATTTGTAATCATGTCCACGGTTAATTTTTTTTAAAGTTTTATCATGAACAGACTGCAGTCCGTATTCAATCCAGGTATAATAATCGGGGATAAAAGAAGAAATTAGTTTCAATTTGTCATCGTCAACACAATCCGGTCTTGTTCCTATAGAAATTCCTACAATATCCGGATGTGTTAAAGATGCCTTATATATTTTTTCAAGCTCTCCAACAGGCTTATAAGTATTAGAAAAAGCCTGAAAATAAGACATAAACTTTTGCGCCTTAAATCTCCTTGCGAGCGTTTCAGCCCCGACTTGAACCTGTTCTTCTATTGAAAGTCTGTTTGAATGTGCTTGAGAAAAGCTTCCGCCGTCATCACAGAATATACAACCGCTGCTTGATATTGTTCCGTCCCTATTAGGGCAGGAGAAACCGGCATCTATAGTAATTTTATAGACTTTGGCGCCAAACTTTTGTTTTAAATATTCACTAAAAGCGTTATACCTTTTTTCCATATATACAGAGTATCATAAACAGGTTTGTGATATTATATAGAAAAAGGGGAATATGAATTATGAAAATGTCAAAATTGTTTGTACAGACTTTAAGAGAATTTCCGTCCGATGCGGAAGTCGTTTCTCATAAAATGCTTGTAAGAGCAGGCTATATAAGAAAACTCACCTCAGGAGTTTATAACTACTTGCCTCTCATGTGGAGAGTCTTAAAAAAGATTGAAAATATAGTTCGGGAAGAAATGGACGCAGCAGGCGCACAAGAACTTTTGATGCCGTTTGTTCAGCCAAAAGAACTATGGGAAGAGTCCGGACGCTGGGAAGTCTACGGACGTGAGCTTATGAGGCTCAAAGACCGCCATGACAGGGAAATGTGTCTTGGACCTACTCACGAAGAAATTATAACTTCAATTGCCCGTGACGGCTTAAAATCCTACAAACAATTACCTGTGAACCTGTATCAAATTCAGTCCAAATTCAGAGATGAAGTTCGTCCGAGATTCGGGCTTCTAAGGGGCAGAGAATTTATTATGAAAGATGCCTACAGCTTTGATACAACTCAAGAAGGGCTTGAAAAAGAATATCAAAATATGGCGCAGGCTTATACAAAAATCTTTAAGCGCTGCGGGCTTAATACAAAAATGGTTCAATCTGACTCCGGAGCTATAGGCGGAAGCGTTAGCCATGAATTTATGGTTATAACAGATACCGACGCAGGAGAAAATGACGTTTTCTACTGCGAAAGCTGTGACTATTCCGCTAACTCAAACCACGCTGTTTCAAATCTTCCAACTGAAGGGGTAAATGTAGTGGGTGATTGGAGTACAGCGAAGATTGTAGATACCCCGAATACGCTTTCAATAGAAGAATTATGCAGTTTCATAAATATTCCTGCTACCCTTATAGTTAAAACTCTTGTCTACATTGTAGATAAAAAGCCTGTACTTGCACTCATTAGAGGAGATAAACAGGTTGAAGAAACAAAACTTATGAATGCAGTTGAAGGTTCTGATATTCGTATTGCTACAGCCGGCGAAATTGAAGAAATGATGGGTGTAAACGGATTTGATGCCGCAAAAGGCTTTATCGGTCCGAACGGTTTGAAAGAATACAATGGCTATCCAATTACTGTAATTGCCGATAACACAGTTAAAGAAATGAAGAACTTTGTAATCGGAATTAACCAAAAAGATAAGCATGGAGTAGGTTATAACTGGGGAACAGATGTTGAGCTTCCTCAAATTGTTACCGATATCAGACTGGTAGAAGCCGGTGAATTTTGTCCTCAGTGTGGAAAACCGCTCAAAGTTACAAGAGGGATTGAAGTTGGTAATATCTTCCAATTAGGAACAAAGTATTCTAAACCTATGAACGCCGTATATACAGATATTGACGGGAAAACAAAACCTTATATTATGGGCTGCTATGGAATCGGGATTTCAAGAACAGCAGCTGCCGCAGTAGAAGCTCATTATGATGACCACGGAATCAAATGGCCGCTCGCTATTGCGCCTTACCACGTTATTATTATCCCTGTCAGTACAAAAGATGAGCAGCAAATGAAGGTTGCGGAAGATTTATATAAAACTCTTATTAAACACGGAGTTGAAGCAGTTCTTGACGACCGTGACGAACGTCCCGGGGTTAAGTTTAAAGATGCAGACTTAATCGGCTTCCCGTACCGTATAACAGTAGGTAAAGGAATAAACGAAGGTTTGGTTGAATTTAAGGTAAGAGAAACAGAAGAAACTTCAAACATCAAACCTGAAGAAGCTGCTGAGATTGTGGTAACGGCTGTACATAAATTAAAATAATATAAAAACCGGAGGTAGTTAAATTTAAAAACCTCCGGTTTTTAGAAAACAAAAAAGAACCTCCACAAATGAGGTTCTTTTTAAATATATTAAATTCTACCTGATACAACACAGTAATCAACACTGCGTTTTAATTCTTGTCTAGTATCGGCACCATATGGCGATACCGGAAGTAAATTTTCGGAACTTGCTCCAATGTGCAGTTCTGCCTGTCAACAAAAACAGTTCCTTAAATTTATCTGCTTATTACCAGGAAGCTTTAGTAACGCCAGGGAGTAACCCTTGGTGAGCCATCTTTCTCAAACAGATTCTGCAAAGACCGAAATCTCTGTGGAAACCGTGAGGTCTGCCGCAAATGCTGCATCTGTTGTGAAGTCTAACTTTCGGGTATTTGCCCTTAGCTGCTAACATTTCTCTTTTTTGTTCTTTATTTATCATCGCTTTTTTAGCCATGATTTTCTCCTTTATTCATTTCTTACATACATTCTAGCATAATCGGGACTCAATAATCCATCTATGCTTATTCATTCTGTGCCAAATCGGGAAACTTATAACTAAGCTTTGTTTGCCCCTTTGAATGGCATACCCAATAATCTAAGCAATTCTCTTGCTTCGTCATCAGTTTTAGCAGTTGTGATAATAGATACGTTCATACCTTTTACCAAATCAACTTCTTCGTAAGTGATTTCAGGGAACAAAGATTGTTCCTTTAAACCTAAAGTATAGTTGCCTCTGCCATCAAAACTCTTAGCTGAAATACCTCTAAAGTCACGAATACGAGGTAAAACAACACAGATTAACTTTTGAAGGAAGTCATACATTCTTTCACCACGGATTGTAACCATAGCACCAACCGGCATACCTTCTCTTAACTTGAATGTAGCGATTGATTTTTTAGCCTTTGTAACCATTGCCTTCTGTCCGGCAATCTTTGTTAATTGAGCTTGAATAGCATCTGCAATTTTTGAGTTGTGAGAAGCTTCACCAACACCCATATTTAAGACAATTTTATGAAGTTTCGGAATCATAAGGTCATTTTTATAACCAAACTTTTCCTTGAGTGCTGCTTTTACTTCTTCATCGTATTTTGCTTTTAAGCTTTTTGTCTTTGTCATTTTTCTTTCCTCTTTACTAAGACGGTATCAACATCAAGCGGGAAGAGGTAAATAAAAACAAACTAAATTTTTACTTACCGGTCTGGCAATAGTAACTGCCACACCATATCTGCCCCGACCTATGTTAAACGTCTAACTGTTCACCACATTTTTTACAAACACGAACTTTTTTTCCGTCAACAACGGAGTGTTTGATTCTGGTAGGCTTTTCGCAGCTCGGGCATACAATCATTACATTGGATGCATCAAGAGGAGCTTCCTTCTTGATTAATCCGCCTTGAATACCGTATGCAGGATTTGCTTTGGTAGCCTTGGTAATCATATTAGCACCTTCAACAACTACTTTGCCTTCTGAAGGAATTGCTTTTTTGATGTTACCTTGTTTTCCTTTATCTTTGCCTGCTGTGATGACTACTCTGTCACCGGTTTTTACATGCAAGCTTTTTTTACTTTCTGCCATTTTATTTCTCCATTTATTATTTGAATTTGAGATTTTTATTCAGGATACCTGAAATCAGTTCAGGCTTATCTATTTCTAAAACTCGCTTCTGCTTGCCGTGAACTAGATAACTTCCGGAGCAAGAGAAACTATCTTCATAAAGTTTTTATCTCTTAATTCTCTTGCAACAGGTCCGAATACACGGGTTCCGCGCGGGTTGCCGTCTTTGTTAATAATAACAGCTGCATTTTCGTCAAATCTGATAACAGATCCGTCAGCACGTTTAATATCGTGTTTTGTTCTTACAATAACAGCTTTTACAACTTCTGATTTTTTAACGGTCATATTTGGAGTTGCATCTTTTACGGTTGCAACAACAACATCACCTACTGCAGCAAATTTCTTATTAGAACTGCCCATAACACGAATAACTAATAATTCTTTAGCACCTGTATTATCTGCTACTACTAGTCTTGTTTCTTGTTGTATCATTTTTCTGTTTCCTTTTAATTTCTGTTGGGGTTAAAACCCTAACCTGCTTTCCTTTACAGCGCATTATCTTTTAGATAATGATGTTTGCGTGTTTGCATGATTTTGTGAAACATAACTAACAAATTAAATACCATACTTAATCACTTAGTTACTTAGTCACTCAATCACTTACAACTACTTAGCTTTTTCTACAATGGATTCAACAACCCATCTTTTGCTTCCTGAAATAGGTTTTGATTCAATAATTCTAACTATATCACCAACACCGCATTCATTCTTTTCATCATGAGCTTTGTAGTTTTTGTTTGATTCAATAATTTTCTTATATTTTGGGTGCGGATTATATGACGCAACTTTTACGACAACAGTCTTATCCATCTTGTCACTAATTACAACACCTTGTTTTTCTTTTTTAGGCATTTGTTATCTCCTTTGCAAGTAACTGTGGCTTAAGCCTTAGCTTCACTTGCAGCTTCCTTTTCACTTATAACAGTTTTTGCTTGAGCTATTAAGCGTTTTGTTTTTGAAATCTCAGCAGTGTTTTCCAACTTGTGAGTTGCTAATTTGATTCTGTTATCAAATAGCTGTTTTTTAGAATCAAGCACAAATTGCTTTAACTCATCAACTGTTTTTTCACGCATTTCACTTAATTTCATTGTTATTTATCCTTTAATTTTATACAGCTTCTTTTTCAATAACTTTTACTTTGATAGGAAGTTTTTGTGCTGCAAGCTCAAGAGCATTGATTGCAACAGCTCTGTCAAAGTAATCAAGTTCGAACAAGATTCTGTTTGGTTTTACTACTGCTACCCAGTATTCTACGTTACCTTTACCTGAACCTCCACGGGTTTCTGCCGGTTTTTTAGTAACTGGTTTATCCGGGAATATTTTAATCCAAACGTTACCGCCACGTTTGATTTCACGAGTCATAGCACGTCTTGCAGCTTCTATCTGGCGGCTTGTAATCCAGCCCGGTTCAAGAGCTTTAATTGCGTAACGGCCGAACTCAAAGTCGATACCTCTTGTTTCGGTACCTTTCATTCTTCCTCTCATCGCTTTGCGGTATTTTGTCTTTTTCGGCATTAACATTATATTGTTCTCCTAATATTTTTTCTTATTTTGTTTCAACAGCTTTTCTTTTACCGCGTCTTCCGCTGAATCTTTCACCTGTTGATTCTTTTGAATTTTTAGATTTGATGTTCATATCTGCTCTTTCGCCAGGCATTAAGTTGCCTTTGAAAATCCAAACTTTAACACCAATTTTACCCATAACTGTATCAGCTTCGGTAAATCCATAATCAACATCAGCTCTAAGGGTTTGAAGAGGAATTCTTCCTTCTTTAGCCCATTCGGAACGAGCGATTTCAGCACCGCCTAAACGTCCTGATACCATAATCTTGATACCTTGAGCGCCGGCTCTCATTGTTCTCTGCATAGCCTGCTTCATTGCACGTCTGAATGCAACACGTTTTTCAAGCTGCTGAGCAACAAATTCAGCTACTAATAAAGCGTTTACGTCAATTCTGGCAACTTCAACCACATTAATGATTACAGGTTTGCCTAAATATTTTGAAACTTCTGCTTTAAGCTCATCAATACCTTGACCGCCTCTTCCTACAACAATACCCGGTTTTGCTGTTACAACGGTAATTGTTGTATTTTGAGATTTTCTATCAATTAAGATATCTGCAACACCTGCTGCATAAAGTTTCTTCTTAATGAATTTTCTGATTTTAGCATCTTCTGCTACAAATTCAGCATAATCTCTAACCTTTGCATACCATGTACTTGCCCAAGGTCTGATTATACCTACTCTAAATCCGGTTGGATGTGTTTTTTGTCCCATTTCATTATTCCCTATTTTGTTGTGTCACTAACTTTAACTGTGAGGTGAGATGTACGTTTGAGTCTTCTGTATATACGACCTTGCGCTCTTGGTTTACCTCTTTTGTATGTTACGCTTTCGTCTGCATAAATTTCAGAAACTTTTAATGCATCTGATTTTACGCCTGACTGTTCAAAAGCATTTGCTGCTGCAGCTTTTACATTCTTTTCAACAACTCTTGCCGCAAAGTAAGGCATAAAACGTAACATATCAAGAGCTTCATTAACAGCTTTTCCTCTTACTTCGTTGATTACTCTGCGAAGTTTTCTTGCTGTCATTTTTATGTTTGTTTGTCTTGCTTTAGCTTCCATTTTTATTTTCCTTATATTTCTTCTATTTGATTAAAAACCGTACAGAATTTTATTTGCGTTTTGCTGTTTTATCAGAACCTGCGTGCCCTCTGTACATTCTTGTAGGCGCAAATTCACCCAGTTTGTGTCCAATCATTTGTTCTGTTACATAAACAGGAACATGGGTTTTGCCGTTGTGAACGGCTATTGTATGCCCCAACATAGCAGGAATTATCATGGATGCTCTTGACCAAGTTTTTATAACTTTCTTTTCTGAATTTTCATTCATCTTGTCAATTTTCTTTTGAAGAGCTTCTTCTACGTATGGGCCCTTTTTTAATGAACGTGCCATTAATTTCTCCTTTTATATATTTGTATTTAATATTTTTGTTTTGTTATTTTATTACCTTAGGTTATTTTTTTCTTCTTCTAACGATTAATTTATCAGAAGCTTTACCCTGTTTTCTTGTCTTATAACCAAGAGCAGGTTTGCCCCAAGGTGTTTTAGGGTGTCCGCCAGGACCGGTTTTACCTTCACCACCACCGTGAGGGTGATCGCAAGGGTTCATTGTTACACCACGTACTGTAGGTCTGATACCCATATATCTTTTTCTTCCGGCTTTACCGATTTTTAAGTTCTTAAATTCCGAGTTGCCGAGAGTTCCAACAGTTGCCATGCATTCTTTTCTTACCATTCTCATTTCACCTGAAGGTAATTTAATAGTTACATAGTTTCCTTCTTTTGCCATAACCTGTGCAAAGTTACCTGCTGAACGAACCATTTTGCCGCCTCTTCCAGGTATAAGTTCGATATTATGAACAATTGTACCTAATGGAATTAAATCCAGAGGTAATGCATTACCTGTTTGAATTTCTGCATCAGGACCGCTTACAATTACATCACCGACATTCAAACCTTCCGGAGTTAAGATATATCTCTTTTCACCATCAGCATAGAAAACTAATGAAATTCTTACATTTCTGTTTGGATCATATTCAATAGTTTTAACTGTTGCCGGTACACCGAATTTTTCTCTTTTGAAGTCGATAATACGGTAAGCTTGTTTTACACCGCCGCCTTTATGACGACAAGTTATTCTGCCGGTATTATTTCTTCCGGCTGTCTTGTTTATTTTCTTCAATAAAGATTTTTCAGGAGTTGAAGTAGTGATTTCTTGATAATCACTCTTTATCATACCTCTTTGTCCCGGAGATGTCGGATTAATTTTACGAGTTGCCATTTTATTTATTCTCCTATAATTATCTTTTTTAGTTACTTAGTGACATTATATAGCTGTCAATTCTTCGATTGGATCGCCTTCGATAGTTACGATTGCTTTTTTAGAAGAATCTGTTCTACCGAATTTTAAACCCATTCTTTTTTCGTGTGACGGCATATAAACTGTTCTTACTTTTTTAACTTTTCTGCCAGGAAAAGCCTGTTCAACAGCCTGAGCAATTTCTACCTTTGTAGCATTCTTATCTACTTCAAAAGTGTATTGTCCCAGTGTTGTAGCCATCATTGATTTTTCAGTTATAATCGGTTTTTTGATTATATCGTATAACTTTTCTTTATTTGTTCTGTCTTTACTCATTTTTTTATTCCTTTACTCTTTTGATTTTGCGTACTGATTATTAAACTATTTGCTTAATCTTTCTGTTATATCGTTAACAGCTTTTTCTGTCATTACAACAAAATCAGCTTCAAGTAAGTCTTTAACATTTAAGTTAACAGGAAGTAAGAGCTTAACACTCGGAATATTTCCTGCTGCAAGGCTTAAATATTTGTTTTCTTCAGCTAGTGTATCTGCTATAACAAGAATTTTACCGCTTAAGTTTAATGACTTGATAATTCCTGCCATTAACTTAGTTTTTGGTTCTGTAATTGCTGAGAAATCTTTAACAACAACTAATTGTTCTTCTCTTGCGGAAAGTGCTGATTTAAGAGCAAGTTTTCTTGCTTTTTGAGGCATATTGATTTCGTAGCTTCTAGGTTTTGGTCCAAAGATAACACCGCCGCCTGCGAACAATGGAGATCTTGTTGACCCTGCTCTTGCACGACCTGTACCTTTTTGTTTCCAAGGTTTTCTTCCGCCGCCTGAAACTTCTGCTCTTGTTTTAGCACATGCAGAACCCTGTCTTGCGTTGTTTAATTGTCTTCTCAATGCTAAATGCATTACGTGTAAATTAGGCTCAACACCAAAAACTTCTTTGCTTAAAGTAATTTCGCCTAATTGTTCGCCATTTGTATTTAATAATTGTTTTGACATTTCTGTTTTTCCTTATTTTTCTGTACTTCCTCTTACCCCTTTCGATTTACCCTTTTGGGTCTGCCCCTCCGGTTTATCGTTTTATATGGCAAGTCGGGATTTTTAAAACTTTTCTGTTTGTTTATCCGCCCGTGCAATCAAAGATTGCTTCATTCGCTTCACTTGCGTTCCGCTATTAACGGCGGTTCTCGCAGTTAGTTCCATTTAGTACGGCTTGGAACGATTGTTACCAATCTGCCTTCGCAGCCCGGAACTGAACCTTTAATTAATACTAAACCGTTTTCTGAATCGACTTTAACAAGTTTAAGTTTAGTAATAGTAACTCTTTCATTACCCATGTTACCAGCCATTCTTTTACCTTTGATAACACGGCTAGGAGTTGTACCTGCACCGATTGAACCCGGTTCTCTGTGGTTCTTAGAACCGTGAGCCATAGGTCCTCTTCCAAAGTTCCATCTCTTAACAGTACCCTGGAAACCTTTACCGATTGATGTACC
>CALUVM010000020.1 GCA_944324255.1 Candidatus Gastranaerophilales bacterium | reverse complement strand
AGACATTTGATATAATTCAAAACTTGAAACAAAATACCGGTCTGCCTCTATTCTTTCACTACATGACCTTGAAACGTTCGAATCGTGATTTATAAATACAAAAAAAAGAAGCCCATCGGGCTTCCTTTTTCAAATGGTCGGGATGACACGATTCGAACGTGCGACCCCCTCGTCCCAAGCGAGGTGCGCTACCAAACTGCGCCACATCCCGACAAAGGGTTTTTCGGCTACAAAACATATCATTGCTGTGCATCCGATGATATCGTTAGGCGATATCCACACTAATGAAGTGTGATTAAATTCTACTTTAAACATTTTTTACGGTCAAGTAGTTTCTATTATTTTTTATCTTTTGATGTATAATAATATAGCTATGACAAATCTTTTGAGTATGGAATCTAAAATAAAAACTAATCAGATTTCTGTGCCTACATGTGCAAAAGTTCTTGTTGAAACGCTTGAAAATCTTGGAGTAAAAAACATTTTCGGCTATCCGGGAGCTGCCGTTCTCAGTATTTATAACGAACTTTCTTCCTCAAAGATTAAACATTACCTTGTACGCCATGAACAGGCAGCAGTTCATGCCGCAGAAGGCTATGCCCGGGTAAGCGGCAAACCCGGTGTAGTTCTTGTAACCTCAGGTCCAGGGTTCACTAACACAATTACAGGCATTGCTAACGCTTACGCAGACTCGACACCGCTTGTTATTTTAGCCGGAGATGTTTCCCCGAAGGAAAATAAAGGCAAAGTTTTCCAAAAAGTCGATATCATCTCAATGACAAAAACATGTTCAAAAAAGAACTACCTTCTTTCTCCGGATGATGACATCAAGCAGATTATAGAAGAAGCTTTTTCTATAGCATCAGAGGAAAAAGGCCCCGTGGTTATTGCCCTTCCTCGAAATATTCTTGAATCAGAATACAAAACTTCTTTAGAGAAGAGGAAAACTAAACAATTCCTGCCGCCAATTACTGACACGGATTTTAAAAAAGTTTCAGAGATGCTCTCACAAGCTCAAAACCCGTTTATTTTACTGGGCGGAGGAGCTGTTGATGCCGTAGATGAAATAAGGAAATTTGTATCCAGAACAAAAATTCCGGTTATATCAACTCTTATGGGAATCGGCGCATTCCCTTCCACCAATCCGCTCTATGTCGGGATGATAGGTATTAACGGAACATATCCGGCAAATACAGCTCTTGCATCATGTGACTTTCTTCTCGCTCTCGGGGTAAGTTTTTCCGACCGTTCAACCTGCAAAAACTCTGATTTTGCACCAAACGCAAATATAGTTAATATAAATCTTAAAAAAATCCCGAATAAGTTTGAGGCCGAAATTATTGCAGATTCTTCAACTTTTCTTAAAGAATTTATTAAATATTTACCGCCCCTTAAAGATTATACAAACTGGTATAATAAAATTACTCTTCTTAAGGCAGAAATTACAAATTCAAACTGTATTCAATCATCTCACGTTTTGCAGACAATCTATGAATACACAAAAATGTTTGAACCTGTTGTTGTGACGGATGTCGGGCAGCATCAAATGATTACGGCGCAATATTTTAACTTCAACAAACCTAAAAAATTTATAACCTCGGGAGGCTTGGGAACTATGGGCTTCGGGCTTCCTGCCGCAATTGGAGCTTATATTGCGAATCCGGATAATCTTGTCTTAAATATTACAGGTGACGGCTCATTCCAAATGAATCTGCAAGAACTTGCCACCTGCCGGGAACATAACATTCCGGTAAAAATTATTATTATGAATAACAGTTATCTCGGAATGGTGCGCCAGATGCAAGAAAAAATTTACCACAACCTTTATCAAGTAGAAATGACAAACCCAGACTTTACTAAGATTGCAGAAGCCTATGACCTGTTCGCAATCCGAGTAACCTCCGAACCGGAACTCATTCCGGCTCTTGAAAAAGCAATTTCGCACCCGGGAACTGCAATTATTGATATCGCTATTAATTCTTTTGAAGAAATATAAAAAACAATAAAAAAGCAGCTCATTGGTGTTGAGCTGTTTTTTAATTTCCTAAGTAATTTTCCCTTTTCCTTTTTCCGCTTGTCCAGTATCTGAAAGCTTCTAAACTTTCAGCATACATATAACTTTTTCTTAACCGCTGCGCAATTATTTATACACAAGGTTAATCAAGCAAAGCTTCTAAAAGAGCTGCATTTTTTGTAGCAAGAGAAGAAGATCTTACTTTGCTTTTATACATGTAGCTTCTCAAAGCTTCACGAATCAATTCCGAACGTGTACGATTTTCGCCTTCTGCTACCTGATCGATTCTGTCTAAAAATTCTTCCGGCATGGAAATAAGTACTCTAGCCATTTATGTCTCCTTTACAATATGTGTAGTGATAATTGATATCTCGTATATATATAAAGTCATGAAAAATTAAAAAGTTGCCTTTTTTGCTTTGATTTGTGAAGTTTTGTTAAGAAAACTTGTTTCTGCTTGTTTAAACAAGAAAACAGCCTGACGCAGACAAAAGCTACATCAGGCTGTTCAAACTTTCCTTTAGAAAAATTAGTAAATAATAGTTAATTCTTCATCAGGGTTCAAGCAAGAATCGTTAGTTGTGTTAGGAACGATGAGGTATTTTACTTCATCAACAAATTCATAACATACACCAAAGACACCGCTTGCAGCTAATTTAACTATATTGTATACGCCTTTACCAACAGTGATAAAGCTGCTGCCAACACTCTTCAAACCTTTGAGCGGGTGAAGAGAACAAGTATCAACAAATGCATCTGACCAGTTGTCACCGTATTCTTCAACACCGTTTGCTACAACTTCAACGCCTTCTGATACTGTTCTGCCGGCAACACCGACAACTCTGCCTGCCATTGAGAACGGAGCGCCTAGAAGTCTTGAAATAATATTAGGATTTTTCAGTACTTCAGCTTGTGCACTGGCAAGTTTTTTAGGGAATTCTACACAGTTGTCGCCGTTAGAAATGCTGTCAAATTGTACTTCAAGATATCCAGGTTTTTTAACACCAGGTCTTGCAAGAGATTTAACTTTACCTTTAACAGTTGAACCTGCAGGGAAGGTTACACCGCTTAGAGTAACTTCTTCTGTTGTTTTAGCTGTAAAAGTATCGCCTACATTAGAAGTTCTTGCACTTAATCTTTCGCTTAATTTAACCTTAACTGCAACCGGTTCATATTTAGAAGCACAGTTTTCCGCACCGTTAGTAAGATTAATCATATAACCTTTTTTCAAAGCACCTAACATATAAGCAACCTGTGTTTTTGAAAGGTATTCGTCATTAACGATTTTATCCGGATCAGGAGTATCTTTCAGAATACCTGATGCAATAACTTCGTTAGCTGCACCATATGCCCAGTCAGGAACATATTTTACTTCCTGCCCGTTGAATACAGGAGCTGCTGCGCTGTCTGCCGAACCGTTTAATAATTTAGCAAAAGTTGCAAAAACTTCTGCTTTTGTAATAGCCTGATCCGGTTTGAATGATGAATCCGGATAACCTATCATTACATCAGCAGTCAAAGCTCTGTCAATTTCTGTTTTTGCCCAGTAGTCAGCAGGGATATCTGTATAAGCGTTAGCTTTTACATCTTTCAAATCTAAGCCGTCTGAAAGAATGAATGCAAGTTCTGAACGGAGAACAGGCATTTTCGGATTAAACAGATTTGCTCTGTTTTTATCCATTTTATCTTTCATTTTGCATAAGCTTTCTTTAGCGAATTTTGCCACAACAACATTCTGTTTTTCTTGAACAGTTTTTACATGGCATGGTTTGTAAATTTTACCGCCGATAACAACATCACTTTGTGTTGTTACAAGAGAGTGACCTTGTGTGCCGAACAAAGTCGGGTGTGCATAAGCCTGAATTGAATCACAAGCCATAACTGCACCTGATGTAAGGCAAATCAGCCCCATTGCCGTTAGGATTTCTTTAGAAATTCTCATACTTCTCCTTTCGTTTTGTATGGCAGTTAAATTAATAACCACCGCGCCCACACTCTATTTTTTACGTTTTTGCATTAAATAAGCCTGCGGATAGCAGTAATCTTCTCTAAAGCCTATTTTTCTATACATTTTTAAGGCTTTATAATTATTGGTTTCTGTCGTCACATTAACTTCACTAAACTCTCTTTCTCCGAGTTTTGCCCAATCTACTATTGTTTTAATTGTTCTGTTTAATAGTAATTCCGAAAAACCATGCCCGCGGTGTTCTTTTTCTATACCGACAAGAGGAAGGTTTGCGATTTTTCCTCCGGTTACGTTAGCAAAAGCAAATCCGCAAGGTGAATCTTTATACAAAAGAACCGATGTCGCCTCTGGAAGAAAATCTCCATATATACTTTCAACCACCTTATTAATTATATCTCTGGTTCCTTCCATTGATTTAAATCTTGTATCATACAAAGCATCCTGCGCATCACGGAAAGATTCGTGTATCACTCTCACTGCGTCTTCTTTATATTCATCAGAATACCCTACAACCTTATAATCCTCAGGTTTTTCCGGCAGTTTCATATTTTCAAGAATCCTTTCAGAAGAAGCATTCCCCATAAAAAATCTTAAAACAGCAAGTCCCACAAATTTAAACCCGTATTTTGCCAAATCTGCCGTAAATACAGATTGATGACCTATCATTGGATAAGAAACAACTTTATTTTGTCTTTCCGCTTCAGTTAATTCAAGGAATTTTTCTACAAGAAGCTTTTGTTTTGTTGTTTCATCCTCAGTTCCCAGACAATGAATCAAATTTAGTTCTATAGATTCAGAAATAGAGGTTGTATAAACTAAAAATGCAGTAGGTATATCATTTTCTTTAAGTACTATACATTGAAGGTAGTTATTTTCAACAGCTTCAAGAAAATCTTCATACTCAAGCGGTTCAAGTTCAAACTTATAATCGCTGACAGCTTTTGATTTAAAGTCATTATAAACCCCTTTGAAAATCTTAAACACGCTGCCATCTAATAATTCTACTTTGTAATTCGTTTCCGCCATAAAAATTCCTTCTACATTAAGTGGTGCATTTTCTCTTTTTTAGTATTAATGTACCGCTCGTTATATTTGTTCACCTCTGATTTTATATTTATATTATCATGAATAGTCAAACCGTACCCCTTTAGCCCGACAATTTTTTTCGGATTGTTTGTTATGAGGTTAAAATTATTGAACCCTAAATCAAGTATAATCTGCGCTCCGACGCCATAATTTCTCAAATCCGGCGCAAAACCGAGAGAAAGATTAGCCTCTACGGTATCCTGACCTTCTTCTTGCAGTTTGTATGCTTTGAGCTTATTAATAAGCCCGATTCCCCTGCCTTCATGATCCCTTATATAAATTAAGGCGCCTTTTCCATACTCATTAATCATTTTTAAAGCTTCATGGAGCTGCCAGTTGCAGTCACACTTAAGGCTATGGAATATATCGCCCGTCAGGCACTCGCTATGAACCCTGATTAGAGGAATTTTATCAGAGCCGTCATCTTTAACCAGCGCAACATGCTCGCATCCCGTGATTGTATCCGTATATCCTATTATATTAAAATCACCGAATTGAGTCGGAAGAAATACTTCTACCTCTCTTTTTACAAATCTTTCACTCTTTAATCTATATGCAATTAAATCCGCTACTGTTATAAATTTAATACCGTGTTTCTGGGCAAATGTGTGCAGCTCATCTCTCCTTGCCATGTGTCCGTCTTCAGTCATAATTTCACACATAACCCCTGCCGGTCTGTGTCCTGAAAGGATTGCAAGGTCAACTGTTGCTTCCGTATGCCCGCATCTTTTTAGCACTCCGCCTTTTCTTGAAACACAAGGGAATAAATGCCCCGGGCGTCGTAAATCTGACGGAACAGCATCGGGAGCAATTGCAACTTCAATAGTCTTAGCTCTATCATAAGCAGAAATCCCCGTTGTCACCCCGTATTTTGGATGAGCATCAATACTTAATGAAAAAGCGGTCTGCATATTTTCCGTATTTTTTTCAACCATCTGAGGAAGCTCAAGCTTATCAGCGATTTCGTGTGATATTGCAAGACAAATAAGCCCTCTGCACTCCTTTGCCATAAAATTAATAAGTTCCGGAGTTGCAAACTGGGCAGAACAAATAAGATCGCCCTCGTTTTCTCTGTCCTCATCGTCAGCAACAATAAGAGGTTTTCCGTTTCTAAAATCCTCTAAAGCATCCTCTATTCTGCTGAATTGATTTGTGTCTGCCATATTAAAACCCGTTCCTTTGTAAAAATTCCAGGTCAATACCTGACTTATTATCTCTCGTTAATAAAAATTTTTCAACATATTTAGACAAAATATCCGTTTCAATGTTCACAAAAGACCCGTTTTTGAGATATTTAAGATTGGTATTTTCATAAGTGTGCGGAATAAGCGCAATCATTACGGTATTTTTTTCTATATCAGCAATTGTTAAACTTATTCCGTTAATTGCGACAGAGCCTTTTTTTACGCAATATTTTACCTCATCTGAATCAAGTTCTACTTTTAAATCATAAAACTCCGCATTTTTGCTGATAGAAAGAATTTTACCCTTTCCGTCCACATGCCCCGTTACAAAATGTCCGCCCAATCTTCCTCCGGCAGGGAGTGCCCGTTCAAGGTTTACGAAATCTCCGCATCTTAAGTCTTTAAGAACCGTTACACGAAAACTTTCAGGGGAAACATCCGCAGCAAAAGAATCCGGCGTTAAATTCCTAACCGTAAGACACACTCCGTTAACTGCTATACTGTCCCCGGCTTTTGTTCCTTCAAGGACTGTTTTGCATTCGATTGTGATACCATTGGTGCTAATATTTTTAACTTTACCGAGTTCTTCTATGATTCCCGTAAACATGCACTAATTATATCACAAAAGTGCAGGTTCTGTCTCAAAAATATTAACAAAGTTAAATACGCCGGTATCGAATACACCTTTATCAGTAACTTTAAGTTCAGGTATAACCGGAAGAGATAAAAAGCCCATTGTCATGAATGGATCTTCAAGAGTACATCCGATTGAGTGCGCTGCGCTGTTAAGCTCAGAACATTTTTCCAGAACATAATTAAATTCTCTGTCAGACATCAAACCCGCAATCGGAAGAGGTAATTTAGCCAGAACTTCTCCGTCTTTTACTACAACCTTGCCGCCTTGAGATTTAACCAGCTCAACCGCTGCAGTGTACATATCTTCATCGTTTGTACCTATAACAATCATATTATGCGAGTCATGAGCTACGGTTGAAGCTATTGCACCGGATTTAAGATTAAAACCTTTAACAAAACCTTTTCCTATATTACCTGTAGCTCTGTGTCTTTCAATAACGCAGATTTTTAACGTGTCTGTATCAATATTACTTACAGCATTTCCGTTTTCTATCTTAATTTTTGAATAAACTGATTTTGTAACAAGCTGATGCGGAATAATTTCAATAGTTCTGGCAATATCAGATTTGGCTTCAATCCTAAAATCAGCTGGTTCAATCCATTTAACGTTAACAGAACCTCTCATGGAAGGGATTTCGCTTTCATCTATCTTGCAGGTCAGATTTCCGTTTTCAGCTATAATTTTACCGTTCTTCATCACGACAGCAGGTTTAAAAGACTCTAAATCAGGTAAAATCAACAAGTCAGCTTTATATCCGGGAGCAACTGCGCCTAAATCTTTAAGCCCAAAATATTCAGCCGTATTAAGACTTGCAATCTGTACAGCTTTTATAGGGTCGACTCCTGCTTCAACAGCTCTTCTTACCATTCCGTTAATGTGTTCTTTCAAGTCGGAAGGATGTCTGTCATCGGTTACGAAAATACATTTTCTTGTATTACAGCTCTTAAGAACAGGAAGTAATGCATCCAAATCCTTTGCAGCAGTGCCTTCACGAATCATAATATACATTCCAAGTCTTAATTTTTCTATCGCCTCATCAGGAGTTGTACACTCATGGTCAGACTTAACCCCGCTTGAAATATATGCACACAAGTCTTTGCTTGATAAAAACGGAGCATGCCCGTCAATTCTTTTTCCTTTTTGTTTGGCAAGCTCAAGTTTAGCCATAACATTACTATCCAGATTTAAAACCCCGGGGAAATTCATCATCTCAGCTATACCAAGCACCCACGGTTTATCTATTAATAAAGACAGGTCATAACTGTTTAAATCAAAGCCGGAAGTTTCATAAGGAGTTGCCGGAACACAAGAAGGAAGCATAGTATAAACATCAAGCGGTAAATCTTTTACAGCTTCGTGCATAAAACTTATACCATGGAGTCCGAATACGTTTGAAATCTCATGCGGGTCAATTATTACTGTGGTAGTTCCCGCAGGGAGAACTGTTTTTGCAAACTCCTTCGGCAGAACCATTGCGCTTTCAAGGTGAACATGACCGTCAATAAATGAAGGAGTTACATAAGCACCGCCCACATCAATCTCTTTTTCTCCTTCATAAAAATCGCTAATACCAGCTATAATCCCATCCGCTATAGCAATGTCGCCTTTGTGTATCTCTTCTGAGAGAACATTTACAATATTAGCATTTTTTATAACTAAATCAGCTTTCTCATGTCCTCTTGCTACATTTATAATTCTCTGCTGTGTCATATCTTACTCCTGAAATATCGGGGTCCCGAGAAGCTCCGCAAGATTTCCGTCTTTTAGAGCTTGTTCAATAATTTCTTTATATCCTTCTGCATTTTCTGTTCTTACAACCTCCGGAAGGATAATATCGGTATTATATTCAGATTCCGTAAAGCCTTTATTTAAAACTAAAAAGCTTTCATAAGCCTCAATAAGCTGTACAGTATCAGAATTAAATTCAAAATTTTCTCCAAGATAGTAATGCATATCTTTAGGAAAACTTTTTACAAATTCCGCACAAAACTTTGTATCAGAAATATTTTCTTCTTCGTTATAAGGTTTACCAAAACAATGATTAGAAAGTATTTTTTGTTTCGGCTGAGTTTTGATATAAGCTGCCCACATCAGGCATCCTGCATAAAAACCCATATTATTATCAAAAATATCAAGAATCTTCTTTTTATACTGTCTGAATCTCATTTTTTTCTGAGAAAGGTTTTTAAATCTGTTTATATCATAATAAAGATATTCAACAGCTCCTCTGAATGCTAATATATACGGTGCAAACCCCGGGTCAAACTCTAATCCTTCAAGCTGGTCGGTTGTCATAAATGTTTCCCTCAATACTGTAATTTATAACATTTTAGATTAATGTTATGAGTTAGTCAACGTATTTACAATCTGCTCCGGCGGAATATTTAAGCACGATAATTCATCACAGGTTGTCTGCCGTCTTTCCCAAAGGCAAGGCATAAGAGGACAATTGCAGTCTTTTGCCTTAATCGGTGTAACTGTACCGTTTGGCGGAATCAGTTTTTTATCATCTGTTGACCCGAATATTGCATAAGTCTTTATCCCGAGTGCTGCTGCTATATGCAAAGGGGCTGAATCCGAACACAAAAAAGTTTCTGCACTTGATATAAGTTCAGCAAGCTCTGTCAGGTTCTTTGTTTTCCCGAACATATTCTCATACTTTTCAGGCGGTACAAGTTTTTGGATAGTTTCAATACAATCTTTGTCATCCGGTCCGCCTAATAAATATACTCTTTTCCCTTTATCTGCCAGACCTTCAATAACTTTTGCCCACTCTTTATCAGGAATAGTCTTAATCATACCCCTTTGAATACTCAATTTACTCACTCCCGGATGAATTAGAACCGAATTCGGAATAGTCGGTTTCTTTTGGATACTTAATACAGGAAGCTCTGTCACAATATCCGTAAGCGGTTTAACCAAATCATGATACATAGATGCTGCATACTGGTTTTTGTTTAAATCAACAGCTTTCGTTAGAAGAATTTCACTTAATTTTCCTGTGTTATATCCGTATTTTTGTCTAATAAAGGTTAAAAATAAAAATATTGAAATAAATTTATTTGAACCTGACGAAATTACTATATCAAATTTCCCGCACCAAATCCTGAAAAGGAGTTTCAAGAGTTCAAAATACTTACTCCGCCCTTTAATATTTGCATACAAAGTTTTATCTATAACATCCGTAAGCTTTGTAATTGCGCTGCTTCTTTTTTCAAGTGCAAGTGTTATTTCAGAATCGGGAAATTCTTTTTTTATCGAAATTATTGCAGGAAGAAATAGAATTTCATCTCCCAGTCCACCAAAATTTATGAATAAGATTCGTTTATTCTGCATATTATTTCCTTTATTGGCTCTTCCCAGCTAATCGGGTCTTGTTGTTTAAAAATTTCCACACTTTCATACCACGGAGTCACCTTAGTATCCCCGAACCATCTCCAATCAGAAACATAAGGCAGCATCAGGAAAGTCTTTTTTCCCATAGCTCCGGCAAGATGTGCAATTGACGTATCGACTGTTATCATTATATCCATAGCATTCAAAGCTCTTGCCGTGTCCTCAAAATTCTTAAAATCTTTAGCAAGATTTATCATCTGATTATACCTGTCATTCCCCTTCAGAGTATCTCTAAGCTGAAAAGAATAGACCTGAATATTATCAAGATTTAATATCGGCTCAAGCAGTCTGATATTAATTGTGCGGTTAATCATTGTTCTTATGCCGGCATTACCGGCTTCCCAGCACAATCCGATTTTAGGCTTGTCAGAAACAATATCTGCCATTTTTGATTTAATATACCCTCCGGAATACGGAATATGGTCAAAATCCATATCCAGAATATAAGCTAAATCTGTTATCCTCATTGATTTCATCTCAGGATTGATTTCATCAAAAGTTATGTAATTTATTTTTTTGAAATTCTTTTCAAAAAGACCTCTCAAATTATCACTGACTGCAAGATGGACTTTTTTAACCTTCTCCTGCAGGAAAGGAAGATATCTTGCAAACTGAATATGATCTCCAAAACCCTGATCACACATTACAACCACTTCTTCCGGAAATTTTTCTCCTGGTCTATAAGGATTATTCGTTTTTCTGTCAAGTACAGATTTATCACGTCTGAAAAAGTAATCATAACCTTCTTTAAACTTCCTCTGTGTTAAAAGACACATCCCCAGAGAAGTAATTGTATCAACATCATTCGGATAAATTGAAAGCATTTTGTGATAATATTCTTCTGCGGTTTTAAAATCCTTCATCTTCTGATAACTAACCGCAATATTATAAAAAGCTTCGTTATTTCCAAGCTCAGCCGCAGCTTTATAACATTCGCATGCCTGCTTATCATCAGAATAAATCAACTCTTTCAAAAATCCTAAATGAAACCATAAAGATGATTTATCCGGATGTTTCTTCAGATATTCAACGCACATCTTTTCGGCTTCACCGAGTTTTCCGGACTGGGTCAGTGCTTTAACCATATTAGCAGTAGCATCGGCATCCTCAGGATAAAGTTCATACATTTTTTCAGCATACTCAACAGCTTTCTTATAACTCTTAATTTGAAAAAGACTCAAAACAAGCTTGTTATAAATTTCTTTGTTTTCGCCAAACTCAAGTGCATGTTCAAGAGTCAGGGCAGCTCTGTCGAACTCACGTTTTTCAAACTCACAAAACCCCAGAGCCGATACACTGCCCAAGGTTTCTTTGATACTGCAGGACTTTTTTAAGTATTCTTCCGCTTTTTCAAAATCTCCAAGACTCACATAAAACAGCCCGACAGATGATAGAAGTAAATAATTCTCGCCATCAGCTTCTAAAAGTTCATGGTAGAGCTTTTCCGCTGCTTGTAATTTACCTTCTTTTGAAAGCATAAGAGCTTTATTTAAAAGATTTAAATCAATCATAATCCAAGACCTGACAAGAACCCGACAACAAATCCCTGTATTATTTGCAAAAGAATAAACGCTAAAATAGGTGAAATATCAAGCATTCCACCAATCGGAGGAATTATTCCTCTAAATATATTCAAAAAAGGATCAGTAACGGAACTTATCCATTTATAGGGCTGCTGGTACCAATCTATATTCGGAATCCATGTAAGAAAAATCCTTAAAATCATAAGTATATAGTAAAAATAAAATAATAAACTTACTGCTCTTGAAATTGAAATACCTGGTTCCATTATTATTCCTCTTTTTTTAAATTACTTTGGACAAGTATGCCCAACCTGCGTTCACCCCCTATCCTTGAAGAGAGGGACGGGAATGAGGTATCAGCCTCTACCCTTGCGATTTAGCTCTGGTTTGAGCACATTCACAATTATTGTTTTCTGCCGGAATGCGTTCAATCATAGTAAACAGTAGTTTTTTAAGGTTATCCAGATTTTTGTTGAATACCTGAATAACTTCATGGTGAGATACAGGAGGAACATCCCCGACTAGTCCTGCATCATAATCCGTTATTAACGAAATATTGAGCGGGCACATATCCATTTCTTTTACAAGGCAAGCTTCCGGAAAAGCTGTCATATTAATAACTTCCCAGCCCTGAGATGTAAAGAATTTTGATTCAGCCTTGGTTGAAAATCTAGGCCCGTTAATAACAACAACGGTACCTGTTTCATGAACTTTTATTCCGAGTTCTTTAGCTGTATCTATTGCCAGATTTCTAAGTTCCGGACAATAAGGTTCTGCTGCGGAAGGATGAGTTACTATAGGTCCTTCAAAGAATGTTGTTTTTCTTCCGTCTGTCCAATCCACAAATTGGTCACACACAACAAAATCTCCCGGAGCTACATGTTTTTGCAGACTACCTGCCGCACAAGGAGAAATAACCCTTTTACATCCGACTTCTTTCATCGCCCAAACATTTGCACGATAGTTAATCAAATGAGGCAGAATAGTGTGGCTTCTTCCATGTCTTGGCATAAACGCAACCTTATGAGAGCCGACTTCTCCGATAAACAAACTGTCAGACGGCATGCCGTAAGGTGTTTCTACTTTTACTTCCTTAATATTGTCTAAAAACTTATAAAAACCTGAACCGCCAAAAACACCAATATCTGCTAATTTTTCCATTTAATTAACCCCTTTCTTAATAATTCTTTTTTCCATTCTAACATGAAAACTTTTTTATTTAATCAGATTTCTGACTACATAACTTGCCATAATTAAGCCGGAAGCCGGAGCAACAAACGGGGTGGAAGACGGAATTATTTTATTAAATTCTATTTCTTCTCCCAGACGGGTCGTAATTTTTTCAACTTCGGATAATTTTTCCTGCACAAAAGGTTTTTCGTCACTGGACACAACCGCAATACCGGACTCTATTCCGAGTTTCTTAAGCTGATACAGAATATTTGAAACAAACGGAGCCTTTTTATCATGGATTTCAGAAATATCTGAAACATATAACATTTCGGGATTAATTCTGTTTCCTGCCCCCATCGAAGATATTACAGGAATTTTATTTTCATAACATTTTACAAGAAGGTTAATTTTTGAACGCATTGTATCGATTGCATCACAAACAAAATCAACTCCCGTAAAATCAAAATTACCCGTATAAAAATCGTTAATAAGAGGGAGTTTTATATTCGGGTTAATATCTTTTAATCTTTGTTCAAAAAGCGAAGTCTTAGCCTCTCCTATTGTAGAATTCAAAGCCACAATCTGGCGGTTAATATTTGATTCGGATACAGTATCAAAATCTATCAGAGTCAGTTCTCCAACCCCGCTTCTTGCAAGAGCTTCCGCACAATAGCCACCGACTCCGCCTAAGCCAAATACAACAACACGGGAGTTTAGAAGTTTTCTCTGAGCCTCTTCACCCCAGTATAAAATATTTCTTGCAAATATTTCATCCATATTTATCTTATGATACCAAACCCTAAAAGGAACACACAAACAATAAATACAGCTGTCACAATTGCTGTAAGTTTATTTAAACCTTTTTCAGCACTCTTCTGAGAAGAAAACATCTGGGCTGCATTTCCGATTCCTGCGATACCGTCGCCTTTTGGCGAATGCATAAGAACTAATACAATTAATAATAATGATGATATGACCTGGATAGTCCAAACTAGTGTAAGCAAAATTTATTCTCCTTTTTTAATAAAATGGGCTCTTTTTGAGTTCAATTTAATACTATCAAAAGTATAAAGCCTTGCCGGGCGTTTTGAGGTGGTTTTTGAAAACTCGTTTAATTCTCTTAAGCCTTCTGTTGTAATAACTTTTTTACGGAAATTACGTTTATCCAACTTCTTTTCCATAATAATTTCGTAAGCTTTCTGCATCTCTGTAAGAGTAAACTTTTCATTAAGCAGCTGGTAAGCCACCGGACACATTTCCAATCTTTCACGTGTTCTCTTGAGTGAATATTGAATAATCTCAGCATGGTCGAAAGCCAGCGGAGGCAGGTCTGAAACTTTATGCCAGCCGATATCGGGAGCAGAAGCAACCTCTATATCTTCCGACCTGATAAGTGCAAAGTATGCACAGGTAATTACACGGGATACAGGGTGTCTTAAAGGGTCACCAAACGTATAAAGCTGTTCCAGATAAATGTTATCGACATTCGTCTTTTCTTTAAGCACACGAATTGCAGCTTCGTCAAGATTTTCTGACATTCTGACATAACCGCCCGGAATTGCCCATTTATCTTTAAAAGGTTCGTTATTACGTTTAACTAGAAGAACCTGGAGGGCATTATTTATGATAGTCAGAATAACAATGTCAACAGTAATTTCATGCGTTTTAATTTCGTTAAACATATCTCACCTCAAAGATTATTATATGACAAAGATAAAAAAATAAAATAACCGGTAAGAAAATTGTTACAACTATAAGTTATTCTTCAGGAATTTCAGCGCAGGCGCAATGAATACCGCCTTGATATTCAGGAAGCATCTCTTTAACAAGAAAGTCGTCTTCGCCTCTTATAAAATAAATTTTATCTTTTTTTATATAAGGAGAGATTGATTCAATAAAAGCATTCTCAAAGCTAAACCCGATTTTTTCAGAAATTTCCGGAGTCAGACCAAGCATTTCATCAATATTAGATTTATTGGTTATATAAACCAGATCTCCATCTTTGTTCAAAAATACATTTGCATTCATATAATTGCAATGATGTCTAAGCGACTGTTTGCCGGATTTATTTTCATATACATTATAAAGCCTGCCCGGAACCCGTATAACTTCAAAACCGTTCTCGTTTAATTTTTTTTCAACATCATCCGCCTTTGGAAACTTATTAAGAAATATGAGTTTATCAAAAGTCTGATAAACAGAACCCATTTTCACAAAAGTATCTTTATATTTTTGTCTTTCCTCCGGCGGCTGCGTTTTTAGAAACTCGACCAGCTTTTCCATACCTGATAATATTGTATCCCGTGTAAGTTTATCATCCGCAAGCAAAACCCTGTTATTATCAAGCGGGCGGATAAACAAGTCCAGATGAAAATCCATTTGCGGCAAGAAAACTATTTTATCCGTATTAAACATTTTCTCCAGTTCAGATTCACTAAAATTCTCAAGTTCTTTTTCACCCATTAAGACTTTATTTTTTGTTATAAATACATTCCCTCCGGAAACATGAGTTGAATCCAAAAACCTTTTAAAAACTTCCTTTTTGTTATCATAATCTATCATCATCATTGATTGTTGAATTTGTTCAAAAGGATCATCTGTTTGATTAAAATATGAAATATCTGAATAAAGTTCTTTTATATCCTGCCAGAGAGCATTCATTTCAGGCTCATCTCTTTTTTCCGTTTGAACCCTGTCATACTCCAGCCTGAAAAAATCTTTTACGGCATCACTCAGGGAAGATTTTTCGTAAACAAGTAACTTATTTTTTAAAAAAGTCCACGAGTCCTGAGCCCAAACATTGCCGGAATCCTTTCTATATTCCGGCAGTGATGCAGAGCAGAAATCTCCTCTGTTTCCTTTGTGAACAGAAAATATTTTAAACCCTTCCTTTTTCCCGATGGCTTTCATTTCCTGCGCAATGCCACGGCAATCAGTGTTCATAAAGAAACCTTTAAGAGGGCGGGCATCATACCCTTTAAAACTTGTAGTATTTACCGAGTTAATCTTCATATCCTGTATAAAACTCGTAATAATAATTTTTGTTATTAAAAAAACAGTTGACGAGCGGAGCCGTCTTAATTTACAATTGAATAAAATTTGCGCTTGTAGCTCAGTAGGATAGAGCGGAGGTTTCCTAAACCTTGTCTGCCGTGGGTTCGACTCCCTCCAGGCGCATTTTTTGTTTTTTAAATCTATTACAGGAGTCGAACCGCATTCTTGTTCCACAAGAAAGGGGTTCTTTTCTAAATTGCCGCTAAAATATCGTATGTATCTTGTTGTCATTGTTAATAGTCAGAACAAGATCTTCTCTGTTAGCATTTGTCATAGGTATCGTGAATTGCGGTGCTTCAATATCCCCCATTTTGTAAGTGTGAATCTCAACAGGATACTTAAATGTTTCGTTGAGTGTCTGTCTTAACTCTTTTACTTTATTGATGTATGTCTTGTTTATTGTTGCACAATATTTTGCATCTTCCATACTGCCAAATTCATTTATAGAAGGAATTACAACTCTTTCTATGAACCTTAAAAAGCTATGCATTGTAAACAGGTTGGTATTCTTTTTATCACCGTAATATAACTCAAGAAGATTTTGAATCTTTCCACGATTTAAATATTTTTTATCTTTAGCTGTAAGATGTTCTTTCAGATTCGGGTATGAGTCACTCCGTCTTAAAATTTCATTTTCAATATCTTCAATAGAATACTTTTCCGGTTCATTAGAACTTAGCGGAGTATAATTATCTTTGCTGTGTATTGGTCTGAAAAGGTTGTTTATTAAACAGAAGTTTTTCTCAATATAATAGTATGGTAAATTTACAACAAATTTCTGAGGATTTAGAATATTGATACTATGTAATTTGGTGTTTCTCTTCTGCTTTGCTAATTCTTTAATAGAATCATCTTCAAGCCCCGCCTTAACCATAGAATTATATTCAAAGAAGTTCAGATAAAATTTATACGAACACTTTGCCCATTTTTGCAAAGCTTCATTTGCTATTTGCTTGTTATTGAGAAGAGATAAAAACTTATCAGTTAAATCCGGAGTATCCGTATTTATAGCATTATATACATAAGCAAGTTCTTCTAAGTTTTCACTATAATAATTATTAACAGCCTCAAACTGCATCTGCTTAATACTTTTTGGCAGCGGATTCTTATTCACATTTTTTATAAAATCCTCAACAAGTGTTTGTTTTTCAGTATTGTTTTGCTGAACAAGCTTTTTATATGAGTCTGTAATCTTATCATAATCTTTTATAATCTTCATTGTTTCGGAATCTGTTTTATCAGGTTCTAATGAATATTTGTTGTATTTTGAGATAATATTGTTTAATTTTTCTTCATCCCCGCATTCAGCTAACTCTGATATTAAATTCTTAGCTATATCAGCATTGCTGAGCAGCTCATTTTCCGGAGAATACAATTCTCCTTTGTAATTTGCACCGCAAAATTTGTTATAAAGCGCAGCTAAAGCAGCTTTTTTATCATCCTGAAGTTTCATCCTTCCAATAACTTCTGTCATTACATCAATGAGTTTTACCTCATGTTCAGCCTGATGTCCTTTATGCTTTGATAATTGAAATTTTGGTTTTTTATCATTTTGAATCTCCGCTTCGTAAGTATCTCCATCAGCATTTTTAACCTTTTTCACTTTCTTTCGCATATCAATTACATCAACTTTCGGCTCAACATTTGGCTCACCTGTCAAAATTCCGGTAATTTGCGCAGCCGTTGCTGTAATTAGTGCCGCAACCGTTGCAAAGAAAACACCTTTCTGTTCCGGATTTGTTAGTTGAGATTTCATTTTTTGAGCTAACTTATCAGCCTGAACAGCCTCTGTTAATTCTTTAAGTATGCCGTCGGTTAAAGAAGCAGCGACCTTTTTGTTCGGGCGGGCAGTAAAGCTCGGCTCAGATTTTTTATTTTCTACACTGTAATTTTGTACAACCGGTAATATTTTCATAACAAGGTTCCTAATTTATAACTACACGCATAATATAAACCCGATACAACTCCAGAATTGCTTCAAAAAACTGAAATGTAAAGTTTTATTAATAATAATTCCCCCCTTTTTATTTATTATGAGCGCTGACAGCAAATTTATATAGAAAAAAAAGCCGTTTCTTATGAGAACGGCTACCAGACTTGGGGAGGAGGTATGAAAAACCGCTTGGTTTTCCATACCCTTTATAACGGTGTAAAAACAGGAATCTTTAATCTCAAATTCTTAATATCGTTCATATGTATTAGAAAAGTTAAAATATTTTAAGCTAAACAGTTGCATGTACTCGACAATTAAAGTTTTTTTAGTTATGATTAGACTAACATTAGCCTGAAATAATATAAAAGGAGACAAAGAAATGCAAGTAATATTGAAAAAAGATGTGCAAAATATCGGCGAAGCAGGCGATTTAGTAAGCGTTAAAGACGGTTACGCAAGAAATTTTCTTATCCCAAAAAATTATGCTGAAATCGCTACTGAAGGTGCTTTGAAAAACAGAGAACAAAATATTGCAAGAATCAAAGCTAAACAAGAAAAATTACATCAGGAAGCTTTAGCAAAAGCTGCTGAGATTGAAAAACTCGGTACAATTGAACTCTCTGCAAAAGCCGGTGAAAGCGGAAAACTCTTCGGTACAATTACTACTAAAAAATTGTGTGAAGAACTTAAAGCTAAATCAAATATTGAAGTTGACAGAAAAACAGTTTCTCTCAACGCACCGATTAACAAAATCGGCGAATACACTATGCTTATCAAATTAACTTCAAAAGTTAAAACTGAACTTAAAGTTATCGTAACAGCATCTGAAGTTGTTAAAGAATCAATTGAAGAAGAAATAAGCGAAGAAACAGTTGAAGCATAGTTAATTAAATCCGTTAATAAGACGTGCCAACTGAAAAGGCGGCACGTCTTTTTTGAAGAAAGAGAATAGTTATGAGGCTCAAAACAAGATGCTTCCCGTTAGGGGCGTTACCATACGAATCAATCCAGAATGCTACCAAGATGGTAGCCAAATTCTTTGAGCAAATGCCATTCATTGCAGTATTACCGGAAATTGATCCTAACGATTCCGTTCTATCACGAACTCTCGGAAATATTCCCGGAATTATTATCAAAAATACAAAAGTTTCGGTTGATACAAGCGAACCGTCATACAAAGCGGATTTAGCTAAACTTGACAAAGCTTTTAGTAATCCGACACCGGCTAATCTTGAACCTTTTAAAATTGAAGCACCATTTATGGAAAAGTATTTACAGATTATAAAAAAATTCCAATCTGCAAATGCTGTAGTTAACCTTATAGGCCCGTTTACTCTTTCCCAGCTTCTAACTGTCGCCATTGATGAACATATGCTGGTTGATAAAAGCTTCAGAAAATTGTTTATTCAATCAGTTTGTGTCAAAGCTTTATGGGCAGTAAATAAAATTAAAGAATATTGTCCTACAACCGTTCCGATTATTGTGCTGGAGGAATCTTTATTCGGACAATTCGGAATTATAAAACGGGAAAACGATGATATTACGGTTGAACTTGTAACTAATCTATATGCAAAAGTAATAGAAAAAATCAAATCTGCAGGTGCTCTTGTTGCAATTCAATGCATGGATAAATGTGATTGGAAAATTCCTATCAATGCAGGTGTTGATATAATCTCTATAGATGCATACAATAACCATAACAATCTTTCAATTATTCCGGAAAAGCTTATTGAGTTTATTTCCAGAGGCGGAAAAATTAATTGGGGTATTGTTCCTGTTATGACAGAAGCAATGGTAAGATCTTTAAATATAGATTATTTATCAAAACGTTTGTTTAATGCTTTCGAAGACATTATTATAACCGGTGTTCCGGAAAGATTTATTTATAATTCTGCTCTGGTTTCTATTCAGGGAAATGTAAATAAACTGCCTGTTCTTTTTGCGGAAAAAGCCATTATACTTTCCTCCCAGCTTTCAAAAAGAATTCCGTTTAAATCATAGATTAAGGCTTGCATTATTATCTATAAGAATAGCATTTCTTATAAAAGAATGCGCCATTAAAAGCAAGTATGGGTTCATCTCATTTGTAGCGGAAAGATTAACCTTTGTTTCATGCACTTCATTAACTTCTTCTTTTTGAGGTGCTACCGCTTCTATATCAATATTAGTATTCATAGCATGAGAGGAACTCTCCTCCATAAGACTTTTTTGAAGAATTTTTTTAGGGAAATTCTCCGAGCATGTAATAAGAATGTCGACCGAATTTGATGTAGTCAGGGTAAAATCTCCTTTTAAATTCCCGAAATTTTTAGTTTGAATGAGAACCGTAAGTTTTGAATCATTGGATTCATTTTCGCCGTCATCAGGTGTTATTTCAAGGTCAAAACCGACACCCTCATTTAACGGAAGCCATGGGAGATAAAGCATCATCAGACTTTTAAGATTCTGAGCAGGATTATTTGATTCTGCCATTGAGATACAAGAGTTTATTATACTTAGAGTTTCCTGTATCTGTTCATTACTCATCCCTTGTTTGGAAGCAGATGCCATTGCAATAATCAGGCTTGCCACTGCTTGTTTTCCGTTTTGAAGAATTATTTTGGAAACATCACTCAAACTAACCATCCCGCTAAAAATTAAGGCAATTGCATCTTTTTGTACAGCTTGCTGAACATTAGCAATTTCAGAATTTATGGCATTAGCCGTTTGATTCGGATTAACTGCCGGTACTGTTTCGTCAAACAACATAGAAAGAACTTTTTGATTCTGCAAAAGTTCCTGATTAATTCCTCCAAGCCCGAGAGTACCGCCATTAAGCGGATTATTTTTATTCTGAGCCGACATAAGAAGCTGCCACATATTTTCAGGAAGTCCGAGTAAGTTTTTAATAAATACTGCTCTATCCATTGCGGCAAGATAATTCATCTGAAGTGTCTGAGTAACATTTTGCAGATTATTTATTATATTCTGGGCTGCTTGTTGTTTTAAATCCGTAAGAGTAGAGTTAAGCTCCGGAGCAAAGCCGTTAACCTTATTATTCTCAATATTTTTGAGTTTTTTTAAGAATAATTCGGGGTTTTGGAGTCCCATTATTATTTTGTTTACGCTAAAACCGTCCATAAAATATATTATACCAGTATTTTAAAAGAAGTCTATTTCTCCGGATACAAAAAGCTCTCTTCGGAAGAGAAACAAAGAGAGCTGGCTAATTATTATGAAGAAAAGATTTTTTTAAAGATGTAAGCCGAACACACACACAATGCAAATTTTTTATTTGAGCCGAAAAACGACGATATCATCAGTTGTCCCCGACTTACATATACATGATACCATTTGTTTCGGGTGTTTTTAATCTACTTTAGGAGTAATCCTTTAGAGTTAATTATTAATACAACATTTATGTAAAATGTTGTATTTAATTTGTTTTTTACTACCTTGTTCAAGAAAAGAGGTTTTACAGGAATTTTTCGTTAGAAAAATTCAGCAATGCGGGTTTTTCTTTCTTTGGGAGCGTTTCTTTCTTTTTTCATCGCAAAAAAAAGAAAGAAATGCTCAAGAATAAAATTACAAATAAGTTATCGTATAAATATCAGGCTACGGCATCAGGTCTGATGCTGCCCCACCCGAAGCTGTAACTTTCGCTGTTGCTCAAGTACAGCTTCTACCCTCCCCGCATTCCGCTGCGCTTCCCGGGGAGGAAGTATTCTTAATACAACATTTTACATAAAATGTTGTATTTAATTTCCCCGAAAGTGTATAATCTATATTATGGAGAAAAAGTTTGAATTAGTTTCAAAATATAAACCCGCCGGAGATCAGCCTAAAGCTATTGAACAACTGGTTGAAGGTTTAAATGCAGGGGACGATACCCAGACACTTCTGGGTATAACAGGCTCCGGTAAAACTTTTACCATAGCAAATGTCATCCTGCAAATCCAAAAACCAACTTTAATAATTGCGCATAACAAAACTCTGGCAGCACAACTATATAATGAGTTTAAAGAACTTTTTCCCAATAATGCGGTTGAATATTTTATAAGCTATTATGACTACTACCAGCCGGAAGCTTATATCCCGAGAACAGATACTTATATAGAAAAATCTGCAAGTATAAATGAAGAAATTGACCGGCTCCGACACAACACAACAAGAAGTCTTTATGAAAGAAACGACGTTATAATTGTAGCCTCGGTTAGCTGTATTTACGGTTTAGGCTTGCCGGAAAACTATTTTAAAGGTGCAATCACTCTGGAAGTCGGTGCTCAAATGGACAGGTCAGAACTAATAAAACACCTTGTCAGCACACAGTATTCCAGAAACGACCTTGAGCTTGAACGCTCAACCTTCCGTGCACGGGGAGATATTGTAGAAATCATGCCGGCTTATGAAAAAATTATTACAAGAGTCTATTTCTTTGATGATGAAATTGAAAAAATAGTAAAAATAGACCCGCTTACAGGAGAAATTCTTGAAGCTCCTCCAAAAACAGTTATTTACCCTGCTGTACATTATATAGCCTATGATGAAAACGAAGATGAAACAATTTCTATGATAAGGCAAGAACTCAAAAACAGAGTTGCGGAACTTGAGAGCGAAAACAAGATTCTCGAGTCACAAAGACTTCAGCAGCGGGTTAAATATGATATTGAAATGATAAAAGAAATGGGTTACTGTTCAGGAATTGAAAACTATTCAAGAATTATTGAACGCCGTCCGCCCGGTTCTCCTCCGGCAACCCTTTTAGATTATTTTAGAGGAGATTTCCTGACTGTTATTGATGAATCTCATGTAACCATTCCGCAGCTCAACGGAATGTACCACGGCGATGCATCCAGAAAGAAAACTCTTATTGACTATGGATTCAGACTCCCTTGCGCTAAAGATAACAGACCGCTTAAGAGCAAAGAATTCTTTTCCAAAGTCCATCAGAAGATTTATATTTCAGCAACCCCCGGAGATTTTGAAAAACAAACCTCCCAGCAGCTTGTTGAACAAATTATCCGACCTACAGGGCTTGTTGACCCGAAAATATCCGTACGTCCTATAGAAACACAAATACCGGATTTAAAAAAAGAAATCCAAAAACGGGCTGAGAAAAATGAAAGAGTCCTTATTACAACACTTACAAAACGTATGGCAGAAGATTTGACAGACTACTTCCTACAAGACGGCATACGAGTACGGTATCTGCATAGCGGAATTAAGTCTATTGAAAGAGTTGAAATCCTGCGTGACCTCAGACTCGGAGAATTTGACGTGCTGATTGGCGTAAACCTCTTAAGAGAAGGACTTGATATTCCGGAAGTTTCTCTTGTTGCCATAATGGATGCTGATAAGGAAGGTTTTTTAAGGTCAGACACAAGTTTGATTCAGACCATCGGACGTGCCGCCCGTAATTCTTGCGGCGAAGTTATTATGTATGCAGATAAAATTACCGATTCCATGCAGCGTGCGATTGATGAAACAAACCGCAGACGTGAAATTCAGCTTGAACACAACAAGAAATACGGAATAATCCCTCAAACTATCAAAAAACCTATCGAAAATAACCTCCTTTCCCTTGTTGAAAGCTACAGGGATCTGGAAGATATTGTTGCAGAAGAAATGGTTGAACTCGGAATTGAAAAGAAAGATTTACCAAAACTCATTACCAAGCTTGAAAAAGATATGCACAAAGCTGCCAAAATCCTTGATTTTGAGCGTGCGGCTCAAATCCGTGACCAGCTAAAAAAACTCCGCTCCATGGCTGAGGAACAGGGCAAATAAAGAGAATACAAAAGCCCTAAAAACTTAATGCATAGGCAAAAATTTCTCCGACCTGACTGTTATAGCGTCTGCCGTCCTCTTTCGTAAACAGATTTTCCCAATGACTTTCAGGAGTGCCGTTTGTGGAATATGACGGGTTACACATCATCAAATGATGAGTATTTGTGTCATATCTTAAAGGAAACAAGTCTTCCATCTGCATAAAACTCGGAAGTTTATCGGATGGATAAGTATAAGCAAAAAAGCAGGAGCGCAAACGTGCAAGCCGCTCTTCATAACTTCTTCCGCCCGAATCATTATCATTTGAAACCTCTACTCCCGGAGCATAATCTCTTGAATACTTAAGCTTGTCTGACCATTCTTTAACCGTATTAAAATCATCTACAGGAACAAATGCTGTTCCTGCCGTTAATCCCATCATCCTGTAACGTTCAAAATCTTCCGAACTTTTTTCCCCGACAAAACTAAGTGTTGTTTTGCCCGTGCGGGAACGAATTTCGTTTAAAATATACTGCATCTGCGGATATTCAGGCAGAGCGCCGACCCCTGTATAATTTGCACAATCGTATCCGCCTATATGCTTTGCTGAATCAAAAAATATTGCCTCAAACCCTAAATTTACAAGTTTTACACATTCGGTTATAAAAATTTCTTCGTGTTCTTTATTATGCCATCTGAAATTTTCATCCTCTTTATACGGGCGGGCAATTTTAAGCTGATCTTCCGATATTACAATTCTGAAGCCGGTTTTTATCCCCCTAAAATGAGCCAAATCATTAAAAGCTTTGAATAGGGTTTCGGGGCTGACTTTAAGATTACGTGAAATAATATTTTCACTATAACCGGCATTTAATTTTAATCCGTAAATAGAATTTTCTTCCCAAGAAGCTTTATTAAAACCGTCGCCGTAAATATTTGGAAAAATCTGGGATAGAATAATACAGTTCGCCCAGCTTTTAGCAGAAGGAGGAATTGCCGGGAGAAGTTTTATTGAACTTATTATCCCGTCAGAACATCTGTTATTCTGCATTCTGGCAATTGCACGATTATTAATTTCTATATAATTAGCAAACCTGCCCCAGTTATCACCATAATTAGGAGTCACAATATTATCAGGAATCTCTCTAAAAAAATTTCCGCTTTCACTTAGAGTTGAGATTGAATCAACCGCCCGTTTTAGAGTTCTTGTCAAAAGTTCTGACGGTAATATATTTGAAATCCATTTTTTGTTTTGTGCTTCACCAATCCCTTTATAGGCTTGATTTTCAGCCCATTTATCATAATGAAGTATACTTGAGCCGCAATCAGCAATTAAAAGTTCATTTACAGGATTTGTCATACAAAAAATAATAAAAGGAGTGATAATAAATTACATTCCCGAAAACGGCTATTAAATCCTTTATTATTTTATTTTTCCTACTTAAGCCACACTAATGCGCTAAAGAAAAAGAAAGCCGCATAATACCTAAGCTATAATTTTATAAATCAAATAATAAATCGTTGAAGATAAAATCATACAGGCAGGAATAGTCAGCACCCAGGCAGTAACAATATTTCCTACGATTTTCCATTTAACTGCATGAGCATGCATAGTAGAACCAACACCCATAATTGCAGTTGAAATTACGTGGGTTGTACTCAATGGTATCCCGAAATGCGAAGCTATAAAAATCAGTATTGCAGAAGATGTTTCTGCCGCAAAACCATGAATCGGTTTTAGCTTAATAATCTTATGTCCCATGGTTTTAATAATCTTCCAGCCGCCGTTCATAGTTCCTGCAGCCATCATAAATGCACAGACAAGAATTACATAGATTGGAATCTCAAAATCTCCGGACGGGCCTTTCTGTAAAACTCCGCATGCTAAAAGCGCAAGAGTAATAACACCCATTGTTTTCTGAGCATCATTTGAACCATGGCTCAATGCCATAAGTCCGGATGATAAAAGCTGGAATTTTCTGAATCTTTTGTTCACGGTATACGGATGAGCCCGTAATATCAATATAACCCAGAAAAGTATAAGCGTAAGAGTAAACCCTCCAATAAAACCTAAAATAGGAGAGGTAAACATCGGTATCAAAACTTTGTCTACAAAAGTATGAATATGCACAGCACTAACGCCTGCTTTAACTATTGTTGCCCCTAAAAGTCCGCCAATAAGTGCATGCGAAGAACTGGAAGGCAAACCGAGCCACCAGGTAAAAAGATTCCATAAAACTGCTGCAAGTAAAGCACAGAATATAACCGTCAATGTTACCATCTCAGAATTAACTATTCCCGCCCCGATTGTCTTTGCAACGTGAGTACCGGTTAATGCACCCAAAAACTCAAAAGTAGCACCAAAAAGTACCGCCTGCTTGGGAGATAAAACTTTGGTCGATACAACTGTTGCAATTGCGTTTGCGCAGTCATGAAATCCGTTTATAAACTCAAATATAAGAGCAACGGCAATTACGGCTATTAAAAGTAAAATTGTTATTGACATATTGTTCCTATGATTGTTTTAATACAACATTCAAAATCGTATCTGTTACGAGATAGCATTTATCAAGTGCATTCTCAACTTCTTTATAAATATCTTTAAATTTTAAAACCTCAAGAGCTTCATATTTACCGGAATAAAGACTTGCTGTAGCTCTTCTTAATATTTCGTCCCCGTGCGTTTCAATATCTTTCATTTCAATATTGAAAGCAGTCATCTCTTCAACATTAGAAACTTTTTTAAACTTCTTAACCATTTCGCACATTTTATCAGTTGCTTCAATCAATGTTAAAGCCTGTTCTTCCATTTCTCTGGTAGTATATTTCAAATTGTATACCGCAAAATTTAAACAGGCTTTAATTGTTTTCTTATTAATCTTATGCAGCTGTACTGCTATTGTTTGAATATCTTCTCGTTCAATAGGGGTAATAAAACTTTTGTTTAACTGCTTTAATATAGCTCTATAGAAAATTTTTCCTTTCTTTTTGTATTTTAAAGCAATCTCTTTATACTCTTCCGTAAGGTTATTTTTTACAATCTCATCATACAACCTCGCCGATTTCTGACATATCTCGGCAATTTCCTGAAAATATGCGAAAAACAGCCTGTCTTCCGGAGGGAGAATGTAAGACATTAAATTAAACTTTGGCATGCTATTCCTCCTTTTTCCATACACTCAAAGCATACATAAAAAATTATTTTCATGAAAGGGCATGTTTACAAATATTAATAAAAAAGATAAAGGTCTGTCAGAAATCAGTGGTTTTTAGAATTAAAATTGAGAAATTTTCTCCGTGAAAAAATACATATCCTAAAAATTTCTTATTGAATGTTGAAAAATATTCAAAATTGTAAAATTTTGCGTTTTATTTGTAAAAATCTGGTAATAGATAAGCAATTTTACAAATAAAAAGACCGATTTCAAAATCGGTCTTTTTTAGAAAAAATGGAGCGTAGGGGATTCGAACCCCTGACCCCGACACTGCCAGTGTCGTGCGCTACCAACTGCGCT
>CALUVM010000019.1 GCA_944324255.1 Candidatus Gastranaerophilales bacterium | reverse complement strand
TGTAATTATACCGTAAAAATATCCATACTGCTTATTATATATCACGCACACTCCATCCCTAACGCTATCCTCATGTTATAGTATTCCGTTGTTGACTCGACGGTTTTATCAGGCATAAATGGTTCCAAGTAACCTTAACGACACCATCTAAAAAGCGGATTTAATAATGCTTTGTGTCTTTATCTATTGGACAAGCATGCACAAGCTGTGAACCTATTTGCAAACAGAGATTCATTATTCTGCTAAAAAGTAAGCCGTAAGCTGTAATAGCAACAATGTCTATTGTCTATGTTTTCTTATTTCGCTGCAGTGTTCTTTCTCTGCTTCAGCCCGGGATTGATCCCATTTCTTAACGGCATCCATTCTAAGATTTTGCCAATCTGTTTTTGCTTGTGTTTTCATATCAACCCATTTTTGCATGCCGGCAGACTTTAATTCTTTCCATTTGTTTTTTGCTTCATATTTTTCTTCAGGAGTTTTAGCGTCCTTATACAGCAGCAAGCCTTCTAAATCAGCTTGTTTAAAAGCTTCTCGTCCGTCTTTATCGGCTTTTACAAAATTTTCCAACCCTGAAAGGTCTGCTTTTTGATATTCTTCTTTGGCATCAAGCTCTTTTTTATTAAACAAAATACTATCCTGTTTAGATTTGTATACCAAAGTATCAAATCCAACAATCTGCGTTAATTCCGGTAAAGATTTTTCTCCGCCGGATAAAATATAGTCCGGAACTTTCGGAACTACAGGCGGCGTATATTGATTAAGCTCTTTTGTATCTTTAGATTCCAAATTATTTTTATTACCGGCACAGCTGCTAACTCCGCCAATTACAAGCGCTGCTACTGATAAACCGAGAACTGCCTTCCTAAAATTTGAATTTCTAAAATACCCATTAGTATTAATCGGACTTGAAAAAACTTTTAATATTGTCATCTTGATATTACTCCTAATTTTGTAGTTTATATAAAGGTCTAAAACCTATAATAAAAATTTTTGCTAGTTCCGGAATTTTATCCCGCTATAGAGTTAATATTTGCTCTTTAAGCTTATTTGTATTATTATATTGATAGGAGAGGTTTCAATGGAATTTTTTAGAGAACACAGAAGACTGATAGTTGGATTAATAACAGTATCTTTTATCCTATGGACCGTAGGTATGGGTATACTCTTAATGTTTCCTAACTTTGGGGGATAAAAGTGAATTTTAAAAAAATATTAAATATTTTAATATTTTTGTCAATTCTTTTGAACACGTTTGGGTGTTCTGTTTATGCTACTGATATTGCAACAAAGCAGCGCCAGACAAGAGAAAAGATTAACCGGCTCAAATGGCTTGAAAGCCTTGAAACAAACAAGCTTTATAAAAACCAGCAAAAACTTGAGAACGCAACCAACAACTTACAGGCTTCTAAAAGTCAAATTCGTTCCGTACAAAAAGAATTAGACAACCTCCAGGTTAAGTTAAGCAAAGCCTCCAGCGATTATAATAATCTTAATTTTATACTTGCAAAACACATCAGGAGTGTATTTAAACTTCAAAGAAAAGCATTTTTTGAGATTCTGTTAAGCTCTGAAGACATAAATATTTTAGTAGACAGACTCTATTATCAAAAAATTATCCTGCGGGATGATTATAACCGAATGGCTGCAGCTAAGGCAAAAGCTCAAGAAATTGCCTCTTTAAAATATAATATTGAACTAAAAAAACGAAACCTTGAAAGATCAGTTGCATCAATCAATACCCAGCAATCATATATTCAACGTGCAATTGCTCGTAATGAAAATATGATAAACAAACTGCGCACAGACCGTGTTGCTTACCAGAAAGCAGAAAGAGAACTGGCAAAACAATCTGCAAGTATTGGCTCATATATCAACAAAACAGCCAAAGATAAAGATGTTCAGGTTGCATCCGGATTTATAAAGCCTATTCAAGGGAGGATAACCTCTCCGTTCGGCTGGCGGACTCATCCTATATTTAACAGCCGTTCTTTCCACTCCGGAGTTGATATCGGCGGTCCTAACCTCGGAGCAATCAGAGCATCAAATTCGGGTAAAGTAATCTATTCCGGATGGTACGGTGGATATGGCAAAGTTGTGATTCTTGAACATGGTATTGTAAACGGCAAACCTATTACAACACTTTATGCGCATATGAATTCAATAGCCGTTTCAAACGGACAAAGAGTAAATAAAGGGCAGGTTCTCGGCTATGAGGGAACAACCGGCTACAGCACCGGCCCGCATTGTCACTTTGAAGTAAGAGTTAACGGACAGCCTAACAATCCGTTAAATTATATATAGGAAGGTATCTTGAAAAAACAATTAGTCATATTATTTACAACAACGTTATTATTAACCGGTTCGGCCGGAGCAGTTGAATATTCTTTTGTTGAACCGTCAGATTTCACAGGAGAAGCTTTCTTTACTCCGCCGGTTTTTCAAGAAAATAAAGAGTCCGCTCAAAAAAGCAGCACTTCCGGAATCAAACACACAATACCTCCTGTAAAAAAATTACGACTTATAGTTAAAAAGAAACTAAAAGAACGTAATATGAAAAAATACGAATTAGCTCCGACTTTGAAAGAAAATCCGGACGATATTTATGCAGCCGGAACAGGAAAATCAGAATACGCTTCCAAAGAAATAGAAGATAATTTTGATGAAACGCTTCCCGACGGGTTTGAAGCCGACGAAGAAAGTATTTCCGAAAGTGAAAAACCAAAACATCATTTCTTTAGAAAAAAAGATAAAACAGAAGAAAAAGATGAAACAGAAGATATCATTCTTGATTGTAATAATGTAGATTACGATACAGAAAACTATCTTATTGTTGCTAAAGGAGATGCCACTGTTAATTTTGTAAAACAGGGAACCACTCTGAAAGCAGAATCAATAACTTTCGATAGAATGAACAACACCATAAAGGCAGAAGGCAATGTAAAAATTGTTAAAGGCGGTCAAACAATTACCGGAGATTACATCTTTGTTGATATGAACGAAGAAAACGCTCTTATCGAAAATCCTTTGACCAGAACCGAAACAATTGAAATAAAATCTAAAAAAGGCTACGTTTACGGAGATAAAATAGTTCAGGAAGAGGGCTCTATAACAGTGGATAACTCTTTTCCTATGAATTTTAGCTCCGGAAACAGAGGTCCGCAAATGCAAAGAATGCTCGTACCTCCAAAAGAAACCCTTGAAAATGATATGGAAAACGGGCTGATTAAAGTTACGGTACAAGATTTAAAAATTACACAAAAGGGTGACCTTGAAATTATTTCAATGAAACATCCTAAGGTTTTCAAAGGTAAAAGAACTATTTTCAAAATGCCTGCCGTAAAACTTTATACAAATAAAAATCATGATTTCGCAGAAACAAATTCCTGGGAATTAGGTTCATATAGAGGACTGGGCATGTTTATCGGTCCCGGCTGGGTATTTGAATTACCAAGAGGTTCTGTATTAAAAGCAATGCCTATTTTGAACTATAAAAGCGGAATAGGTGTCGGCGGTTTAGTACGTTTTCAGAATAGTACAAACTTCACTCAGGCAGGTTACGGTACCGCTAAAGGAGATTTTATTATACGTGGTAAACAAGACCTGGATGATAACCTGTATTTGCAATACGGAATGAATGATTATATGAATGAATGGTTCCTGGGCAGACGGCGTCCGGAATACGGAATTTCCCTTGTTTATAATAAAGGCTACTCCAGTGACAATTTTCTTTTGAAAGGTCACGCATCAAGATACGCACATAGATTTGATATGGGTTATTATCAGGATATTGACGAAGATGCTAATTTCAGAAAACTCCAGGGTGAACAAATCGGCACAATGCGTTTTAGATATATGGCACAGGCAGATCAAAATCTGTTTAAATATGAAAACAGAGAAAAACAAACCGCTCTTGGATTCAACATAGTTTCTCAATTATCAGCTGCTGTATACGGAACAGGGGATACACAGGTTATAGGCAGAATCGGACCTCAGCTGCATACACAATATAAAAGATGGATGCAGGATATAGGATACTTTATATCTGCATATGATGACAACTCCCCAATGCCTGTATTTGATGCATACAGATACGGAAAACAAAACCTCTACATCAGAGAATATATAAGACTTTGCAGGTACTTAACCCTTTCCTGGTTCGGTTCGCTTACTCTTACCGGTGATTCGCCTAATGGAGAAACTTTCCAGGAAAATTCTTTCTATCTGTCAATCGGTCCTGATGACGTTAAATTTAATATCGGTTATGATTTTGTTCGTGAAAATACTTATTTTACCGTATCAGTTATGACAGATGCAAAAGGTACAAAAGTTGAATATGATAAGTTTGAAATAAAACAGGATAAGAAAGCTAAAAAGAGTGATGACTCTGATTTAGAAGAAGAAACTGCTTTTGAATCTGCACCTAAAAAACAGGTTCTCCAAAAAGCTGTTGTTGAAGACGTAAAGGTTATGGAAGATGTTCTCTAGATTCATTAAAGAAAATGAAATTATAAAATATGGCAGATTATGTGATACAAAAAATTTTACCCCGGGGTATTCAGGGAATATTTCTGCCAGATATAAAGACGGGATGTTAATTACAACTTCCGGTTCCGCTAACGGTTATTTAAAAAGAAATCAAATTGTCTATACCGATTTTGAAGGAAAATCTCTTGAAAAAAATAAAAAGCCTTCAAGCGAAAAACTGCTGCATATAGAGATATATAAGAAAAGACCGGAGTTTAATTATATAATTCATGTACATGCGCCTTATTTAAGCAGCTTTGCTTCTGCAGGTAAGGATTTACTCTCACCGATTATGGCAGAAAATGTTTTTTATTTCGGCGGAATTCCTCTTGCAGAATATGCTCTACCATCTTCTATTGAACTGGTAAATAATACTGCAAAGTTTTTTGACAAATATGATGCTGTTTTAATGGAAAATCACGGCTTTGTCGTCGGCTCTAAAACAATCGAAGACGCCTATTTAAAACTTGAACTTGCAGAATCTTATGCACAGGTTGTCTTAAATACCATGACTCTCGGCGGAGCAAAAATTCTCAGTGATGAGCAAGCAGAACAAATACTTAATCTCAGATAAAATTATTATCTATTAAACCATTTGGTAATTATTATATAGAGATTTACTAACAAAAATCCCAGGAAAAATCCCCCGATTACATCTGTCAGGTAATGTACGCCGAGCCACATTCTTGATAGAGCAACTAAAAATATCCAGACACTGAATACAATTGTTATAAAATATCTCCAGAACTCATTTTTTACATAATGCAAAGTTAAGTATATTAATATGCCTAAAAAACAAGTTGTTGTTGAGGTGTGAGCAGACGGGAAACTAAAACCATGATAAACAGACGGTCTTTCTCTGCATACAAAATTTTTCATCAAATCAGTTAATAAAAATGCTCCCTGTGTAAAAAATACAAGTAAAAAGGCTTTTAGGTATTTACCGTGTGAAACTAAAACTGAACAAGCCGCAATCTGGGGCCAGAGTAACTGGTTAGCACGTCCGAACTCCGTTACAAAAGCAGGAATATACGATGGATACGGAGAAAGTGCCAGCCTTATTGATTTTAATACTGCACGATCAAATTCGTCCAATCCCGGCATATATAAAACCATGACCGTTAAAGCCGCCAGAACAATTATTGAAATCGTAATATAATTCCAATTAGCAACAACACCTTTTTCTTTCATTTATATACCGCCTTTGACTGCTCCAAAAACACTGATTACTTTGCCGAAAATCTTAGCAATCAGAGGAGAAATTTCACTTACAAAAACTGCAAAGAAAAACAATGCACCCAAAACGGCAATGAGTTTTTGTATATCGGAGAACATAAAGACTTTTTTGTTTCTAAATTCTTCTATTCCTTTATACTCATCCGCAAAAGGCTGGACAGGGAATTTTTCTTCGATTTTTTCTATAACATTTGCGTATTTAATTTTAATTAAAGTATTATATGAATCGACATTCATCCACCAGAGTGCACAGAATGAAATTCCGATAACAGAAAATACAAGAGTTGCTGTTAATCTTTCCATAAATACAACATTGCCGGTATAAATCATTGCAAACAGAATTACAATAATTGATATCATATAGAATCTGTTTGTGTTAAAGTTTCTGTCAATAAAATTATCTTTCTGCTGCGTATAAAGTTTGTATTCTTCAAAAATTAATTCATCTCTGTCCATTTCAGGCTCCTATTATTAATTCCAATTATCAAAAGTTCTTTTGCTCTTTACTTCGTTCATGAGTTCATCAAACTCTTTTTCATCAAGAGTTTCTTTTTCCAGAAGCGTTTTTGCTATAAATTCAAGCATGTCTCTGTTATCGTTAAGAAGCTGCTTAGCCTGCTCATATTGAGCATCCACAATCTTTTTAACTTCTTTATCAATATCAGCTGCGATTTCTTCGGAAAAATCTCTTGTGTTTCCAAAATTTCTTCCCATAAACACATGTTCTTGTTCTTTGCCGTAAGCAAGATTGCCCATTTTTTCGCTCATACCGTAAGTTGTTACCATACTTCTTGCAAGAGCGGAAACTTTTTCTAAATCATTTGATGCGCCTGTCGTTACATTATCTTTGCCGTAAATAAGTTCCTCTGCAACTCTTCCCCCCAGAATCATTGTAATCCTGTCCAGAAGCTGATTCTTTCTCATTGTTAAATGATCTTTTTCCGGAAGAGTAAGGGTTATACCTAAAGCCATTCCACGAGGAATTATAGAAACCTTATGAAGAGGATCGCAATTCTTTAGCAGCTTGGCAAGAAGCGCATGCCCGACTTCATGGTAAGCTGTATTTTCTTTTTCTTCGTCAGATATAATTCTGCTTTTCTTTTCAGGTCCTGCCATAACTTTATCAATAGCTTCTTCCAAATCAGGCATTTCAATTTCGGACTTGTTATGTCTTGCAGCAAGAAGTGCAGCTTCATTAAGAAGGTTTTGCAAATCAGCACCGGTAAATCCGGGAGTGCGTTTTGCAAGTGTTTTCAGGTCAACTTCTTTTGCAAGCGGTTTATTTTTTGCATGTACATTTAAAATTTGTTCACGACCTAAAACATCCGGTTTATTAATAACAATCTGCCTGTCGAATCTGCCCGGTCTTAGAAGAGCGTTATCCAGAATATCAGGTCTGTTCGTTGCGGCAAGAATAATTATATTAGTATTTTCATCAAATCCGTCCATTTCAACAAGGAGCTGGTTAAGGGTTTGTTCTCTTTCATCATGACCACCGCCTAATCCTGCACCTCTCTGACGTCCGACAGCATCAATTTCATCAATAAATACTATGCAAGGCTGATGTTTTTTAGCCTGTTCAAAAAGATCTCTTACACGGGAAGCGCCGACACCGACAAACATTTCGACAAAGTCGGAACCGCTTATAGAGAAGAAAGGAACTCCTGCTTCACCGGCAACAGCTTTCGCCATTAATGTCTTACCTGTACCCGGAGCACCTACCAGAAGAACCCCTTTTGGAATTTTTGCACCGAGTTTCACATATTTATCAGAATGTTTTAAGAAATCTACAATTTCTTCCAGTTCTTTTCTTTCTTCATCAATACCGGCAACATCCGCAAATGTCGTCTTAACTTTATTGTCCATAAGCATCTTGGCTCTGCTTTTTCCAAAAGACATAGCTTGAGCACCGCCTGCCTGAATAGATTTTATAATAAGCATAATAAAACCTAAGACAAGAAGAATTGTTATTAAAGAAGACCCGAGCCCGAGCATGGAACCTGATTCACTCGGCTTTTTAACACTTATTTCAACTCCGTTCTTTTCCAGAACAGAAAGTATATCGGAATTTTCCGGATATGCAACTTTATATTGCAGTTTAGGAGGTTTAATCTCACCATATATAGGATTTACGTCAGTCTTTTTAGCTTCAGGCTGTTTAACAGGAAGTGCAACTAAAACATCTTTTCCCATATCAACACTTTTGATTTCTTTATTTTCAACCTTTTGTAAAAATGTTGTATAAGAAAGTTCTTCCGTACTTGATGTAGGGCCGGCAAACAGCATAGAAATAAATGCAAGCACCATAATACCTAAAATTACGTACATTCCGATGGATTGATTTTTATTCATAATTCTCCCTTTTCTTACTCTGTTAAATCATTATACCAGAAAATCAGACCTTGTGTGTAGCATACCGGCTAGTTTAAAAATCGATTAACAAAAGTTTACAAAAGAGCAATTTTCACTTAAAAACAGACTTTATATATATGTATTATATAAACACAGGGAAATTATGAACTTTGGGAATGCTTTTATACATGGAATGATGCATGGCGCATTGGACAGAATGTTCTTTGGAACACCATTATGTATGCCGTTTGGAACGGCATCGTGGTGTACTCCCTGCTGGTCATTTAATAATTTTATGTATTTTACCCCATCGGTGTTTACAACATATACTCCGTACTTTACGGGATACGACATTATGCCGCCGGTTCCTCAGTATGATTATCAGCAGGAAATAGATTTCTCAAAACTCTGGGAAAGTGCAAGAAAAGAGCGTGAACAATACGAAGAAGCAACAAAATATATGACACGTATTTTTGCTCAAAACAGCAGCAATGATAAACCGGAAAGTAGTCCGGCTCAACCTGAATCCGGCGGTACCGCAAAAGAATACACCAAAAATAATGATAAAGCATTTCAAAAAATGTTAAATTTTGTCTTAGAAAAAGAAGGCGGATATACTCCTAATGACTGCGGAGAAGCCGGAAATATGGGGGTGCGTCAGTCAACTTATGATGAATATAGAAAAAATAAGGGCTTATCCTCTCAAGACGTTAAACTGCTTACCAGAGAAGAAGCTGAAGATATTTACTACAATATGTACTACCTCGCAAGCGGAGCGGATAAAATAGAAGATGCCGGACTTGCTCTGCAGGTATTTGACACGGCTGTTAATATGGGAGTCAGTGCAGCTAAAGATTTATTAGCAAAAAGCAAAAATAATTTCGATAATTACGAAGATTTAAGAATTGAGCGTTATGAAGCTATTGCGCAGAAAGACCCCGAAAAAGCACAATTTCTAACAGGTTGGAAAAACAGAGTCAATAGCTTAAGTGACTTTGCAGACAGCAATTTTAGTGCTATAGCGTAATTTTTTTAAAATCATATATTTATAGGATGTATGATTTTTTAAAAGTTCTATGATAGAAGAGGGGAATTGTGTTAAAAATCCGCCGGGAGAGGAATTATGTTGAATAGTTTAGCTGCTGAACAAACAACCAACCCAATTTCTGATTCTATTACCAGAAACTGGACAGAACAGGCACTTGAATGTTACAGACTTAACGGAAATTGCAGAGAATGTTCTATCACTAAAGGACATTATTCTTTTGTATGTCAGATGCCTAAAGTCGTAGAAATTTTAAAAACAATTAACGGTGAACCGGAAATATAAGTTTATCAAATAGAGCAATTTACCCTCCTGCATATTTTATGCAATAAAATTATGCACCGTTTTATTTTCATATAAAAAAAATAAAAAGTATTTTTATAGTAGAATAATAACTATAAAAGAGGAGATACACTTATGACCGAAATATATGGAAATATCCACTCGGTGGAAAGCTGCGGAACTGTTGACGGCCCGGGAATACGGTTTGTTGTATTTACACAGGGTTGCCCATTAAGATGTCAGTATTGCCACAACCCTGACAGCTGGGATTTCAAAGAAAACCAGAAAATGAGTGTTGAAGAGATAATTGAACAATACGAAGGAGTAAAAGAATTCTGCGCCGGCGGTATTACCGTTACCGGCGGGGAGCCGATGGCACAGCCGGAATTTGTAACAGAGCTCTTCAAACAGTGTAAAGAACGAAATATCCATACAGCTCTTGACACTTCCGGGATTTATTTTAATAGAGAAAATACTCAGAAAATCGATGAACTCTTAAAGTACACCGATTTAGTTCTGCTTGATATTAAACATATTGACGATGAAGAGCACAAAAAATTAACCAAACATTCAAACAAAAACATTCTTGATTTTGCAAGATACTTGTCTGAAACAAACAAACCAGTTTGGATTCGCCATGTTGTAGTTCCGGGAATAACATTTAAGGAAGAGTACTTAAAAAAACTCGGGCAATTTTTAGCAGAATTACATAATATAAAAGCTCTTGATGTGCTTCCTTATCATGATATGGCAATTCCTAAATATGAGAATTTGGGAATTGATTATCCGCTTAAGGGAGTTCCGCCGCTTACGCATGATGAAGCAAAAAAAGCAAGAAATATTATTATAGAAGCTATCAAAGAAACAAGAAACAATAATTCTTAAATTTGCTCTAGCAAAAATAATATTTAGTGTTTTTATATTCCAAAAAGAAAGTAATTAAATGCTAAAAATAAACTCATATAATTCAACAAATATATCATATTACGGTAAAACACGGGACCTTCTTATGGCACGGAAGTATGCCTCAACAAGATTAATTACTAATATTTCCACAAAAGAACCGCCTCCAAAACCCGTAAGAAAAAAACATAAAATTAAAAGCTACGTATCATACTTTAAAAGACAGCTTTTGAGTAATAAAAAAATAAGCGGAGAATAAAACCTCCGCTTATTTTATTTATCTAAAGATTAAATCTTCCAGCTATTCAAATACTCTTCCTGCTCCGGAGTTAATGTATCTATATGAATTCCCATAGATTCCAATTTTAAAGAAGCAATTTCATTATCGACTGATTCCGGTAAAGTATAGAGTTTATTTTCAAGTTTACCTTTATTTTTCACCAGAAATTCAATACCGAGAGCCTGATTTGCAAAACTCATATCCATAACAGATGCCGGATGACCTTCGGCTGCCACAAGGTTAACCAATCTTCCTTCAGCCAAAACATAAACTGATTTTCCGTTAGTAAGTTTATATTCATCAAGGAAAGGTCTGATTCTCTTGATTTCAACAGTATGAGCTTTAAGATCCGGAACATTGACTTCATGATCAAAGTGACCTGCATTACATAAAAATGCTCCGTCTTTCATTGTCATAATATGAGGAACATCCACAACATGTTTATCACCGGTAACTGTTAAGAATATATCGCCGACTTTTGCAGCTTCAGCAATCGGCATAACTCTATAACCTTCCATAGCAGCTTCAAGAGCCTTAAGCGGGTCAACCTCACAAACAATTACATTTCCGCCCAATGCTTTTGCTCTCAATGCGCAGCCTTTACCGCACCAACCGTAACCTGAAATAACAACGGTTTTTCCTGCAATAAGAATATTTGCGGCTCTCATAATACCGTCCATTGCGCTCTGACCTGTTCCGTAGCGGTTATCGTACAAATGTTTTGTCAAACTTGTGTTAACCCCCAGAGCCGGGAATCTTAATTCACCTTGATTCTCAAGAGCCTGTAATCTTATTATCCCTGTTGTTGTTTCTTCGGTTGAACCTATAATATGAGATGCCATTTCCGGTCTTTGAGCATGTAAAGTCGCAACCAGATCACAGCCGTCATCAATAATAATATCCGGATTGTGATTCAATGCATCAATTACATGCTGTCTATAGGTTTCAACGGATTCGCCCGCATAACCCAGAACCGGTATGTTCCAGTATTTAACAAGAGCTGCCGCAACATCATCCTGAGTAGAAAGCGGATTTGAAGCAATTAAAACCGCATCAGCCCCGCCGGCTTTCATAACAGTGCAAAGAGCAGCTGTTTCTTTTGTTATATGTACACAGGCAGAAAGTTTCAAACCTCTAAAAGGCTGTTCTTTTATAAATCTTTCTTCTATTTTTCTTAATACAGGCATGTCTTTCAGCGCCCATTCGATATTATTTTTACCTTGCTCTGCAAGATTAATATCTTTAATATCAGGTTTAATCATAGTAGCTTCCATTAATTCTATTCCTTTATTTTAGCAACACTTAACGTATATATTTTATCATCAACATGCACAACAGCCCATCTTAGCGGATTAATATTACGTTTTGTTAATTCGCCTTCAATATATTCAACTGACGGATTGTGATTATTTTCTATTTCGACTGTTTCTGAAACTATTTGCATATTATTACCGGCAATAAACTTGTATTATTCTACGGTTACAGATTTGGCAAGGTTTCTAGGCTGATCGACATCTTTGCCTAAAAATTCCGCAATATAATAAGCAAGAAGCTGTAAAGGCACAACCGCAAGAGCCGGAGAAAGAAGTTCATCAACTTCCGGAACCTGCATAATACAATCAAATAACTCGTTTAACTTGGAGTCCGCTGAATCAGTAAGCGCAATCATTCTTGCATTGCGAGCCTTTGCTTCTTCTGCGTTTGACAGAATTTTTTCATAAACTTTTCCGGACATAAGAATTGCAAGAACCGGCATTGATTCATCCAGCATCGCAATCGGACCGTGTTTAAGCTCACCGGCCGGATAACCTGTTGCATTTATATAACTGATTTCTTTTAATTTTAATGCGCCCTCCAGAGCGGTTGGATAGTTTATTCCTCTTGCAATAAATACAAAATCTTTTGAATTTGAAAATTTCTTAGCACAAGCTTGAATATTCTCTTTGTGAGCAAGAATTTTTTCAAGCTTTTGCGGAAGAACAATAAGTTCATGCTTTAACTCATTCAACTTGTTAATATCTGTTGATTCTTTAACTTCTGCCATATAAATGGCTAACAGGTAAAAAGAAATCAATTGTGCCATATATGATTTTGTAGCCGCAACAGAAACTTCTATACCTGCATTAACCGGAACCAGACTGTCGGCTTCACGTGCCATAGTTGAATCAGGACGGTTAGTTACAATCAAGATATGAGAGCCTCTTTTTTTAGCCAATCTTACCGCCGTAATAGTATCCGCTGTTTCTCCGGATTGTGACACACCTATAACAAGAGTGTTCTCATCGGTTATTGTTCTTCTGTAAATATATTCGCTTGACGGTTCAACATCAACAGGAATACCGCAAAAATCTTCAATAATATACTTACCTACAAGGGCTGCATGCAAAGAAGTACCGCATGCAACAATCTGGATTCTGCTTAGTTTTTTCAAACTTTCTCTGCTTAAAGTTACCTCTTTTAAACTTACCGGCTCATCTATTGCTCTTAATTTTCCGGAAAGAACATTTCTTACAACATCCGGCTGCTCATGAATTTCTTTAAGCATAAAATGTTTATACCCCATTTTACTTAAAGCAACAGGCTCCCACGGTAAATGTTCAACTTTTGGTTCAATATGATTATTATTGCTGTCAATAAGCTTCATAGAATCCGGTGTTAGAGTAACAATCTGGTTATCTTCAAGATAAACGGCTTTTTTTGTATATTGGATAATCGCAGGAACGTCAGATGCAACATAGTATTCATTTTCACCTATTCCTACCAGAAGCGGAGCATTTCTTCTTGTTGCAACAATTGTATTTTTTACATCCTGATGAATTACACAAAGAGCATATGCCCCTTCAATTTGTTCTGTCGCCATCCTTACTGCTTCAGTTAAGTTTCCGCATTTAGCAAACTCGGATGCTACAAGATGGGCAACCGTTTCTGTATCTGTTTGCGAACGAAAAACACATCCCTGTTTTTCAAGTTTCGCTTTTAACTCTTTATAGTTTTCAATAATGCCGTTATGTACTACAGCAACTCTTCCGCAGTTGCAAGAATGAGGGTGAGCATTTATTGTAGTAGGTGCACCGTGCGTAGCCCAGCGGATATGTCCGATACCAATCGTAGACTCTGCTATATGAGAATAATTTTGTTTAACAATATCTTTGAGATTTTGAAGTTTCCCTTCGGCTTTATAAAGTTCAACTTTGCCTTCAACATTAACAGCAATTCCTGCTGAATCATATCCTCTGTATTCAAGATTTGTTAAACCTTCAAGAAGAATATCAACAGCTGACTTACTCCCTATATATCCGACTATTCCGCACATAGTTACCTCTCTTTAAATCTTTACAAAATTATTCTAGCACGAAATATTTTATTTCTTTATTAAGATTTTTTAAAGATATTTTTTAAACCTATTACAGTTAGAATCAAGGCGGCAGTTCCGCCAATAACAGCCAGCATAGAAACCTTATCTTTGCGTTTTTCTTTTTCACCTTTTTCGTAAATATCCAGATTAATTTTATTCATTTTTGCTTGAGCGTCCCTGTCATTAAAGACATGTGTAACCGGTATATTCATAGGAGCCTGAACAACCTGCCGGGGCGGGCGTTCTGCTTTTAGGTTAGAAGTATAATATGAATCGGTTTCTATCAAAATAATTCTCCGTATCTTAAAAGTCTGTGCAAATTATTTTTAGGAAGATACATCATTCCGATTTGAGGCGGAATATCCGGAATCTTTTTAATCAGGCAATCCTCCATATATTCGTTTGCACCTTTTTCTATAAATCTAAATCCAAGTTTATAAAAAAACAATGCCGGCGATGACTCCTTCCAGACAGGAGCTGAAAAAGTCACAATACGCCCGTTCGCCCTCGGGTCAAACATTGCTTTTTCCGCCAGAGCCTTAACTGCCTCTGTTCCCAACCCGCATCGCGGTTTTGGAGATTGGATATAGTCAATTATATAACAATTCTTTAAAAAAGCCGTCTTTCTTTTCTCGGGTTGAAGCTGGAAAAAGTTAAATTCTCCTTCAGGTGAATTTTCTAACAAATTATCTTCGACAATATCAACATAATCGTCATCAATATCACCGATAATAACAATATTATCGGAACGTTTTATTTTCTTAATCCTTATTAAAGCTTTTTGCTTTAGAGGCGGAGTCTTAAACCCTATAATAGGAGGCATAGGCATACTAACCACAGACGCCTTTGCCTTTGCGACAGCCATATTAATCTGACTGTCAACATTTGTAATGTTGTTAATCATAATAAACCTAACCTAAATTCTAACCTTAAATATATAAAGTATTCCTATTGAAAAAAATTGCCTTTTTTGTTAGAATTATTAAAAATCTCTTAATAAAAATTTACTTAATATTTCTTAATATTTGCCTTCGGGAGAGGAAATTTTTATTATTCTGGTTTTTTTATGTATATAGAAGTGTGTATTTAAAGGAGTAATCTTATGAAAGTAAGTGCCGTCAGCCCTAGTTATTATGCAGGAATTACAAAGCATGGATACAAAGTAACAAATAATCCTGAACCTACAGAAACAACAAAAACAGGCACATCAGTAATATCTTTCAAAGGAGGAAATCCAAAACATTTATTCCATCAAATATCTGAATTGAGCTTATTTGGTCTTGGAAGCGGCGGTGTCGGAACAGTCGGAAACGACTTATTTTATAATATTGATGATTTTGACAGGGTTATAGAAAATATTCCTCTATACAATCAAGATGTTGAATGGATTAAAGATATTGACCCGCAAACAGGCAAATTAAACGGGATTAAAGAAAACGGTGTAAAAATAAGAAGAATTCCTGCAAATCTTCCAGAAGATCATCCTTTCAAAAAATATGAAGGAGCTGCTTTTGTAACCAATAAAATTATCGGAAAAGATGTTGCTCTGGATAAATTTTTAGCTGTTGATGATAACGCTAAAACTGTATTTATTCTTGATGATGTTGCATCATCAAATATTGAATGGGGCTTAGAAAAGAAAGTTCCGGTAAGCATATATAAAGCAAGAAAAGACGACAGACTTAAGTCCTTCCTGAGGAATAAAGGCTGGACTGATGATATGATTAACAAGATTGATATAACATTTACCTATGTTGATGCAACAGCCAGTATGGCAAAACCATACGCCGATGGCAGCTATGCAACAGCAACCGGAGATAATTTAGCAAAATCTCTCTCTGTAAACTGGCAGGGAAAACCTTACGCAAAAGAAGCAAAAGCAACAGCTGAGCTGCTGCCGGCTTTGAAAGATAAAATGGGCTTTGATCCTAAATTTATTATGTGTCATGATGGTCAGGCAATGCCTCTTGTACAATATGTTGCAGCCGGAAATGCTTCCGGAAATCCGTACTGGAAAGATAAAATTGTTACTGCAATCGGTCATAACTTAAATGACGGTTATATGTACAATTTGTCCACTAAAGATGCAATAGTTGCTCTTGCACAGCCGGGAGAACTCCAGAAAATAGTAAATAGTAAAGAATACATTGAGGCTTTAAAGTTAAACAAAGAAGATGAATTTTTAAATACTCTTTTACCTAAAGAAATTAAAGACGGAAGAGGGCAGGTTAATGCAGTAATGTTTCCTATAGCTTATGGTGAAAAAGGATTTGTACCTAAGTTAACAACCGTATCATATGACTACTTCAAAAGCATTATTGAAAATGAACAGGTTTCTCCTGCATTATACGGTCGTTTAAAAGAACTCGGGGAAAAAGGTATATTCAGCGGTATTATTAACGTCTTAATGGACCCTAAAACAAGCGGATTTACAACAGCTGGACTGCCGGCATTTTATAATAAAGATTGTAAAATTAAACTAAAAGACGGAAACGAAATAACAATTCCAAAATTTATACCTTTTGATGAAAGTAAGAAAGACAGTTTATCCCACGTACGTGATGTTAAACGTTATAATAAAATAAATTTACTTAAAAGATTTAACAATGCATTTGAAGGTTCACAACTATTCAGTGTTGAAGATAAAAAGTGGTTAGATGCCGGCTCCGGTTTTTCTGCCGCTATTGCAGGTGCAACAGGCAAATCATTTAAACTTATCGGCGGAATTGATCCAAAATACATTGAAATGTTAGAAAAAGGTGAAGATGTTCCTATGTTTGTAAGCTGGGGACGTGGAGATTTTCAAAAAGGTATGGATACCGGACTTGAAGCATTTGAAAAGTTTGTCAGAAAAACAGGTAATAAAAATGCAATATACATTTTCGGCGGTGATATGAAAAATCTTCCGGACGTAGTTAAACTAACAAAAGAACTGAGTCAAGATCCGTTGTTTAAAGGAAGAATTTTACTTATGGACGGATGGGCTCCGGGCGGAAGTTTCGCTGCAGCAGGTGATTATGCAAGCTTATGTTCACGTTTTGCTCCTTGTGAATTAACCGACCTTGAAGCAATGAAAAAAGGTTGTATTCCTATTGTTCCGAAAGTTCAGGGTATGGATCAAAAAGTATTTGACCCTAATGATGCAGCACACGCTGCGTTTGTTAACGGATACAAAGGCAAACATGAATTCTATATGCCGGAGGCAGACGCATTGAAAGCTGCAACCGAAAAAGAACAGGCAGCGTTCAATAAAGTAAAAGAAGCTGTTATAAAAGAACTGAAGAAAGATTACAAATCTAAAATCGGTGAAGAAATTCCGGATGAATTACTTGAAAAACAATTGAAAAGTAACAATAAATATACAAAAGCATTACAAAAGCTTAGAGATTCCGTTATTTCTGATGATATTGCCGAATGTATGGAAAGAGCAATAAATGACAGAAACACTCCGACAGCTGAAAAAATCTGGAAAAATCATGTTGATTTAAAAACAACCTGGAAAGAAAACGGCTGGCTAAGCCCTGGCGGAAAATCAACAAGCCAGTTGTACAAAGAACATCACTTTGATTCAAGCAAAGCCAAAAACCTTCAAAAAGGAGAATCTTTAGGTTTAAACCTATCCGGATTGCATTCATCTTCGGCAGGCGAAATCTTAGGACAGAGCAAAAGTGCAATAAGTAAAAAAATTCTGAGCATTACAGCCGCCGTTATTGCCGGTCTGGGCATAGGTTATCTGGCATTCAGACCATCAGGTGATAACATCTCTCATCCAAAAGCCCGTAAAAAGAAAAACGAAAGCGAACATCTTTCTGCAGTAGTATAGAAAATTACAAAACCCGAAGTTGAATCTTCGGGTTTTTTGTTTAGAATTAATATATGATTATTAAAACATTTCTTGAACCTCCTATTGATAATAACAATTATCTTTTAATAGATGAGAAAACAAAAGATGCAGCATTAGTTGATTGTTCTGCGGTGGATGATTCAATCCTGGAAGAACTGGACTCAGAGGGTGCAAGACTTAAATATATTCTTTTGACTCACGGGCATTTTGACCACATTGCAGGGATAAGACAAAATCCTGATATAAAAATCTTTATGCACAAAGCCGACCTTGGCTGGCTGAATAAAGTTAACAGCTATATGCCAATGTTTGGTATGCCGGTAATGAATATCCCGCAAATTGATGTCTTTGTAGAAGACGGCGATATTATTAAATTAGGTGAAACAGAAATAAAAGTTATTCATACACCGGGGCATACTCAAGGCGGGGTATGCTATTATACTTCCGGCAGTCTTTTTTCAGGTGACACTATATTCCGTGAATGCGTCGGACGCTGCGATTTAGAAGGCGGAGATTTTGACCAAATAGTAGAAAGTATTGAAAATAAGATTTTCACACTACCGGCGGAAACAATTATCTACCCGGGACATGGCAGCAGAACTACTGTCGGGTGGGAAAAGGAACACAATAGATTTTTATGATGAAAAAATGTAAAATAACCGTATTAAAAAGAACCTTTGATAAAGAACTGGCTGAAGAGTATGGTGCTGCGGGCTTAGGAGCCTGTCCCCTGCTCAAAGAAGGGCAGATTTTTTATGCGGATTGGGAATGTCCTGAGGGCTTTTGTAATGAGGCTTGGAAAGCGATTTATCAATATGTATTTACGCTGGCGCATGGTGGAGCCAAAGAACTTTTCTATTACGGAGATTGGATAAGAAAGCCGGGAGTCGCAATATGTTCTTGTAATGATGGATTGCGTCCGGTTATTTTCAAGATTGAAGCAGCCGGTGAAAATTAGGGAATTAATTTATCTGTTGAACAGGAGAAGTTATGAGTGTATTTGAAGCTGGAATGATGATATGTTTTGGAGTAAGCTGGCCGATTGCGGCATATAAAACATACAAAGCAAAATGTGTTAAAGGAAAGAGTTTTACTTTTGATATATTAATCCTTACCGGATATATTTGCGGAATTATTCACAAACTATTCTTCTATAATGACTGGGTTATCTGGCTTTATATATTAAATACCCTGTTTCTGCTTACGGATATGTCATTGTATTGGAGATACAAAAAGAAAGAAGTTTTATCATAGCTTACTTTTCAGGTAGTCTAACGGTATTTCAGGTGCCATACCAAGGGCTTTTAACACCTCCCTTTCCCGTTCTTTTAATGTCAAACCGCGCATTTTAAGTTTTGAATCCACAATTTTTTTATCGCCTGCTTTCTGCTCAAAAATCTCATCCAAATAATTACCGAGAGATTCAGCTTCAGGGTATTTTTCAAGAAATTCCTTTTTAGATAAATGCTTAATTCGCTGCCTTTTATCTATAATAACTTTACCTTCCGGAGTACTGTCTATAATAAGCCCCATATCAGGGTCAAGATTCATTACATAAGTCTTATTATCTTTAGTGACTTTGATTGAATAATATATAAAATCAACATATCTTACAGATTTAACCTTAGATACCGAAACCTCACTTCCGTCAGAAGCCTTAATAGACACCCTGCCTGAAAAAATTCTTCCGTTTGACAATCTTTCGTGTATTAAATGCGGACTTCTTTCTTCAATCGGAGTATCAAATAAAGCATTAAACTTTTCTGCTGTTGCAGATAGGTTTATATCAGAAAAACGAATTCCTGTAGTTTTTTTAACAGCAGCACTTTTTTCAGTTAAAGTTGTTATTTCTTCCGGAACAGCTATTATATGTTCAGGCTTACTAATTGTCTGAACGGGTTTAGACTGTATTTTGTCCGGTTTTATTTTATTTTGTTTAGCTTTGACTGCTGACCGGATTGGTGAAGTGCTGATTTTTACATCTTTTTTCTGTTGCTTAGTTTTAATAACTTGATCTGTTTCGGAAGCTGCTTTAACTTTACAAGGTCTTCCGACTCTTCTTGTTTCGGATGCACGTTTTTCTGTTATAAAAGATTTAAAGTCATTAAAACCGTTTATTATAACATTAAGCTTTTCCGGCAGCTTAAGTTTCTCAGCCATTTCATCAGAAATATATTCTAACTGTAAGCTTCGAGGTAATGCCCATCCCAGAGCATCAGGACGAATCTTTGCTATTTTGCCGTCATCAAAAAATAAAAAGCCTTCCTGCGGATTACAACTTTCATCACACACTAATAATCTGAATATACGATTATCTATATTTGTTTTAGTTGGGATATAAGAATATATTTTTTTAGATTCAGGATCATGAAAATACATATTTTTGGCTTTAGGCTGATACAAATTGCCAAAATATGATTGTTTCATCTCTTGTTCATCATGTCTGTGTTTTTTTATAAGTACTTCATTCATATCCGCATATGCAGATTTAACGTTTTGGATTTCGTTTACCAGTCCTCTACTGTTTTGCAGGGACACAATTTCATCCAGAAATTCATGCATTTTTTCTACGGAAGTGCTTTCGTCAACTTTTCTTGAAACACTTTTGAAACTTTCGGAATAACGGCGAAGATAATCCATCTCCTTAACAAACGAATCTAAATCCCAATCATAAAAAGTTTCCGTATCAACAGAATCCTGATTATTTTTTTCTTTCATAACAAACATGTTACCGTCTTTATCTATCTTATAGCGCAGTATACTGTTATTTTCAGAATCCATCAGTCCGAAAGTTAACAATTCATTACTATCTTCCCTTGTATTCAATCTTGTTATCTGAAGATTTTTGTTTTTTCCTCCCAGAAGTGTATCAAAAATAAAACCTTTTATTTTTTGCCCTGCTGCAAGTCCCGGATAAAGAGTTTTGAATTTCTTCTGTAATATTCCGTTCAAAGAATTAAAAAAAACTGAAACCTTATCAAAACTTTTTGAAATTTCATTAATTTTATTCATCTGCTCAGCATTCAGACGAATTTTCTTCACGGTTCGGAAATTGCTTGTATTCCCAAAATTAATATGTTGATTTGAATAATTATTTGCCGGATTGATATTTAAAATAAACATATTCTATCTAAAATCCAAACATAATTTTTTTTGCTTATCAAATTTCCAGAAAAATTTGTAATCTTTGAGCAAAAAAGGTATAATATAAGACATATCAATATTATAGGAGTTAAGATATGGTTAAAAAACTACTTACGTTAGCATTATTTTCGGCTATTTGTCTTTCAGTTTCCGCAGTAGAAAAGGTTGCTGTAGTAGATATACAAAAAGTTGTTAATAAATCGGCACAGGTTCAAGCACTAAAAAAAGAACAGGCAAACAAACGAAAAGAACTTGCAGAATTCGTAAAAAAAGCACAGGCAGACATTAAAGCTCAGCCTGATCAAGCTAAAAAACAAGCTCTCGTAAAAAAATATGATAAAGAACTTGCTGCAAAAAGACAGGCTAACGCAAAACAGTATCAGCAAAAACTTTCAGCTATTGATAAAAGTATAACCGCTTCTATTGTAGCTCAGGCTAAGGCTATGGGATATGATCTGGTTATTGCAAAAGGGGTCGTAATCTATGGCGGAGATGATATTACTGATGCGGTTTCTAAAGTAATAAAATGAAGATACTGGACTGTACTCTAAGGGATGGCGGCTATATTATCAATTGGGATTTCGGAGCTGAAAGAATCCGAAATACTATAGCCAATCTTATTTCTGCCGGAGTTGATTATATTGAATGCGGGTTTTTGAAAGAAGAAAAAGATAATCCGGACAAGACTTTCTTCAGTTCCATGGATGCCTTTAAGTCGCTGCATTTGCCGGATTGGAACTATACCCTCATGGTAAACTACGGGGAATATAATATTGAAAACTTTTCAAACTGCATAAATAAAAATCTTAAAATTCGTGTTGCATTCAAGAAAAACAAACAAAAAGAAGCGCTTCTATACATAAACCGACTTAAAAAACTCGGGTATGATGTTTTTGCCAATCCCATGCATACAAATATTTATTCTGAAGCGGAATTAAAAGAACTTATTGAAGAAGTTAACTCTATTTCACCTTACGGATTAACTATTGTAGATACTCTTGGAAATATGTATGAAAAAGATGTACTCAATATTTTTAACCTGATTGACCGTTCTTTAAATCCGCAAATTAAACTCGGCTTTCACTCGCATAACAGCTTGCAGCTTTCTTTTTCCAACACAAAGGCTTTACTTAAAATGCCGCATAAGCACGAAGTTATAATAGACAGCTGTGTTTACGGCATGGGAAGAGGTGCCGGAAACCTTTGTACAGAACTGATTATAAAATATTTGAATGATAATTACGATAAGGGGTATAAAATTCCGCCTGTTTTGAAAGTTATTGATGATTTGAAAACCATCCATTCAAAAACCCCGTGGGGATATTCCACCCCTTATTATCTTGCAGCAATTCATGCATGCCACCCGAATTATGCCGGCTATCTTATAAACTTAAAACTTTCCGATGCGGAAATTGATGAAGTTTTAAGTCAAATTCCGGAAAATGAAAAGATTAATTTTAATCAAGAATTAATAAAAAAACTCTCCGGCTAAAACAGCCGTGTTTCTTTATCCCTTCTGGCTTTTGTCAGCAAGTTCGCTGTCCATTCTTAAAAATACCGGCTTAATATTTTCTTTGTCTATCAAATGCCCTGCCTTAAGATTATCACAGCTCAAATCATCGAGCTTTGTCGACAAATCATAAGATAACTGGTCTGCCATAGCCTGCGCAATATTCGGACAATACGGGTAAATGAGAGATGAAATTATACACATAATCTCAAGTACAGTAGTTAAAACCTGTCCGCATTTATCCATTTGCCCTTCTTTAGCCAGTGTCCAAGGCGCATTATCAGTTACGTACTTATTTGTAATATCTACAAGTTCATTTATTTCTTGAGCAGCTTCCTGAACCTCAAAGTAATCAAAATGGTGTTTCACTGCTTTTACTGTTTCAAGTGCATTATCAAAAAGTTCTGATTTAACTTTAAACTCGGATTTAATATCGCCGTCAAAATATTTAACCAGCATAGAAAGAGTTCTGTTAAGCAGATTTCCCATAGAGTTTGCAATATGGGCATTAACCTTTTCTTTAAAATCCTCATCGGAATAGTTTCCGTCCTTACCGCAAGGAGCTGCAGAAGCCATATAATATCTTAACGCATCCGGATGTTCGAGATTAAACGCCTTAAGAATAGACTCAGGTGAAATAACATTACCTAAAGATTTAGACATTTTAGTCTGGTCTATTGTAATCCAACCGTGTGCAAGAATATGTTCAGGAAGCGGAAGCTCAAGCGCCATAAGTATTGCAATCCAATAAATGCTATGAAACTTAAGAATATCTTTACCTATAACCTGAACAGTTGCAGGCCAGTATTTCTTAAACTTTTCTTCGCTTTCACCATCCGGATTATATCCAAGGGCTGTAATATAGTTAGATAAAGCATCTATCCAAACATAGATAACCTGCTCATCATCTCCAAGAACCGGAATTCCCCAGGATACATTAGATTTAGCTCTGGAAACAGATATGTCTTCAATATTTTCAAGCTGGTTAAGAACCTCATTCGCCCTGAATGACGGTACTATAAAGTCCGGATGGGTTTTAATATGTTTAATTATTTCATCTTTATATTTTGTAAGCTTAAAGAAATAGTTTTCTTCGCTCACTACTTCGGGTTTTTTAAGGTGGTCAGGGCAGAGCCCGTCCTCGGTCAAATCTTTTTCACTCAAGAAAGCTTCACAACCTGAACAGTACAAGCCTGTATATGAGTTTTTATAGATGTCGCCTTTATCAACAAGTTTTTTAAATATTTTTTGTACAATTTCTTCATGTTCCTTATCTGTTGTTCTTATAAATTGGGAATAATTAATATCTAAAGCTTTCCAGCAATCCTGAAACTTTCCGGCATTCATGTCGCAAAGTTCTTTTGGGGTCATATTTTGAGCAGCGGATGTCTTTTGAATCTTAATCCCGTGTTCATCTGTACCGGTTAAGAAATATGAGTCCCCGCATCTTTGCGAAAAATGTCTGAAAATTACATCTGTAAGAATTTTTTCGTAAGCATGCCCGATATGCGGAGCACCGTTAACATAGTCAATTGCTGTAGTTGTATAAAATCTTTCCATATATCATTCCCTCTTTTATATGGAAAATTATATCATAAAGATTTTCTTTTTATTTAAAGCTTAAATTTCTTCTAACTTATGGTTAAACTTCATATCTTGCTTTAATTTGTAAATTAAATGTTCTTCACTATTTGTTGGTAACATATTCTTGTTCTTTTTCTGGTGTAATATCTGGTCTTTTGTCAACTGTAACAAATTAAGTTTTTCTTGTCGTGTTTGCATCTTTTTGTATTGATTACCTAACAACACAGCCTCTTTACTAACATCAGCAACACATTTCATTGCATCTGGTACACTATTAATATCTTTTATCATTATCATAATAAGGGATTTCAGTAGTTCATCTAAAGAATTCTTTGCAGAGGTTCTTGCCTTGTTAAAATTCAATTGTGTATCACTAGGTACAATACCATGTTTGCGCATTATATTTGATGCCATTGATATCAAGCTTTCATTTGTCATAGGTTCCAGTCTTGTATTTGTATCAAAGAAACATTTCTGTAAATCTTCTGTAACAAGTTTTAAAGCTTCTTCTTTTGATTTATTACCAAGTATAGCACCATCGAGTACATATTCAGCCAAATCTTTTGCATTACCGTTTTGAACATAAGCATTTAACTTAATCGCTCTTAAAGACTGGTCTACACCCATATTAATAGTATTTCCCGTATCAATAAGAGTAAATATTTGATTGTTTTTCCGGATACCTAATTGACCTTTGGCAGTTGTAATTATATTATCCTTTCTTTTTCTTAAAGCATTAATATCTATAAAAATATTACCGGGGTGGATATCTGCGTGCAGAACTTTGCCATTTTTATCAACTTTGTTAAATTGTTCTGTTAATACTTGCTGATATTCTCCAATCAAAGCAATAAAGTCATCTTTATTTAGAGTAATATCACCAAATTGTGGAGTTCTGGCTTCTATACGTTTAATATATTCATTTAATCTTTCAATTTTTTCTTTATTGTCTGCAGCGCCTTTCAATAATCTTTTTAACGTATCAGGTAGCTCCAGCATCATTCCGCCAAATGTTGGTTTTTCTAAAAATTCTTTATAATTTTTAGCGGCATTTAATTCTATAAGAGATGCTAAACTTATACCATCAGCTTTTTCCATTATATAAACACCGTTTTTTACCTCTATAGGTTTGACAACTTTTGCTAATTTAGTTGATTTAGCAAGTTCCTGCGCAGCTTTCATTTCATTTGTAAAATCAACTTCTTTTAAGATTCCATCGGCTAAGTCATCGACATTTTTCAACAGATATTTAATTTCATCTTCTGATTTTCCTGAGTTTTTAACAATATTAATAAATTTTTGTTTATCAGATAGAATTTTTTCTTTGTTAATTCCTTCTTTCAAAACTTTTATACAAATATCTTTTCCGTTATTATCCTTGGCAAGATATGTTTCTGCAATTGTACCTACTCCTAAGCATTTTTCAAGCTTGTATCCGCTGCCAAGAGCATTATTTATATATACTTGAGCTTCTTCTAAAGTTCTGGTTGCAGGACAGTTTTCTTTTAATGCAATTGCAATAGGAGAGGCGTCATTTGCTATTTGTTTCATTTTAACCGCAAAAATATTTTCTTTTGTAAGATTCTGGATTTGTGTTGCAACATCATCAGAGCTCCATAATATTTTCCGAATATCATCGGAGTCAAGGAGAATATCTTGCAGTTCGTCATAAGTAGACCTTGTGTTAAAGCCGGAGTCTTTAAGCTCTGCCTTTAATAATCTATCTGTAGCATTTTTTAAATTCTTATCAAATACCGCAGTATAACGACCTTTTTTAATCATAGGAACAGCAATTGCTGCAGCCAGAACAGCATGAGTTATGCCATCATTTTTAAGATTATCTATATAACTGTTGAATGATTTATTCTTTTCTTCCCTGTTACCGATAAAATATCTATTCAAGCTGTTACCTGCAAGATATAGAGGTACGCCCGCAATAGCGCCGCCAAGAAGTGATATTGGCATCATAAGACCATTAACTGCACCGGATACAAAGTTTCTGAAATTTGTACGTCTTCTTTCTTTTCTTTTAGTTTTCTTTTCAAATTTATATGCAGTTTTCTCATAAGGTGTTTTTGCCCCGTTATATTTTTTCTTATCAGTTTTAAATTCTTCAGACCCTATACGATTAATTTTTAATAGTCCATTCTTTACAAAACCACCAACAAGAGCAGCCCCGGCTGCTGCTAACAGCATTAATTTAGATTTTGATTTAGCTAATTTACATAACTTTTCATTATATTTTTTAGGGATATTAAATATATCTGAACCCTGGTTTTTATAAAATTGTTCATTTAATATAGCTTTTGCACTTTCAAGCTTAAGCTTCTTTCTTATTCCAAAGAAAGTCAACCCGGAAGCCCCTACTGACATCAAATCTCCAAATGCCTGAGCTCCGTTCACTTGAGATTTTCTGTATTTGTCAATGGTTGCTTTAGCCTCATCTTCTGTTATTTCACCATTTTCAGCTTTTTTGATTGCTGTTTGCACCTTTTTAGATCCGGTGCCTAAGCCGGTTAAATTTTTTATTCCGTTATATAATCTTTCAAACAATCCGTTCTTTTTATGCTGATTAACAAATTCATCCTGTATAGTTAGCTCAACCGGCATCCCATATTGGGGATATGGCTGTCCTGATTGCATTTGCGTATTATAATAGCCCTGCGGGGTATTAATGTAATTGTTGTTAACTTCCGGCATTTTTTCTCCTAAAACGGGAGTTGAGTATTCCCCTATCCCAATTAAAATCTCACTTACTATTATAAAGTAAATATTATAGGAAAAATTGCCGTATTTGTAACAAATTATTAACCAACACTCGCAAGCAGGAGGTTAATTTCGGAGATTAAATCTTCATTCTGGGTTTTGACTGCATTAATCAAAGCTTTCTTTAAAAGTGATTTTGCTTTGTTCGGGCTGTCGAATGATATCATAAGTTCTGCAGCAGATTTATAATTCCGGGCAATCTCCTCAACAGAATTTGTTTTTTCGTAATTCTTTACGGCTTCTGCATAATATTTTAAAGCTTTATCATTCTTTCTAAATTGAACGCAAGCATCAGCAGTATTTGAAAGTACATAACCTTTCATATTATCATCCGCTGTCTGCTCAACGAGTTTTCTTGCCGTATCATAATAGTCAAAAGCATTCTGGTCGTACTTATCTGTAAAAATATTTCCCATTCTTGTTAAAGAATCAGATTGACCGATTAAGTCATCAGATTTTCCCGCATAAGAAATTGAAGTCATATAATGATTGAGTGCCGGTTCAATCTGGTTAACGTCATCATAAATTTGAGCCATTGAAAAATGCGCTCTGGATTTTACGTTTGTATCGGTTGTGTACTGAAGCGACTTATTATAGCTGTTAAGAGCCTGTACCACAAAATCGTTGTCATCATAAATTTTACCAATCTCAAGACAAATTCTTGACTGGGTTTCGGTATCCTTGAGTTCTCCCGCACGGGTAAAAGCTTCTTTAAATACAGCCATTGCTTTTTGCGGGTTATTAGAGAAAGCGTGTTTTTTAGCTTCCATAAACAATGACTTTAACCTTGTATCCTGCGGAACTATAGTAATATTTGGTTTTGATGAAATTTTCTGCTGAGCCTTAGTAAACTCTTCTTCAATTGTCGGTTCAGGAGTGTAGTCTTCTATCTCAATTGTACCTTCCTGCGGAATCTCTTCAATATTCGCTTGAGGTTCATCCTGCTGTATTTGAGCATCCGGCTGAACCTGCTCGACTTCAGGCTTCGCTTTTGGAGCACTGTCAGGAAATTTTACAAGAAAATTCGGGTTTATTTCATTATCATCATAGCTATAATTGATTCTCTGTAAAAACAGCGCATCAAGCCAGTTTTGAACAACTTTTGAATCTTTGTTTAAAGTTTCTGAAATATACCTGTCCAGAAGTGAAGCTGCAATTTTCAGGTTGCTTTGAATCAAATTAACCTGCGGCTTCGGGCTTCTTACTTGCTCTTCTACGGTAATCAAATACTGGTTAACCTGTTCTTCAATCTCTGCAGGTGTTGCAATAGCTTTTATTGTATTTCTGAAATCTTTAAGAATCTGAGCAATATTAACTTTGTTGCTCCTCTGTCGAGGGCGTTCCTGAGGCTGAACAGGAGCTGCCTGCGGAGCAGCTTGCTGCGGGATAGGCTGATATCCTGCCTGCATTGCCTGATATTGCTGCGGATTAATCTGATGCGGGCTGTTTGGCAGATTATATCTAATAGGCGGAGGGGTATGAACCGGATATCTCTGCGGATACGGATTGGAAGCAGGAGAGTAGGCAGCAGGTCTTACAGGTGCTTGCGGCTGCTGCTGAACATCTTCGGCACGTCCACGTGCGACTACCTGACGGTGCTGTTCTCTCGGGTCTTGTCCGTTCTGATTATGACCGTCCTTGTCAGTACTGTCACTGCCTGCATTATAATTGCCGGTCCCCCTCTGTGGATAAGGGTTAGGGCGTACTGGATTCATTGTGTTAAACAATTTTCAACCGTCCTTCCTTTAGTAATATCGGTATTTATAAGGATATTTTTAATTGTTTGGGAAAATTTCATCCATTTGTATGATATTTAAGAATAGTTTTGAAAAAGTCATGTTATTAGAAAAAACTATACAAAAGTACATTGTTTTTTCTCATTTTTCTGGTAATGCCAACAAAAATAAAAACACTATTGGCTAATATAATATACAAATGTATAGTATTTTTTACTTCTTTTTAATAATGACCATCAAAACTGCAAATAAAACTGTAATAATACCTACAATAATTCTCGGGGTGAGTTGTTCGTGAAAAACTACAACACCAAAAAATATAGCAGTTAAAGGCTCCAATGCACCGAGAACGGCTGCCGCTGTTGAGCCTATTAGTTTAATGGATATTGTCATTGCGATTAATGAAACGATAGTGGGCAATATTGAAAGAGCTAGTACATTTATCCATAAATGCGGCTGGGTAATGATATAGAGCTTAGTATTAAAAATCACGTTAAAAATATAGATACTCGAGCCAAAAAGCATAACATAAAATATAAGTTTTTTAGAATTAAGTGTTTTGAGGGCATGAATATTTTTCACCCCGACAATATAAATTGCATAACTTAGAGCGGATAGAAAGACGATAAAAACGCCTACAGGGTTCAGGCTTTCTCCGCTTTTGCCGTGATATAGAAGCACAACACCGACCATCGTCAGCAAAAGTGATATTACGGTTGAGTACAGTAGTTTTTCTTTAAAAAATACTGCCATAATAATTGCAACAAGTATCGGGTACATAAAAAGAATCGTTGAAGCAATTCCCGCATCCATGTATGTATAGCTCTTAAACAGAGTGATGGATGAAAATGAAAAAATCAAACCCATAATTATGAGCGGTAAAACTTCTTCTTTAGTAAGTTTAAAAGAATATTTCTTTACAAACTTAAGATACGCCCACAAAACAATTGTAGCAATAATATAACGATAAAAAAGAACCGAGTTGACATCAACACCGGCTGAATATAAAGGCAGTGCAAACAACGGATTCATACCATAGCAGGCAGCTGCAATGGCACCGTTTAAAGCCCCTATAAATCTAACCTTTATATCCATAATATTTGATTAAATCAAATCATGAAAAAAAATCAAGAGATAAGCAGATTATTTTTTATTAAAAATGGGAGGGGGAGTGATTAGTGACTAGAGGTTAGGTGACTAAGTGACTGGGTGAATAAGAAATTGTACCCTCCCCTGATTGGGGAGGGTTAGGGTGGGGGCGGTTAGTGCCTGGTGACTAAGGGAAAAAGGGAAAATAAACTAAACTGTCATCCTGAACTTTTTACACCAGGCGGACTATCTTATTGGTCAAGCCTATTAACTTATATTTACCCCTTTCAGGATCTTACCAAAACACAAATATAATACCCGACTGGTAAGATTCTGAATAGTGCGAAAAATTAACTGTTCTAAATAAATTAATTTTTCTGCACTTTCAGAATGACAGTAGTGCCTATACCTTGGGGTAAGGGACACTTCAGGGCTAGGCGGTAATTACATATAGAAAGAGAACACCATTAAGGTGTTCTATATCATGTATACGTCTCGCCGATAATATCGGACTCGACTTCCTCCACAAAA
>CALUVM010000018.1 GCA_944324255.1 Candidatus Gastranaerophilales bacterium | reverse complement strand
GCAAAGAGAAAGAAATACACGCAAAGAAAGAGAAACTCGCATTGCTGAATTTTTCTGACGAAAAATTCCTGAAAAACATCTTTTTAATTCAACTTAAGTACAGTATTTTGCGGTACTTCATCAAAAGGGAAAATATTTTTCCCCACAACACAATAGGTATTGTGTTGTAAAATTAATCTTTCATCAAAAAAGCGGGGCGGCTGAAAGCCGCCCCGCTTTTATAAAATTATAATCTTAAGCAAGTGCTTTTGATTTTTCTATGCAATCAATTAAAGTTGATGCAACTGTCTTTTGTTCTTCCAGAGTAAGTTCAGGGAACATAGGAAGTGAAATAACCAGTTCAGTGCATTTTTCAGTATTTGGAAGCATTCCTTTGTGGAATCCGAGATGTGCATGAACTTTTTGTAAATGTAATGGAACAGGATAGTAAAGCATTGCTCCGATTCCTGCTTCCTGTAACATTTTGTGAATATTATCTCTGTTAGGAATCTTAACTGTGTACTGGTGATAAACACAATAAGTATCAGCCAGTTCTTTCGGAGTTTGAATATCAGAGCATCCTGCAAACAATTCGTTGTAAGTTGCTGCATGTGCTCTTCTTGCTTTATTCCATTCATCAATATAATTTAATTTAACTCTCAATATAGCTGCTTGAATTTCGTCAAGACGTGAGTTAACCCCGATTTCATCATGATAATATCTTACGGCTCCGCCGTGGTTTCTGAGGGCAATAATTCTGTTTTTAAGGTTTTCGCTGTTAACGGTAATCAAACCGCCGTCACCCATACCGCCTAAGTTTTTAGTCGGATAGAAGCTGTAGCACCCGATATCACCGAACGTACCTACTTTTTTACCTTTGTATTCAGCACCGATAGCCTGACAGCAATCTTCGATTACATAAAGGTTATGGCGTTTTGCGATGTCCATAATAGCATCCATATCACAAGGCTGACCGTATAAATGTACCGGTAAAATTGCTTTTGTTTTCGGAGTAATCAATTCTTCAATTTTAGAAGGATCAATATTAAATGTATCAGGATTAATATCCGCAAATACAGGAGTAGCGCCTACAATACCTATAGCTTCAGTTGTAGCGACAAATGTGAAAGCTGTTGTAATAACTTCATCTCCTGCTCCTATATCAAGTGCTCTCAGAGCAAGATGAAGAGCATCTGTACCCGAGTTTAAAGATACTGTATAATTGCATCCGATGTATTTAGCAAGTTCAACTTCCAATGCTTTAACATTTGGTCCTAAAATATAAGAACCTGAACGAAGTACTTCACATACAACTTTTTCAATCTCGTTTCCAATCTTTGCATACTGTCTTTTTGAATCTAAAATAGGTATCATAATTTTTCCTCTCCTATAAATAACCGCTACCTTAATATAATTTAAGTTTAGCACACATTTTAAAGACCTTTATATATTCTTTACTTGAATATTCGGATAATAAATTAATTTTAATGAGTCAATAATAACCTGCTAAAGACCTATAGAAAGAACTATGCTTATTACAAACAATAAAGAGAAATAAATCATCAAATTTCTTGCCTGATAGATTCTTACCATAAAACATGCATCTCCGTTTTCTTCCAGCTCTTTTCGATGTTCCATAGGGAAGTGATACCATTTTTTTGCAGGAACGGACTCGGGGTTAGATGAAAAATCTTTTAAGGATTGATATAAATCCATTGCCATAGGCAGGGTAAGAAATACAATAACGACCTGCCAGTCAAGAATATCAAATATGCACAATAAAATTAAGCTAAGATACGCTGCTGCATACAAAATTTTTAGTACAACAAGAGATTTTTCCATTGTCGGAAAAGTATTTGCAAGGGTTTTTTTCCCCTCGTGTTTATCGTAGTTGTAATCCATTACAGTATGGGCATATAGTAAAATAACCGTCATAAACATTGTAGGGAGTGAAAGCAGAAACACTTCTGTTTCGTATGTTCCGGTCATAACATAAAAAACCCCGCCGAATAGAGCCGGGCCGTAAGCAGCCGCTACAAGAATTTCAGACATTCTGATTCTGGAAAGAAACGGGTACAAAACAGCAATAATACCGCCTATCAGAGCAAAATAAACTACTCCGATACCGCATTTTGTGTATAAAAAAACTCCGATAGCAAAAGCCAGAAACAGGTAAGTTATTCCAAGCAAGAACAGCTCTTCCGGTTTAATCACTCCGGCTACGAGATATCTGCACTTTGTTTTCTGCGAGTTTTTAAGATATTCCGATTTGTTAAATCCCACCTGTTTTATTAAGGCTCTGTAGTCAAAATAATCATCCAGAACATTTGCCCCAAGATGGGCAAGACATAGTCCTGCAAGAGAAATTAAACCATATAAAATATTACCCGAATCCAAATACGAAAAAACAAAAATTACCAGCCAGGACAAAATCGTCATCGGCAAAGCAAAAACTCTTGAACATTCCATTATTTTAACGGTTTTATTAATCATATAAAGATTTTAACAGAAATTTTAAATGTTGTATATAAATTAGTGGCTAGCGACTGGTGAGTAGTGAGCAGGTGAATAAGATTTGCTCAAAAGTGTCTAATAATAAATAAAAAGGGTGCAAAAGCACCCTGAAAATCCAACTATCACAAATCAATATATTATTTATTAAAACTTATAGCGGTTTGTTCCACAATGATTCAGCGAACTTGCTCTGCATAGCACCGTTTTCAACAGAAAGTGAAACATTGCTAGGGGTAAAGATAAATACCATATCGCTGATTTTTTGTGGTGTACCGTTAAGTGCATGTGCTGCACCGCATACAAAATCAATTGTTCTTTGAGATTGTTCTTTATCCAATAAATCAAGATGAAGAATAACAGTTTTTCTATCAATTAATTTTTTAACGATTTGAGCTGATTCGCTGAATGAACGAGGCTCAATAACCGTAACTTCACCAGTTTTGTAATTATTTGGATGAGAAACAACTTTTGATTCTCTATCAAAAGAACGTTCAGGTTTAACCTTTGTTTCATACATAGTATCTAATGCCAAGTTTCTGTCTGTAATATAGTCGTTATCACTTTCAACTAAATCCATGAAAGCATCGTCTTCGCTTCCGTCATTGAAACTCTTAGTGAAAAAATTCACAAACCCTTTTAATCCTTCTGATAGTGCCATTATTCCTCCAATTTTTTATTCTTATGTAAATAACTTTCTTCCTAACCTGATTATTGTCGCACCCTCTTTGACTGCGTATTTATAATCATTTGTCATTCCCATTGAAAGTTCCGGTAATTTTATTTGGAACTCTTTTTCCAATTCATCCCTAAACTTTCTTATATCCGCAAATAAAGCTGTAAGTTCTTCTTCCGATGCATCAACCGGTGCCATATTCATAAGCCCGCAAATCTCAATTGAATCAAACTTAAGAATCTCAGGAAGTTCTTCTTTTAGCTGTTGTTTGGAGTATCCGGATTTCTGTTCTTCCCCGGCATTGTTGACCTGCAATAAAACTTTCTCTCTCTTATTTAAACGGCAGGCTGATTTGGATATTTCCCGGGCAAGCTTGAGCGAATCAACTGAATCTATATAGTCAAAATACTCAACTACTTTTTCAGCTTTATTCGTCTGTAAGTGTCCGATGAAGTGGAATATAGAATTTGCTCTGATTGCGTCCGGCAGTTCAAGAATCTTTTTCACGGCTTCTTGCGCTCTGGATTCTCCAAACTCTCTTAATCCCGCTTCGTATCCGGTTACTATTGCATGCAATCCGTAATACTTCGTAACTGCGATTATTCTTGGTTTATAAGGTGCGATATCTTTTTGAACATCAAGAAGATTCTTCTCTATAAGGTTTTTATCGAACAAAACATCTTCACCCCAGTGACTTGAAGGAATTAAATCCTCCGCAGTTTTGTGATTGTCTGTATGTTCACCTGTCTGAGACATTTCCTCCCGACCTCATTTGTATTATATACTACATTTCATGCCCTGTACAAGTACTCATTTGTAACAGTTTTTTTGATTTTGGCTCTCATGCTGAAACCCATGATTTACATGGATTTCAACCATGTCGAAAATGTTAAGTTTTGTAAACTTCATGACTTTTGTTAAGAACTTGACAAGATTTTTCCATGCTTTTTTAATAAATTGGCATGCCCTTAAGTCATGTGCGGATTTTAAGAAGGCAGCCGCTATAAAACGGCTGCCGTTAAAGATTATTGACCCAGATAAGCAAGTGTTTCCATTACACTGCTTGCTGTTGCGAATACTCGTGAATTCATTTGAATCATTCGTTGAGCAGTAATCATATTGGATAATTCAAAAGCGATATCAACATTAGACCCTTCGTAACCACCTGATTCAATGCTTCCGAATGCCATTTCTCCCGCCATACCATAATAGACTTCGCCGACATCCGGACCCCATTCCCAAAGGTTGTTGTTTATTGAAACAAGACCTTCCTGGTTTACCATTGTAGCAAGCTCAATTACAAAATTGGTATCAGCAAGAACCGAACCTGTTGTTGTAACATCGTCACCCGTAATTTCAACACCTTCTTTGGTTATGTATTTCCATTCAATGGAATCATTAGCATCTACGTATTTTGTTAATCTTGAACCATCTGTATAGATAGCTGTAACAATACCGTTTTCATCAACAGTAACATCTTCAAGCCCTGTCGCTTCTCTATCATTGTTAAAAAGCATATCCTGTATGCTTACACTCTCATTTAATATATCTGAAGTCGTTTTTTGATCGGACATTCCGAAAGCAGACAGGAAGTTACTTGTAGTTGTTTCCTGATTGAAAGATATAGCATTATTTCCTTCCGTATTAAATGCTATTGTCCCGTCACCATTAACCTGTGCGCTAAAACCAAGATCAACGGAGTGATCATCTTCGTATTGAGCTATTTGAGCATTAAATGCTGCAACCATATCACCAACTGTTTGATTTAAATCATCAATTGTAAGAACCAGATCACCGATAGTTCCGCCATCCTGATCCAAAATTTTCACACCGATGTTACCCGCTTTTAGTGCATTGGTCAAATTATTTAGTTCATTAAGGTTTTTGTTTTGAAGATCCGGAGAACCTTCTACAGATACTTTAATGTTTTTAGGTACTTTTACTGTTGTGCTTGAACCTGAATTTGAATATAAACCTTCGGCACCTACAACTTTCATTCCGGAGTTATTCACAAGATTTCCTTCACTGTCGAGAGAGAAAATCCCATCTCTTGTAAAGTATTGCTTTCCGTCTGCATCTTGAACTACAAAAAATCCGGTTCCGGAAATCATTAAATCGGTATCACGCCCTGTTTGAACAAAAGTTCCGGTATTAAAATTACGGGTAATGCCGCCTATTTTAGTACCTAAACCTATTTGTTTCGGGTTAGTTCCGCCGCCTTCACTTGTTGCTGCACTACCGTATGATAGTGTATTAGAAAACAGAGTTTCAAAAGTAACATTAGCAGCTTTAAAAGCTGTAGTGTTAATGTTTGCAACGTTATTGGCGATTACGTTGATTTGGGATTGTCCGGCGTTTATACCGGTACTGGATGTGTGTAGCGCCTGTGTCATTTTTCCTCCTGCCCTGTCTAGGGTTATAATTTATTACTTTATTTTCATATCTTTTCTCTCTTTTGAAAGAGATTCAGGGTGAGGGATTAATCCTACCCTTTTTATTGTTAGGCAAGCCTCTATCTGCCTTATTTACTTATGCCCAGTTTGCTCTTCAAGGCATCGGTAACCGTATCTTTTATGCTATCTCCGTTGTTCCCTGCACTGGCTGTTACGGTAAAGTTTGTAGCAGCAGGTGAAGCTTCGGATTCTCTTATTGAAACAATATTAGCTATTGAATAATATTCATCACCGATTTTAACTTTGCCGGTTCCGTCTTCAAAACTTGCTTCTGTTACGATGCCGGAAACTTCTTTTTCTTCTTTTGTTTCAGGATCTGTATAATTAACAGTAACTTCTTTTCCGATAAGTGAAAGTGTTTGAGTAATTTCTGCATTTGCGGCTAAATCGGAATAAAGTGCAGATAAATAGTTCATACAGTTATCCAAACCTTCATTCATCTGGGTCATTTGCTCAAGTGTTGAATACTGAGCCAATTGAGCGAGCCATTCCGTATTATCGGTAGGCTGAGTAGGATCCTGATTTTGAAGCTGCTGAAGCATCAAAGTCAGAAACATATTACTGTCATCTGTTGAAGATGTTTTAACATTTCCGTTCAAACTACTTTCTGCTTGATTATATGCACTCTGGTTTTGCATACTAACAATTTCATTACTTGCTAAAGACATAAAGCCTCCCCTCTATACATTACCATTTTTAAACTCCTCATTTGTTTGAGCCATCATTTTTTCAAATAATCCCTTTTCTTTTTCTTCTCTATCAGGCTGGCTCTGACCTTTGTTTCCGCCTCTTGAACCTTCTTGTTCCGTCCAGTCCGGAGTATCAGCTTCTTTTTGTGTGTCGCTTACTTTTACGGAAACATTATCAACCCCGACACCGTGAGATGCCAGTGTATCTTTTAATCCGTCTAAACCTTTCATCAGCATGTCTTTTACTTCATTACTTCCGACAGTAAAATGGGCAGATAATCCGTCAGACGAGTTAACAAGTTGGATGTGAACTCTTCCCAATGATTCAGGGTTAAGTACAATATTAACTTTTGAATTATTAAACAAACCTTCCATCTGTTTAGTAATCTGTTCAATTATTTTGCTTGGAGTAATATCTGCAGGTTTTGCCTGTACACTCTGAGATTGAACGGTTTGATTAGTTTTAGGCATATTTATATCAAAAGATTCTCCGTCGGAATGAAGCATTGCTTTTACTGCTTGCTCCTGCGGGGATTGGTTATCCATTAAAGAACCGCCTTCATTTGATGAAGTATTTGTATCCGCTTCAATTGATTCTATATTGAGTTCTTTTAACTTATCTTCTTCAAGAAGATTTTCAAAATCACCTTCTGAAGATGAAGTTTTTTCTGTGGTTTGGGTATTTGTATCAGTTTCCGGAACTTCAAAATCTATTAATGTTTCGGAAGAAGTTTGTGAATCGGGTTTATCTGATACTGAAATCTTATTATTTATCACAGAAGAATCGGTTTCTGCAGAATCAGTATCGCCTGTACTGTTTATAGGTTGTGTATAGTTAGCCTGCTCCACACTTGCGGCAACTAAAATGTCCAAATCTTTTACTTCCATATTTTCGGCATCATCGCTTTCTACGGTTTCAGAGTCGGTATCAGAAGTGATAGAGTCGGGATTTTCGGAGTCCTCTTCGTCATTTTTTTCAGCAATGCCGGCTGCTTCTTTCAGCTCTGATATTATTTCATTAATATCTCGTGCAAGAGTCAGGTCTAAAGCAGATTCGGCATTCGATTCGTCAACAGCCTCCGAAACAATTTCCTGAAAAGATTCGCTATCTCCGGCAACTGCCTTGTTAAAAGATTCTTTTAATTCACCGATTGTTTGCGGCTCGCCGGAGTGTTGCTTTTCTTGCAGCTGGCTTGTTTTCTGGTTGTATACTTTCTCGAAACCGTCTTTTATAAAACTATTACTATTTTTGTCTGTATATGAGACAGAGGTATTCTCGCTGTCGGAAACGGTACTTTTACCTCCGGCAGGAGTGTTTATATTTTGTAAACTATTTAAAGTATCAATTACGGAGTTTATCATCCTATGTTAAACCTTGCTGATGTTATATCGTCAATTTCTTTTACTTCAAGTCTTAGAAATTCCTGATAATATTCTTTTTCCTGTTTTTCTTTAAGCTTCCTTAAGATTTCAGCTTTTTTGTGGGCTTCTCTAACTTCTTCCTGTTTTCTTTCCAGTATTGCTCTGGTATTTGCAATAACTCTTTCCTGATTTTTTATATCAGTAGCCAGTTTTATGCCGAAATCTCTATGAGCTTCAATCTGCGGTATATCAAGAGATTCGGTGTTATACAATTCATCAAGTTCTTTTTCGTTAAGCTTGCTTAAATTGATGATATCATTGAGTTTTGCTTCCTGCTGCCTTAGTGCAGCAAGAATCTTTGCGGCTTCCATCTGGCGTTGTTCCAGTTCATTTTCCCGCATATCAAGCACGACTTGTAATCGAAACTTGAACTTTTTCAATTGAATCTACCTCGTCTCCGCCAAGCATACAATAATGTACACTTAGTACCTCTAATACTTTAACTGATAACGGCATGACTACCATCATATATATGGTGTAATATTTCTTTACAAATTGGGAAAATTAAGCAATTTTTTTGTATTATAAGCCTTATTATTAATATGTGAATGTGTAAAGGTGTATTATGACAAAATGTGTAAACTATCCGTATCAGCCATATCCCGCAAACTATTCAGGTGTGACGATACAAATAACTAATCCTACAGTTAATGCTAATCCTAACGGAGCAATAATTTCAAGCGGTTGTCAAGACCCACAGACCTGTCCTATGAGTTATTCGTTGCAGTATCAAGTTCCGCAGCAAGGATATACGCAGAATCCGCAATATATAACAGTTCCTGCTAATTATGTTAATCCTCAAGCCGGAGGAATTAATTCTCCTGATGCAGCAGCTTTCTCAAATACACAATATACAGCTTATACCCCTGCGGCTTCAGCACCGGTATCTGCTTTAAATACACCTTCGAGTGCACCGGTAGTAAACTCTTACCCTCCTCAATATTATATGAATAATTATACATATAATGGTGTCCCTCAAACTGTGTCAAATACGGATACCGGATCTGCGAATAAGGATGGTCAGGATAAAGTGCCTGCTGCCATAAAAGAAGAAACTCCTCAAATAGAGGAATCATCCGCTAAAAAAGCTGAAATAAATGAAGGTTTGAACACTGTTTCAAAAGATGATATGGATACTTCAAAAGAGATTATAAATAATATCGATACACTTTCGGAAGAGCAAAAAGAAATCAAAAAAACATCGGAAGAAAAGAAAATAGTCGCTCTAACGGATGAATATATAAAATCTCTTGAAAACTATTTAAACAATCCGAATCTTGATATTCGTTTAATGGCAGCAAAAGAAATTTTGACGAGATTGGATGAAGATAAATCAAGATATGATGATGCAGCTTTGAATGCGCTGTTGAATAAGATGGTTCAGGATCCGGATGACATCGTAAGAATAGCAGCTTTAAGCGCTTTTGATTCAGGTTTGGCAAGCGGAAATAATTATACCGTAGAACTTTTAACTAAGATTCAACAGAACCCTGAGTCAAATAAAGACGATGTTTTACAGGCATCAGAAATACTGCTTAAGATGACTTCCGGCACTGATGTGAACTATACTCCGGCGCAGACGAGCACAGTAGAAATAAAAACAACCAAAAAGGGTGAATAATGGCAGTAATATCGCCGATAATCTGTAAAACAATTGGTGCGGCAGGCATAGCCGCTGCTCTCTATGATACTGTAAAAGTCAGTAATCATTTTGCTGCAGCCGGTAAAGAAGATGCAGCGGCTGATTACTACCAGAAATTATATGCAGATACAAGAACAATTGATAATATAAGTTACGTTTCTAATGCCGCACAAAACAAAATTACGGATTTGCGTGAAAAAAATCCGTTGCCTGTAATCTGGGGCAGCATAAAAGGATGGACAAAAGGTGCACTGTATACTCTTTGTAATTGGCTTCCTGCCGCCGGCTGCGCCTCTCTGGCTCTTCTTACTAAAGGATTCCTATCGAAACTAGGCGCAGCCGGAGTAGTTTTATGCTCCATCTATAATATTGCCCATAACGGGTTCGGTGTCGGCAAAAACAATCCAATGGACTAAGATTGCTGCCTGAACTGAACCATCTTTTTAACAGGTCTTAAGTGCTCTTTAACAGCTGCAGTCATTTTTTGAGGTTCTTCATTTACTAAGGCTTTTGCATCCTTACTTTTTGTAAGTTTTGTTAAGCCCATTTTCTCAATCAGACTAGGAGTTAAAAAGAACATTGTAAGTCCTGCTCCGCATAGACCAAGAACTCCTGCGTGTGACCAGGAAGAAGTATAACTTCTGGAAACGGCCATTGTAAGAGCCCCTACAGCTGCAGATACTCCGCCTGCATTTAATGCTGCGATTTTTGGATCTGACATTCTAGCTGGATTTCCGTAAGCTCCTGGTTTCCCTCTAAATACCGCCCGAGGGCTAAAGGCATTAATCGGTTCAATCATAAGCACACACTTTCTCTTTTTATACGAATATATTTTAGCGCAAAATTAATTGCCTGTAAACCCCCTGATACTAATACTTTCGGGTGATTTTTTAAATGTAAAATTTACACTAAAAAGGGATGTTTTTATATACAAAATTTGCGAGTTTAGAACTTAGTTCTTGGAAAATGTTGCATGATAATTATGTCGACCAACATTACAGTTTATATACTGTAGCGGAAAAGCAGGAATTGACAGAGCTATGTTATATCAAATCTTTAAGGGAAAAAGAGTTCCAAAAGTCGATACTCTTGCTAAAATCCTAAGAACACCGGGCTATAATTTAAAAATCGCATAAGACATTTGTTATAAACCAAAATAAAAAGAGATAGGTTCTTCCTATCTCTTTTTATTTACGCCCGGCGCGATTCGAACGCGCGACCCTCTGCTTAGAAGGCAGATGCTCTATCCAGCTGAGCTACGGACGCTTAATCTGTTCCGCTTCCTTTGCTGTAAACTTCTGCAAAGTTCATTTTCTAAAATATCACATAAATCTTTTTTTGCAAGTGGAAGATGCTGAAAGGGGTAAATATAAGTTAGCAGGCTTGACCAACAAGATAGTCCGCCTGGTGTAAAAAGTTCGGGATGACATTTTAGTTTATTGTCCCCTCTATATTCTTTATGGTCACAATACATATTTTCACTCTTTTTTTAGTTTTTTATACAAAATTATCCCGGACAGTAATGGCAGAAGCAGTGAAGCGGCAATATATTAAAATATCACCCCGAACGGAAACTATATTTTTATTAAATCTGAAATGTCTGTGGATTTTCCTTCTGCAATTTCCTGCCGGTTCATATTTTCAGATAGCAGATGGAAAGTTCTTTTTATATTTTTTCTGGTTGCAATCATAGGTATAACTCTGTCATTCACCGGGTCATCTTCTTTTCTTATCAAAGCTTTGTTTGATGTTTTTGCGCCCCATAAAACACGTTTATCTCCAATTACTTCAAACCCCAGAGATTCATAAAAAGATTGTGCATAAGAGTTTTCCGGAAGTTCAGATCTTACATAAACATCTCTGAACTTATCTTCTCCAACTGTCTTAAAATACTCTCCTATGAGTGTTTTTCCGATACCTCCGATTTTATCTTCCGGATTTGGCGTCCAGGTTGCTAACCAGTCTAACTCTGTTTCGTTTTTGGCACAATTATGTCTTGACGAATATACAATATTTCCGTACTCATCTTCCTTTGGAATATTTGCGATTAAAATACCGCATGGTGTTTCATTCCAGATTGCAAGAAATATTTTAATTTTCTTAAGCATATCGCCGCCGGTTTCTAAGATTTTTTTCATTGTTCCGGCAGCTTCTGTTAAAATATCTTTTTTTATGGAATCCATTCTTGTATAGTTATCAAGAGATTTAATAAACTTGTCAGCAAAGCTGCTGTCATGTTTTTCTAAACTTGCAATACAAATATTCCTGCCTTCTCCTGTAATTTTGGATGAGCATAACCATCGGGATAGCAGTTTTGCCCGAAAATTCGGACTATGATAGTCAGACGATACTTTCATATATCTTTTTTATCATTTCTTGATAAAATATTCAACCCATCTTATTAAGTCTGAAATCTCGTAAGGTTTAGGCAAATATAAATCCGCTCCGGAATCAAGAATTGCCGATTTGTCATGTATATTTGTCGTAACAATAAATTTTGTATCTTTAAGATTAGGGTTTTGTCTGAGTTCTCTTAATAAGTCTAATTCAGAAAGATTATCTCCGCTGTCCATAATTATAACGGAGGGTTTTTCTTCCAGTTCGGAAATGACATCATATCCCTGAAGCTCAAGAGCTGTTCTTATAAGATAATTCAAAGAATCATCACTTTCTTTTATATAAATACTTTTATCGGTAATATTATTTATAATTGAACCTGTTCCTGAAATTTGAGCTCTTTCAATTACATAATTTGAACCGCTCGGGACTTTTGCCAGATTCTTAACAGATTCTAACCTGTCAAGAAGAGCTTCCGGTGAATTAATAATATTGAAACCTTCTGTAATACCTCCGATTATTAAAGATACAAAATTTGCCCTCATTCCTGCAAAACGTTCTCCCTTAAGAAGCATGTATCCTCGCTCGGCATCGGATTTTGAATAAAATCGGGGAACAACCGTATCAAAAGCGAAAACTAAAAATGATGCCAGCTTTTCAAGGCTGTATTTGTTTGTGATAATGACGAAATTCGTTTCACTAATCTGTCCGATAAAGTCAGTTCCTTCAAGCGCAGATTTTGCAATTGCAATAAAAGTTTGAATAAGTTTGTCTGCTGCGACTTCTGTATAAACGGACTTATAGTTTTCTAAATTTTCTATACTTACGGTCAGTACTCCCGTGTTATTTGCCGTAAGAACCCGTTTTAGAGCTTTTTTTACAAAATTTTGGTTAGGAAGAAGCGTTTTATTATCAAGATTAGATTCAAACTCTCTTCTTAAATGCGCCCGGATTCTGCTTTTAAATTCTTCAATGTTAACGGGTTCGCTTAAGAAGTCATCCGCACCGGATTCAAGAACCGATATACGGTCTTGAGAATCTGCAGATTTTGAAAGTGCTATAATTACAGGTCTTGTATCATAAGTCAGGGCACGTATCCGCCTGCAAAAATCTGATAAATTCTCTTCAATACTATCCGAAACTATAATCATGTCGGGCTGAAGCTGCTGGATTTTTTCCATACCGAGTTTTAATGTACGTGTAATAACAGCTTCTGTCTGCAGACTTTCAATACATTTTTTGTATTTTGTCGGAAGTTCTTTCCTTTTATCAATAATCAGGACAGTTGAGAGCATGCCATAGCCTCCTCTTGATTATAGATTGGAAATATTAATTCAAAAGTTGTTCCTTTGCCTTCTTCACTTACAAAATCTATTTTACCCCTCATTTCTTCGACTAACCGTTTTGTTATGTAAAGTCCCAGCCCGTTGCCTTGAGTCTTGCTTGTGAGATGATTTTCAAGCCGTATAAATTTGTCATAAATTTTTGATTTATCATTTATTTTTATTCCGACGCCTTCATCTTTAACTTCGATTAAAATCTTTTCGGAATCATAATAAGAAGTACTTATTTTTACATTTTTACCTTCTTCTGAATACTTGCAGGCATTGTCGACAAGATTAGTCATAATCTGGATGAACTTATCTTCATCAAGTAAAGCGGGAGGTAAATCGGCGGTAAAATCAGTCAAGATAAAATGATTTTTATATTTTTGTCCAAGCAGTTGAACAACTTCACTTATACTGTTATTAACATCTACTTTCTTAAATATTGGTTTGTCGGTATTTATTTTTGAAACTGATAAAATATTTTCAACAAGGTTAATGAGTCTGTTCGACTGTTCTTCAATAATTTTGATAAACTTTTTTTTATCTTCATCTCCCAGTTTATCCCAGGATGAAAGAAGAGTTTGCGAAAACCCCCTAATACTTGTAAGAGGGGTTCTTAATTCGTGCGATACTGTAGCAATAAATTCATCTTGTATAGTATTTGTCATTTTGCTGATATTATTTTTAGTTATTAAGCTCGATACCCTTTTTAGTTATTCAGGATGGTATTATTATACCATCCTGAATAAAAGATTTTATCTATGATTCCGGTACTAATAGCTCGGCTCCGCCTTTATTGAATTTAAAACGTTTTAAGTCCCCGTCAAGAGCCGGCATATCTGTTGTTTCGATGATTGTACCGCCTTTGCTGACTTCAGGCTCTACAGGTGTTTCTGTTGGTGTTGTTGTAGGCTTTTCTGATGTTGCGGGTTTTTTGCCGGTACCAGGTTTATAGTAATTATCAGGAGGTGTAAGATCCAGAGAACCGTTTCCTCTATTACCATAAACATGGTCTACACTGTGGTTTGCATTCGGATTTGTCCAGGTATTTTTACTGGTACTAGAACTTCCTGATGTGCTTCCGCCAACTATGTCTTTTCTTGTTGTTGTGACATTGGTCGGAAGTCGAGAGCTGCTAGAGCCGCGATTTGAGCTGCTGCCTCTATTGAAAGAACTGCTTGAACTGCTTCCTCTGCTGGAAGAGCTGCTTCCAAAGGTTCTTCTAACAGCTGCTTCTGCTGCCGGTATTAAGACTGGATTAGTATTACCTGTTTGTGTTCCCATATCAAACTGTGGTGTGGTGATTGCTGCTGCAACTCCGATAGCAGTTAATGTCAGAACCATTTTTGATGTTTTTTTCATAAATGCTTTCTCCTTTACTCTTTTTAATATTTGATTTTCCAGCCGTCAGCGACAACTCTTGCTGCGCAGGCTCTGCCGTCAGTTACGTTGCCTTTTACGCAGTCGGTTTTATAAGTTTTGAGCCCGTATGGAACAACTTTGCAGCTGTCAGTCAGGCTAAATTCAAAAATATCTTTACCATAGGCGTTAGGCTTCTTATCTGAACCGTTAACGTCAATCAAGAATTGCAATACAACTTTGTTTGCAGCATCAGGGTCTGTGCTTGTTGTAGGAGCATCTCCTGTTAATCCAGGTGATACCTTATTATCACTCTGTAATGCTGAGTCTTCTTTTCCCGCAGTTGCTCCTTCTACGGCACTTTCGTTTTCAAAAACAGCTTCATCTTTTTCTTCATCGTCCGGTAATGGAACACCCGGTTCAGCATCATCAATAGTATTATCGTATTCTGCTTCGTTGTCTTTAGGGATAGCATAAGCACTTTGCATAAATAACGGTGCTGTCATATATGCATAATCCTTGATGTTTCCCGTAGAAACAGATTCATCACTATCAATTGCACCGATAAACGGAGCCAGTTTCTGAACACTCAGGTTGGGAACTGCGCTCAAACTGTTGATGTAAGAACCGTTAGTAACTTTACTGTTCTCATATTGAATAAGGTTCTGGCAGCCCAGTTCAATTTGGCTTACAGTTCTGCTTAATTGTGAACCTGTTTGTTTTTTACTTAGTCCGGTTACTAACTGCGGGATTGTAATAGCTGCAACAACCCCAACAACAGCAAGAGTAATCAGAAGTTCTGATAATGTAAATCCTTCTTGCAATCCTTTTTTCATAAACACTTTCTCCTTCCGGTGTTTTATTCTTCCATAAATTCTTTTTTTGCTTCTTCTATAGCTTCTGATAAAATATCCAGCTGATCCGGTGCAAATGTTACCCCTTTCTTTGTCGGAAGCCAGGTTGCACCGTCGTCTGTTGTATAGAATATTCTCAGGTTAAAATAACTTCTTCCTTTGTATTCTGATATAGAAATCTGCAGCTGCTCTGTGTCAGTTCTTGGTATTGTTGCTAAGATTTTAGCTTCAGCCATTTGTCTTGTCTCCTTCTTTTGTTATATTTGTATGTTCTAATTCTCTCTTTTCGGAGAGAGTCCGGATGTGGTGATTTACCTTACCCGTGCGTTTGCACGAAAATATTTTCCGGATGCAGTTATTTTTTATTATCAGCTATTATACCATATTATTCATAAATGTTAATAATTTGTCTATTGTATTTATTTAGGTTAAGATAAGATTATGGAAACGGGGAAGATTGTTGTAGTCGATGATGAGAAAATAGTTACATCCGCCTTTTCAACATTATTGAAGGTGGAGGGCTTTTCTGATGCACATTTTTTTAATTCTCCAAAAGCTGCACTTGAGTTTTTAAAAGATAATGTTCCGGACTTGGTTATTTCCGATTTTTTAATGCCGGAGATGAACGGGTTAGAGTTTTTAACAGAAGTAAAAAAGCTTTATCCGGAAGTCAGTAAAATTCTTTTGACAGGTTATGCCGATAAAGAAAATGCTATTCGTGCAATTAATGAAATCGGGCTGTACAGGTATATTGAAAAGCCATGGAGCAATGATGATTTAATTATTAATATCAAAAACGGCATTGAAAGAAGCTATCTTCTTTCCCAGCTGCGGCAAAAAATTGTAGAACTTGAAGAAGCAAAAAAAGAACTTGAAAAATATTCTAAGAATCTGGAGCAGCTTGTTGAAGAAAGAACAGCAGATTTAAAACAGTCAAATGCCAAGCTTGAAGGTATAGTAACTTATTGTGCGGATGGAATTGTAATTCTGAATGAGGATGGAATAATAGAACAGGTTAATCCGGCTTGTGAAAGCCTTGTTGGTCTGGTCAATGCGAAACTCGTCAATTCTTCAATAGATGATTATCTTTTTAGTGATAAAACGTTTATTTCAAAAGAATTACATAAAGCGGAAGGTGCTGAAATTTTCCTAAGAGATTTTTATATAAAAAATCCTTTGAGCGGTGTTGTTGTTCCTGTTGAAGTCAGTTTTGCAAGAATAAATCCTGATGATGATTTTAAACGTTTTGTCGGGGTTATAAGAGATGTAACCGAGCAGAAAAAAGCTGATAAATTAAGAGATGATTTTATAGCAACCTTGACCCATGATTTAAGAACTCCGCTTCTTGCGGCTATCCAAACTCTTAAGTTTTTCCTGGACGGAGTTTTAGGCGAACTTGATGAAAAACAAAAGCTGCTTTTAGCTACTATGCAAAAAAGCAATGAAGATTTGTTAGGGCTTGTTAATGCACTTCTTGAAGTTTATAAGTATGATGCGGAAAAACTGGTTCTAAATAAAACAGAGTTTAATATTTATGAGCTTACGAAGCTTGTTTATGATGAATTAAAGCCTCTTGCAGACAGTAAAGATATAGATTTTACTATTGATTGTGCTAATAAAAATTTAGAAATAATTGCAGACAGAAGCGAAATCAGACGTGTTATCTGCAATCTTTGCGGTAATGCTATAAACTATACCCAGGAGGGCGGCAGAGTCGTTATTACTATTAAGAATGAAGATAAAGATTTAATCTTTTCTGTTTCGGATAACGGCAGCGGGATTCCGCAGGAAGATATTCCGAATATGTTCCAGAGATTTTCTCAGGGTACGAGTAAAAAGCGTTCAACCGGAACGGGTCTGGGATTATATCTTTCAAGACAAATTATTGAATCTCACGGCGGAAAGATTTGGCTTGAAAGCGTATTGAATAAAGGCAGCGAATTTTCATTTATTTTAACGGATACTGTAGTGAATATTCCGGCAGGTGTGTAAAATGATTAATGTATTACTTGTAGAAGATCACGAATTATATAGAATGGGCTTATCAATGCTTTTATCAAAAGCTGATGGTATTAATCTGGCAGCAGAGGCAGCTGACGGGAGCGAGGGGATAAAAAAAGCCCGAGAAGTTTCTCCGGATGTGATTCTTATGGATATAGGACTTCCTAATATTGATGGTATTGAGGCTACCGCAAGAATAAAAGAATTTTTACCGGAGGTTAAAGTTTTGATATTTACTTCCCGTGATAGTGAACAGGATATTTTTGAATCTTTTAAAGCCGGTGCGGATGGTTATATTATGAAAGGCGCCACACCGGAACAGACAATTAATGCAATAAAAGCAGTTAATGAGGGTGTTGGCTGGATTGATCCGGCTATAGCAAAAGTTGTATTCTCAAATCTTCAAAGACCAGCTCAGACGGCTGCAGCTTATACTCCCGAGAGGAAAGAAAAGAACTCTTACGGACTTACCGAACGGGAACTTGATGTACTTGCTCTTATGGTGGACGGGCTTTCAAATCCGCAGATTGCAGATAAACTTGTAATAACAAGGGCTACCGCTAAAGCACATGTACACAGTATTTTACAGAAACTTTGTGCTGCAACACGTACTCAAGCAACAGTTACAGCTATGAAAGAAGGGTTGGTTTAATGTTTGACGCTCTTGCCGGCATGTTTATGGCAATGAAAATCCATTTCAGCCAGATTAATCCGTTTAAACAAAAAGATTCTGTTGTAAATGAGTATATTTACGAAAATAAAGTTAAGCAAGCCGAAGAAACCGAAAAATATGAAAAAAGCAAGATGCCGGAATCCGGTTATATGACGGTTGAAGAGTATGAAAACCTTTCACGTGGAAAATCCAGGAAACAAATTGAGGTAAATGAGGCGGAGATACCAAAAGATTCTCAAATGGTTTATGTACCGCAAAAAACTTTTAAACTGGTTAAATATAACGACCCTGTCGGGAGTCCGGAGTTAAATCTTCCCCGCAGACTCAATTTTGACCGCCAAATTAATGCGCAGGGAATTGTTTCCGGAGATAAAACTATGCTTGTCTATCCGGCTGTTTATTATTATGCTCAGACTGATTGTACAGCCTGTGACCTGTTTTTAATTAAACTGAATCCGTCATTGAATGAAACGGAAAGAGTAAAACGTGCAAATATTATTCAAAAAGAAGAGGAGCCTCTTCTTTCTACAGATAAATCTATTGACGAAAAATATATTTTCAGAACCCTCACCCCGATTGATTTTTCGGCTGATAATAAAAAACTGGCTGTAAAAGAAAAGGTCGGGCATCGTCACGACGGTATCTGGAAAACAGACTTGTGGGTGTATGATTTTGAAAAAAAAGAAGCGCATAAGCTCCCTCAGATAAGAGAAGCTATTGAAGAATACTGGAAATATTCAGGCGGAATAGAGTTAACTGAAAACCGCTGGGATATTTATCCTATGGGTTTTGATTACAATAACGATAATAGAATAATTGTTTGCGCCTACGCTTATACAGGAAGTCTGCCCAAATTCTTAGGGACCTGGAGTATTGACACAGACGGTGAAAACTCAAAACTTGAGGATTTGAACGGAAACTTTATTCCTGTTTCTACAGTGGGTTACAGGCTTGTAGAGGATTCTGTTATGGATTCTTCCGAAGTTGAATTTGAAGCTAAACGGGCTAAAGAAAAAGAAGATAAGATTAAAAAGGAAGCTAAAGAGGCTGAAAAGCAATTAAACGAAATAAAACAGCTTGAATATGAAAGAAAAATTAATCAGATGAATATGAATACTCTGTTTAAAATCCGTCAGAGAGAAGAAGCTTTAAAAAATTATGCCAAACCTTCACAAGATGGGTTAACGGGTACTTAGCAAACATTAACTTAGCAAAAATATTTTTTAGATGTATTTAAATATCAAAATACACAGGAGAAAATAATGATATCTAATATAAATAATAATCAGCCCGCATTTAAACAGCTGAGTATAGTACAAATACCCCGAAAAGCATTCAGGTGTCCTAATAATTATTCAGCTTCCTTAAGAGAATTTACAAGCTTTTTAAATACTAATGCTATGCAAAAACCTGTTAAAAGGAATTTTTGGGGAAGGATTCCTAAAGTTGATAAGAAGTATGATCTTTTTTTAGAACAGCCGGGATACACATTTATACGTGATGAACTAAAGCAAGCCGGCAATTATTCTTTAGAATGGCTGAATCTGCATACCGGAATTGAAACTCCAAAACCTATGCGGGAGGATTATCATTCATTTGTTGTTTTTTCCGGCGAGGAGCATTCTGTAATAAAACAAATCTTATCCCCTTTAAATAAAGAAAAGTATACTCAAAGGGTTCTGAGGGAATTCGAGCAGCAAAAATCTAAAGGCAAGAATCCTGATTTCCTCTGGCTTGCAGTCAGGTTAAACGAACTGATAACATCTGTATACAATCGTGTGGCATCTATGTATAAGCCTGTAAAATATGAAGTAGAAAATTTTGAGGAATTAAAAAAGTTTGTTCCTGAGATTACAAAATAAAAACCCTGCAAATATACTAAACTAATCAGATGATGCTCCTATTTTTTGACTACACTTTTTATCGTAGATTTGAAAAACTTATCCGGCATGTAAAATTTCAAGCTATAACATGGTTTTGAATATTTTGTAGACCATGTGGTCTATATCTTTTAATCTAGAAAAAGTCCCCTAAAATTAATCCCTGTATTGATGAAACCCTCCTCTAAAAGAAGGTAATATACATAATGTAGAGATGGAATATAATTACTAGATTTAATAAATTAGGGGAGAGAAGAGAGTATGAGACGTGAATTTAAGAAAAAGTCCAAAGTACTTTTGATTGATGACAACTATGAACACCTGGTAGGTATCAGAGAATTACTGAACCTTGAAGGCACTTTTGATGTTGTTGGTATCGCAACAAATGTTAGTGTTGGTTTAAACTTAATCAAAAAATATCAGCCTGATATCGTTTTACTGGATATGAATATGCCGGATAAAGACGGTTTGCAGGGTATTATTGAAATATCAAAACTTGATTTAGGTACAAAAGTTCTGGCTCTTTCAGGATACGATGATGCTGATTTAATCTTCAGGGCTATGAAAATAGGTGCTAAAGGTTATGTTCTCAAAACTATGGCATCAGCTCAATTAATCTATGCTATTGAAGAAGTTCTGAACGGAAAAATCTATCTTCCGCTTGCTCTTTCTTCCAGATTCTTTGAATATTTCCAGCAATCATTCAGAGAAGAAAATGCAAAACAAGAAACAGAAGAAGAAAACTTGCTTTCTTACCTTACTCAAAGAGAAGAAGAAGTGCTTGAACTTCTTACTCAGGGTATTACATATAAAGGTGTTGCAAGCAAATTGTTTATTTCTGAAACAACTGTTAAAACCCACGTTAACAATATTTTCCAGAAATTACAGGTTAATGACAGAACTCAAGCAGTTTTGTATGCAATCAATAACGGATTTTTATCTAAAAAAATTAAATTGTCAGCATAACTCTGTTTGATGAAAGAATTATTATGAAGAAGATAGTACGACAGCAGAATTATTTAAGAGAACTGATTGACTCTCAGGGAAACCGGTTCTTATCGAAACAGGCACTAAGGTGCCTTGTTCGCTCTGCTCTTGAACCGCTTCTGGATTCGCCGGAAAGCGGGGTTGTACTCTACAGAATAGTCGATACAGACGGTCTGCAAGGTTTGTTGAAGAGGCTGGAATTTTCCGATATAGAGTCTTTTAGCTATGCAGATAATTCCAAAAACCTTGTGGAGAAAGTCTGGGCTAATACTGAATTCCTCTGTGTTCTTACTCATAGATATGTTGCAATTCTTCTTTGGGATTCGCATACAGGGGATGACAGAACGGTCAGATACTATTCTGTTTATAATTCCAAACTTCAAAGGGAGGCTCTTGATATTATAAAAAGAAATTCAAAAGTCGATATTTCTCCTTATATGGAAAAATATAATCCTGACAGACGTGATAATATTCTGCTGAATGCTTCACTCAGACGGCTTTTAGATAATATGGATGAGGCTTCCAGCGACGCTGTATTGGGTTATGCAGAAAAAAATGCTGCCTCTATTCAGCCGGTAGACTATAATATTAAGAAAACAAGAATTACTGCCCATGAGATAAAAAATCAGCTTTCTATATGTGATTTGTATTCCGAAATTATCAGAAAATATGCGAATAAAGAAGTTATTGATAAAGAAGGTATTATAAATGCGGCAAATTCTATTACAAAAGCCTTGAAAATGGCAGGTAATTCTCTTATTGCACTAAAATCTTCCGAAGAGCCGGAACTTAAAAGGTGTAATTTATCCGAAGTTGTGGAAAGCTCTGTTGAACTTTCAAAAGTTTATGCAGAAGGTAAAAATATCAGAATAGAGGTAGAAAATACCCCTGATATTTATGTTTTAGCTGATGAAGAAAAATTAGCGGCTGTTATTATTAATCTTATTAAAAACGCAGCCGAAGCATTTGAAATTGACGAATTGTCAGATAACGTCCAAAATGATAAGTATATTAAAATTACGACTGAAAAAGAAGAGGATTTTGCAGAGGTAAGAATCTCAAACAACGCTCCGGGAATTAAAAAACCTGAGGACATCTTTAAAGAAGGGTTTACGACAAAGGCAGCAGGTAGCGGTTTAGGGCTCTGGATTTGCAAAAAATCAATTGAAGAACAACTGGGAGAACTTGAACTTTCCCGATTCAGCGAGGACTATACCGAGTTTACAATAAGGCTCGGTTTAGTAAAAGGGGAGGATTAAGCTATGGATTTGATTACATCAAGGACAATGGAAATAACCAAGCTCGGTATGGACGGGCTTATCGACAGACAGCATGCAATATCATCTAATATTGCAAACGTTATGACTCCGGGATATCAGAGGAAAGAAGTTGCTTTTGAAAGCCAGCTTTCTGAAATTATGGAAAAAGAGGATTTGAAAGACTATATTAAATCCCAGAACAGTATTGAATACAAACCGCCGATGGTGGATGTATTTACCGGAGAAGTTCATACATACAGAACTCCGACTCTGCAAGAAAAGGCTTATTTAAAAAGTAACACATATGAGGATTTCAAACCTCAATATGTAACAGATATCTATAGCGGCGGAGATTCAACGGGGAATAATGTTGAACTTGAACGTGAAATGATGGATTTGTCCAAAACAGGTATGAGATATCTTGTGCTTTCAAATTTGGAAAGAAGATCTTTTGAAAGTGTTTCGAGAGTAATATCCGGACAATAGGAGGTATAAATAATGAGTTTTAATATATTTGATATAGCCGGCTCCGGTATGACAGCTCAGAGAGTAAAACTGGATACGATTGCAAGTAATATTGCAAACGTAAATACCACAAGACGTCCTGACGGCGCAAAAGGTGCTTATATTAAAAAAGATGTATCATTCAGAACAATTTACGAAGATAATATTAACCGCGGATATTCCAATTTTTCCAGCAACGCTCCGGATGCACAATTTGATCCGAGAACCGGTAATATGCTGATTAATGCCAATATAGCTCTAAATAACGGCATGGTAACCGGCGGGGTTGAGGTTGATGAAATTTATGAATCCGAAGATGCCATAAAAACAATTTATGACCCGTCGCATCCGGATGCAGACGAAGACGGGTATGTAGATATGCCTAATATTAATATTGTGGAAGAAATGGTAGGTATGATATCAGCTTCACGTGCTTATGAAGCTAACGCAACTGTTGCGGAGAACGTTAAGAATATGATGCAGACCGCAATGAATATATAAAGGTGATAAACAATGGATTTTTCAACAACTATAGCTGGATTTAATACTGAATATAATTTAAATGCGATTAACGATTATAACCGCTTTCTACAGGGTCAGGCATCTTTTGAGGTTGAATCGGAAGCTCCTTCTTTTGAAAAAGTTCTCGATACGGCTTCAAAATCAGTTCCTTTAAAAGATAAAAATGATCCTGCAGGGATGGGAAATTTTATGAGCCAGATGGAAGCAAGTCTGGGCGGAAGCCTTAATTCCGTAAATAAGATGAAACTTGAAGCGGATAGATTGCAGGAAGATTTGGCTGCCGGAGGTCCGACAAGCGTTCACGAAGCTATGATAGCAGCAGAAAAAGCTGATTTAAGCCTGCAAATGGCAATCCAAATCAGAAACAGAATACTTTCAGCTTATACTGAAATCAACAGCATGGCTCTATAGAGGAACATAATCCGAATAGATAATACTTGACCAACCTTCAAAATAGCTTATTTGAGTCAAAGAGCCTGTTTTTATAAGATTTCTGAACTGGCTTTTCGGAGAAAGCTCGAGAGCTTTTGCAATAGCAGACTGTACAATCTCAGGTGAAGTTACCAGAATTATACGGTTTCCCTTATTTTCGGTTACGAGTTTGTCAATTGTATCAGACACCCTTTTGTTAAAATCCTCAAAAGATTCGCCTTTGTCAGGCTTTTTGAGAATATTTACCGGACTGTTATCATCAAATAAATCTGAATAAGAAAGCCCGTTCCATTCGCCGTGGTTTCTGTTTGGAAAATCTATTATATCAACTCTTCTTTTAAACATTTTTGCAATAATTTGTGCTGATTGTGTGCAGCAAGCCGCAGGGCTTGAATAAATTCTATCGTATGCAACCCCTCTTTTTTCAAGGTATTCACAAACTTTTTCTATTTCTTCTTCCCCAAATTCATTAAGTTTAGGGTATTTTAATGTATCACAAATAATTCCTTCAAGTGTGTGAACAGTTGCACCGTGGGTAATGAATGTAATTTTGCATATACGTTTAAACATACTGAATTATCCTTCTTTTACTTTATTATAGCATGTTTCCTGTGTGGTTAATAGTGGGAAATATTAAATCCTCCAAATAAAGGTTTGATTTTTGTAAAAAAATAATTAAACTAATCATGCATAATTATAACTAAACACAAGGAGATATATTATGGGCAAACGATTAGACGGAACATCAATGTTTACGGGTATAAATGCAGGTTTGATGAACTCTTTTACCCTTTTAAACGGCATGTATGAAGACGGGGTAACTCTGGAAAACCTTGCAAGTGCGTTTACTAATCCTAATCTAGTAAACAATGCTTACGGTGCGACTTTTTCATCATATTTAAACAATAATTTTGGAACTATTGATAAGAATGCAGATGGAAAAATTACTGCAGATGAGATTCAAAATCTGATGAGCCAGATGGCAGCTCAGGGGCTTACAAGAGAACAGATTATTTCTCTGGGAGGGGCTTCCGGTTTGAGCGGTTCTTTACAGGAAACCGTGCTTTCACATTTTGATGATATTGATAAAAACCATGACGGAAAGGTTACAAATCAAGAAATTCAGGCGTACGGAGTAGATTCTGAACTCGAAAAACAAAAGGTTGCAGACCGGAACAGAATAGTAAACAATATGTCAATGTTTTACGATACCGGTGCTGATTATGAAGGGAGTATGTTAGATTACAGGTATTTAGATGAGGATGAAGGCTAAAAAAAGAGGGCGTAAGCCCTCTTTTTTTAGCCTTATCTTACCCCTTTAGCCATTTACTCCTTTAGCTCTCTTTTTTGGTAAGGACACTGATAATACTTAAAATAATCATTATTAATATTAAAACCGCAATATAAATAAAATAATGTTTTAAAGTTCCTGCAAAATAAGTAGCTGCTGCTCCTCCTGCTATTGCTACGGAAGTAAGTATTGCAACAGTTTTTTTCTGTGAAAACCCCGCTTTTAAAAGCTTGTGGTGGATATGTTCGGCATCAGCCACAAACGGAGATTTTCCTTTACAAATCCTCCTCAGGCTGGAATAAGTTATATCCATAATAGGGACAGCAAGTACCAAAAACGGAAGCAATATTGCTAGAGTTGCGCCTTTCATAACCCCGGCAATAGAAAGCGTTGCAAGCAAAAATCCGGAAAACAGTGCGCCAGAATCTCCCATAAAGATTTTTGCGGGGTTAAAGTTAAATGTTAAAAACGCAAGCATAGAGCCTGCCAAAATAAACCCGATAAGCGCTGTAATAGGCTGCGCCGGTGTGGTTGAAACTGCAATTAAAGCCAGGGTTATTGAATTAACAGTAATAACAGAGCCGGCAAGTCCGTCCACTCCGTCTATAAAGTTTACAGCATTTGAGATTCCGACTATCCAGAGAATCGTTATCGGATAAGAAAACATTCCCAAGTCAATAGCACCGCCAAACGGGTTAAAAATTGTATCAATCTTCACCCCTAAAAGATACACGATGGTTGCAATTGACAGTTGTATAATAAGTTTAAATTTAGCATCCAGATTGTATACATCATCGACCAGCCCCAGTAAAAACATTAAAGAGCCGCCCAGCAGAATACCTGATAATAAACTGCCGTAAGGATAGTAGCTTAGTATAACAAGAAACAAAAATGTAAGCATCGTGCTTGACCAGATAGCAATTCCGCCAAGTCTGGAGATTGGAGATTTGTGAATTTTTCTTTCGTTCGGCAAATCAACCAGTCCCTCTTTTTGAGAGAAATCTATAACAAACGGAACTATAAACACCCCGAGCAGATACGAGATGAAAGCTCCTAATATATGTGCCTGTGTTAATTTAATAATAATGGTTTTGTCCTCCTGTTTTTTATATCTTCCTCTCAATAGGCATTACTGTCCATGATAGATTACTTTGTCATGCTGAACTTGATTCAGCATCTTACCAATTTGGCGTTATAGTTGTTTTCTGGTAAGTTCCCGATACAAGTTCGGGATGACATTTTAGTAATTTCTTTTAGATATAATGTCCCTTTCCTTTTACCCCCTGTACAACGGATGTTTCTCGCAAAGCTTAAGCGAATCAGCTCTTAAACTTTCTAAAACAGCTTCATTATCAGAGTTTTTAATAGCTTCAGATATAATTCTTGCGACTTCTTTCATATCTTCTTCTTTAAAACCTCTGGTTGTAACAGCGGCAGCACCCAGTCTGATACCGCTTGTAACAAACGGACTCTGAGGGTCGTTTGGAACTGTATTTTTGTTAGCCGTAATTCCGACTCTCTCAAGTACATTTGCCATATCTTTACCGGTTTTACCGGTTTTTCTTAAATCAAGAGTCATAAGATGGTTTTCGGTCATACCGCCTACAACATCCATTCCGTTATCCAAAAGCCCCTGATTCATGGCTTTTGCATTCTTAACTATTTGAGCTGCATATTCCTTAAACTCATCTGATAGAGCTTCTTTGAGCGCTACGGCTTTACCTGCAATAATATGCTCCAAAGGTCCGCCCTGAGTTCCGGGGAATACAGCCTTATCAATTATTTGTGCAAACTCTTCGTCACACATAATAATTCCGCCTCTCGGACCTCTTAAGGTTTTATGTGTGGTTGTGGTTACAAACTGGGCATATCCTGCCGGTGACGGGTGAACTCCGCCTGCTACCAGACCTGCTATATGTGCAATATCTGCTAATAAGTATGCGCCGACTTCGTCTGCAATTTCACGGAATTTTTTAAAATCAATAATCTTTGAATAGTTACTTGCACCGCAGATAATAAGTTTTGGCTTATGTTCAAGAGCCATTTGCCGTACGTTTTCGTAATCAATTCTTCCTTCTGAGTCAATACCGTAGCTTTTTACATCAAAATACATTCCGGAGAAATTAACCGGTGAGCCGTGACTCAGGTGTCCGCCGTTTGATAAATCCATTCCGAGGACTCTATCTCCCGGTTTTAAAAGAGCCATAAATACAGCCATGTTTGCCTGAGCCCCTGAATGCGGCTGAACATTAGCGTGAGCCATTCCAAAAAGTTTGCAGGCTCTTTTTTGTGCAAGCTCTTCAATCTTGTCAACAACTTCACATCCGTTATAGTAACGTTTGTGAGGCTTGCCTTCCGCATATTTGTTTGTTAACACTGTTCCGCAAGCCTGCATAACTGCTTCTGATGTAAAGTTTTCACTTGCAATAAGTTCAATTGTTGTTTGCTGGCGTTTAAGTTCTTCTTCAATACACTCAGCAACTTCTATATCTTCTGCTCTTACTTTATCTAAATTCATTTTGCTCCCCCTCTCCTAACTTACCAGACCGCCGAATGCCATAACATCTTCATAAGCGGCACCTGCTTCAAGCATTTCTTCTGCGGTGAATCCGAATAGAGTTATTGTATCAATAACTTCATTTTTATTATCCATGTTTTTAATGACTGAATCAAGAGCCGATTCTCTTGTCATATATTGAAATTTATCATTAACTATATGTTTTAGGCTTCTTCTTTTTGCTTTTCCCATGCTTACCCGTTTATCTCCATACCCAGAAGTGCCGCTCCTATCATTCCTGAATAGTTTCCGGCAGTAGCAAGTCTTATTGATGTCGGAGAGACAACTAAGTCTTCATTAACCTCTTTTTCAATCTTTTTGATGTCGACAAACTGCGCCATTGAGCCTGAGAGGACAACACAATCAGGGTCAAAAAGATTTGTAAGTCCTTTAATTCCAACAATAATATCATTTTGCCAGCGGTTAAATATCTCCGTCATCTTTTTATCACCGCTTTTTAGTCCGTCAATAACGTCATAAGTAGTTACATCTTGTGTTTTTAATGCTTCTTCAGCATCAAGTTTTAAGGCTGTACCGGATGCGTATATCTCAAAGCAGTCATAACTCCCGCATGTGCACTTACGGCGTTTATCGGGATACATTTTAAAGTGCATTTCTCCGGCGGCTCCGGATTTTCCTTTGAGAAGCTTGTTATTAATAATTATTCCGCCGCCTACTCCTGTGCCTAAAGTCAGCATAACAGAAACGGCTGTACCTCTGGAAGCTCCGATTTTATACTCTGCCCAGGCTGCACAATTAGCATCGTTTTCTACAAAGACTTTTTTGCTGCTGAGTTTTTGAAAATCGAGAGTAAAATACCCTTTTACAAGGTTTCCTGTAGAACCTATAACAGCGGTATTCTCATTGTTTACAGCTCCTGCTGTTGCAATTGTAATTAAATCAACTTTATCTTCGTATTTGGAAACTTGTTTTTTTAGTACATCTTTTATTCCGTCAAGGGTTTTGGGGGTGGAAAATTTATCAATTTCCGATATTATTTCACCCTTCTCATCAATTATGGTGCTGTATATTTTGGTTCCGCCTATGTCAAATGCAAGAGCTTTTTTCATCTTTCTTATTTTCCTTCCAGAAATCTTTTTGTAATAAGCTGAGGTCTTGTAATTGCAGAACCTATTACAACACAGTATGCCCCGAGTTCAAACGCTTTTTTAACTTCTTTCGGCTCCCATATTCTGCCTTCAAGAATAACGGGTTTGGATACGGATTTAACCAGTCTTTCAAGGAGCTCAAAATCAGGTCCTTCTGTCGGTTCTCCGGATTGTTCGGTATAACCGGCAAGAGTGGTTGAAATTATATCAGCACCAAGATTTGCTGCATTTATTCCTTCTTCCAATGTCGAAATATCAGCCATTGCAAGTTTATTAGAGTTGTGAATGACTAAAATCATCTCTTCAATAGTATTTTCTCTTTTCCTTAAAGTAGCATCAAAAGCTATAATATCAGCTTCCGCTTGAATAAGTTCATTAACTTCTTTAAGTGTCGGAGTTATATACACTACGCTTTTCCAGTTTTCAGGGAGTTTTTCAGGTTTGGTAAGACCTATAACAGGAATATGAAAATGTTTTTTCGCATTTTTGACATCTCTTGCTCCGGCAACACGCAAACCTCCGGCGCCGCCGTTAACTACAGACTGCATCATTGCAAGCATACACTCTTCCTTATAAAGAGGTTCATCAGGTGCAGCCTGAGATGACACAACAATTTCTCCCTTTAATTTTCTTAAAACATCCATATCCATGTTCTGAATTTTACCATGAAAAAGGTTTGCAATAAATGAAAAATTAAACTTTGTAAATATTATATTGTCACATTTTAGAAAGGTATTATAATGTAACTATGAGTAAGAAAATAGCAGGTTTAATTATTATAATCGCACTTTCTCTGGCGGGCTGGTATTATTTTAAATATAATACTTTTAAAGAAGAGAAACCTAAGCCTGTTGTTGAAAAACAAATTCCTGAACCTGTGAAACAAAAAGAGGAAGCGAAACCCGAACCGAAACAAGTTCTGAAACCTGTTATCCCTATTAAGAAGAATTATGATCTATATTCACAAACTCCGTATGATTTGCCATTGATTTCCATTATGGAAATCTCTGAACTTCCGGAGAATATTAAAAGTACTGTTGATGAGCTTCTTGAGAAAGCTCAGGGATTTTATCTTCTAAAGATGAAAGACGGGAAAATCTTTATAATTCTTCAAAATCCTGTAAATAGTGAAAATACATACAGCAGACATGATTTAGAATTTGCGGAAATTAATCCGGACGGAACGCTTCATTGCTACTTTGCCGGTTATTCCGGCGAGGATGGCGAAACTGCTCTTGCTGTTACTGACAGCATAGATAAAGACGATTGGAAATTTGATAAATCTGCAGAACCATATAAACCTTTAAAACATATTAAACGTGATGAAAACGGAAAAGCAATGTTTACGGAGGTTTGGAATTATTCTTCTGATGCTGATATTAAATATGAGATGAAAAATTCTAAAGGTAAAACTGTTTCGGTTCTTAGAGAAACTCTGGAAAGTGATACAAATTATCTTAAAGAACATGTGTTCTACGATGAGAACGGTAACACAAAAATGAGCGTATCTATAAACTATGACGGTGCAAATATTACGAGATTTACTTATTATACCCCTCAAGAGGGTATTAGTGTTATGAGCGAATATACAGATGGAGTTAAGACTAAGGAAAGTGTTTATAACAGTAATTACGAACTTGTAAACATCTTAAAAGCCGTTTACGAAAACGGAGAACGAAAAGCTATTACCCTTCTTGATAAAAACGAGGCTGTATTAAAGGAGATTGCAAACTAACTTTCTTAGGTCTTGTAAAATGTTCTGTAATTTTAGCTGCAGCAAATACGGCAAGTCCTGTTGCGATAGCATTTCCTGTGTATGTAAGAAGAGCTTTTCCGTAGAATTTTTTAAGATTTTTTACTAACGGTTCAGCAAGTCCGCTTTTTCTAGCAAGTTTTATCCCTCTGTGGCTTGCGAGGGCTTCCTCTGCGACTGTCGGAAGCATTCCGATAAAAGCAATTTTGCCGCAATTATCTCTTATATAATCATTAAAATCTTTTGGTGCATCTTTAGGCTTAGGTGTAGAGAATAATGCAACTGTACCCATCAGGGCTGCTAAGCTGTATCCGGGATATCTGCATTTCTGGAGCAGGTTCGAGAGCTTCCCTTTAAGGTTGTTCATGGCATGACCGAGCTCGTGGAAACCGGAAATCGCTGCTTTTTCCGTATTGAGCTTAACTATTTTTTGTGTCGGGATATAGCAGGCATTCAATCCGGCTTTTATATCTCTGTCAATAATTTGCTTTGCGTCTTTAGCTAGCAGGTCTGCATCACTGAATTGTGTGTGTATAATTTCTACTCCCTTTTCTTTAAGTCCGGAAATGTCAAGAGATTTAAACAGGGAATCCCTGTACAGGTGATTGTTTAAATGCTCTTTTTTCATCTGTTTAATAAACGGTTTGTTGAATAAAGGCAAAGTTCCCATAATAGCGGAAGAAGCCAGTGATGCCAGAATAAAGCCTGTTGTTGCATCATCCTTGCTTCTCGGGACATAGACATACCCGTCATAATTGTACATATTATTTGATATTCTTGTCACTGCTACACTTGCCTAAAAATAGAATTCTACTATTATATAAAAACATTTTTTTGAGAATAATTGCTAATATGTAACATTTGGTTAAGAATATTTTCGCAAATGAACCTACGGTTCAAGCTTGCTCAATGTTCTCGCTATCCGGACTAACTCACTAACATTCGTGTCGTCCGTACGGAAATCCGCTTGAACCCTGACCGACTCTGTCGGTGAGGGCTCTCATCCCTCTTTCGTTTTATAAACACACAAAAAATCCGGAGAAGGAGGGATTCGTCTCTTGCTCGCTCGCATTTAACGGCAATTGTAAAAAGACACATGGTTTGATTTTATTTTACATATATTTTGATTTTTTTCGCCATCTTTAATTTTTTGTAACAAATAGTCAATTTATTTCTAATAACTTACTTTATATAAATATCAGGGGAAAATAGGGGAAATAGATTTATGGTAAGAATAGATTCTATATTAAATGTTGGGAAAACTGTTGTTAAACATTTATCATCTGTAACCCAAAATAGCAATGCAAGTAATACTATTTTGCATTCAGCACAAACTGTTTCACAAGTAATTTCACGAACTAATAAAACGTATCTGGATAGAATAAATAAAATATCCGTTAAAGGAGTAAAAGAAGAGGAACGGCCTATATTGGATATGTTAAAGAATGCAATGTATGATTTGTTAGGAAAAACAAAAGGGAAAGCAGAACTCCCTAAAGAAATCCGGTTTGAATACTGTAGAAATGGAGGAATCAGAAAACAAGGTGTTGTAAATGTTTCTCGAGATAATGTTTTACATGTAAATAGAGATTATTTTGAAAATATAGATAGTAATATTCAAGAAAATTTAAAAAGTTTTATGGATTTAGGTTTAATTACTAGAGATAAGAACGGAAAATATAAAATAGCAGATTTTCTTAGAAATACTAAAAGTGAAATTTTTGAAAAAAGATTAAATGAATATAATAAAAACTGGCCTATAGATTATAAATTTAAATTTCATCGTACAAGTATGAACTACTATGCTAATTTGACTAATCAAGCAAGGAATCATCCTATGGTCATGTTGGAAAATATTATGAAAACTGGAGAAAATGCAAATATTTTAAAAAGTTGCGGGATGTATAAAACAAGAACTGAAGTTGCTAAAATGACAACTCAAGAACAGTATAAGTACCTTAAGGATATTTTTCAAAAGTATCCTGATGTTGGGAAACGAGTAGTTATACCTGAGAATACTGCTTTAATTACAACTCCAAATTATGTGTTTCATCATGAGTTAGGGCATATTAATCATAATAAATTAATATCAGATGATATATACCAAAATTTCTCATCTCAACAAAAATTGCTTGAATGGCAAAATAATGAAAAAATACAGGAAGTTTGTTCCCGTGTATCAGGATATTCAGGAAAACAACCTTTTGAATTTGTTGCAGAAGTATATTCTGGATTAGTTAATGGGCAGACATTTCATCCTGATGTTTTAAGTTTATATAAAGCATTAAAAGGCCCTATCGTATAAAAATGTTTTAAATACGACATTATTCTAAAATAGAAAAACTCAATCATAAAATTTTGACTTTGTTCTAAATATTTATAAAAATTGCGGAACTGGACTTTACCAAAATAATCATTTTATCCGTACACTTCAAAATTGGTGCGTAATTCAGCTATATTAAGAAAATCTCAATCTATCCGTACAGTCCGAAAAAAGTCCAGTTCGGCAGTTTGATTTTTTTGGAATACTTAAAATTCCGACCTAAAAAAGCCCACACAAAGCGGGCTTTCCAAAAATATCAATCTATCCGTACAAATCAATCTGGACGTGAAATTACAGCAATTCCGCATTTTGCCATAATGCCTGCAGCATTATGCAAAATGCTCCAGCCTCAGCTCGCTCGCGCAACCCTCAAAAAAGAGTTTTCTCATCCTCTCACACAAAATAAAAACGGATATGACTAAAGCCATATCCGTCTTTATTCGGAGAAGGAGGGATTATCTTGGATTTCCTCCACGCTCGAACAGTTTCGCAAATGAACCTACGGTTCAAGCTTGCTCAATGTTCTCGCTATCCGGACTAACTCACTAACATTCGTGTCGTC
>CALUVM010000017.1 GCA_944324255.1 Candidatus Gastranaerophilales bacterium | reverse complement strand
GAATGTTCGGAAGAATTTGTTTCTCAAACACGCATCAGCAGAAGCTTTCGCTATCGTTTCGAAACAAATTTTCCTCACTTTTCAGGCTAATTCCGGAACCCGCAGCTTGCGCCGTTTTCATTTACCCCTGCAACACAATTGTAATTATGTTGCGAGAACGTTTTATATAGAGCATTTATCCTGCTTTTTGTTTAAAGCAAATTTTCAAATTCTTTAAAAACAATTTTTCCGTCATACAGTCCGGTAAGTCCGTTAATAGCTCGTTCCGGATGCGGCATCATTCCGATTACTTTATTTTTTTTATCAATAATTCCTGCTATTCTTTCATCTGAGCCGTTGACATCTTCCGAATATCGCATAAACACTTCGACATTTTCCGTTTTTAGATAATTCCCCTGATGATGAGCAACCGGAAGTTTTATAATATTGTTATTAAATTCCAGATTAACATTTTTTGAGATAAATTTCATATTACTGTTATGAGTGAGTGCGCCAGGCAGAATCCCGGCTTCACACAGGATTTGAAACCCGTTACAAATACCTACTATAAGTTTTTCCCCGATAGGAAGTGATTTAACGGCAGGAGTAAGCTTTGCAAGCCTGCCGGAAGAAACATAATCACCGTAAGAGAATCCTCCCGGAAGGAAAATAATATCGTAACCTGACTTTATTTTTTCATCCTGAAAAATATACTCCCCATCCCAACCCATATAATCGCAGGCAAGTCTGGTATCCTTTTCACAATTTGTACCTAAAAAAACAATTATTCCGGCTTTTATTTTTCCCATAATATTTCACTAATTTCCGTTATCGGATTACAAAGAAGCTCTTCTGTTATCCTTTGAACCTTCTCTTCGGCTTGAAGCTTATTTTCTGCTTCAAAAGAGAATTCATAATATGTACCAGTTCTCACTTTAAAATTTGAACCAAAATTACTTTTAACAGCATCTTCTATAGTTATTCCACGCACATCTTTAATACTGTTTTTTAATTTAACTATTATTTTCCCTCTAAATTCCATTATGTGCTTCTTTCCGTTTATTACGTCTTTGAGTTATATCCTCTTTTCGCTGAAGCTTTTCGTATAATTGAGAATTTATCTCTCCGCCTATTAGTATCAAAATGGATGTATAGTATAACCAGACCATCATCACCGCAAACCCTGCAATAGTTCCGTATACAAAGTTGTAAGTATGCAGGTTGTTAATATAAACCGAAAACAGCCATGAACCTAACAACCAGGAAATACAAAAGAATATAGACCCCGGAAGAGCACTATGACGACGAAGTTTTTCGTTCCCGCTGAAATCAGGAAGTATATAGTAGCTCAAGTATGCCATTATAAATAAGGTTAAAAATGCAATCGGCCAGCGGACAAATAACATTATGTTTGCAAAATGCTGGGTCATGCCGAGATATGTAACTAAAAACTTAATAATAACTTTACCAAATACAATCAGGTTAACACTTAAAAACAACACCAGAATATTTACAAGCACCATGATAAGAGCCAGTAGTCTTGAGCAGAGAAAGCTTCTTGTTTCCTTAACCTTATAAGCTCTATTTAGCCCTTTAGCCACAATAGCCATTGTATTTGTAGAGAGAAATAATGTTATACAAAAGCCTAAAACAGCAATCAAACCGCCCTTTTTAAAGAAAAATACTTCGTTTAAGACTGTATTTACAACATTAAGAACATCATGCGGCATTATACTCTGCATAAAAATAAATATAGGCTGCATAAAATTCTGTTTACCTATATAACCAAAAATTGCAGTAAGAAATAATAAGAAAGGACAAATTCCTATACAAAGCATGTAGCCCATTTCGGATGCCATTCCGAAATAATCATGTTCTATAACGGATTCAATTATATTTCTCAGTGTTTTAAATTTCACGTTCAATCTCACTTAATAATTTTTCAACTGATTCTTTTATACCGTGTTTCATTGTACATCCTGCCGCAAACGTATGACCTCCGCCTCCGAAAGTTGAACATATTTTAGCACAATCCAAATGTTTTGATCTCATTGAAACTTTTGTTGTTCTAGAATCAACTTCTTTAACTACAAAAGAAACCTCTGTTGAATCTATTGCCCGCAAGGTTTCTGCTATTCCGTCAGTATAATCATCTCCTGCGGAGAACTTTTCCAAATCTTTTTTATAAACCGTTGTGTAAGCTATTTTATTATTATGTATAAATTCCGCTTTGTTAACACAATAGTTCTGGAACAAAACAAGGTTTTTTGTTTTAGTTTCATAGCAGTGTTTATAAAGTAAATTAGGATTAGCACCGTTGTCAACTAAATCAGCAGCTGCCCTCAGGGTTTGAGCAGAAGTATTTTCAAATCTAAAGTTTCCTGTATCTGTCATTATCGCAACATATAAGCATATAGCGGAATCTTTATCAATCTTCCAGTCATGGTTTTTAAAATAGTTAAATAAAACTTCACCTGTTGAGCTTGAATCAGAATCTATAATATTATAATCTCCGAATTTCGGATTAGTTTTATGATGGTCAATATTTACTCTGACTTTAGCTTTGTCAAAGAATATTTGAGAATCTCTTACCCGCTCTAAAGATGCTACATCAAGTGTTATAACCAAATCATAAACTAAAGATTGGTCATAATATCTTTCCGCAAGATTTATATTCGGTAAGAATTTATAGTTATAGGGAATGTTTGAAACAACATTCATATCGGCTTTAATTTTAAACCGGTTATAAATCATTGAATACATAGCGCACATTGAACCCAGCGTGTCACCGTCAGGGTTAACATGGCTTAATAATAATATCTTTTTTGAACTTTTTATGATATCATCAAGATTACAATTCATTGCATTATAATATCACAAAAATGCAATTACTAAGGAATCCTATGAAAAAAGTTCTCTATACAGATTTTGAAGGGGTAGAATCCGTCATCAGTTCAATGATGGACAATCCGCAATTAAAAAAAGCTATTACAAAAACTAATTTATACAGTTTTTGGGATAAGATTCTGCCTGAAAAATTCAGGGGTAAATCAAAACCGTATAGTATGCTTCCGGGACGGGTAATGGTTGTTGCCTGCGAGAATCCGGTTGTTGCTCAGGAGCTTAGTCTGCATAAAATTATTCTTATGAAAAAGTTTGAACCATATTTAAAAACACTTAAAATGAGTGTTACCGATATGAGATTTGATGCTAAGAAGTGGAACCTGGTTATTGATTAACCTATTCTTGATATTTTCGCCCCCCAAAAAACGCACTCTTATTTTTCCACCGGCTGCAACTCAAGTAAAGGATTTTTCTCAATCACATAGCCGCCACCCTATTCACTATTCACTATTCACTATTCACTATTCACTAAATCCCCCCAACTCGGCAGTTCTTTACCCTGAAATATGTTCATGATATTATTTTCATAATTGGAGAGGATATGTAATGATTAGTTTATTATTAAAGCTTATTGGCGACCCGAACGAAAAAAAAGTTAAAAAGATTCAAGGAATAATTGACCATATAAATGCTCTTGAACCCGAGTTTGAAAAACTTACGGATGAACAATTAAGAGCTAAGACCGATGAATTTAAAGCTATTTTAGCAAAACGTCCGACTTCTGATAATGAAAAAGCTGACAGAATTTTAGAGAAAGAAGCTCTTGATAAAATTCTGCCGGAAGCGTTTGCAACTGTAAGAGAAGCCGGAAAGCGTGTTCTTAATATGCGCCACTTTGATGTACAGCTAATCGGCGGGTACTTTCTTCATAACGGACATATAGCAGAGATGAGAACCGGTGAAGGTAAAACCCTTGTTGCCACTCTTGCAGCTTATCTTAATGCGTTGACCGGAAAAGGAGTTCATGTAATTACAGTGAACGATTATCTGGCTAAACGTGACAGCGAATGGATGGGACAGATTTACAAATTCCTGGGTCTTTCTGTCGGTGTTATTCTATCAAATCAGCATGATGCGGAAGAATTTGAAAGAAAAAGAGCGGCTTACAGATGTGATATCACCTATGGAACAAACAATGAGTTCGGTTTTGACTACCTTAGAGATAATATGGCAACTTCTAAGGAAATGCTCGTTCAAAGACCGTTTAATTATGCAATTATAGATGAAGTTGACAGTATTTTGATTGATGAAGCAAGAACCCCGCTTATTATTAGCGGCAGAGTTGAAAAATCCGCTGATACATATACATTAATGGCAAAAGTTGCCCCTCAGCTTGAGAAAAACAAAGATTACGAAGTCGACGAAAAGAATAAAAATGTTATTTTAACAGAAGACGGTATCGACAGAGCTCAGGAAATTATCGGATGCAAAGATTTATTTGATATTAATACCCAGTATGCACACGATTTATTAAATGCCCTCAAGGCTAAAGAATTGTTTATAAAAGATACTGATTATGTCGTAAAAGACGGAGAAGTTATGATTGTTGATGAGTTCACAGGCAGGCTCATGCCGGGCAGACGCTGGTCTGACGGGCTTCATCAGGCAATTGAGGCAAAAGAAGGGGTTAAAATTCAAGATGAAACCCAAACTCTTGCAAGTATAACTTTCCAGAATCTGTTCAGGTTATATCCTAAACTTTCAGGCATGACCGGTACCGCAATGACAGAGGAAGCTGAATTTGGCAAAATCTACAATCTGGAAGTTACAGCTATTCCAACTAACAAACCTGATATAAGAATTGATTATCCGGATGTTATCTATAAGACCGAAAGAGCAAAATATAATGCTGTCGTAAATGATATTATTGAGCAGAATAAAATCGGACGTCCGGTTCTTGTCGGTACAATAAGTATTGAAAAATCCGAGTATATTTCGGATTTATTAAAGAAAAAAGGTATAAAGCACAATGTCCTGAATGCTAAGCAGCACGAAAGAGAAGCTTACATTATTGCTCAGGCAGGCCGTGTAGGAGCTGTAACTATTGCAACTAACATGGCAGGACGAGGCACTGACATTCTATTAGGCGGTAACGCAGAATACCTTGCAAAAGAAGAACTTGAAAAACATAGAGTATCTCTTGATGATAAAAACTATGAAGAAATTAAGAATAATGCCCTTGAAAGAGCAAGAAAGATAACCGAAGAAGAACATTCAAAAGTTGTAGAACTCGGCGGACTTCACGTAATCGGGACAGAAAGACATGAGTCCAGACGTATAGATAACCAGCTTAGAGGGCGTGCCGCAAGACAGGGCGACCCCGGTTCAACAAGATTTTTCTTATCTCTTGAAGATAACCTGATGAGAATTTTCGGCGGGGATAAGATTACAAATCTGATGAATATGCTTAATGTTGAAGAAGATATGGCAATTGAATCTTCTCTTATTACAAGACAAATTCAATCAGCGCAGAAAAAAGTTGAAACTTATCATTTTGATATACGTAAGAATGTTCTTGAATACGATGATGTTATGAATATTCAAAGAGAAAAATTCTATGCACAAAGAAGAAAAGTTCTTGAAGGCAAGAATTTAACAGAAGATATTCAATATATGATAGATAAGGAAATTGACCGTTTGCTTAAGAGTTATATAACTCCGGAGATGAATCCGGAAGAATATGTTCCGGAAGATTTGGAAACTCTTATTAAGGAACTTCATTCCAATATTCCTCAGCTTTCATATATTTCTATAGACGATATCAAGCCTTACAGATATTCAAGAATCTATGAATCGCTGAGAGATGCTGCACAAAAAGCTTATAAAGACCACGAAGAAGAAATTATTAATTTCTATAACTCAATAATGGACCAATATAGCCCTGATACAGAAAAACAGATTGCATTCAGTGATAACAATATTATGAGAAGTTTAGAGCGTGATGTGCTCTTGAGAGTAGTTGACAATCAGTGGATTGATCATCTTCACAATATTGATATGCTGAAAGAAGGTATCGGGTTAAGAGCCTACGGGCAGAAAGATCCTTTGATTGAATACAAAAAAGAAGCTTATGATTTATTTAATAAAATGATGTACGAAATCCAGAGCAATACCGTAAGATACATCTTCCGTGCCAAATTCGGAATACAGTTTGTGTCGGATGACGGCGGAGTAAATGACGTACCGGACAAATTTGAGATGTAGCCCGTTACATTTCTTTATATAGGAGGCAATTCAAGGAGTCCTTTTGTTTTAATTGAAACAGAAAGGAAGGTGTGCCATGTTTGATAGTATTTTAGTAAAACAACATGCTTCAGATGCATTAAGATACGCAAGAAATAGTGATTCAAGATGCGCTGAAGCTTTAAAGAAATTCTATATTGCCGGCAAAGAAAGCCCTAGTATATCTCGATTAATAATGAAAAATGAACAGCTTAATGCACTAAGTATGACTATGGAATACCTGCGGGATGATATTGCTTCTCTTAGAGGTAAACCTTCAGAGTTAGCAAAAGAATGGCTTACCAAACATTTGCTGGGTGCGCAGAATTTAAGTCACGCACATCGGGCAGAAGAGGTCATACCTGCAATAATTGAGTTTAATACAACTCTGGAAAAACTTTACCCCAAAACTGGTAACTTAAGAGAAATTTTGATAGAAAAATCTCGTATTGTTATGGATGCAGTGAAGCCTAAAGCAGGATTCTTTAAAAAATTAAAGCTGAAAAAATTTCTGCCAAAATAATAGCGACTTTTCTTTAGTTATTCGGCTTGATGTCAATATATGTTTGTAGTAAAATCTCCTTTGATAGTTATCGCGGGTTTAGGAGAGTATTATGCTGCAGACAACGGTTGATTTTATTAACAAAAAAATTGAAGGCGAACTTGGGAATTTTATTCCGGAAGTTGGAATTGTACTGGGTTCAGGACTCGGTGAACTTGCAGATGAATACTGCTCTCTTGCAATTCCTTATACCGAAATACCGGGCTTTGAGGCATCAACGGTTTCTGGACACAAGGGCAGACTCGTTTTTGCGGAGATTAACGGGAAAAAAACAGTTATGATGCAGGGAAGATTCCATTTTTATGAAGGTCATCCTATGCAAAAAGTTGTTTACCCGATAAAAGTTATGAAAAAACTCGGGGTAAAAACTCTTATTGTTACAAACGCAGCAGGCGGAGTAAATCCGTCATTTAATCCGTCAGATTTAATGGTTATAACAGATCATATAAACCTTATGGGAACAAACCCCTTAATTGGAGAAAATGACGACTCTATGGGTGAAAGATTCCCTGATTTAAGCAGCGTATACACTCCTGAGCTTATTGATTTAACTAAAAAAACGGCAGAAAAATTGGGGATTGATTTGCAAGAAGGTGTTTATGTAGCTTTTACCGGACCTTCTTATGAAACACCTGCTGAAATTAGAATGGCAGGCGTTCTCGGGGCTGATGCCGTCGGAATGTCAACCGTTCCTGAGGCAATAATAGCAGCCTGGGCAAAAATGAATGTTATAGGAATAAGCTGCATCTGCAATTCTGCGGCAGGAGTAAGTCAGGTAGCACTTTCTCATGCCGATGTTATTAAAGCAGCAGGTATTGCTAAGGGCAGATTTAAAATTCTTGTTAAAGAAATTATTAAAGGATTATAAATGAGGCTGGATAAATTTTTAAAAGTATCTAGATTAATCAAAAGAAGGACTGTAGCTAATTCAGTATCAGAAATGGGGCGGGTTCTTGTTAACGGCAACCCTGCTAAACCAGCAAAGCAATTGAAAATTGGAGATATAATTGAAATTGAATATGCAGCGGGTTCAGAAAAAGTCGAAGTCTTAAAAGTTCCTGAAGGCAATGTAAGTGTTCAGGAAGCACCAACATTATACAAAGTAATAAATTAAGGAGCATCTGATATGGGAGTTATTAACGAAAAATTTACAGTCAACACTAAAGGAAACAATGATATTATAGATATCACAAAACAGGTTCAAAATTGTGTATACCAGCATGCTTTGAAAGATGGAATTGTCTGTGTTTCAGTACAAGGAAGCACTTCAGCAATAACGACTATTGAATACGAAAACGGGCTTATTCTTGATTTACAGGAAGCTCTTGAAAGAATTGCACCTACGGGCAAAGAATATCACCATGATGAAATCTGGCATGACGGAAATGGTTATGCTCATGTGCGGGCAGCCATTGTAGGCAGCTCCGTAAATATAGCCCTTGTAGGAGGCTTGCTGAATCTCGGAACCTGGCAGCAGGTTGTTCTTGTGGATTTTGACAACAAACCTCGCTCAAGAAATATAACCGTTCAAATCCTTAACTAACGGAACAAAAGATGAAATATAAATGGCTAAACAAAAAAGAGAATAACGAACTTATTATATTTTTCAACGGCTGGGGAATGGATAAATCAGTAGTAAACCATCTGGACTATGAAAATTATGATGTTTTAATGTTTTATGATTACAATTCTCTTGAAACGGATTTCAATTTTGAAAAGATTAAGAACTATAAAAAACATCTTATCTCATGGTCAATGGGAGTAATGACGGCAACCCTTTTTCCCGTTGAATATATGACAGCAACTGCCGTTAACGGGACATTAAAACCTGTTGACAAAGACTATGGAATAAATCCAAGGATTTATGATTTAACAATCAGGGGATTTAATGAAAAAGGGGCAGAAAAATTTATCCGGAATATGTTTGATACTCCTGTTAATTTAACTATTTCAAGAGAATTAGAAAACCAGAAAACAGAACTTTCCGCAATAAAAAATTATCAGGCTGATATGAGTTTTAAATACACAAAAGTCTTAATAAGTGATAACGATAAAATTATTCCGACAAAAAGTCAGGAAGAATTTTGGAAACAGAAAGCAAACCTCAAAGGCGGTCACTGTCCGTTTTTTTACTTTAAAAAATGGAGCGAGCTTTTATGATGGATAAGGGACTTATTCAAAGCCGATTTTCAAAGAATCTGGCAAGTTATAATGAACATGCTAAAATTCAAAAAAGAATGGCTGAAAGACTGATAAGTTTTATAACCGGCAAATTTGATAACGTTCTGGAAATCGGATGCGGAACAGGATTTTTAACAGAATTTGCAAATAAAAAACTTGAATACAAAAATTATACCGCAATTGATATAGCGGAAGGCTGCGAAGATTTTATAAAAAAAATAAATCCTGATATAGATTTTGTCTGTCAGGATATTGAAATTTTCCTGAAAGAATCAAATAAAAAATATGACTTAATACTATCAAATGCCGCTTTTCAATGGATTGATGATTTAGAAACTTTTATAAAGACTCTCCTTGAAAGACTTAATCCGGATGGAATTTTACTATTTTCGACTTTCGGAAAAGAAAATTTCAGAGAAATTTTCCATATCTCGGAAAAATCTCTTGAATATTATTCAGCAAAAGAGCTTATGGAAATGTTTGAATCATATAAACCCGTTATTGAAGAAGAAATACATATTATGGGGTTTAAAACCCCGAAAGATGTATTAAGACATCTACAGCTTACAGGGGTTAATGCGCTGGAAGCTAAACAATGGACAAAAGGGGATTTGCTTAAATTTGAAAACAATTACCTGAATTTGTGCAGCCAAAGACCGACTCTGACATATAATCCTATTTATATAAAGATTCAAACCTAATTTAATTAAGAGAGAACAATTTACATTCAGAACTGAATTCCATCTTGTTTGTCCAGCCTCCATATGTATCCATATAAATACTGTCACAATCAGTATCTCCCAGGAACGAAATCTGCTCTGTAATATCCTTTAAATCTTTTACAGGTACATCATTATATGCACCGCTCATATAGATTTTAATATCGTCTCTTCCGCTTACCTCTTTTGATACATTTGAAGCATAGTCTGCGATTGACCCTCTAATTTGTCTGCACACTGCATCAGACGGCTTATATCTGTTATTAATCTCAACATTATCAACTATAAATACAGGATTACCAGCCCCGTCTTTTGCAAAATAACAGAGAGCATTCCCTATTATATCACCGCTTGTGTTATCAACAAGCTCTATCATGTTATAAGCTGTATTCAGTATATAATGTGACATTGCATGCCCGTTCAGCTCTCCCATTGCTATACAACAAGTGGAATAGTTGCCCTGGAATATGTCTTTTTGCGGATTTCTGTCCCACATTTTTATTGTAAGATCGAGTGTTTTTGTATGATCAGCCGGACCTACAAACGCTATATCTTTTAATCTTTGTTCAAAATGAGAAAGAATTGTAAGTGTATTCTGTGCTCTTTGAGATATTTTTGGATCAGGATTTACAGAATTTCCTTGCGCTCTTTTCCATACCTGAGTAAGCAGACCTTTATCCGAAGTATCGGCTAAGATTTGAATAAATTTATCTAACTTATTTTTATTGGTCAAGATTTCATTTGGAATTACAAACACATCCCCTTTTATATATTTAGGAAATTGTTTTTTCAAAAATCCTTTTACAGGAGTTTGCATCAAATTATTAAGATCTTCTTCAACCTGTCTGCCTATTTGAACAAGCTGCTCCATGTTTTTATCTTTGGAAACAAAATGAACTTCACTTGCTTTAGAAGGATTTACCCATTTTTCATAATCCAATTTAGCTTCTTCGTAGAAACTTTTTGTCCGAGCATTAGTTTGCCCGTATGTATTGGATGAATCATGAATATATTTAATAAAATCAGACTCCTGATTTGCAGCCCGAACAAAATCTTTTAGAGCAGAGTCATTATTTTTAGCAATTTGTGCTGTAAGAAAATGCATACTGTTCAAATCCCAGGATAATAATTTTTCTCTAGGTATAGCATCTATCTCTGCCTGTGATAATCCGCATTTTCTAATGGCGCCTTCTAATAAATCTGTATTTAGCTGTACAATATCGACTTTACCTTCTTGAATCATGTGCCGGATTTTATCATATGGCAGCCTTGCTGATTTGTATGCTTTTAATAGATGCACTAACTCCAGTTTTTGTTTAGGCATAAATGGCTTGCCGTAAAGGTTGCAAGACGAAGCCAAATCTTTCAGCAAAAAAAGCTCTTCAGGACTAAAGCGGCTATCTTTAAGGGTTGTAAGATATGCCTCTACCTTGTTCAATCTCATGCGAAATAGAGTGTTTATTGCTTCTTTATCATATATTGCAGATAGAATCATAAAATCGCCCCAATTTTCGTTAAAGATTCTTTTGATTCTGTTTGCAGCATCTTGCATTGTCCAGTCAGTACCGTTTATATACCGGATAGGGTCTTTAAGAATACTTTCTTGCAATGATTCTACTTTAGAATAGAGATTATATAAATTTTCATTTTTAATAGCATCAGAATTTAAATTTGTTGAAGCCAATATTTTTGCTATTTTATCTTTAGGAATCATATTATCCGTATATAATTTCTCAGCATAAGTAGCAGGAAAACATTGTATTTGATGAACAATTTCCTCAATACCGGTTTTATCAAGAATTTTATCCGAGAACATCTTTAATATAAAATTGCTATTATTAGCAGTCGAATTTCTCGTTATATATGTGTATGTAGTTATCTCTCCGGAAGATAGCAGGTTATTATCGGTTAAATATTTTACTATTTCAAGATTCTCTTTGTTAGCATTCATAAGAAAACGATTAATGTCAAACCGTGCAATATCTTTATTTGACCTTAAAACTTTTGTCGTTTCTAAAAGTTCCGGATAACGCAGGAGATAAGTAATGTTTTCCGGATAAACATCTTTATCTGATGCCAATTGTTTTACACGATTTAATAATGACGGATTTTCCAATATTTGAGAAATACAATCCAATGGAATTTGATTATCAGAAAGTGCCTGTTGTGCCAGTTTATTATTTTGAGAATTTACATCTTTTAGGATTGTAATTATTTCACTTATATCATTAGAATCGTTATATTTTTTTAGCGCTAAAATTGCTGTTTCTTTATTATCCTTATTAATAGCATATAAAATACTCTCTAAAGATATGTTTTTTAGTATTTGATTTTTTTCCAGTACTAAAAGAACTACTTCACTATTGTCTTTATTAATACATTCAAGCCAGGATAAAATCTTAACAGCATGAAATTCTTTATTTTCTATCATCTTTAATGCAGCTTGAAAATTATCGGCATTTATTTTACTGAGAATATCCCCAATTTCTTCTCCCCGGAAGTTTTTCTCTTCTATCATTTTTAATGCTAGTGGGAGATTATCCTTGTTTGTACCTTCTAAAATACATCTAATTTCATATTCATTAAACTCATTATGTTCAAACATTTTTAAGGCTGCAGGAAGATTGTCTGCATTTGTTTTCTTAAGCAATATAGCAATGTTATCCTTTGAAATTTCTTTATTTTCAATAATTTTAAAGACTGCAGGAAGATTATCTGCATTTGTTGCTCGAAGTACAGATGAAATATTATCCCTTGAAAACTTTTTATCTTCTATCAGTTTTAATGCAACAGGAAGGTTGTCTGCATTTGTTGATTGAAGTACTGATAAAATATTATTCCTTGGAAATTCTTTATCTTCTATCATCTTTAATACAACATGAAGGTTATCTGCATTTGTTGACTGAAGTATAGATGCAATATTACTCCTTGGAAACTCTTTATCTTCTATCATCTTTAATGCAGCTGGAAGATTGTCAGCATTTATTGGTTGAAGCACCCCTACAGCATTATTCCTCGGAAAGTCTTTATCTTCAATTATTTTTAAGACTGCAGGCAAGTTATCATTGCTGGTTTGCAACAGAATGCCATAAATACTCTTTCTTGGAAAATCTTTATCATTTATCATCAAAAGAGCCGCTTGTTTATTATCCGCATTGACATTCCTAATAATTCTATCTGCAGCATCAAGATTAAAAGACCTATCTTTTAATATTAAACCGGCAGCTTCTTTATTTTCCTTGTTTATATAACCAAGAATACTGTATATATCAGCCCAGCCGGCTCTTTCATCCGCAGCAAGCAGTCTGGCAGCTTCTATATTATCAGGAGTTATATCTTTGTCCTTAATACCACGGAACCTGTTATCTTTTTTAATAGTTTTTCTGAAAGCTTTTAATTCTTTTTCAAACTCAGGAGTCCTTACTGAGGATGAAGGTGCGTCATCGGCTTTTAATCCGCCTGCCGCCCCATCTGCACCGGAGTCCTTATTTACCCCTGTATTTAGCCCCTTGCCGGCAGAAATATCATCCATCGCCTGTAAGATGCGGGCTGCCTCTTCTCGGCTTACTCCGATATCCTTAAATGCATTCTGTAAATACGTTATCTTCGATTCTGTTGTTAACGACGCAAACTGCTTCTGTAACGTTCCGCCCATTATGGCAAATGCTACTGAATTTATCCAATCTATTGCGGTTAAATCGCCGTTTCCCATCACCTTATTTAATACATACGTGCTTGATATGTCCAATGCACTCTCTGTACTTATCTGTAATGCTTTCGACATATTATCAACTCGCTTGAAGCTCTTTACTATTTCTTCCGGAAATTTTACAGGATTCGACTTTACTATCGCTGCTATATCATCCGCACTCTTTCCTGCCCCCTTTAAGGTATTTACCAGTGCCTTCGTTTTATATAATGCTGCTCCCGTTTCCGCAAGTTTGCTCACTCCCATACCTGCTGACATATATATTGTATTCTGCAATACACGTTTACCCCACTCTGACCACTCCTCTTCGCTCATTCCGTTTTCCGAGGTCATTTGCTCTAACAGGGTTATCGGGTTTAAAGTCATATTAACTGCAAGTATCGGGTTTAATACTTTTTGTGCCTTTTGAACACCTTGTGCTGTTTTTAATACTCCGGACAGCACTTTTGATCCGCCGCTTGCTCCCTTTATTAACCATCCGCTTGATGACACTACGCCGCCAGGGGTTATCATCAGAGCCATTGACAGTATATTCAAGCCCATCTCTATTTTCGCTACACCCTGTTGTTGTTTCTCGGCATATGCGTCTGCTAGCAAGCTTAGCTCTTTGTCTCCGAATGCTTTCTTAAAGCTTTCTTCATAATTACTCTTATACTTTTCAAACGCTTCCTGGATTACTTCTGACATCTCTTCTGATGTTGCATCAGGTTTGTATTCTGCTCCAATGGCTTCTGCTAATGTTTTATCCAGTTCTATGCTTAGCTCTTCTGTTATAAGTTTTAATTCCTCATTTGTTGCTTCAAGAGGGTATCCTTCCGGTGATGTCCTATATATCACATACGCTCCGTTTGTATTCTTTGCAAGACGAAACTCGCCGCCATACTTCTTTATCAATGGATGCTCTTTATACTTCTCTGACAAATTCCTCAAGGAGTCGTTCATTTCCGCTAAACTCTTTATTCCTGCCATCTGGTATGCTTTTATTATCCCGCTTGCTGCGCTCTGGGGATACATTTGATCATTTACATCGCCGGCTGTTGTTTCTTTTAATATCGACTGCAATTTGTTTACCATTTCTACGGTCGTTTTTACTGTTGTATATATCTCTGCCTGTTGTTGGCATTCTTCTATTGCTTTTGGATCAAACTTTACTCCTCTTCTTTTGGCAAACATTTCTTCAAAGCTTACCACTTCATTACTCATTGTAATAAAGTTAAACTTTGTTATCTGACCTAGCAATGCTTTATTAAGAAGCGCAAGGTCTTCTTTACTATCTTTTATCTTCTCTTCCACCGTTGATTTTGCGTACTCTTTCGTAGCAAATTCCTGCCATGCGTTCACGACTGATGATATTACTCCGGAGTCTTTTTCTCGAGCTTTTACAGTATTATCCGCTTCTTCTGTTATTCCGCCTAAAAAACTTATTGCCATATACTCTTCCACTGTAGGAACACGGGTTACGACATCGGTTTCTTCCGGCATTCTTATGCTTATACTATCCCCGATTTCTCCGGCTGTATATCCTGCTCCAAATATTCCCTCCCCGCCGCTGCTTCTTTGTGCGTCTAATGCCAAGCCCTCAAATCCTGCAGGCAGCTCCCCTGCCTTTATATCCCTTCTTATCAGCTCCAGCACAGCTTCATCCGTCAGAACGTAGCCCAATCCGTTCTGACGGCGATATTCTTCTATTATTCGCTGTTCCGCCTTGCCTATATTTGTCATCTTACTTTTCTTTCCGTTTCACAGGTCTTCCTTCCTCTCTTGTTATCGGCTTTTTTTCACTCAAACTTTAGACTTTTTTTTAAAATTGTTACAAAAATTTACAACAAACAATATTTATATCCCGTCAGACACAAAATAGGACAACCGGTTAATATCCAATATCTTGGTATATAGTGTACAATATACTATATTAAAACCTTTAGGAGAAACTATTGGAAAGTATAAAAAATTCTGTCGCCGGTAAAACTTCAACCAACTCTTATTATTCAAATATTTTAAGCGTACTATTTAAAGATTGCCCTGACGGTATTGTTTTTAAAGACAAAGATTCAAAATATATAGCTGCAAATGAAGCATTCTATAAATTCTACAGAATTGAAAATCCTAAAGATCTTATCGGACGAAAAACCTGCAAAACACTTTCAAAAGAAAATCTTAAACTCGTATCAGAAGTAAATACGGCAATCGAAGAAGATAAGCAGCCTATTACTTATATAATGAATATTGATACGCCTGCAAATACTCCTAAGATTTATAATATAACTACAACCCCTATTCTAAATAATCTTGAGTTTTTAGGTTCCGTTTCCATTGTTAAAGATATTACGCATGAAGAGAGTGTAAAAGAACGCTTTGTATCAAAACATTTTCAGCTGAAATCTTTATTGGAAAATATTCCGATGCTTATTTATATGCAAGATAAGAATTTGAACTACATAACAGGGACCAAACCCTCTCTGAACTTTGTTAATCAAGGATACGATGCTTTTTCTGATATTTATGTCGATAAAACCTGTAATAAAATAGAAGATAACGAAGAGAATAATTTTGTACTTGAAAACAATAAGATTCTCGTAAAAGAAAAAGAAGTAACCGACCTTAAAGGAATACCCCACTGGTATAAGATTTATAAAGTCCCGATTAATGACTTTAACAACGAGGTTACGGGAATTATAACATTAGCTAATAACATTGATGCCGAAAAGCAATTAAATACACAGAGAGAAACATTTGTGGCATCTTTAGGACATGACCTGAAGAATCCGACTATTGCGCAAATAAGAGGACTTGAACTTCTTTTAAAAGGAGAATTCGGAGAAATAACTTTCCCGCAAAGAGAGCTTGTTGAAATGATTCTGGATTCATGCCGGTATATGAACGGTATGTTATCAACCCTGCTAAGCACCTACAGAAATGACGAAGGAATTGTAAAACTTAATTACAGTGAGTTTTCCCTTCCTGATTTAGTAATGGAATGTGTTTCCGAAATGATTTATGTTGCTAAAGATAAGGGCGTAGAAATTTCAATAAATTCATCAATAAAAGAAGGATTGGTTAACGCCGACAGAGTGCAGATTAAACGGGTTATTATGAATCTTTTATCTAACGGAATAAAATATGCTTATAAAGATACCGTTTTAAAGCTATCTGTCTATGAACAAAATAACAATGCCTGTTTTGAATTTGAAAACAATAGTCCTTATATACCGGAAGAAAAACAAAAAGCAATCTTTGCCCAATATGTAACCTATGCTTCCGCTCACAAAGAACTTGGTATAGGGCTCGGGCTTTATACATCAAAAAAAATTATTGAAGCACATAAAGGAAATATTTTTGTTAACAGTTTTAAAGACGAAAGAAATATTTTTGGCTTTAAGATTCCGTGCAAACCCCAAAAATCCGGAGGTAGTTTTTAAACACTTACTGCATTCTTCTTTATTATTTCTAAAAGCTCATTAACCATAAGTTCTTCATATCTTTGAGCAGTTGCTTTATCTTCCGCTTCAAATCTTAATGTAAATACAGGCTCTGTATTACTCTGTCTTATTAAGGCAAACCCGTTTTCAAATACAATTCTCATACCATCAAGGGTTATAATATCTTTTATTTTTGAACCAAAGAAATCCGGATTTTCTTTAATAACTTTTTCAAAAGCTTCAAGAGTAGATTTCTTTAATGAATTCGGACATGATAATCTAACTTCTGAAGAAGAATAGACAGCCTTAAAAGGTTCCAGCATATCAGAGATTTTGAAATTAGGATTATAACGTTTTTTCTCCGCTAAAATTTCAATAATCCGGCAGCCTGCATAAATTGCATCATCAAAACCGTAATATCTATCCTTAAAGAAAGTATGTCCGCTCATTTCTCCGGCAAGAACCGCACCGACTTCCCTCATTTTAGATTTGATATAGCCGTGCCCTGTTTTACACATTACTGAAATTCCGCCGAGTTTATCTATAGTATCATAAAGCACCTGCGAACATTTAACCTCAGACACTATAAACGGTTTAATACCTTTTGCATTATATTCTTTAATGATTCCTTCCGCATATATTAAAAGCAGTTTATCTCCGGTAAGAGCATTCCCTTCTGAATCTATAACACCTATTCGGTCACTGTCGCCGTCAAATGCAATACCAATATCGGCTTTATTTTCCACAACTGCTTTTTTAATATCATTAAGTGTTTTTTCATCACTCGGATTAGGATGATGATGAGGGAATCTTCCGTCAGGTACGGAATATAGTTCAATAACTTCGCACCCTAAAGCCCTGTACAATTTCGGAGCAACAACCCCGCCTGTTGCATTAGCACTATCTACAACAACTTTAATTCCTTCACCAATTCGCCCGAAGTTTTTCTTCATAGCTTCTATATAATCCGGAATTAAATCATACTCCGTATAAGTTCCTTTCGGAGAAGCCGGCATTTGAAGATTATACTCTTTTTCAGTTAAATCCTTAACTTCTTTAATTTGTTCTTCATTAAGAGATTGTTTTGCATAAGTCATCTTTAAACCGTTATACTGACTCGGATTATGACTTGCAGTAATAATCATCGCTCCGGTAACCTGATTGTATTTTGTGATAAAAGGCGGAAGTCCTACAACTTCTGAATAATATCCCAGAGGAGTTGGTGCTAAGCCTAAATCAGCGACATTTGCTCCAATAGATAAGATGCCGTTTACAAGGGCCTTAGAAAGAGCCGGCGAGTGTAATCTTGCATCTCTGCATACACTTATCCAAATATGTTCATAATCTTTACCTGTCTTTTCGGCAAGATATTTTACAAACCCTCTTCCGGTATAGTAGAAAAGCTCTTCCGTTATATTTTCTCCGTAAATTCCTCTAATATCGTTCTTTCCAAAAGCTGTTAAATCCAACATAAATCCCTTCCTTTTAGCATTATAATACCATGCTCAAATTTAAAAGTAAAAACAGACTAATTGTCTGTCTTTAGTCCGATAAAACGGAAAACAATTTTTCAAATTCCGGAAAAGAAATTTTTGTCCACTCAAACCCGTTTATCAGAATTTCTTCTCTGCAAACAAGACCTGCTATATAAAAACTCATTGCAAGCCTGTGGTCATGATAAGATTCCAACTCTTCCCCGCCTTTCAGAAGAGTTTTTCCACGAACTATAAAACCATCCGGAGTTTCTTCAATATCAACCCCTATTTTTCTTAGTTCTTTAACAAGACAGAAAATTCTATCCGATTCTTTATTTCTTAAATCCGAAGCATCAGAAACAAATGTTTCACCTTGAGCTTGAGAAGCTAGAACAGCTATTACAGGAAGTTCATCTATCAATCCCGGAATATCCTCCCCGCCGATTGAACAGCCTTGAAGCTCCTCTGTGTACTTTACTCGAATATCCGCACAATCCTCGCCGGATATAATTCTATGATTCAAAACTTCGACATCTCCGCCCATTCTTTTAACGACATCAAGAATTCCGACTCTCGTAGGATTTATCCCGACATTTTTTATAACGAAGTCTGAACCTTTAACAATTAACCCTGCTGTAATAAAGAATGCTGCTGAAGAAATATCTCCAACAACTTCAATTGTCTTAGGTGCCAATTCAGATTTTTTTACGGAAACTCTGTTACTTTCAATATTAATCTCTGCACCCATATATTTAAGCATTCTCTCTGTATGATCCCTCGAAAGAGCCGGCTCCTCAAAAGTAGTAACTCCGGATGCATTTAAACCGGCAAGAAGAACACAAGATTTAACCTGAGCACTGGCTATAGGAGAAATATAATCTATTCCCGTTAAAGATTTTCCCCTGATAGTAAGCGGTGCATGCCCGTCAACAGAATCTATTAACGCCCCCATAAGAGTCAGCGGTTTAATTATTCTGCCCATCGGGCGCTTAGAAAGGCTTTCATCTCCTGTTAAAACTGAATCAAACTTTTGTCCGGCAAGAATGCCTGATGTCAACCGCATTGTTGTACCGGAATTACCGCATCTGTAAGGGTTAAATGACGGGATTAAAATTCCGCCGTTAATTTCAAGAGTATCCGTGCTCTGGAACTTTATATCTGTTCCAAGCATTTTAAACACTTCCAGTGTAGACTTACAATCTGCTCCTTGCGAAAAGTTTTTGATAACGCTTTTACCTTTAGCCAGAGCTGCCAGCATAACAGCACGATGCGAAATAGACTTATCAGCAGGGATAATAATTGAACCTTTTAATGGTTTCAATGCTTTTAAGACTTTTTTCAGAGTCATTATTTCACCTGTAAAGATTCTTTTTTAACTATTTCAAAAATAGCTTTACAAGTAGCAAAGACTTTTTCCGCATCTTTTAAGAAAAGCATATTAGGACCGTCACAGAGCGCACAATCAGGATTTGGATGAATTTCAAAAAATAAACAATCTGCCCCTGCTGCCATTGCCGCTTTTGCCAGCACAGGAACAAATCTTCTGTCCCCGCCGGTTGAATCCCCGTTAGAACCAGGCATCTGCACACTATGAGTTGCATCAAAAACGACAGGGTAGCCGAATTCCTTCATAATAGGTATTGCTCTAAAATCCGAAACAAGATTATTGTATCCGAAAGTTACCCCTCTGTCTGTAAGCATAATTTTATTATTACCGCTGTCCTCAACCTTTTTTACAAGGGATTTCATCTGCTGAGGAGCTAAAAATTGACCTTTTTTGATATTAACTATTTTTCCTGTCTTCGCAGCAGCCACAAGTAAATCTGTCTGGCGGCAGAGAAAAGCCGGAATCTGAAGGATATCAGCAACTTCCGCTGCTATTGCAGCATGCTCGGGAAGATGAATATCTGTAACTATCGGAAGGTCAAACTCTTTTTTAATCTGGGCTAAATATTCAAGCCCCTTTTCCATTCCTAACCCTCTATACGAGTTTATTGAGGAACGGTTGGCTTTATCATAAGAGCATTTGAAAACATAGTTGATATCAAGTTTTTCACAAACTTTTTTTAAACCTTCCGCTGTTTGGCGCATTATATCAAGGCTCTCAACAGCGCATGGACCAGCAAGAATTGTAAGTTTGTCTCCGCCTATTTCGAAATCTCTTAATATAATAGCCATATCAACTCCTTTATTTACCCCTGTCTATCCCCTTAAGCAATATCCCATCTTCCGCAGGTACCGCCCCAGCGTGCAATAATATTGCCTTTGATATCACCGATTTTTTCTACATGTCCGACAGGTTCAGCTCCTTCTAAGATAGTAATAACTTCGCAGTTATTAGAGCATCCCGTGCACTGGCAGGTTACAGACTGGAAGTTCATATTACCGACCTCCCAACCTTTAAACTTGGTTGGAGTTTCAGTATATTGATGATTTTCCATAGCAAGCAGTGCGGCACCTATTGCACCCATTGTCTGGTGGTTTTGAGGAACAACAATCTTTGTATTCAAAGCTTCTTCAAAAGCTTTAACCATACCGGAATTTGTAGCGACACCTCCCTGGAATGATATTGTAGGAAGGAGTTCTTTACCTAAAGCGAGGTTGCTCAAATAGTTTCTGACCAATGCCTGACAAAGTCCGTAGAGAAGGTCTTCTACAGGATATCCGAGCTGCTGTTTGTGTATCAAATCAGATTCAGCAAATACACCGCACCTTCCTGCAATACGGGCAGGGTTTTCGGATTTCAGAGCCGTTTCACCAAATTTTTCAATAGGAACATTTAATCTCTGTGCCTGATGGTCTAGAAAGCTTCCCGTACCTGCGGCACAAACCGTATTCATCGCAAAATCCGTTACAATACCGTCACGAAGAATTATAATTTTACTATCCTGCCCGCCGATTTCAAGAATTGTTTGAACACCGGGAATATTTGTACTTGCAGCAACTGCATGAGCAGTAATTTCGTTTTTAATAACATCAGCTCCAACAAGTGCACCCGCAAGGTTTCTTCCGGAACCTGTTGTTCCTACCCCCTGAACATTATATTCACACAGTGCCTGTTTAATAATCTGCTGCAAGCCGTGCTGAACAGCATCTACAGGCTTACCCGCAGTTTTCAGCATGTATGAATCAATATATTTACCCTTCTCATCTACAAGAGCCAATTTAGTAGTTACAGAACCAACGTCAATACCTAAATATACATCTAAACTCATCTTTTTATTTCCTTCCCTATGATGACTTTATTATACCACAAAGGTAAATTGTTAAAATGATGTTATAAATCTTCCGCAAGGTTAAAGTCATCATCATTAATTTCACGCAGAAAATTTGTCCAGCTGTTATAATATTCGGCAAGGGCTTGTGAATATCCTATAATAATAGACTTATAGGATTGTTTCATAACAATCAGGGCTGTTATATCGGACTTTCCTGCTTCATAACTGTCTTTTGATGTTTCAATAAGAGATTCCGAATCCGTTATTATCTTTTTCTCATAATGATTAAGGTTATCAGCTGCTGTTAAAAATCTGTCATAAGCGGCTGAAATATCTTTTACAGCTTTATTTTTTACGGAATTATATTTCAATTCCGCTTGCTGAACCTTCAGAGCAGCGTTCTGGATTTCAGGAGAGTAATTGTAAAATAACGGAATATTAACAAGACTGGCTCCCGCATAGGCTCCGTTATTAAAATTCCCGCTGTCTGAGTAAGAGCCCAGCTGATAAGCATAGCCGCCCGAAATCTGTAAGTCAGGGATTCTTTGTCTTGAAACAACCGTCAAGTTTTTTTCCGCAACATCAATTTCCTGCTTTGCAATCTGAATATCGAACCGGTTTTTTACAGCCTTTTCTACAATCAGAGAAAAGTCGGGAAATTTATAGTCCGGAGGCGGGGTCATCATCTCTTCAAAATTATTTTCTTCAGTAAACAATCTATCCTGACTGTCATAAACTATATCAAGCGGATTATTAATAACTTTATTGAATTCTGCCTGAGCCTTTTTAACACTTACCCTTGCAGAATTTACCTGAGTAATCATCTGGTTCAGAGCAATTTCTGCCTGCATTTCATCAATATCCGGAGCACTGTGCGATTTAACCCTGCTTTTTGCAATACTTAAAAGTTCTTCCTGTAATTCTTTTTGCTGCTCCAGAGTATATAAAATAGATTTTGAAGCAACCAGATTTATATATGCCTCTCTTACATCCATTTTTAAATCAAAAACCGCATAATCAATATTTTTTTCTACCAGTTTTAAATTTGATTCCGCAAGATTTTTTCTTGCTTTACGCTTGGCAATTTCTATATTCTCACTGGCTCCAAGCTGTTTTGGCTCGCTTCTTCCTGCTGCACCAAGAAAATAAAACGCATCAAAAGAAGGATTTTGCCACCGTTTTGCTGTTTTAATATTATTCTGCGCAATATCCCTTTCTAATTTTGCAGCCTGTAAATCAATATTATTTTCAATTGCGGCTTCAATTGCTTCATCAAGATAAACTTTTTTAACTTCCGGTTCAGCTAAAACAGCAGAGCTGATTAATAGCAGAGAAATTGCCGTTAAAACAAATCTTTTCATAATTAAAATTATATCAAAAAATTATTTTTTATACCGGTTTTCATAAGCTTCTACTGCCTGAGCAGCTTCTTCTTCAGTATACTTGTATTTTGAAAGGCTTATCATAATTCTGCCCTCGGACTCTTCAAAGAGTTTTTGTTTAATCTTATAAGGGTAGGTTTCATTTCCCTGCAAGAGTCCGTTATGTATTTCATTTATAATATCATCAATGTATTTTTGCATATATACCGGAATTTTAGGATATCTTTTTATATATTCCGGAAGAGGCATATTTTCTCTGTAACGGTTTCCGCTTGCCGAAGTCAGAAGAAAATTCCCTATTGTATTCAATCCGCCTTTTGATGCAGGTACAACATGTTCAATAGAAGCAGTAGAAGCTATAAATATACGTCGAATAATTTCTGTCTGGCTGCGTTTAGAATACTTTACGACAAATGCATTTCTGCTGCTTTCGGACGTAGGAAGAAACAGAGCCTTGTTTTTTATATCATTAAAAATTTCCCTCTCATTTTCGTGCGGAATAATTTCTTCCAATGAACTCAAGAAAATTTTACGTTTAAAAGTATCTTTTGAAGAGCTGCTTAAAATTATCTGTCTGCATCTGGTTGTTTTTGTCCTTATTTTCAAAGCTGTCTGGGGGGATAATTTTCTTGTAAGCCTGTCCACATCATCCAAAACTTCCATCTCTTCTAATTTTAGTCGGGTTAAGCAGTTTGTCTTAATCATCTGGAGGCAGTTTTGAAGATTATCCTCGGGATTTATCAAAACGAAATCCCTGAATATTGCAAAAATAGCTTTTTCTACGGGAAGCATGTTTTCATAATAGTTGGATAAAAGTTCAACCCCGTCTTTTGCAGTTTTACATTTTGCCAGCTGCTTTTCAAACCCCTTTATATTTTCACTCGGAATAATCTTTATTCCACGATATGGGCAGGTAATTCCTTTGAGTTTTCTAAGCGGCTTGCCGGCAGAAGTCTTGCCCTCATAAGGGATGTCATAATAGTATTTTAAATAATTTTGCGGGGTTATGTGTTTTAATTTCTTTTTCGGCATAAAATCTGCTCTTCCTTATTCATGATAACAGACAATGCAGCAAGCCGCAAGTGATTAAACTTAAAACATAAGTACTGACAAATCAACTAATTTCTTAAAAAATATTATTTCATTTTACATAATCTTCCGTATTAACTCTGTGCCAATTAATATTCTTTTTAACAACTTTAGCCGGAACACCTGCAAGAACAACATTTTGTTCATCAAACTTTTTATTAACAACACTTCTTGCGGCAACAACAGAATTATCAGGAATCATAGAATTTTTAAGTACGCTAACCCCGTAACCCAGCCAAACATGATTGCCTATGTGCACAGCATCCGGAATATTTATTGCTTCTCGGGTAGAATTATCATAGACCGTATGAGAATCAGAACTCTTTATATAAACTTCTCCCGCAAACATACAGTCGTTACCTATAGTAACTTTCGTACCGCTTTCACCGCCTAAAATAATTTTCCCGCCTTGAACCGTAAAACAATCTCCAATATTAAGTGTGGATTTGTCGCCTTTGATATAGATACAAAAATTCATTATATCACAGCCATATCCTATACTAACTTCCGAATCATTATTATCGCAATAAATTCTGGTATTCTTTATTTTAGGCAGAGTATCACTGTATATTTTAATTACATTGTCAGCTCCCGACCATACAACCTCAAGTCCGGGGATATATGATACTTCGTAAGAGTTTCCGCTTTTATCAATTATATAAAGATGATTACTTGTAAAAGCTTTAAGCATATCTTCTTTATAAAATACATTCTCTGCAAGAAAGATATCCTTATTATTAATAAATTCAAGAAAGCTTTTAATTCCCTGCTGGGCTTTTTCAGCATTATTTGCAATTGAAGAAATTATACAAACATTACTTTTATCTATAATAGATTTTGGAGAATAAACAGTATAACCTTCCCATAAAGTTCCCCACTTATTATCATCCTTATCAATAATGCCTTCTATATTATAACAACTTAAGTCCTGTTTTCTTATAAACTCTTTTAGAAATTTGCTGGCACCCCAAAACATTATTTTTTTATTTTTATATTTTTCTAAAAGTTCCAAAATCCTCAATCCCAACCGATTCTTATTCATTGTCCTTCCCCGTTTACAGATAAAACGCAACATAATTACTATTATGTTGCTGTTTATCCATGATAGCATACAGCTATTTGTTTGTACAAGTTTTACAATTTATAAAACTGCGCAGACAAATTTATTTCCTGAATATACAACAGCAGAGGCTTACGCAATTATTTTGAAACAAATTCCCGCATCACCTTTTCTCAATTCCAAAACCTGTACCCTGCGCCAATTTCATTTATTTCTGCAACACAATAGTAATTATGTTGCACAATTTATTTTTATTAAAATATTACTTGATTTGGGGCAATAATAAATTTATAGCTTCAAAAATTTTCCGGTAACACTTTGAGGGCAGGAAGATATTTCATCCGGAGTTCCGCAGACTACTATTTTCCCTCCGTCTTCACCGCCTCCGGGACCCATATCTATAATATAATCGGCATTTTTTATAACATCCAAATCATGTTCAATTACAACAACTGTTGCATTATTATCAATTAATTTTTGAAAAACTCCCAATAACGACTGTACATCAAGCGGGTGAAGCCCTATTGTCGGCTCATCAAACACAAAAACTGTATCTTCCTGCTTTCTTCCCATTTCTGATGCAAGTTTAAGTCTTTGAGCTTCACCACCTGAAAGGCTAGGAGTAGCTTCTCCCAGTGTTAAATATCCAAGCCCCAGATCCTTTAACACCTGCAGGCGATTTCTTACCACATTCAAATCCTTACAGGCAATAAGTGCATGATTAATATCCATTGCCATAATTTGAGGAAGTGAATATTCTTCATTTGTTTTTGTCAGATACTTAATACTCTCGGCTTTTTTAGAATATCGGGAACCTCTGCAATCCGGACACGGAATATCTACATCCGGAAGGAACTGAACATCAAGACTTATACTCCCTGTTCCGTCACATGTCGGACATCTCAAAGAGCCTGTATTATATGAAAAATCTCCGGCTTTATAACCTGCCTCTTTTGAGGCGGCAGTTCTGGCAAAAACTTTTCTTAATTCGTCATGCACATTAGCATAAGTTGCTACAGTTGAACGAATATTTATACCAATTGGAGTCGCATCAATCAACTTAACCTGTTTTATACCTTCAGCTTTAATACTTTTAACATGGGAAGGTAAAGTTTTTCCAGCTATATAACTCTCTAATCCGGGTATCAAACTTTCTAAGACCAGAGTTGTTTTACCGGAGCCTGAAACCCCTGTAATAACAGTTAGCCGTCCTTTCGGTATTTTGACATCCAGAGGTTTTACCGTATGTATTCGAGAGGTTTTTAAAGTAATTTCACCCTGCTCAAAAATATCTTCTTTTTTTGGATTATTACGAAGCCTGCCCGGAGTTTTCTCTGACAAAAACGGAGCTATTTTTGATACAGAATTACTACAAATCTCCGGTATAGTACCCTGAGCAATAACTTTTCCGCCATCTGCCCCTGATTCAGGTCCCAGTTCTATAATCCAATCCGACTCGGAGAGTATTTGAATATCATGATCAACCAGTACTACAGAATTTCCATCAGAAATTAAATCATGCATTACAGCATTCAAACCTTTTATATTTGCAGGATGTAAACCTATAGAAGGCTCGTCCAGAACATATAAAACCCCTGTTGTGCGGTTTCTGACTGAACGTGCAAGCTGCATTCTCTGCCTTTCACCGGTTGAGAGGGTTGATGCGGCTCTGTCAAGAGAAAGATAACCCAACCCTAAATCCATCAAACGTTTTGCAGTTGTTTGAAAAGATTCGCAAATAGATTCTGCCATCGGGCGCATATTATCCGGAAGAGAAGGAGGAACGCCTTCTACCCATTTTATAAGTTCTGAAAGGGTCATAGTACAAGCTTCATCAAGAGAAATACCTCTAAGTTTCGGTGCTCTTGCCGATTCTGACAATCTTGTACCTTTGCATGACGGACAAATATCTTCTTTAAGAAATTTCTCTACCCGCTTCATGCCGGATTCATCTTTAACTTTTTTAAGTGCGTTTTCTACGGTATAAACAGCATTATAATATGTAAAATCAATTTCCCCCGCTTGATTAGAGTTTTTAGCTTTATAAAAAATATGTTTTTTCTCAGCCGGACCATGGAAAACTATTTCACGTTCTTCTTTTGTAAGCTCCCTGAACGGGACATTGGTTCTAACTCCCATTTCTCTGCATACATCAGTCATTAAAGACCACATAAGAGAGTTCCAGGGTGCAACAGCACCTTCATCAATGGTAAGAGATTCATCCGGAACAAGGGTTGATTCGTCAACCGTTCTGATTGTCCCGACTCCGCCGCAACACTCACATGCTCCCTGACTGTTAAAAGCAAGTTCTTCCGCTGACGGGGCATAAAAATGTATACCGCAAACAGGACAAATCAGTTCCTGCTCTGCCGCAACAGCTAAAGTCGGTTCAAGATAGTGTCCGTTCGGGCAGCGATGATTAGCTAATCTTGAATACATAAGTCTTAAGCTGTTAAGAAGTTCCGTTCCGGTTCCGAAAGTACTTCTGATTCCCGGCACCCCGGGTCTTTGATGCAAAGCAAGAGCAGCCGGAACATAGAGAATTTCATCTACTCTGGCTTTTGCAGCCTGAGTCATTCTGCGGCGGGTGTAGGTCGAGAGAGCTTCTAAATACCTTCTTGAACCTTCCGCATATAAAACCCCGAGTGCCAGAGAAGACTTGCCTGAACCTGAAACACCCGCAATTCCTACAATTTTATTAAGAGGTATATCCACATCTATATTTTTTAAGTTGTGAACCTTTGCTCCTCTTATAAGTATCTTTTCCGGTTTTAACGATTTATTCATTCAAAGAGCCCCGCTTTAAGTTTAATTATATATTAAACAAATTTTTGTTATATTAATGCGCAAATTTTTTTTTTAGAAGTATTATAATATCAAGGAATTGATAGCAATGACTCAAATTAGTTTTAAAGGCACTCTCATAACAAATATGAATGTAAGAAAAGCCGGGTACACTCTCCCGACTCATAAAGTTTCTATTGTAAGAGTTAATCCGAATAATGAAGCTGACCTCAGAGCACTAAGAGAAGTAGAAGACTCCTGGCAAGGCAATTTTACGAAACAGATTTACAAAGATGCCGAAAGAATAAACTCCGGAATAATACCCGAGTTCCCTGAAACTTTTTTTATAATGACCGAACAGAAAGATAAATTTTCAAAATTAAATCCGGATGACATTTTAGCAGAAGCTAAAATTATCAGGGATTTTCCTGCCAAAGATAAAATTTATATTGATTATCTTCAAGTACAGCCCGATAACTCTTTTGATTCACCTATTCGGACATTAGAGGGACTGGGGACTTCTTTTCTTAAGTTTATAAAAAATCATTACAAAGGCAAAGAATTAAGCCTGCGCTCACTTTTTTCAACTATAGATTTTTACAAAAAAAACGGATTTAAGCTGGTTCGAAAAGATTCTAATCTTATGAAATATATAGCAAAATAAACTATAAAGCTTCAGGTTTCTTACCAAATCTCTTTTTGGGGCTTTTAACCTCGGTTTCATCACAGCCGAGAGCTTTATTTAACTTATTAACCAATTCTTGAGAATGGTATTGAATAGCATGTTCTGATTTATGGTGAATATCTACTATATGGCAGTGCATCGCCATTTCGACCTGAATAAGCGCCATATTATAGTTATAAAGGCTTTCTATATAGTTTTGCAAAGCTCTTATATAATCTTTTCTTGCATCCTGCAGAGCTACATAGTTTAATTCATCTCTTGAATACTGTTCTTCTATAAGTTTTAGGTTCAAATATCCTTGCAAAACTTCCATTTTTGCTGTCGGAATTTCATTTTCAGATTTATAAACATTATTAAACGCCCGCTTTAACTCATAAGATAAGTCTTTTTTAAATAAAAGTATTTCATTATCTGCAAGATTAATTTGGGCTTCTCCGCCTTTAATACTATGTTTAAGTTCCATTAAATTTGTATTCGCCGAAAGATTAACTCCCACCTGTAAACTATTATTTGATGTCAGATTTGAATTATTATACCCGTAGCCCGCATTAGCTGAAAGTGCCGGCATATACGATTTTTTAATAAACTGTAAAGACTGTTCCATTGCATCTCTTGTTGATTGGAGAATACATAAATCCGGACTGTTTTGATAAGCCAGCTCTAACGCCTCTTCTTTAGTAAACGGGAAAACCTCGGGAATAAATTTATCTGCTTCATATTTTTCGGGTTCATAAGAGTAATCCTTATTATAATCAAATGTTTTTGTATGTTTTATATCAAAATCCGGTTGTGAATCCAGATACATCGAGTTTGTAAGATTTACTCTTTCATTTTTAAAATTATTCTGTGCTTCAATCAATTTGACTCTGGCATCCGAAAGATTAACTTCTGCCGCCGTTTTATCATACTTCTTCTTACCTCCGGCTAATTTTAAGAATTTTTTATTGAGTTCAAGATTATACTCTGCAACATCTTGTAAAGCTTCCGCCCTTAAAAGGTTATAATATTTCCCTTTAATATCAAAAAGAGTGGCACACAGGCTGTCAATAAACTCATATTCGGCTCCGATTTTATAAAACTCTTCCATTTTTATATAAGCGGTTGTTCTTCCAAAATCCCAGATAAGCTTGTTAACCGAAACACCGACGGAAGGCAAATCTCTATAGTGAGAATTATAATATACATTATCGGAGTTATTTTCGTTATAGAATCCCGCTCCCGCATTAACAACCGGAAAATATTGAGCCTTCGCTATGCCAAGATTACTTTTTGCTATATCAAGATTATACTTTTTTCGTTTAATCTTTGGACTGTTCTTAAAAGCAACCGCAACACAATCCATTACGGAAAGTGAGGTGCCATCTTTTACTTCGACCAGTTTAAACAATTCTTCTTCGCCATGTGCAAAGACTTCCGCTATATTGAACAAAAAAAGCAGAAGTATCAGCACCAGCTGATAACCCTTCTTAACCATACTTATATTATATCACACCTGTCAATCTCAGCTTTTTTGATTCCGGAGTTTGTTTCGGGTTTTCATAATAAATCCTTTAAATGTCGAATAATAGCCGATTGCAAGCACAAGAGCAGCAGTTGTCCAGGCAATAGGACCTGCATAAAACACCCCGAAATAACTTATTCTGACAGCAAGATATATTGCGGCAAAGGCCCGCATTAGAAGCTCCCCTACGGAAGCAAATAATGGAATTATTGCCCTTCCCAGACCCTGCAAAGCATTTCTGTAAACAAAAATTTGAGCTAAAAAGAAATAGAAAATAGAACTTATAAAAAGATATTCATGTGCGATTTTTACCACATTCACATTTTCTCTTCCGACAAATAAACTTACAAGTTCACCGCCCCAAAAATGCATTATAAATGCCATAATTATACTCAGAACAACATTTAAAAGAGAAATCCTTCTTACTCCGTCACGAATTCTGCCGTACTTTCTTGCTCCGAAGTTTTGAGCAACAAAAGAGGCAAGAGCGACCCCAAAAGATATCATAGGAAGGGTAGCAAGCTGTTCTATTCTCAAAGCTGCGGTAAATGCCGCTATAACATCCGCACCAAAACTGTTACATACACTCTGAATAATAAGAATACTCAGCCCTAAAATCGCAAACTGTATAGCCATCGGGAATCCGACTTTTAAATGCAGCCATGCAAAAGTATAATCTTTCTTCCAGTTAAAAATCCAATCTTTTTTAGTAAGATGAAGTATCGGAAACTTTTTCTTTACATACCACAGGCATAACACAACAGATATTGCCTGAGATACAACCAGTGCAAAGGCAGAACCTGGAACACCTAAATGGAATTTTAATATAAAAATGAGGGCGAGAAAAACATTTAGCACCGATGCAACAATTAAACAATACAGCGGAGTCAAACTATCGCCCAGAGCTCTTATAATACTGGCAAGAAGGTTATAAAAACTCGAAACCATAAGGAAAATAACAATTATCTGAATATAATAATAGGCATCTTTATAAATTTCTTGAGGAACATTCATTATCCCCAGAAGTTTATGCATAAGAAGCACACTGGATACAGTAAAAAATAAGGTAAAAAATATTGTAAGTATTGCAGACATTGCAACAGAACGCCTTACTCCGGGATAATCTTTCGCCCCGAATTTTTGTCCGGTTATAACAGCAAATCCGCTTGTCAGCCCGACAACCATAAAAACAATTAGAAAGAATAACGGAGAAACCGCCCCGACTGCCGCAAGCGCATTCATCCCCAGAGTTCTTCCGACAATAATAATATCTGCTATATTGTAAAACTGCTGAAATATATTACCGATTAAAAGCGGTATTGAAAACAACAGCATTAATTTAAGAGGCGCTCCCTTTGTTAAATCATTTATCATTTTGACTAGTCTCTTCTTAAGATATTATATCACAAAGGGGTAAATAGGAGCGGGGGTAAATAGACATAGGGCAAAATTGGCAGAGATAAAAAGCATTTCTCGTCGGTCAAGTTTACTCATACAGTACAACTTTGTTTTATAGAATCTATTCCCAATAGACTTTATACCCGTTTATTTCTCTTAAATTCCTGACATCAGAGATATTGGAACCGTCAAAGATAAACTTCCCGCCGACTTCTTTCAACTGCGGCAATGCCGTAGCATTTGAATTCTCAAATGTTGCATCTCCTCTTATTATTGATACATTTGACAACAGGTCGTTTTCTTTTATTCCTAAATCATTAATTGTATATTCTCCCAGTGTCGGATTATAATGAGATATTTCATACGTATTATCGGGTAATACTTTTACGCTTATTCCCATCTGTTCAAGAATATACTTGTAATCTCCTCTTGCGGCAGCTTCATTGAAAGATTTTCTTTGCAAATCAAATTTAGGTTTCGCTTTTAGAGCGTTATCCAAATACCCTGCCGGGGTTTCTAATTGATATCTGTCAATAAAATCTTTTATTACATATATATACGGAATCGGTCTTGTAGCATCTTGCTGGCGTTTTTGGATTTCAGCGACTCTGCCGGGTGCTTCTTCTCTGATACATACCTGGGTTAACCCGTTTTCATCAACAAAGAAATGCATAGCACCTTTTTGCGTATACGGTTCGGCATTGTATGTTTTTATGCACCAATTGGTACCGTCTGAAAATGTTTTTACTTTATTTACATTTGCTTCAAAATCAGGAGAGGACTTGTCTGTCTGTGGAACTGTATACCAGGTACCTCTTATACCATCAACATTTATCTCTTCTTTTATCGTAGTTTTCTGTGCTTTTGCTTTAAGTTTTTTTGCATAAGCTCCGGTAATTGATATATTTTGGTTTTCGTATGCAGAATTTAATACCTCTTTTATCAGAGTCTTATCTAATGCAGGTGGCAGCCATGCATTTTCAGGCTCTAAATCTTTTGTTATAAATTCACTTAGTATAATTTTAACAAACGGATTATTTTTTATGTCCGGATCGCTATCCATAAAATCAAACCATTCGTTTAATATCCTTCTCCGTTCCGCATTTGCATCAGGATATAGTCTTGAATCGTAATCATGTTTTTTAAAGTCGCTGTACTTCTCTTCTGCCCATTTCTTTGTATTAGCTTCACTTCTCCAAATATTCTCTGCCGGGTTATATTTATCAACAACTATTTTTTCAAACCCTGTTAATTTGGATTTTGATACTCTCATCCCTTCCGGTACTATTACTTTTTGTGCCGGAGCATTGGTAAATTTAATAGGTTTTGTATTCAATTTTTCAATAATACTGTTTATATCAAAGCCTTTTGTTTCCAATAAAATTTTTGTACCATCCGGAAGATTTTCTATCATTCCGATTAACTGTTTTTTTACTTTTGAATTAAACTTTTCTCCGACTGTTTTCGCGGATATGTTGTTCAAAATGGCAATATTCTTTTCTAAAAGAGGATTTAATCCGATATTTTGAACAGACACAAAATCGTCAACTATTTTAGGATTGTATTTCCCGCTAATCCTTGCTGAATTTAATATATCACCAATTTTATTTTTTGATATGCCCGCGTTTATGAGTTCAACTGCTTTGTTTTCAAGTACTCCATCTATTTTCCCGTCTGCTGTTGTTATAGCTTTTATTATTGCTGTACTTTCTTTTTCATTGAGGCCCTGTTTAATAAATTTACTGAAAGTTTCAATCTGATTCGGGGTATAATCTGTTGTTACATCTTTTTTGCCGGCAGGATTTGAAATAACTTTTTCAGAATCCAATCTTTGCCGGGTCTTGAATAAAAATGCTGCCGTATCTATATCCATTCCTTTATTCAGATTTTTAATCATGAACGGTGCTGTTTTTGGATTCTCCAATAACGCTGTATATCTTCTTACTTTGGAAGTATCTATATTACCCCGGTTAACATTATCTTTGCATACAATAGCATCAACTATACCGGCAAGGCATGTACTATCTATTTCTTTATTTGCTATTACTGTATCAATCAATGGTTTGGAATCTTTATTATATGTTCTTAAAATCTTACCGAAAGTATCAGTTAGATTTTGATTACCGTACAATCTTTCGTCTGAGAAAAATTTCTCTGCTAATGCTGCCCTTTCAGGGGTGTCGGTATAGCATAGTATTCCCCCGATTTTATCAACCAGTTTTTGATTACCGTACAATCTTTCGTCTGAGAAAAATTTCTCTGCTAATGCTGCCGCTTCCGGGTTGTCGGTATAGCGTAGCATTTCTCCGAAGTTATCAACCAGTTTTTCATTGTTATACAATCTTTCGTCTGATAAAAATTTCTCTGCTAATGCTGCCGCTTCCGGGTTGTCGGTATAGCGTAGCATTTCTCCGAAGTTATCAACCAGTTT
>CALUVM010000016.1 GCA_944324255.1 Candidatus Gastranaerophilales bacterium | reverse complement strand
TAAATAACTCTTACATATATATAAAGTATATAACTTCCAAAAAATTGCCTTTTTTGTTTGTTAATATTAAGAAATGTTACAAGCTATTTAAATTTGAAAATGAAAATCACGGCAAGGACAATAAAAATAAAGCCTACAAGGTAATTCCAGCGGAATTGTTCTTTAAGATACCAGATAGAAAAAAATGAAAAAACAGTAAGGGTAATGACTTCCTGAATTGTTTTAAGCTGAACTGCATTATAGCAATCATATCCGATTCTGTTTGCCGGCACCTGAAAACAGTATTCAAAAAAAGCAATTCCCCAGCTTGCCAGAATAACAATAAGAAGCGGAAGACTTCTAAACTTTAAATGCCCGTACCAGGCAAATGTCATAAAAATATTGGAAATCAGTAATAATACTATCGGTGTTATATGTCTTAGCATAAGTTTATTTTAGCATAAAAAAGCAAATGAATTAGGAGTTAATATAGAGCTTTTTGATGCGGTTAACCAGAGAGTTACCACATTCGACAACTATTTTAAAGCTAATATTGATTTGATTATAGTAGAGATACAACGTAGTTCTCTTTTATTCATAGAATTAAGCAAATCCATAATTTCGCTGCTATCACCGCCTAAAATCTCACCGAAAACAAACAGCTTGTATACGGGAATGCCAAGAGCTTTAGCTATAACCGGAAGTTTATTAAATGTAACCGAGTTATGCCCATTTTCCCAATAACTTACAGTCTTTGTTTCTACACCTACAGCACCGGCTAATTCCTCTTGCGTTAATCCTGCAGATGTTCTCAATTCTTTTAATCGTTTCGCAAATTTCTTTCTAAAATCTGTCATAAATTGATTATGGAATTATTGAAGTAAAATTGTAATCCAATATTTAACTATTTTCATGCTTAAAAATAGCACTTTTGAATAATACACAATATAGCTAACCCCGCTTATAATAGTCCAATAAAGCTTACAGAATTGAAAATTTTTATCTTAATAAGGATAGCTTAATTATGAATGAAAAATCTTGTTTCTTTATCGGAAGCATTGTAAAAATCAAATTTACATGTTAGTATGAAACTGAAAACAAATTGTACATTCATTAAATAAATTTTGGCTGAGATTCCAAGAGTAGAGCAGACCTCGCTTCCTTTTAACGCACAACAAAACTTTTTCTGCATAAGGTGTACGAAAGGAGGTGATTACGGCTGTGTTAGAACAAATTAGGCAAAAAATAAAATGTGTCCTACTCGTCATTGGACACATTTTACTAATTATTTCTTCATTGTTGTAGGGTCTGCATAGAGGGTATTCTAGGATGCCCTCTCCCTACTCTTATTATAAACGATGTTTTTATATTTTCAAGTGTTTAATTCCATAAAAAAACAGACCTCTTAAGGTCTGTTTTTTTATAAAGCGGAAGACGAGGCTGTCTTGACCTGTTCGCATTAAACGTGTCTTCGTGTTTTGCCTTTGTATTTTCAATACTTGGCAAAAGCACTCCGCACTCTGCTCACAGGTCGCTCAAACTCGCGTGTCGCAAGTTCTCAGAATCCTGCACTCTACAAATTAAAAAGGACTAGAAAAATCTAGTCCTTTTTAATTAGCGGGAGACGAGGCTCGAACTCGCGACATCCTCCTTGGCAAGGAGGCATTCTACCACTGAATTACCCCCGCAGGGTCATAGGAATATCTTACATGCTGATTTTTTTTAGTCAATACTTCATTCTTTTTCTTTTATTTTTGAGTTTCAGAAAAAATTTGAAAAAGCTTCCTCCGGCTCCTTTTTGTAAAAAAATCTTTACGGTTGTACAATAATTCAGTTAAGAAAGGTAAAAAATTATGGATTGGCAGAAAGAAGATTTAAAATACATTTGGCATCCGTGCTCACAAATGAAGGACTATGAAACACTTCCGCCTATTGTTATTGAGCGGGGCAACGGGATAAATCTTTATGATATTAACGGCAAATGCTACAAGGATGTCATAAGTTCCTGGTGGTGTAATCTTCTGGGACATTGTAATCCACGTATTAATGCTGCCGTAAAAAAACAAATTGATACGCTGGAACATGTCATTTTTGCCAACTTTTCCCACAAACCTGTTATAACTCTCTGTCAGGAACTTGTAAAAGTTCTGCCAAAAGGTCTTTGTAAATTCAATTTTGCAGATAACGGTTCTTCCGCCATAGAAATGGCTTTAAAAATGAGTTTTCAATACCACTATCAAACGGGCAATCCGCAAAAGAAAAGGTTTATGGCGCTTACGGATGCTTATCATGGTGAAACTCTCGCCGCTCTTGCCATGGGCGGAGTTGATTTATACACCCAGCTTTATAAACCTCTTTTGTTAGATGTGATAAGAATTGACGGACCTGACTGTTTCCGCTGTCCGTATGGCAAACATTGTACAGGACATTCAGAGCAAATTAACACCTCGCAAGGAGAAAATACAGAATGCTGCTGCGAGTGCTTCCAAAAAGCCGAAGAAGCTTTTGAAAAATACGGTAATGAAACAGCTGCAATTATTGTTGAACCGCTCCTTCAAGGTTCTGCCGGTATGAAAATTTACCCGCCTTTATACCTTAAAAAATTAAGAGAACTGTGTGACAAATATAATGTGCACCTGATAGCGGACGAAATAGCAACAGGCTACGGAAGAACAGGTAAAATGTTTGCTTTTGACCATGCCGGCGTAAGCCCTGATATTATGTGCCTTTCTAAAGGACTTACCGGCGGATATATGCCAATGGCAATAGCTGTTACAACCCAAAAGATTTACGACGCATTTTATGATGATTATCTTAAGGGAAAAGCTTTTATGCATTCACATACTTATGCAGGAAACCCGCTTGCCTGCTCCGCTGCAATTGAAGTCTTAAAAATCTTAAAAGACGAAAACATCATTGAAAAGGCTAACAAAAGAGCAATATATTTTAATAAAATCATTAAAGAAAAATTCCTTCCGCTTGAAAATGTCGGAGAAGTCCGCTCAATCGGATTAATTAATGCAATTGAACTTGTAAAAGACAGAAAAACAAAAGAACCGCTGGATTACACAAAGCGTACAGGATACCGGATTTACAAGAAAGCACTGGAAAAAGGGGTTCTTTTAAGACCGCTCGGAGATGTAATATATTTCAATCCGCCTCTGATTATTGAAGAAGAGGATATGGATTTTGTAACAGATATTGCACTTGAATGCACTAAAGAAATTCTAACATCTGCTTAATTTTTCCTATTTTATGACAGTTTAGATTTTAAAATTCTTCCGGCTGAAAGGAGAATATCTTCACTGGTAGAAAACGGCGGAGCATAAGTCATATCTACATCAAGAAGATTTTCTACAGTCATACCCTCGACCAGACCGGCAGATACCGTATTAACTCTTTTATCCGCATCTCCGCATCCTATAGCCTGCGCTCCCAGTATTTTATGCGACCTTCTATCTGCGATAAGTTTCAGGGTAACATTTTGAACCTCGGGCATATATCCGGCTTTATCCCTTTTGGTAATCACAATAGAAACAGTATCGTACCCCAGTTTTTGCGCCATTTTTTCAGAAAGTCCAGTCATTGAGATATTTAAATCCAGATACCTTGTAATTGTTGAGCCTAAAACCCCTTCGAAATCTTCTGTCCCGCCGCATAAATTAATTGCAGCGACTCTTCCTTCTTTATTTGCAGTAGAACCAAGCGGAATCCAGACCGGAGTATGCGAAATTATATTAACCTTTTCTGCACAATCGCCGCAGGCATAAATATCCGGAATACTTGTTTCCATTCGGCTGTTAACCTTTATTGCACCGGTTATTCCGAGCTCTATTCCCGCATCTTTTGCAATATCGACAACCGGTCTTACTCCGGCTGCAAGAACAACCATCTCTGTTTCAAATCCGGAGCCTTTTGCGGTTAAGACTCCGCTTACTTTTTCTTCTCCTATAAATTCACTAATAATATCATCGGTTATAATTTTTACCTGATTGTTTGAATTTTCCATAATATAGTTTTGAATAAGAGAGGAAATATCTTCATCAAAAACAGAAAGGATAAAAGGAGAGCGTTCTATTAAAGTAACATTTTTACCGTTTTTAACAAACGCTTCTATAAGCTCTATTCCTATATATCCGCCGCCGATTACGGTTATGTTGTTAACCTTCTGCATCACAGATTTTATTGCAATTCCGTCATGAAGGGTTTTCAGAGTAAAAATATTTTTTAAGTTATCTTTCGGAAGTTCCGGAAGATAAGGAATTGAACCTGTTGCAATAACGAGTTTGTCATAGTTTACAAAGCTCAATTCTCCTGACTCCAAATCTTTCACCATAATTTTTTTATCAATGGGAAGAATTTTTGTAACCTGATTCAAAGTATGAACATGTATCCCGCTTTTTTCAAACTCCTCTTTTGAGCGGACAATGAGTTTCTGCCAGTCCTCAAAATTGCCTTCGATATAATAAGGCAAACCGCAGGCAGAATAAGATACATGGGTATCTTTTGTATATATGTGAATATCCGAATCCGGCAGCATCCTTCTGGATTTTGCAGCAGCTTTCGCCCCTGCGGCAACTCCGCCTATTATTACAATTTTCATACCGAAATTGTGAAATAATTTATTAAACTCCGCAATTAGCCGGAGGGAGATTATTTGCCGACCAGTAATGTAATATCGTTAAATACTACAAATATCATTAGAATTATTAATAAAGAGAAGAAAACCGAAGAAATGTTTTCAATAATTTTTTCATCAAGCGGTTTTCCCATAATCTTTTCTATAAATAAAAATACCAGATGTCCGCCGTCTAATGCAGGAATCGGAAGTATATTCAAAATAGCAAGGTTCATTGAAATCAATGCTGCTAAGAGAATTCCCGATGACTTACCGGCTTTTTCTATCATATCACCGCCGATTTTTGTAATAGCAACCACTCCATGCATTTCTTTTAGAGGAACATTTCCTGTAAACAACTGTCCCAAAGAATACATCATCATATATGTGTTATCCCAGAGGTACTTGCTTCCGCCTTTTATTATCTTAACCGGAGTATTTGTTTTAATCATTGTTTGTTTAGCAGCAAGCCCTATTCCTATTAAACCTTTTTCATCGGGATAAATAGGGTTTAATTTAATAACTTTGCCTTCTCTAAGTACGGTAATATTTATTGGATGAATTCCATCAGACAGCACCTGCGCTATTTCATAAAGCGTATATTTTCCGTTAGAAATATAAATTGATTTTCCTTCAAGCTCTTTTTTCAAAGCTTTAAGTTCAGGATTAAGCTTTATACCCTCTTTTTTAAAATATTTAGCACCTTTAGCGGCATATTTATCCATAGTAATAATATCTCTTTCGAGTTCTTGCGGAAGTCTTAGAGATAAGTCTGCAGGTATAATTTCGTCTTTCTCCAGCCCGGGATTTAATGCCTTTAATTTATCATAATTTTTATCAATTGTTTGCAAAGATATAGTTCCATTATCTTTTGCACTGTTTTTGACTATAGTTACAAAAGAATAAATATTTTTAATATCACAGCCGTTAGCAGATAAAATTCTATCCCCTGTCTGCAGTCCGGAAGCCCAAACGCTTGCACCTTTAGGAGCACTTATACCGCCGGCATAGATTTCATAGTTACCTGAAGGAAGCTGCTTTGTCCACGCAGCAACAAAAAACACAAGAGCAAACGCACAAAGGACATTTGCAATAACCCCCGCAGATACCACAATAGCCCTCTGCCAGATAGGCTTGTTTACAAACCTGTCCTCAGAGTCCGCAGGAAGGTCACAATCTTTATCGTCATCAGGGAAAGAAACATAACCGCCGAGTAAAAAAGCATGAACAAGAATTTCCACATCGCCGCACTTTGTTCTGAAAAGAGTCGGCCCGACAGGAAGCCCGAAGCCGAATTTCTCTACCTTTATTCCGAATGCTCTTGCAGCAAGAAAATGACCTGCTTCATGTACTAAAATTAATAAACTCAGTAAAAGTATCATTATAACTATTGACATTATTTCTCTCCCGATTTTTGCTGTGTTAATTTTAACATAAAAGAATCTCATGTTATAATAAATAAGCATTATAAAAAAAGAAGGTAAAAAATGACAACAGCTATATACCCGGGGAGTTTTGACCCTATAACAAACGGACATCTTGATATTTTAAAAAGCGGCTCGGAAATCTTTGATAAAGTGATTATTGCAGTTTCATATAATATTGAAAAACAAGGACTTATTCCTGTAGAAAAAAGAGTCGAACTTATAAAAGAAAGTGTCAAAAACCTTGAAAATGTTGAAGTTGATACTTTTGAAGGATTAACGGTAGATTATGCAAAACGCCGGGGGACTCATATTCTCCTAAGAGGACTGAGAACAGCCTCTGACTTTGAATACGAGCTTCAATTATCTCAGACAAACAACTATTTATCCAAGGATATAAAAACTGTCTTTCTTATGACAAAACCTGAATATAATTTTATATCCTCATCTATGGTCAAAGAAATACTAAAAAATAAAGGGGATTTTAGACAGTTCGTTCCGGAACCTGTTTATAAATATCTTGCTACTTGTTATGGTATTCAGTTAAAATAACTTTTATCATATTAACAAATTGGGTCTGATCGAAAGCATCTTTCTGTAAATAACCTTCAATATTGTACTGTTTCAACCGTTTCATTGCTTTATCTTTTTCCATGGAACTCATAACAATTACCGGTATATCCATATACATTTCATCATTCTTTAGACGGTCAATAAACTCATATCCGTCGATTTTCGGCATTGAAAGGTCTGTAATAATAAGATCATAATGATTCATTTTTAATTTAACAAGAGCTTCTGAAGCATCCAGTACGGCATCAACAGTATATCCTATATTTAATAGGATATTTTTAATCATTGTTCTTGTCGTAACTGAATCATCCACAATCAATATTTTTTTATAAGATAAAACATCTGAGGAAAGGAGTTTTGTATTATTTCCCGCAGCAATTGTTTTATTAAAGTCATGATGTAAAATATCCTGCATATTCAAAATAAGACATAGTTCACCGGAAGCAAGGTTTGTAATTCCGGAAATATTTCTGACTTTATACAAAGGCGGAGAAAGTTTTTTCTGCAATATATCCTGATCGCCAAGAAGTCTGTCTACTACTAATCCAATAATCTTTTCATCAGCTTCTATAATAAGAATTGTTTCTTTATCCTCTCTAGGAATAGGTTTAAGCCCCAGAATATCTGCCAGATAGTATAAAGGAACAATTTTATTATTATACAGGATTGAGCGGATGCCGTTATTTGTTTTAATCTCATTTTGTTGTTTAAGAATAAAGGTGGTAATCATCTGAATCGGAATAGCAAATGTTTGATCCGAAATTTTAACAAGAAATACCCTTAAGGTAGTTAATGTAACAGGGATTTCTATATGAACACAGCTTCCTTTTCCAAATTCAGATATAACTTTAACTTTTCCGTTAAGCTGAGAGATTTTTGTTTTTACTACATCAAGCCCGATTCCTCTTCCGGAAATACTTGTAATTGAATCACCCGTTGTAAATCCCGGCCAGAAAATAATATTCATAATGGCTTCATCAGTCATAGAATCAATATCTTCCTGAGTTAGGAACCCTCTCGATACGGCTCTGTCTTTAATTTTTTCAAGATTGAATCCCTGTCCGTCATCAGATACTTCAATAATAACTTTATTATCATCCTGTTTTGCAGATAAAAGGATTCTGCCAACAGGGTCTTTTCCTGCAAGGATTCTATCTTCTTTAGATTCTATACCGTGGTCAATAGCATTTCTCAAAATATGAATTAAAGGGGTTTTAATCTCCTCAATAATCTTTTTATCCGCACAGGTATCCTTGCCTTCTATAATAAAATCTATATCTTTGCCTTTTTCCGTTGCAATATCTCTTACCATTCTTGAGAAAGAATTAAACACAGTAGAAATCGGTAAAACCCTGATGTTTTTAACCATTGATTCCATCTCATCAATAATAAGACGCATCTTCATATCATCTTCTTTATAAGCTCGATAAAGGGAATTCAAATCATAAATGGTTCTGGATACATTCTGGGTAATATCTGAAAGCAACGAAAATACCTGTTTAACAAATGCTCCGGCATACTGATCCGGACTGCCGCTTTGAAGATACTTTCTGTTATAGTACCTTAAATAATTTGATGTTTTTAATAAATCTTTCTGACAGTTCTCATTAGCATTCTTTATTGCATCAATCTTATCCAGATTTTTTTCGGTTTTAATTTTAGTAATAATAAGTTCGCCGAGTTGATTTACCAGCAAATCAAGCTTTTGAGCATTAACATGTAAAGTCTTAATCTCGGTAGAAGCATTTCCTTTGCCTGAAATCGATGTTTGAGTTGTAAGATTCTTTATCTCACTGACTCCGGAATCTTTTTTGAAATTAAGTTCAAGAAGCTGTTTCATAATTTCCAGCTGTTGTACAATTAAGTCCCCGTCAATGCTTTCATCCGGTGACGCACAATATTCAATTCCGCTTCTGAGAGTCTGGGTCATTTGTTCTTCGAGCTGTACGGAATTTTCCATAATAAAATCAAGGATTTCAATAATCATATTGATTATTTCTAAAATTCCGCTGTCGTAAACATTTGTTTTCAACTCAAGGATATCGTCTTTAATCTCTTTTGCATAAACACTGCTTCCCTGAAGCATCGGGATTTTTTCGGCAACATCAAAAAATGTATTTCCGGATGTTTCAGTATCAATACAAGATGTATTAAATTTTGCAGCTGCAGTACTTAATTCGTTTCTAATCTCAAGAATCTCACTTATTGTAAGAGTGTTTGTAGCACTCATTACGAGGTCAAGCTTTGCCAAAACATTTTCTAAAGAAGTTTTTACTTCATACAGATTGGAATCCTTTAACAAATCATATATTTTGCCGACTTCTTCTCTTAATATTACTATATCCTGAGATTCTTCTTCCGGAACTATACTGTCAATTATCTCAAAACAATTATTAAAAGTATGATTAATAAACTCCTGATTTTCCTGCAGAGCGGAATTAACGGATGCGGATGAAGCAGCTTCTTCTGCCTGAATAATAGAATTAATCGGCTGACTGAAATCTTCATTTAATTCTATATCAACAATATATTCAAGACTTGAAAGAGTCGGAGTAAACTCTTCTCCTATAATTTCTCTCCGGTTACTGATAGATTCTTTAAGATATTTTGATACCAGCTCAAGAGATTTATTTATAAGAACAAATTTTTCTTTATCAAGGATAATATTTCTGGTATTGACTGCATCAAAAATATCCTCAATTTTATGAATAATCATTTGAATATTATTAAAGCCGACCATTCTGATTGCGCCTTTAATACTATGCAAATCTCTATATAAAACGGAAGCCAGCTCCCTGTCAGACGGGTCTTTTTCAAACTCTTCCAGATTCTCAAAAATCCGCTCCAAAATTTCTTCCGATTCTGATTGGAAGATTGTAAGCAGCTCCGTTATATTATTTTCATTATCTTCTAAGCCCAATTAAACTATCCTTCTGTTGCCGAAATTTTTATATCATTTGACAGGCTGTTTAATTTTGCCAATTTTTCAGAATTTGCATTTAATGCTTGAGTAAGATTTTCGGAAATTGTCTTACCTTCTTCATAAATCCCATTGAGCCGTTCAATAATATCATTTTGTTTCTCGGCATTTTGATTGAGAGTTTCAAGAGATTCCAGTATACTGCCGATAAGATTCATAAGGGTTTCGGAATTTGAAGATACAAAGTTGATATCCTTTACAACATTTTCAATTTCTTTAGACCCTTCTTCCGTTGCCATAACCGTTGAGTTGGTTGTATACTGAATATTACTTGTAAGTGATGTAATTTTAGTAATAGCCTGTTTGGATTCATCTGCAAGTTTTCTGATTTCACCTGCAACAACCGCAAAACCTTTACCGTGCTCACCGGCTCTTGCAGCTTCGACAGCAGCGTTCAAGGCAAGCATATTAGTTTGCTCTGCTATATCATCAACTACACTGATTGTACTTCCGATTTGTTGAGTATGTTCTGAAAGCTCAAGAATAAGCTCTGCAATCATTTGTATTTTTTGTCTTAAAACAAGCATTTTATCAGCATTTGCTGAAATTGCTTCGTGTTCCTTTTGAGAAAAACTTATTGACTGTCCTACCTGTTTTTCAGTATTTTTAGAAGTCAAAAGAACTTCATCAGAAAGAGTTTTTAATTTATCAACAAGAGTAGAAGTGTTTTTTGCATTAGTACATAATTTTTCGAGAGTTCTTTTCTGGTCATTCATTGCATTCATTATATCGAAAGTAGTTTCAGCCAGTGCTTCTGACTGTAATGTCAAAGATTTTTTCATTGATCTTGAAATCCACTGCGTAGTAAAAAAATGTGCCGGAAGATATAATACTAATACCAGCGCAAAGTAAGTCAGAAAGCTGTACATAGGTATTTGATTTCTAAATGCAAAGATAATAAATACAACACAAATCAAACCGAAAATTGTAATATCTATACCGCATTTTATATTAAATTTTTGTTTTAAATTAAATTTTAAATCGTTCTCCACTTCTTTCTCTCCTATAGTTTTTTTTGGTTATTTATTATATAATTATTTTATACTAAAAGCGATAAAATTGGAATATCTGAATATATGGCAACTAAGATTTTACTGGTAGAAGACAGCGATACCCAGCTTAAATTTTTAAAAGAGGGCTTGACACAAAACGGGTTTGAAGTTGAATCCGCAACAAACGGTGCTGAAGCTTATAAGAAAGTATACTCCTACCTTCCGGATGTAATCGTATCCGATATTATGATGCCGGTTATTGACGGTTATCAATTGTGCCGTATGATAAAAAACGTGGATGAAACAAAGAAGATTCCTATTATACTCCTTACTGTTCTTGATAAAAAAATCGACAGTTTCTGGGGTAAAAAAGCAGGAGCTCAATTATTTTTATCAAAATCGATTGATATTAAAGAGCTTGTTGCTAATATAAATTCAACTGTCCGCCGATATCCGGTAAGCGACGAATATAAACAAGCAATTGCTTCTAAAGCTGATACGGAAAGCTCTGCACAGCTGCGATTAAACTCCGTTCTTAATGACCTGCTGCTCAAATCTGTTTTTTCAAACGAATTCAGGAATCTAAGCGACTTTTTAAATTATGAAAGGATTCTGGTTGAAAAGCTCTTTTCGCTTCTCAGTTCTTTTGTTGAATACCATGTTGCAGGTATATATTTTGCCTCGCCGGATGATTTTGCAGAAAATATGCTTTATATTGATACTCTGGGAAGGAATTTCTCTAAGAATCTGCTTTCTGATATAAGCTATGACTTTTTCAGAAAAATGGAAGAGCATAAAGATATAAAAAATTCCAAGTTTGAAGTGGTAAGAATGCTTCTCGGGAAAGAACTTGATTATCAGTTCGGAGATTTTACTTCAAAAATCATTATTCCTATGATTTTTGATAAAAAACTCATAGGCGGAATCTGCTTCTATACAAGGCAGGACATTGACTATTCTTCATTCAGATTCTTTGATATTATGATAAGTGAGCTTCTGGCTATCTTTAAAATGAAATATCAATACACTGAAAAAGAGTTTATGTCTGTTCTTGACGGATTAACAGGATTATATAACAGACGCCAGTTTGAAATAAGTTTGGAGCAGGAATGCAACCGTACGAAACGGCACCCTTCCGACTTTTCTCTTGCAATATTAGATATAGATTTCTTCAAAAAAGTTAATGATACATACGGACATCAGTACGGAGATTATGTTCTCAAAACAGTTGCGGATTTAATGAAACAATCTTTCAGAAAAACCGACCTGCTTTATCGTTATGGCGGTGAAGAACTCGTTATGATTATGCCTGAAACCAATATTGAAGGCGCAATTATTCCTGTACAAAGACTAAGACGAATGGTAGAGGATTACGACTTTGACTATAACGGAGTTAGAGCTAAAGTTACCGTAAGTATCGGTCTTACGATGAACTATCAGAACCTTAATACATCGGCAGAAATCTTAAAATCAGCAGACGAAGCTTTATATAAGGCTAAAGAAGGCGGAAGAAACAGAGTAATTTTATATGAACAGTAATTATCTTGAACAAAAAAAGAATTCCCACCTGTGTTTTCAAATCGGTGAGAGCAAGTATGCGGTAAATACAGGCAATGTGCTTGAAATAATGAAGCTTCCGGCACTGGATTACCCGCAAAAACTTGCCAACAACATTGTCGGGCTTTTGAAATATAACAATTTCGTTATCAATGTTGTAGATATAAGATTTTACTTAAATATTGATGTTCCGCCCTACAGTGCTAATAATGAATTACTAATTGTCAAGACTGATGAAGTAATTTTCGGAATTATTACGGATAAGATTCTGGGAATATCTTCTTTTGACTCTACAAGTGTTGATCCGATACCTTTTGTCGATAATAAAATGGTTGTTGAATCATTATACAAGCAAGATCATGAAACTATATTTATTGTAAATATTTATGCTTTGGAAAATCTGCTAAAACAGCATGATTCTCATTATCCGGATGTTGATATACCTTCGCTTTTTCCTAAAGATGAAGCATCTAAGATGACCATGCAGCTAAGGACGCAGGCTATTGCGGAAAAATCAGCTCTCAGACTTGTTTCAGGAGAATTACATGCAAAGAATAAATATATCTCTTTTAACTTGTACGATGACTATTACTGTATATCACTGGATTATGTAAAAGAGGTTTTAAAAGACACTTCTATAACAAGAGTGCCCGGAACCCCTGATTTTATAGAAGGAATAATGAACCTTAGAGGAGATTATATTACAGTTATAAATTTGAAAAAATTCCTTGAAATTTCAAATGATAATTCTCAGGATGATAATAAAAATGATAAAAACCCTGTTATTATTATTAAATGCAATGAATTAAAACTTGCGCTTTTAATTGATAAAATAAATGAACTCTTTGACTTTCAGGAAAGTGATTTCAACGAGCTCTCAGACAGCTACTATGCCTCTGAATTTATCTATAATAAAACACTGTATACAGTCTTAAATATCGATAAAATTACTTCTGATAAACGTATTATTGTAACAGAGATGTAGCCTGATACAAATTAATGATTTTTCTTTACATATATAGGCTCTTTTTTAACATTATGTTAAAATAATAAGTATGAAGCAGTATAAGAAGAGAACAATCTCATTAGTTCTGGCAAGTGTTATTACGGTTGCCGGCTCTTTTGCTGCCGAAAACTATAAAAACAGTCTTATGGGTTTAGCCTTCAAACTTAACCCAAACGGCTCGGTTAATATGACTGTACAGACCAAAACAAATTACGACGGGAAAGTTTCTCTAATTAGAAGAGATGCTACAACATATATGATGCTGCTTCCGGAATTTGACAGTCAGGCACAAACACCGGACTTGAGTCAGGTTTCTTCACAGATTGAATCTATATCAGTAAAGACCTTACCTTACACAAAAAACGGTAACGGTTATACACGAATTACGGTAAAAACTTTTGAAGATGCAGTATTAACAGCAGATAAAGCTGTTTATTTACCGGCCGGAAACGCCCAGAAACTTATCACAACTCAGGACACCTGGGAGAACGAAGCCGGTATTGAAGATAATGCTCCTGAAGCTGAAGAAGTTGTCGAACACAAAGATATTCCTGAAAAAAATGATGATTATGAGCATTATAGTAAAGAGCCGGAGCATCATAAAAATAACTATAGAGAATATCCGAAAGAAAATACAAGTCATCGAGAAACCCCTGCATCTACAGCGGCTTCTGCCGACATGCCGCAAGCCGGAAATGTACAGGATTTTACGGTAGAATCAACCCGTCCGCAGGAACAAGGCGACCCTACAGAGGCTTTTCTGCTTGTTTTAGGAATATTCTTTGTTCTCGGAGTTTCAGTTTATCTTTTCTTGAAAGCTAAAAATAAACTTGCGGAAATTGCCGGAGAACAAATCTCGATTGATGTTGATGAACCTAAGGAAAATAAAAAAGCGAAAAAAGACACTAAAAATTCAAGAAAAATAAAAAGTACTATCAAAAACCTTGATACTAAGTATAAAAATCCGGTATCTATACCTAAAAATACAGAATATACGCAACCTGCAGCTCCGGTTGTTGAAGAAGAAAAAGAAGAGCTCAATATTGTAGATTTAGATGAATTATTCCAGGAGCAGGCAAAAGCAAAGACAGAGGCTCCGGAAATTGACGAAGATGAAAATCAAGCATTAGAAGATTTCTTGAGCGGTTTTTCATTTGATGAAGAAGCTTATAATGAAGAAATTCAAGAAGAAACCGGAAAATATGATGAAGAACTTTATGAAGAAACTATTCATAATGACAATTTAACTTTTGATAACAATGATACGGAAAAAATTAATCAGCTTCTTAATACTGAAATAAGTGATGCTACATTAAAAGATGTTGAAAAATTTGCTAAAACCATACCTGTTAAGAAAATCCCTACAAAGCAGGAAATTCTTGAGGATCTTGTTACCACTTATGCTGTTTCACAAAATATCATATTTACCAGAGAAGATATTAATGCACTTTATAAACTCATTAATGTTGAAATTGATCCTGATTTCGTAACAGATTTAAAAACAAACCCTGAACGTGCTAAAGAAATGCAGGCAGAAATAGAAAAACAACGGGAAAAACCTCATAAAGCCTCTGAAATTCTTACTTTGAATGTAAAAGATATGCTTCCGGACTTATCAGAAGCTCTTAGAAAACAAGGCGGAAGAAGAATTGAATCCGAAGTCAAACCTGTCACGGTTTATTATAGCGAAGGATATGAATTTGCAACTCTATCATTAAAAGATGCTCTTCCTGACCTGTCTAAAGAAGTCAATAACGAGGATGCGTATAAATTTAAACCTTCTGAGAAAATAGAATATGCCGACACAAGCTATCAGGTTGATAAATTGAATATTTCAAACCAGCTTCCGGATTTGGCTGATGTTATGAAAAACCCTGAAAAATATGAAGATCCAAAACCTGAACCGGTTGTTGTTGATGAAGATGCATTACTTAAAAATATAAGCAATGTTCAATTTAAGCCATTCTATGACGGCAGCGAACAATTTGAAGTAATAAATGAATTTGATGATTCAAACACACCGAGTGTTTCCGATATACAAAAAGAATTCAGCCAGTTTGGAAACTTTGAAATATCCAATCAGGATGATGATATCACAACAACCGCTCCGAATGACTATGATGATTTTGAAGCACTTTATCGCAATGAATTTGTAGATTTGGACAAACAGACATCCGGGGGAAAACAAGATAATACAAAACCTGCCGAAAATACCTTAGACGAATTGAAAAGCATTTTAAATAACAATGATTCGGATGATATTTTAGAAGAAATTGCAATTGAGGAAACTCCAAAAGCAGCGGATAATATTAAAAATCAAAACCCTGCAAAACCGGAAATTAAAAAACCGCAAAAATCTGAACTTCCGGAAGCTCTTGCAAGAAAACTCGAGCAGGATAGGGCGGAAAGAATGGCAAGAAGAACCCGCATTATGATGAAAAAGAAAGAACTGTCTTCTTCTGAATCTCAACAGGAACCTCAAAAAGAAGTAACATGTATGCTGGACGGGGAATCATATACCATCCTGAGTTCCGCTGATTTTGCCGGCAATATGGGATGTTACCTTGCAAAGAATGAAAACGGCTATACGATTATAGGACATGTAGGAAATAAACTGCTCAAAATTAAGCAGTATCCTGTTTTAAAAAGCGAGAAAATTCAAGCCCGTGTAAGCGAAAACTTACCTGACGGCGGATTAAGATATATTGTTAGAATCGGCATTCACAAATTTATCGTAAATGTCCATAAAGATAACCTTGAATATGTAATGGACTTATCCTAAAAAACTGCTATCTTATAAAATTTAAAAGCAGCCGTCTTGCTTTTTGACTAAAAGTCTGCTTAATTTCTTCAACATCTTTAATCTCAGATACCGGATAGCTTTCTGGTAAAGTTGTTCTGTGATATTTGATATCCGGTTTTCCCAGCAGCATTACATAAACAGGCTTATATCCGTCAGGAATATCTAACATCGGAGCAAATTCAGGCATAAATTTAAAACATGCCTGAGCAAACCCGCACCAGCATGTACCTAAGCCAAGACTCTGTGCATAAAGCTCAATATAGCTTAAGGCAATTATAGGATCAACATTAGCGCAAGGGGCATGAATTGAAGAAGATACAACAATCATATGCGGAGCATTTCTAAAGATTAAATCCTCTCCATTTTCAAAATTAGTTTTATAATGTTCAAATTTTTTACCAAGTGATGAAAAAATTTTATTGGAAATAAGTTTAAGAAGTTTTTCCCTCACCTTGTTACGTATTACATCCATAGCAGATTTTGACTCAATAATAGAAAAATGAAGAGTATTGGTATTGCATCCCGTCGGTATATACGGGAACATTTTTTTCAGCCTGTCGAAAATTTCTTCCGGAATTTCTTCATCTTTATAATGTCTTATACTTCTTCTGGATTTTATTAAAGAAAGAACTTCATCAGGTTTTGGAAATCTTACTTTATCCGCTTCATCAGGATTTTTCCCGCAAAAAGAAAGTGCACCTGTCGGACAAACTGCCATACAATGCTGGCAGGAAATACATCTTTCTTGACCTCCCTGTGCATACTTTGGATATTTTTCACTATCAAATTCTATAGCGGACGCCAGACAATCTTTGATACACATTCCACACTGTGTGCATTTTTCTTTATTAATTTCTATTGATTTCATATAAATACTCCTTATTTATATTTTTATCACAAAAATTTTTCAATTGTTTGTTTTATTGACTAATGTTTATGGAAAAGGTTTAATTTATATTGGAGAAATCGGAATGCTAATAACAATACTTGAAAAAATAAACAACCTGAATGAACTTATATTTTCCCCGCTAGACAGCTTCATTGAATCTTTCGGGCTGCCGGAATGGGCAGCAGATGCATTGGCAGACAGCTTTCATCTGTTACCGTTTCTGTTTTTTATCTTTGTAATCATAGAGCTGTTTGAATTTTATTTTTCAAACAGAATTGATGAATGGATAAAAAAATCTGAGAAAGGGAGTATACTTATTGGTGCGCTTGCTTCAATTTTCCCGCAGTGCGGTTTTTCCGTTATTGCAAGCAGTCTGTATACAAAAAGAATTATTACAAAAGGCTGCCTGCTTGCTGTATATCTGGGAACATCCGATGAAGCTATACCGATACTTTTAGCTCATCCGACAAAGGCTTACCTTGTAATTCCGATTATCGGGATTAAACTTTTCATAGCAATTTTAATGGGATACTTTATAGACCTTGCTTTTTCAAAACAAATAATAGACCCGCCTAAAGAGAATGTGGTTATTGAAGAAGAGGGCTGCTGTAAACATAATCCCGTAACCGAAAATAAAAGAGAACTCATTCTACATCCTATATTTCATACATTGAATATTTTCGGATTTATCCTTGTAATAACTTTGATTCTGAACTTCTGCCTTGAAAACATACATCTAGGCGGACTTTTAGCCGGAAGCTCATCTAAATTACTACAGCCGGTAATTTCAGCTCTGGTAGGCTTAATCCCGAATTGCGCCGTATCAATTGCAATTACAATGATGCTCATCAAAGGAACTGTCACATTCGGAACAGCAATGAGCGGATTATTGTCCAATTCCGGTTTGGGATTACTTGTTCTTTTAAAATACAACAACTTTAAAGACACGTTTAAAATTGTTATTATACTTCTTGCAATAAGTATAATTTCAGGTTTTGCAATTAACATTTTTGCGTAAATAAATGTATATATTTTTGTAAAAAAGAGTTTTTATTTTGGCTTATTAAAACTGTTTATAATATAATTTTTTTAGAGAGAATACTAGTCATGAAAATTGTAAACAGTCAGCAAGAAGAATACAAAGCTTTTTTAAAAAATATAAGAGAAGAAAAAGAAGAATCCTCAAATTTTGTAAAACTTGTTTTTACAATTATTATGGCAGTTCTCTGTGCTGTAATTGTCTGCGTTATTCTTGTTGAAAACAATCTGTTTCTAAACTCTATTGATGAAGCGAATCCCGAGGATATGCACGGAGTTTTCAAATACTCACACGCCTCTAAAAAGGGGTTTGATGTACCGTTTTCACCGAGAAGGCAAAATATTCTGCTTTTAGGAGTAGATTCTAACGGAAACGGCACTGATATATGGGAAGGAACACGGTCCGATACAATTATTGTTATAAATGTTGATCCTAAAACTCATTCAGTTAATGCAATTACCATACCACGTGACAGCAAGGTTTATCTGCCTGACAACAAGGGTATTCAAAAGATTAATTCAGCCCACGCTCTAGGCGGTATTAATCTTGTTAAAAAGACTTTAAAAGAAACTTTCGGAATAAAAATCGACAGATATATAATCGTCCACGATTTAGCAGTCGAAAAAATTGTAGATGCTTTAGGCGGTATACCAATTTATGTCGAAAAAAGAATGTACTATAATGATAATTCTGCAAAACTTCATATTGACCTGCAAAAAGGAAATACCGTTCTTAACGGGAAACAGGCTGTCGGATATTTGAGATATAGAAAAGACGGATTAGGGGATATAGGAAGAACCCAGCGGCAGCAATGGTTCATGAAGAGTTTATTTGAAAGACTTCATTCTCCTCAGGTTATAACTAAAATACCGGAAGTTTTAAACGTTATGAATAATTACATAAAAACAGATATGAGTTTTTATGAATTATCTCAATATGCGGCAATGGCACGCAGCATCGACGAAAGCAAAATAGAAACCGCAACTCTTCCGGGAGCACCAAACCAAAGAGGATATATAAGTTATTGGATTTTAGACCCTGTTAAGACTCAAGAAATGATTAACAGGATGATTTATAGAATAAAACCACAGGTTGATAATGCGAAATTCAAGGCAGGCATTATGTATTCTCCTAAGCGGGAAGAAGACGCCGCTGCTCTAAAAGATAAGTTAAATGATTTAGGTTTTGAAGTTAATATGCTCAAGATTACTCATCTTTCACATACAAGATTTGTTGCAAATAAAAATAGTGTAACTATTGATTTCTTTAATTGGCTTCAGAAAAAACTTCCTGAACTTGCAAATACACAATTTATATATGACCCGACCGAAATGTATTCTGTCGGCAGCGATTTTACCGTAGTTCTGGCTGAACAATAAGGAGGAAATATGTCTGAATTATTAGATTTGATTAAATCAAGAAAAAGTGTAAGACAATATACAGGAAAGCACATTCCAGATGAAGATTTAAAAAAGATTCTGGAAGCCGGCAGACTGGCACCTTCCTGGATGAATGTTCAGTGCTGGAAGTTTATCCTTGTAAAATCTCAAGAAAATAAAGACTTGTTATCAGAACTGTCTGTCGGACAGCCTCAAGTCAAAAATGCAGATGCCGTAATTGTATGTGTTGCAGACCCTGACTCCTGGGAAGAAGCTAAAATTACTCATATTCAAAAACCGGCTCTCAATCCCGCACTGCAATGCGAAAACGGAATCTTAATCCGTTCACTCGAACAGGTTATTTATCCTGTATCATATATGATGCTTGAAGCTGCGTCTTTAGGGATAGGTTCTTGTATCATAGGAGCTTTCGGAAGCGAAATAACAGGAGTATTGCCTGAAATTTATTCGCAGGTTAAACAAAAATTAAACCTTAAAGATACTCAAATTATTTCAACTATAATAACTCTGGGATATGAAGAAAATCCTGCTCCTGCCGATAAAAAACGTAAAGATTTTAACGAAGTTATCTATATGGAAAAAATCGGAGAAAAAACAAATTTATAAACATTTGATTATAAACAAAGAGGCGGCGGTTAAAACCGCCGCCTCTTTGTTACATTATTTTAACTTCCGATTAACCTAAAGAAGCATGGAATGTTCTTGAAATAACATCATCTTGTTGTTCTTTAGTTAATTTAATGAAGTTTACGGCATAGCCTGAAACTCTAACTGTAAGTTGAGGATATTTTTCAGGGTGAGCCTGTGCATCAAGTAATGTTTCTCTGTTGAAAACGTTAACGTTCAAATGGTGACCGCCTTTTTCAACATAACCGTCTAAAAGATTTATTAAATTTTCTTCTTGTTGAGTAGTCATTTTTATCGCCTTTCTATGTTTTATATTCTCTTAACTCTTAAAAGGTGACTGAGTGAGCGGGTGACTAAGTGACTGAGTTTTAAACTTCTTAGTCACTTAATCACTTATTCACCTATTCACTTTTTATTGGCATGTTCCTTCGCAGCATCCGCAATCAAGCTGGATATCCAGGTCGCCCATAAATACATCATCTTTACCTAAAGCGTTAGGGATAATAGAGAATGTATTTGAGATACCGTCTTGAGCATCATTAAACGGAAGTTTTGCAACTGAAGCTAATGAAGCAACTGCACCGTGTGAATCACGTCCGTGCATAGGGTTAGCACCAGGAGCTAAAGGAACACCCTGTTTTCTTCCGTCAGGTGTATTACCTGTTTTCTTACCGTAAACAACGTTTGATGTAATTGTTAAGATAGACATTGTCGGAATAGAATTTCTGTAAGTAAAGTGTTTTCTAATCATAGACATGAATTTCTTAACAACATGAACAGCGATTTCATCAACTCTGTCATCGTTGTTACCGTATTTAGGATAATCACCTTCAATTTCGTAGTCAACTACAACACCGTCTTCATCTCTGATTGCTTTAACTTTTGCATATTTAATAGCAGAAAGTGAGTCAGCAACAACTGAAAGACCTGCAATACCTGTTGCGAAATATCTCTTAACATCTCTGTCATGGAGAGCCATTTGAGATCTTTCATAGCAGTATTTGTCGTGCATGTAGTGGATGCAGTTCAATGTATTAACATAAAGACCTGCTAACCATTCCATCATATCTTCATATCTTTCGATAACTTCATCGTAGTTGAGGTATTCAGAAGTAATAGGTCTGAATTTAGGACCAACTTGAGTTTTTAATCTTTCGTCAACACCGCCGTTGATTGCATAAAGCAAGCATTTAGCAAGGTTAGCACGAGCACCGAAGAACTGCATTTCTTTACCTACAACCATTGAAGATACGCAGCATGCGATTGCATAATCGTCGCCGTGAGTTACTCTCATCAAGTCATCGTTTTCGTATTGGATAGATGAAGTTTTAATAGAGATATGAGCTGCATACTGTTTGAAGTTGTGCGGTAATCTCTTAGACCAGAGTACTGTCATATTAGGTTCAGGAGCTGTACCGAGGTTTTCAAGGGTGTGAAGGTATCTGAAAGAGTTCTTAGTAACCATATGACGACCGTCAACACCAACACCGCCGATTGATTCAGTAACCCATGTAGGGTCGCCTGAGAACAATGAATTGTATTCAGGAGTTCTTGCAAACTTAACCAATCTTAACTTCATAATAAAGTGGTCGATTAATTCTTGAGCTTCTGATTCAGTTAAAGTACCATTCTTCAAATCTCTTTCAATAAAGATATCGAGGAATGTAGAAGTTCTGCCAAGGCTCATTGCTGCACCGTTTTGTTCTTTTACAGCTGATAAGTAGCCAAAGTATAACCATTGAACTGCTTCTTTAGCATTCTTAGCCGGTTTAGAAATATCATAACCGTAAATTTGACCGAGTTCTTTCATTTCTTCAAGAGCTCTGATTTGTTCAGCAAGTTCTTCTTTCAATTGAATTTTATCAGGAGTCATATCTCCGTCAACTGAAGCATGCTGTTCTTTTTTGTCTTCAATCAATCTGTCAATACCATAAAGAGCAACTCTTCTGTAGTCACCTATAATACGACCTCTTCCGTAAGCATCAGGCAACCCTGTAAGAATAGCAGCATGTCTTGCAGCTCTCATTTCCGGAGTGTAAACATCAAATACACCCTGGTTATGAGTTTTTCTGTATTTTGTAAAGATTTCAACAACTTCAGGATCTACTTCATAGCCATAAGATTTGCAGGAAGTTTCAGCCATTCTGATACCGCCGAACGGTTGAAGAGATCTTTTAAGAGGTTTGTCTGTCTGTAAACCTACAATCTTTTCTAAGTCTTTATCAATATAGCCGGCACCGTGAGATACTATTGTAGAAACAATTTTTGTATCCATATCAAGAACACCGCCGTTTTCACGTTCTTTCTTGAAAAGTTCGCAGCATTCCTGCCACAATTTTGTTGTAGCTTCGGTAGGACCTGCCAAGAAACTTGAATCACCATCATAAGGTGTATAGTTTTTCTGGATAAAATCTCTAACGTTGATTTCTGTTTGCCATTTTCCGCCAACGAAATCAGTTGTTGAAGATTCTCTTTCTAATGTTAATTCTGACATTTGTAATCTCCTTATTTTAACTTGTACATAGTCGTCATATTTACACTAATTATATTATACCGCCTAAATAAAATAATAGTACATTGTTTTTACAACATTTTATTAAGATTTTATAAAGCACTACTTGAAAAGTTTAGAAAATTTAGTATAATAATAAAACAAGTGTAAAGGGGTATATTATTCCAATGGATTGTTTGACTATCTCAACCTTCAGAAGTTTGGAACAGCAGGCTTTGGCGCAGAGGAATTATTCGGAAATCTATAAACATGAGCTTGCTCACAAACAGGCAGGCGGCTCATTAGCCGGAGCTATTGTAATTGAAAAGAATGCAGATGGAATTCCTGTTGCAGGTCATGTTGACATAAAAATGCCGGCATTGAATCCTGAAAAACCTGAAGAAACCATCAAACAGGCTAATCAGGTTATAAAATCGGCCATGGCACCGGCTGATCCATCAAGTCAGGACTATAAGGTTGCATCAAAAGCGAGAGCGATAAAAAATCAGGCTCAAAGTTTACTTAACAACAAGAGGTTAGATTATTATGCTTAAAATGATTATTGATTTATATAATTTTTTGACTAAAAAACCTTGCTATGTAAGAATTGAGTGTTTTCAATAATCGGCAGTTGTATAGGTTTTAATCTACATTCTACCACAGTATATATCTACCTGTTTTGTTTGGCTTCGCATTCCTTAAGCTCATTCATAGCTTGGTCAAAAGCTTTTTTTGTTAATTTAAGCTTACATTCAGCTTCCTGTAGATTCTGCTGGGCTTTATTATAGTTTTCTTGTGCTTCATCTAAAGCCTTCTGTTGATGAAATACCTGAACCTCGCAATTCAGTAATTCTTGACGTTCTTTTTCTCGCTGTAAAACATTTTTTCCCAACCTATCAACGGTTTCTGCGTAATATTTGTCAATATTTGTCGGATTCGATACTATATCATCGAAAATTTCTTTAGAGCTTCGTTCATCTTTTCTATAAAAAATATTTAATAACTTTTCTCCTTGTTCTTTATTAATATCATACACCTCAAGAATAAAAGGTCTTACAAACTCTCTATAGTATGGAATTTCCCATGATCTATCGAAATTATTGGGGTCATCAACCTGATAGAAACTCTCCAGAAGTTTTGCAGCTTCCGGGTATGCTGCCTTTAAAGCAGTGTATTTTGTATCTACTGCGGGTGTGTTTTCTACCTGAACATCAACTGCCTTTTTTATACCAAACAAGCCTAAAATTGAAGCCAAAACAGCAGTGCCTTTTTTTGCTGCTTCTTTATTGACAACTTTTGTCGCTCCGCCTTTAAAATTAGGATTAGAAGAGATTTCAACGGTATCAGCCGGAGTTTCTTTTAACCTGTTAAATTGTTTTACATTATTTGTTTTGCTTAAATGACCTGCGGCACTCGTACTATTCAAGGCTAAAATTTCCATATATTTACTCCTGTCTTTTACTACACATTTTATACCGCATATAAGTTGCTTGAAGAAGTGAAATTGCCAAAATTTAAAAAGTTATTTACAAAATTTAATAATTAACTAGTCTTTTTTAATCGATTTGCTTCTTAAATCTCTGTGGAATGTAATAGCAAAGCGATGTGCCTCGTCACGTATACGCTGGATAAGGTATAGGGCATTTGAATCTCTTGGAAGTAAAATTGATTTTGATTGATGAGGAAGAAACACTTCTTCTTCTCTTTTGGCTAACGAAACAAAATCTATATCTGTTATGCCTAACTCTTCAACTATCTGCATAACACTGGAAAGCTGTCCTTTTCCGCCGTCTATTATTATTAAATCCGGCTTTTCCCAATTTTTTGTACCTAATCTTGCAAGCCTTCTGGTTAAAACTTCTTTCATTGATAGAAAATCATCAGGTTTTCCCTCGGTAGAACGGATTTTAAATTTGCGGTATGCAGATTTTTTAGGAAGACCGTTTTGGAATACTACCATTGAAGCTACGGTATTCGTACCCTGAATATGTGAAATATCGTAACATTCCATCCTGTTCGGGAAATTTTTCAGGTGTAATTTTTCTGCTAAATATGAGCCTACTTCATTAAAATCATCCCTTATTTGGGACATTTTTTTGATTCTGGCATTATCGAGAAGATTTCTTGCATTTTTTAGCGCAAGTTCATATAATTCTCCGTATTTGCCACGTCCCTTGCCGTAATTAATCGTTATTTTTTTACCGGAAATAATCTTGAGCCAATCCTGATAAAGATCCTTATCCCCGATTTCTTCTAAATCCTTAGAGATAATTTTATCAGGGTACTCGAGTTTTAATCCGGTATAATAATCTCTGAAAAACGTTTCAAAATATTCTGTTTTATCAATATTATCCGCAAAATAGGTAAAATCTTTTTTATCAATCAAACGTCCTTCTCTAATCATCATTATGACTATTGCAAGGATTCCGTCCTCGTACAGAACTGCAAGAATATCTTCATTAAGCTTAGTATTTTCATAAACAACTTTTTGTCTTTCAAGTGTTTTTTGCAAATCTAAATAGCTGTCCCGCATTTTTGCAGCTTTTTCAAACTGCTCTTCTTCAGCGTACTTCTGCATTTGAGCTTGAATTTGTTTTAAAAGTTCAGACTGTTTGCCGCTTAAGAATAATTCCACCTGCCGGATTAATTTCTGATACTCTTCGGGTGTAACTTTCCCCTGACACGGCGCAAGACATTTACCTATATGATAATAAAGGCACGGACGGTTAGAAAATTTAGGTGTCTTACACTGTTTAAGAGGAAATAATCTTTTTAAAAAATCCAGAGTTGCATACATTGCTCCAACATCTGTATATGGTCCGTAAAACCTTCCCTTATCCGGATTAAGATTCTTCTTGCGTACAATTTGTATTCTCGGAAAATCTTCATCCGTAATTAAAAAATACGGATATTTTTTGTCATCTTTAAGCAGAATATTATATTTTGGTTTATGTTTTTTTATTAAATGGGATTCTAAAATAAGAGCTTCGACTTCGGAATCCGTTATAATATATTCCAGTTTTTCTATTTGAGATACAAGCACGCTCGTTTTAACATTATCGTGCTGTTTATGAAAATAGCTGTAAACTCTGCGTTTTAGATTTTTTGCTTTACCTACATAAATAATCTCACCGTCTTTATCGTAATAAAGATAGCAGCCCGGCTGTTCCGGTACCAGTTTTATCGTTTCACGCAAAGTGTTATTCATAGATTTATTATACTATATTTTATACACGAAATATAATTTATAGAAACTATTTCTATTTATCCATAAAATACTGTTTTAGATACTGACCGGTAAATGATTCAGGGTTTTTGGAAACTTCTTTTGGCGTGCCGCAGGCAACAACCTCACCGCCGCCATCGCCGCCTTCCGGACCGAGGTCTATTATATAATCAGCAATTTTGATTAAATCAAGATTGTGTTCAATTATTAAAATAGTGTTTCCGTTATCAGCAAGCTTTTGGATAATTTTAATAAGTTTATCCAAATCATGCCAGTGCAAGCCGACAGACGGCTCGTCAAGAAGGTAAAGAGTCTTACCTGTTGCCCGTTTATTAAGCTCGGAAGCTAATTTAATTCTCTGAGCTTCTCCGCCGGATAGAGTTGTGGCGCTTTGTCCCAGTTTAATATAGTCCAAACCGACATCAACGAGGGTTTTTAATTTATTTGCTATCTGAGGAATGTTTTCAAAAAACTCATACGCTTCTTTAACACTCATCTCAAGAACATCAGAGATTGATTTTCCTTTGTATTTAACCTCAAGAGTTTCATTATTATATCTTTTACCTTTGCAGACATCGCATTTTACATAGACATCTGAAAGGAAGTTCATCTCGATTTTTAAAACGCCGTCGCCGGAGCAAGCTTCACATCTTCCGCCTTTCACGTTAAAACTAAATCTTCCCGGTTTGTATCCCCGCATTTTTGCTTCGTTAGTTTTAGAATACAATTCTCTTATCGGAGTAAATACATCCGTATATGTAGCAGGGTTTGATCTTGGAGTTCTGCCAATTGGCGACTGGTCAATATCAATAATTTTATCCAGATATTCAAACCCTAAAATCTCGTCTACCCCCTGCGGTTTCGGTTTGTTTCCTCTGAGTTTATGGATTGCATATTGATAAATCAAATCCTGCATTAAGGTTGATTTTCCGGAGCCGGAAACACCTGTCAGTACAACAATTTTTCCGAGAGGGATATCTATATCTATATTTTTTAAGTTATTAAGGTGTGCATTTCTAATCTGGAGGAAATTTCCGTTCCCTTCTCTTACTTTATCCGGAATCGGAATATTATACTCTCCGCTAAGATATTTACCTGTAATCGAATTTTTAGCCTTGGTAATATCTTCGACTCCGCCTTGAGCGATAATTTCACCGCCGTAGACTCCGGCACGAGGTCCTATATCAACTATATGGTCGGCATTTCTTATTGTTTCTTCGTCGTGTTCTACTACTATCAAAGAGTTTCCAAGATTGCGGAGCTTGATAAGAGTTTTAATCAATCTGTCATTATCTCTCTGATGCAGACCGATTGACGGTTCATCAAGAACATACAAGACCCCTGATAATCCGCTTCCTATCTGGGTTGCAAGCCTTATTCTCTGAGCTTCTCCGCCGGATAAAGTTCCTGCCGTACGTGATAGATTTAAGTATGATAATCCTACATCAATAAGGAATTTTAATCTTGCTCTGATTTCATCAAGAATTTGTTTCCCGATTTGCATCTGAAAGTCGGAAAGAGTTAAATATAAATCCGTTATAAATTCATATTCTTTATCAACAGACATCATGCAAAACTCGTGAATATTTTTCCCGTTAATCCTTACAGCAAGCGGGAACGGTTTAAGTCTTGCACCTCCGCATTTTGAGCACGGGGTCATTATCATATATTTTTCAATTTCAGCTTTCCAATACTCACTATCCACATTATAATGTTTCATCAAGAAAGGAACTACGCCTATAAATCTCTGGAGAGTCGTTCTATATCGTTTGCTTCCAAACTCTCTTATCCTCATAGGAATACGCTCATCCGAGCCATACAGAATAATATTTTGATGTTCTTCAGGCATATCCTTAAACGGGATATCATAATTCATATTATAAGCACTCTGAACGGCAGCTAAAACATCTTCATAATAACCTGTTGATGATTTACTCCACGGATAAATAGCCCCTTCCTTAATAGATTTTGTTCTATCCGGTATAACTAAGTCCGGGTCAATCTGAAAATCATAGCCGATACCGCCGCACTTATCACAGGCACCGTACGGTGCATTAAAAGAAAAAATCCTCGGTGTCAATTCTTCAAAACTCAAATTACAATCAGGGCATGCGAGTTTTTCGCTGTAAACAATTTCTTCCCCGTCGAGTTTGTCAATATTTGCAACCCCGTCAGCCTTTTGGAGTGCAATCTGAACGCTATCTGCAATTCTTGATTTAGCACTCTCTTTTACGACAACTCTATCAACAACAACAGAAATTGTATGAGCTTTGGTTTTTGCTAACTTAATCTCATCTTCATCAAGATTATAGACTTCACCATCAACTTTTACTCTTACAAAACCTTCCTGCTTAAGTTCTTCAAAAAGTGATTGAAATTCTCCTTTTTTTCCTTTTACAAGCGGAGCAAGAATCTGAATTTTTGTACCTTCCGGAAGTCTTAAAATACTGGATACAATCTCATCAATTGTCTGAGGCTTAATCGGTTTACCGCACTTAGGACAAAAAGGGGTGCCTATTCTTGCATAAAGGAGTCTTAAGTAATCATAAATCTCAGTAACCGTTCCGACTGTAGAACGGGGATTATTGCTTGTAGATTTCTGGTCAATAGAAATAGCGGGTGTAAGTCCGTCAATATAATCCACATCAGGTTTATCCATCTGACCCAAAAATTGGCGTGCATAAGTGGAAAGACTTTCTATATAACGTCTTTGACCTTCAGCAAAAATTGTATCAAATGCAAGTGAACTTTTCCCTGACCCTGAAACCCCGGTAAAAACAACCAGTTCATTCTTAGGAATCTCCAGCGACACATCCTTGAGGTTATGTTCCCTCGCTCCCTTTATAATAATCTTATCTGTCATAACAAAATTATAGCATTAAATATTTTCCGTGAACAAAATGTTATATATAGATAAATAAGAAGGGCAGAAACAAAGTTTCTGCCCTTCTTTGATAAAGATATGAAATTAACGTTTGCTGAATTGGAAACGTTTTCTTGCTCTTTTTCTACCGTATTTCTTACGTTCTTTAACACGTGCATCACGGGTTAAAAGACCTTCAGATCTTAATACGTTTTTGTAATCTTCGTTAGATTTTAACAAAGCTCTTGAAATACCATGTCTGATAGCTGCTGCTTGAGCAACAATACCGCCGCCTACAGCTTTAACTCTTACATCGTATTTATCTTGATTTTCTGTTAAAACAAGAGGTCTGTAAACCATCATTTCAACAGCCGGCATATTACCGATGTATGCTTGTAAAGTTTTTCCGTTAACGAAAATTCTTCCTTTACCCTTAACAAGTTTAACAACAGCAACAGCACATTTTCTGCGTCCGGTAGCCATTATAATTTCTTTATTCTCAGCCATTAGTTACCCCCTTTCGCAGTTTTTTCCAAAACGATTGGTTTTTGTGCTGCATGCGGATGTTCAGGTCCGCAGTATACTTTAAGTTTGTTAAACTGTTCAGCACCTAAAGTGTTGTGCTGAAGCATACCTTTAACAGCTTTTTCAATCAATTTTGTTGCATCTTTTTCTCTTACTTCTTTAACAGAAGCCGCTTTTAAACCACCCGGATAACCGGTATGGTGATAATAAATTTTATCAGTTTCTTTATTACCTGAAACAAGAACCTTTTCAGCGTTAACAACGATAACAAAGTCACCGGTATCAACGTTAGGTGTATATTCAGGTTTATTTTTGCCTCTTAAAATGTTTGCAACACGTACTGCAAGGCGTCCTAAGATTTCGCCTTCAGCATCGATTACATACCATTTTCTTTCAACTTCAAGAGGTTTTGCTGAATATGTTTTCATGCTTATTCTCCATTTTTCACGGCAAACCCTCCGGCTTTCTCCGTTAGATTCACCACTAATATTCTACTTTCATTAGCGTAAGCCCGTATGGACTCACTGTTTGCCCTGCCTTACGGCGGTCATGTGCATCAAGAACATTTTTCATATGTTCAACAGGCAGATGATGTCCCTCTATTTCAAGAAGGGTACCGACTATTGTCCTTACCATATTGTAGAGGAATCTGTTTCCTTCAAGATGGATAAAGATACGGTCGCCTTGTTTTTCAACTTCGGCTCTCGTTAAAAGACAAACTTTGCTCGGGTTAAGCGTTCCGGCACTTTTAAAACTTGAAAAATCATGTTCACCTAAAAGGTAATTTAAAGAAGCTTGCATTCTCTCTAAATCCAGTTCGTACTTTATTCTCAAAATATCACCGTCGAAAGCCTGTTTATATCGTCTGTTTATCAGTTCATAAACATAATACCTGCTTTTAGCGGACTTTTGAGCATGAAACGAATCCGGAACAATTCTCAAGTTACTGACAGATATGTCGGCGGGAAGAATTTCGTTCATCTGATAGACAAATTTTGAAGCAACAATATCTCTGCCGTAATCAAAATGAAGAACCTGTCCTAAAGCATTAACACCTCTATCCGTCCTGCCGGAGAAGATTGTCTTTATCGGTCTGTTATTAATTTGAGTCTTTGACTCTAGTAATGTGCAAATAACTTTCTCTATCTCGCCCTGTATAGTAGGTTCTTCTATGGGATTGCCGGCTCTGAACTGAATCTGGCTTCCGGCATAGTTTTTACCCTTATACTGAACGTCAAGAGCGTAGCGCATTGATTATACCAGCTGAATCAATGCCATTTCTGATGCGTCGCCTCTTCTTGGCGGCAATCTGTAAATTCTTGTATAACCACCCTGTCTTGAAGAATATTTAACGCCGATTACGCTGAATAATTTTCTCAAAACAGTTTGCTTAGCCAATTTTTTACCTTCTTGCGGTGCATCAAAGATTTCGCCTGTTGCTGTGTCAATAAGTTTACCGATTTCTTTATCGTAGATATATTTACCGGCAAGTCTTCTTGAGTTCAGGTCACCCTTTTTAGCCAGAGTGATAACATTTTCAGCATATGGCTGGAGAGCTTTTGCTCTTGCCATAGTTGTTTTAATTTCACCGTGAGTAAAAAGTTCGGTAGCCAATGAACGCAACAAAGCCTTTCTCTGGTCTTGTGCTTTACCAAGCGTATGTTTTTTTGTTTGGTGTCTCATTGTTTTATCCTTTTATTATCTTTACTATTTCTATTTCGTTTCTAATTATTCTTCAGAACCTTGTGAAACAAGTCCTTCTTCATCAGTTTCAGGATTTGGAGCCAAATCTAAACCGAAGTGATGTAATCTTTCAATAACTTCGTCAGAAGATTTTTTACCAAAGTTCTTAATATTCAATAAATCATGTTCTGATTTCTTCAAAAGTTCAGCCATTGAGTTTATGCTTGCTCTTTTTAAGCAATTATAAGCTCTAACGGAAAGCTCCAATTCATCAATTGTAATTGAAGGTTCTTGTTCTTTTTCTTCAACAACCGGCTGTTCTTTTGCAGCAACTTTTTCTTCAACTTCTTTAACAGAAGATTTTCCTGAAATAGCTGAAATCTGAACAAAGTGTTCAATAAGAAGATCTGCTGCTTGAGAGAGAGCTGTTGTTACATCAACAGTACCGTTTGACCAAATTTCAAGAGTTAATTTATCAAAATCAATACTGTCACCTACACGTGTATTTTCGACTTCATAGCTTACTCTTTTGATAGGCATAAAAGTAGCATCAATAGGAAGCATGTCGATTGGTGTACCAGCTTTTGAATTTCTAGGAACATCATTTGCAACATAACCTTTTCCTGTTTCTACAATAATATCAGCGTGGAATGAACCACCTTCTGCTATTGTACAAATTAACCAGTCAGGGTTAACAACTTTAACTCCTGCAGGAAGCTGAATATCGCTTGCTAATACAGGACCTGATTTGTCAACATCAATTCTTAAATGCTGAGGTTCTTTTGAATCAGTCTTAACTGCTAAACCTTTTAAGTTAAGCATTACATCAATAACATCTTCAAGAACACCCGGAATTGCGGTGTATTCATGTGTAATACCTTCGATTCTGCAAGAAGTTACAGCAGTACCTTCCAAGCTTGAAAGTAATACACGTCTGAGTGCGTTACCGATAGTTGTTCCGAAACCTCTTTCGAGCGGTTCAATAGTAAATTTTCCATACTGTGAACCGTCTGAACCGGCCATCGTATTAACAGTTTTAATTTTTAATTCCATATTATTCTCTCCTATCAGCCTATTTTGAATAGTACTCTATAACTAGTTGTTCTTTAATTTCCGGATCGAGTTCTTCTCTTTGAGGAATTCTTTCAAATGTAATCTTCAAAGCGTCGCTGTCAACTGTAATCCAAGCCGGAGCACATGATAAATCAATCGCACTCATAACAACTTTTAAGTATTCATTACTTTTTGCTTTGATTGTAATTACATCACCCGGATTTACCAGATATGATGGAATATCTACTTTCTTACCGTTAACTAAAACGTGACCATGGTTAACGATTTGTCTTGACTGCTTGCGGGTTACACCAAAACCTGCTCTGAACAAAATGTTGTCAAGTCTTGATTCCAAAAGCTGTAACAAAATAGTACCTGTTACACCTTTTCTTCTTGCAGCTTCTTTATAATATCTTGCGAATTGTTTTTCACTTACCAAATATGTAAATCTGATTTTTTGTTTTTCTGCTAAGTGAATAGCGTATTCAGAAAGTTTCTTTCTGACAGCACCATGCTGCCCTGAAGCAGTTTGTCTCATAGAAGAAGTTAATTTTCTGTTTGACAAATCTTTAACTTTCTTATTTCTGAATAATTTATTAGTTGGTCCTGTATATCTTGCCATTTTTTTCTCCTTTTCTTTTGCGGGGCATCTATGGTTTACTTTTTGGCTTAAAGCAAGCCCCCGCTTTTATTTGATGAATAGCGAGCGATGAATAGAGTTCTAATTCAATTATCTGGTCACCATTCATAGTCACTTTATATACTATACTCTACGTTTTTTAGGCGGACGGCATCCGTTGTGCGGAATTGGTGTTACGTCCTTAATCAAAGTAATTTCAAGTCCGGCTGCCTGAATAGCTCTGATAGCTGTTTCACGTCCTGAACCAGGTCCTTTGATATAAACTTCAACTTTTTTCATACCCTGATCGATAGATTTTTTAGCTACCAATTCAGCTGCTGACTGTGCTGCAAACGGAGTACCTTTTCTGGCACCTTTAAAACCTGTAGCACCTGCAGTAGCCCAGGCAATAGCATTACCTTGAGTATCTGTAGAAGTTACTATTGTATTGTTGAAGGTTGATTGTATGTGAACAATACCCTGCAATACATTTTTCTTTTCTTTTTTCTTTGTAGTTTTTGGTCTTGCCATTTTTCTTTTCCTTATATTTTACTATTTATTATTTTCGTCTTATTAGAATTATAGCTTTGCTGCATTTGAATCAAGCCTGTTTAGTTCATTGCTGCTCCGGCTAAAATTCTATTTCTTCTTACCTGCAATAGGTCCGGTTTTCTTGCCGCGTCTTGTTCTTGCGTTAGTTTTTGTTCTCTGACCTCTGCAAGGAAGTCCTCTTTTGTGTCTCATTCCTCTATACGAATTGATTTCCTGAAGACGTTTGATGTTCATAGCAACTTCACGTCTTAAGTCACCTTCAATATGATATTCAGATAAAGCATTACGCAATTCTTTAATATCATTTTCTGTTAAATCATCTGTTCTCAAGTCCGGTGAAATTCCGGTAACTTCAAGAATCTTTTTAGCTCTAGCAGGTCCGATACCATATATGTATGTAAGAGCTACTTCTAGTCTTTTGTTACGAGGTAAGTCTACCCCAACTAATCTTGCCATGTTCTTGTTTCCTTTATATTTTGTACTTTTACTTTCTTTTCTTTAGATTATTGCTTGACGCTCCGCTGTTACTTATTTCGTTTTACTCCCGCAAAACTACATTCATAAGCTCTGCGCTGTTTCGAGTTAGGCTCACTTCGTTCGCCGTCACTCTATGCAAAATCTAACCCTGTCTTTGTTTATGTTTAGGGTTTTCGCATATTACTGCAACTCTGCCTTTTCTTTTGATAACTTTGCATTTGTCGCACATAGGTTTTACTGAAGATCTTGTTTTCATTTTTTTATTCCTTTTCTTTATTTAATATTTGTTATTTAAGTCTGAATGTTATTCTTCCTTTGGTTAAATCATAAGGTGTCATTTCCACTTTTACTCTGTCACCCGGAAGAATTCTGATAAAATTCTTTCTGATTTTCCCTGAAATATGTGCCAGAATCTCGTACCCGTTTTCAAGCTTAACTTTAAACATCGCATTCGGCATAGATTCAAGAATAGTACCTTCTATTTCTATAACGTCTTTTGACATATTTTCCTCATTTTCGGCTATCAAAATTGATACCGCTATCCGGCATCATAATCATCATACTTGCTAAAATTCTGAATGCAAGCAATTTTATTAGAGTTTAGGCATGTTTGTAAACTTTTGTTACTGTTTGTTTTTATAATATTAGGTGTTTTATTGATATTTACACAACATGAGAAAATCATGGTTAAACTGTTTATCTTAAAGGGATTTTTGATATTTTTATAGTTTATAATTTGTTTCTTATTATTATAAAAACAATCGTAGTGATATATAAATACTGCTGCCCACCTAAAAAATAAGCTCGTAGTTTTTTACTACAAGCCTCTTTTTCTTTTCTTTTTGTTTACTTTTTCTTTACTAAAAAGAAAAAGTAAATGGGTGTGGTGGGACTCGAACCCACGACCAATTGATTAAGAGTCAACTGCGCTACCAACTGCGCCACGCACCCATTTATTTAATTTTCAAAACATCGTTTCGCAGTTGTTAGCGGGAACACTTTCGTGTTCGCTTCCTCTCAAAAAATCCTCAATGGTTCGGATTTTTTTCGGCAGAGTCAACTGCGCCACGCACCCATTTATTTAATTTTCAAAACATCGTTTCACAGTTGTTAGCGGGAACACTTTCGTGTTCGCTTCCTCTCAAAAAATCCTCAATGGTTCGGATTTTTTTCGGCAGAGT
>CALUVM010000015.1 GCA_944324255.1 Candidatus Gastranaerophilales bacterium | reverse complement strand
TCACCAGTCACTAATACCTGGCAAGATATCTGTCGATTTCCCACTGAGAAACGTAGGTTCTGAATGAATCCCATTCAATCTCTTTTGCAGTAACAAATTCATCCATTATATGCGAACCGAGAGCGGTTTTAGCTATAAGTGAATTTTGAAGATAATAAAGTGCTTCTTTTAAACTTCCCGGCAAAGATTCAATTTTGAATTTTTTTCTTTCTTTATCGGTAAGTTTATAAATATTAGCTTCAACAGGTTTTGGAGGTTCAATTTTATTTCTTACTCCGTCAAGGCAGGCAGCGAGAATTGTTGCAAAAGCAAGATACGGATTACAGCTCGGGTCAGGTGAACGGAGTTCAACTCGGGTTGAAATACCTCTTTTAGCCGGAACTCTTAAAAGTGCACTTCTGTTTGCAAGCGACCATGCCATATAAACAGGAGCTTCGTACCCCGGAACAAGTCTTTTATAACTGTTAACTGTAGGATTAAGAATAGCAGTAATACTTTTAATATGTTTTAGCATACCGCCTATTGCATATTTTGCGGTATCAGAAAGCTGATATTCAGCTTTTTCATCATAAAAAGCATTTTTTCCGTCTTTAAATAAAGAAATATTACAATGCATACCGGAACCGTTTATACCATAGACAGGTTTCGGCATAAATGTTGCGTGCAAACCGTATTGTGCAGCAATAGCTTTTACTGCGACTCTAAAAGTAACAACGTTATCAGCAGTTGTTAAAATATCAGAGTATTTAAAATCTACTTCATGCTGACCGTCAGCAACTTCATGATGGGAAGCTTCTATATCAAAATCCATTTCCTGAAGAGTACTTACAATATCAGAACGAACTGCTTCACCCAAATCATCAGGTCCAACATCATAATAACCGGCTCTGTCATGAGTTTTTGTAGTAATTCTATCTTCTTCATCTTTTTCAAACAGGAAAAATTCTGCTTCCGGTCCGACATTCATTGAGAATCCTAATTTTTTGGCTTCTGCCATAAGTCTTTTTAAATTACATCTAGGACAGCCTTCAAAAGGTGTTCCGTCTGCATTATAAATATCGCAGATTAAACGGGCAGAATTTCTGCCGTCACGTTCCTGCCACGGAAGAATCTGAAAAGTGTTTTTATCAGGATGGAAAAACATATCGGAAGTTTCAATATTTCTAAAACCTTTAATAGAAGAACCGTCAAGCATAATTTCGTTATTGAGTATTCTGTCTATATGCTCGGAAGGAATTGCAAGGTTTTTAACCTGTCCGTTTATATCCACAAACTGTAGTTTAACAAACTGTACATTATATTCAGTAATAAGTCTTTTTATATCCGCATCAGTATAATTTGAACCGTTAAGCGGTGTATGTTGAAAATCCATTAAAAACCCTCCAATTCTGTGTTACATTGTATAAAATATATTATTTTATTCTAAAGGTCAATATTTTAATTTTTATTATATAATTTTAGCTATGAAAAATCTTATAAATTCTTTATTAGACCTTATTTATAAAAAGAAATGCTATATTTGCAAAAGCTCAAAATATTCTCTTAAAATATGTCCCGAATGTTATGACAAACTTGAATTTTATCCGATTGGCGCAAACAGAATTATAAACGGGGTCAATGTTTATGTTGCAGGGTATTATAATAAAGAGCTGCAAAAAATTATAAGGGGTATTAAATATCACAGACAAAAAGATTTAGCTTATTACATTGGGAAATTTATGTATGAATATTTTTCAAAATCGGATGAATTAAAAAACAAAGATTTTCAGCTTGTACCTGTTCCTCTGCATAAAAACAGAATAAGAACAAGAAAATATAACCATATGGAACTTGTTTGCGAAGAATTTTCCAAGTTCAGCGGATTTGAAACAAATTTTGAATTAATAAAAAGAATAAAGGATACAAAACCCCAGTATAAACTTTCAAGAAAAGAGCGTTTAATTAACCTTGACGGTGCATTTGAAGTTAATAAAACACAAATACCGGAAAAACCTGTTTTAATAATGGATGATATATGTACAACAGGTTCTACATTTGAAGAAATAATAAAAGTTTTAAGTAATTGCGGTGTTAAAGAAATTGTATGCTTTGCAGCTTCAACTCCTTTATAAAACTATATTATCTATAAAATCTTTAGCAGATAAATCTTTTCCGGTCATTTGTTTAATAAGCTCATTTTCTTCCATAGAAATTCCGTATTTAAAAAGATTTTCTTTCAAAAATTCTGCTGTTTTCTTATTTTCACTTATATTTCCGAGTTTTGTTTTTAAATAATTATAAATCTGCGCTTTTATAACAGAAGCTCTGAAATAATTTTGATAATAAGCTGGATGAGATAAATAGTGAGGAATCGTTGCCCAGCTATTGTCAATTGGTTCGTCTTTATCAGCAATCTGGTATTTAACCCTCATATCATGCCATAGTTTTTTTAAATCCTGATCAGGGTTTTTGTACATTTCTTTTTCAAAATCTATTATAGTCAAAGCTTTAGTTACAAAAGATGCTTCATTTTCTTTAAATGTATTTTTAAAATCTTCAAAAACTTTTGGTTCTGCAAGATTTTTTAAAATATTTTCTTTTTTAACTATATCACCCATCATCATAGCTATAGCTTCTGTCATGGCAGGATATTCTTCTCTATCTATAAACGGAAGTTCCCTTGATACACCAAGGGTATAGACACAATGACCCAGCTCATGGTTTAGTGTATCTATGCTATTAATATCATTTGTAAGATTTGCTAAGATTCTTGCATCTTTTCCGGCATCAATATTAAAACAAAATCCGTGGGTATTCTTGCCTTTTCTTGGAAATAAATCAAGAGTAAGATTTTTTTCTTCGAGAAGTTTATCTATATCGTATCCCATTGATTTATAGGTATTTAAACATATATCAACTGCCTGTTCTCTGGTTTTTATGGATTCATTTAAGTATTTATCAGGATTAGAATCCGTCAAATAACCGTAATGATACTGTTTTAATTTATCTGTTTTAAAAAAGTCTTTTAATTCCTGATGTTTTTTCTCAAGAATTGATTTTATACTGTCTTTAGTATTTGAATAAACTTCATCTATAAGTTTTTCAAGATACGGAAGTTCTACTTCATAATTTTCTTTAAGTTTGTATTCAAAAAAGTTTGAATATCCTTTTTTTCGAGCAAAATTGTTTCTTAGTTTAACAAATTCTCTAATATCTTCCGCTATTAAATCTCCGCCTTCAAGTTTTGCAAGATATGCTTTTTTTCTTAATTCTTCATCAGGTTCGGTTTGAAGTATTTTTGAAATTTCTGTTTTTGTAGTTTCCTTACCGTCAATACGGGGTACAAATGAATTATATTTTTTAGCTATCAGGTTTTCTTTTTCTCTTAAAAGTTTTAAATCATCTCCTGTTTCAAGTTCTTCTTCAAAATTTTTAAGAATATTTTTTAGTTGTTTTTGTTCATGTTTACTTAGTTTTGAAGAATCTATTTTCTTAAATTCTTCATAAGCTTCTCTATTATGAAAAAGATTTGAAAATTCATCTTGAGCCAGAGTCATTTTTTTAAGGTTTTCTTCCGTTGAATTTATATAAAAATTCCAGTCACAGCAGCTGCTTTTTAGATATAACTTATACCAGTTTTTAGAAAATTCATCTCTTAGTTTAACAAAATTTTTATTCAAAGCTTCTTTTACCTCGTTTGATTTACAAAACATGTCAATTTTAGAAGTTTTTAATGCTTTTGTCAAAACAGGTTTAGATTTAAAAGAAGTACTATTTATATAAGGATTTATTTTTAAAATTTTCATATAGAATTTAAATTCTCTAAAAATTTTTTTTGTCAGCTTTTAATATATTATTATTATTTAATATATTTATATATATAATTAATCATCATCATAATAAGCTCTTATTATTTGTAGAAAACTATCTGAAAGTATCAAAAATAGCGGATTTTTAATGTAGAAAACTATGTAGAAAAAATGTAGAAAACTTACGAGTTATGAACATTTTTCTACATAGATAGAAAATATAAAAACAAGCTATGTAGAAAACTAACAAGTTTTCTACATTTTTTTTCAAGTTATGAACATTTTTTTCTACAATAAAATTAGTTTAATAAAACAAACCCGAGATTAAGATAAGTTGCAAATATTATCCAGACAAAATACGGAAGAAGAATTAAACCTGCAGCTTTTGATATTTTAATAAATGATAAAATATTTAAAAATACCAGAATATCCAGTATTAGTATTATAAATAAAGCTCCGGGAGGGTTTTTTAAATAAAAGAATACCGGACTCCATAAAAGATTTACTATAAGCTGGCTGAAAAATAATATATAACCGCTTTTTTTACTTTCAAAAGCAGGTTTAATACCAAAAAGAATAACTGATATAAGCATGGTTAAATACAAAACTGTCCAAACAGGCGGAAAAACCCACGCCGGCGGTGTAAATTCAGGTTGAACCAATGTATTATACCAGATAAGATTTTGCATAGTTAAATAATATATAAAATTTACCTGAATTTAATTCTCCTATCAGGTATATTTTATAATGTATTAGTAACTACAATAGCGACCCACTGGTCTTGATGCAGAATTTCTATAACCTGTAGATTTTCTTTATCAACGGCGTCAAGTACAATATTTTTCTTTTCATCAAGAATACCGCTTAAAACCATTTTAGCATCAGGTTTCATAATATTTTTTAAATCCGGCATAATTTCCGCCAGAATATTATGAAGAATATTTGCGCAGACAAAATCATACTTATCAGTAATTTTATCTGCTGTATTGAGTTCAAAAATTATTTTTGCGGTATTATTATCCCTTTTTGGAGATTCTATCCCGGGGAGTCGGGTTAATTCTGTTATTCCGTTTTTTTGGGCATTTTCTTTACAAACATCAATAACAGTCGGGTCATTATCACATCCGTATGCTGAATCTGCACCGAGTTTTATTGCACAAATAGCAAGTATTCCGGAACCTGTTCCTATATCTGCGACAGAAGCGCCTTGAGGCATATATTTTTCAAGAGCTTTCATACATAATTGTGTTGTCTGATGAGTTCCTGTTCCAAAAGCACATCCGGGGTCAAGTGTTATTGTTATTTCATCAGGTTTAGGACTATATTTAAGCCAGCTTGGAACAACTGCAATTTTATCAGTAACACGGGTTACATCCCATTTTTCTTTCCATTTTTTTGACCAATCCTGATTTTCTTTTTCATCAAGTTCAATTTCCCAGCTGCCGAGTTCATTATCTGAAAAACCTCTTGATTTAAGTATTTCTCGTTCAGTATGAAGAATTTCTCTTATATTTTGCGGAATTGTACGCAAAAATACTCTCAATGTCCCTCTTGTAGTTGATGTCATTTCAAGGTCTTTATATGCTTCTTCAGCAAGAACAACTCCTTCACAATCAAAATTTGTAAAGAATATATCGGATATAACTTCTTCCATATCCGGATTGATAGAAATCTTTAATTCGTAGTAATTATCCATATTTCCATCTTATCACAAATATAAAAATATAAAGTTTTGTAACAATATAATTAAAATCTCTAAAGTTTTTCAAAAACATGCCGTTAAGTAACTTGTAAGCAGAAAATAAGAAAAAGCAAAACATAGTGTATTAGCTGTTGATTAAGAGGTATGTTATGACAAACGATGAACATGAAATGCTGGTTGAATATTCAGAGATGACCGCATTTGACTTTAATTCAAAGGAGTATCAGGAAGTAAAGCAGGATTATTTAGAATGCAAAAAAGCAGTAACAGGTTTTGATTGGCTTGTAAAAAACTTTATAAGCAGATTCAGACCGGCACAGGTGTAATAGCTGTTGAGAGGGATATTTTATGACAACTAAAAAAGATTTTAAGAATAATTGTTTCTCGCCGAATTGGCTTGAGGTTGATTTGCGGGATGCAAAAGAGGCACAGACAGTAAAGGAGGAACGCCTAGAGAGCAAACGACGTAAAGATTTAAATACATTATTAAAAGAACTAGAAGAAATCAAACAAAGTATTGAAAAAGCTGCCGAAAAGCAGCACAGACTGGCAAATTTAATGGGTTTTTATTCCGGAGAGTTTGTACAGTAAAGAAAGCTAAAACAACCGCTATTTTTAAATAGCGGTTGTTTTTTTTTTGGATGTAAAAAAGAAAAGTATAATAAAATTTAAATGTAAAAAAGTGTTACAAAGTGTAGAAATAAAATCTTTTATTAATTAGAATGTTTATTGTACTGGATGAAGAAAGAGGGGAAATTATTAAATGAACGCTAATCCGGAAAAAATACTTTTACCTAACGATGTTAGAAAATTGTTGAATGTTGATAATAAAGAAATCGTTGAGTTATGTAAAAAAACATCAGTAAATCCTAAGAAAAACAGCAAAGGACAAATTTATTTTTCAGTAGACGAAGTAAAAAAACTCAGAAACGCAAAATCTTCTATAGTTGCTGAGATGAATGAAAAAAGATCCGCTCTTTCTGTTGTAACAAAACCTAATTCTCAGGCTGTTGTTAACAATCTTCTTGATACTTTAAACAAGATGGAAAATAATATTACAACTTCTATGACCAAACTTATTGATGAAAAACTTGAAGGTATGGATGATGTAGTATTAGAGCTTGTCAGATGCAAAACTGAGAATGAAAATCTTAAGAACAAAGTTAATGAACTTAATAAAGAAAATTTTAAGCTTAAAAATATCCTGAACAGCTTTAAACCGCTAATGTGCGGATTCTATATCAAAAAAGAAGAAGAAAATAATATATTACTTTAAAAAATTGTAGTTTAATAAAAAACTTGGGGTGAAAAAATGGCAAAAGAAGATACTGCAGTTGCTGTTGCTGATGAAAGAAGCAAGGCGCTAAAACTTGCTATAGAAAAGATAGAAAAAGATTTTGGTAAAGGTGCGATAATGAAGCTTGGCGACAAGCCGGCTGTTAGTGTTGAAACAATACCGACAGGAGCTCTGGCACTTGATGTGGCTCTTGGTGTAGGCGGGATTCCGAGAGGACGTATTATTGAGATTTACGGGCCTGAATCATCCGGTAAAACAACTCTTGCCCAGCATATTGTAGCAGAATGTCAGAAAAAAGGCGGTATTGCAGCATTTGTTGACGCAGAACACGCTCTAGACCCTGAATATGCAAGAAATTTAGGTGTTAATGTTGATGAATTATTGATTTCCCAGCCTGATACAGGCGAGCAGGCTCTTGATATTACAGAAGAGCTTGTACGTTCAGGTGCTGTAGATGTTATTGTTGTTGACTCTGTAGCAGCTCTTGTTCCGAAAGCTGAAATAGAAGGTTCTATGGAAGACCAGCAAATGGGACTTCAAGCAAGGTTAATGTCTAAGGCTTTAAGAAAATTAACCGGTATTATAGGTAAAACCAATACAACGGTTATATTTATTAACCAGTTAAGACAAAAAATCGGGGTTATGTACGGTAATCCTGAAACAACAACAGGCGGCAACGCTTTAAAATACTATGCTTCTGTTCGTTTGGAAATTAAACGTGTAGAAGGATTAAAAGGTGACGGAGAAGAAATCGGAAACCATGTCAGAGTACGTATTCTTAAAAACAAGGTTGCTCCTCCGTTTAGAACAGCTGAATTTGATATTATTTTCGGTAAAGGTATTTGCAAGATAGGTAATATTTTAGACGTAGCTGTTGATTTGGATATTGTGAAAAAAGCAGGTTCATGGTTTAGTTTCAATGATGAGAAACTGGGTCAGGGAAGAGATAAAGCAAAGGAATTTTTAGCTGAAAACCCTGATATATTGAATCAAGTTGAAACATTAGTCAGAGAAAAACTTGCTAATAACTAAGATTTGATAATTTTGGGAAGAGAAGGGGATACCCCTCTAAAGAGCTTTATATCTCTATTTTTCTGAATGCTTGACAAGCATGGCGGAATATGATATAAAGTTAGTGGGGTAAATGTATATTTTTGAGTCTTGCACATTCTGCAAGACTTTCCTTTTTGTTAAGGCAGGTTACTCTGTTATGTTGAGTGAAGCAAGGAGTATAGGTCAATCACTCAGTCACCTAATCACTTATTCACTTATTCACTTATTCACCTATTCCCTAATTCCCATGCGGGTGAGCGGATTCGTAAACATCTTTCATATGCTTCATAGAAATATGGGTGTAAATTTGTGTATTAGAAATTCCGGCATGCCCGAGAAGCTCCTGAACTACTCTTAAATCAGCTCCGTTTTCAATAAGTCTTGTTGCAAAACTATGCCTGAATACGTGCGGGGTAACTTTTTTAGGGAGTTCTATTCTTTCCACTACTTCATTAATAGCTTTTCTGATGGTTTTATTTTGGAGCCTGAAACCTGTACTGTTAATAAATAAAGGGGTATTTTCGGAGATTTCTCCCGTATTGTAAGCCGGCGCAATAAGATTTCTTGCGTGACTAATATATTGTTCAAGATAATCTCTGGCACGCTGGGAAATCAAAACTATTCTTTCTTTTGCGCCTTTACCAAAAACTTTTATTTCATTTTCTTCAAGATTAAGATCTCCGAAGTTTAAGTTAGAAAGTTCTGAAACACGCATTCCTGTTGCCCAGAGGAGTTCGAGAATAACACGGTTGCGGAAACCTGCCGGTGTATCTATTTTAACGTTATTAAGGATTTTTTCTATTTCGTCCGGTGTTAAAAACTTCGGAAGTGATTTTGGTTTTTTGGGGGCAGAAAGAGATAAAGCAGGGTTTGACTCAATATATCTTTCTCTAAAGAGATATTTATAAAATGTTCTGATGGCTGCTGTTTTTCGGGCAATAGTTGTTTTTTTATAATCAAAGCGCTGAATAAAATGTAAATATTCCCGAAGCTTATTAAAATCAGCATTAATACAGCTTGTGTTATCAAGCCATAGAATAAAGCTCAAAATATCAGAACAATAAGCTGAAACTGTATGTTCTGAAAAGTTTTTTTCAACACTTAAATAAGCTTTAAAACCCTCAATATATTCTTTTTCTCTACTATCCACAATTTGCCTTCAGAAAAGATTTATAATTTTACATTTTGTTGTAATTATTATACAATAATTTGTAATAAGATAGAAGTAAAAAGCGGATTTATGAATATATTTAAGACATTTGAAACATTTTTAAAAGAACCTTTAAGTATATTGAGGGAAAACATTATTCAAATAGTCAGTATTCAAACAGGAAATATATTTGCAAACAAACCATCGGTGGATGTAAGTGTATTAAAAGACAGAACGCAGGTAACAGTAATTAATAATGAAAAGGTTTATAACCTGTTATCTATGGCAAATCACAGAGCTGAGATGAAAAAGAAACAAACTTCCGGAATTAAAAACGGAACAAATCAAGGTTAGGAATGAAACAAATCAATGCAGAATTTATAATAAGTGCGGAGAAACTCTCTCAATGTCCGGATTTTCCGTATCCGGAGTTCCCGCTGCTCGGGCGTTCTAATGTCGGAAAATCTTCTTTTATAAATGCACTGGCAAATAATAAAAAACTTGCAAAAACTTCAAATACTCCGGGAAAAACAAGATTGATTAATTTTTTTAATTTTTCAAATACGTTTATGGTTGCGGATTTACCGGGCTACGGGTATGCAAAGGTTTCTAAAGAAGCACAGGCAAAATGGCAAAAATATCTTGAAGAATATCTTTTGAACAGAAAGCAGATAAAGTCATTAATACAATTTATTGATGCCAGACATGAAGTGCAGAAGAATGATTATCAGATGCGTGAGTGGGTTGAGGCGTACAATTTACCGGTATTTACCGTAGTTACAAAGATTGATTATGTACCGCGCGGTAAGGTACAAAAAGTTATTTCTGATATTAAGAAGGTTTTTTCCGGCGAGGTTCTTCCGTTTAGTGCTGCAGACAGATATTATTGTGAAAAAACCATTGAATATCTGTTAAATTTATGTCAATAATTATCAGTAAGGAGGCAGAGTGTTTAAACCTGTAGAAAAAGAGATTCTGGGTCAAATTTCTTTAACCGGTATGCGGGCGTTAGCTCTAATCAGTCTTTTGGTTGAAGCGCCTCGTTCTCTTGAGGAAATAAGAGAAGAGTTTATTAAATTAAATATACTTGAAGAAACAAATTCTAATGACATATTGAGAATAGACCTGAATACGTTAAGAAATGCAGGATATGAAATCTCCAGAGCTTCTGCCAGAACTAATTATAAATATGTACTGCTAAAACATCCTTTTGGTATGAATATTACGCCGGATGAAGTAAATTTATTGAAGAAATTTTATAAAAGAATTAAAGAAAAAAATGACATAGATATTTTAATTAAGTATGACAGTCTTTTTAAAAAAATAGCAGGTTGCATTTGTGATGAAAAAGTTAAAGAATCTGTTTTAGGAATATCAATATTTAACAGATATAATCTTGAATTGGTTAAAGATTTAATAATTGATGCAAGATATAACAATATTGTTGATTTAACTTACCGCAAAGCAGGTGCGAAGATAGATTCCGTAAAAGAAATTGCGGTTAGACAGATTGTATTTAAAAATGATAAAATGTATCTTTACGGTTTAAATCTGCAAAGCGGAGAGCCTGTAACTCTGCTTATTAACAAAATTATTAAAATTCTAGGAAGAAAACCGAAGAGAGAAGATATTGATTTAAAAACAATTAAAGTAAAATATCATCTTCGCAGTTTCGGAATAGACGCACTGGAACCTGAAGAAACAATTTTAGAATCTAATGAAAACGGTTTTATTATAGAAGGCAGATATTATAATGAGTTTTGGGCAGCACAGCGGATTTTATCTTTCGGTGCGAAATGTACGGTTTTGGAGCCGGCGGACTTTAAGCGGAATATTATTAAAAAAATAACGGAGATGGGAGAGGTCTATGGTGTATAGTAATGCAGTTAAGAAAAATCTTTCCTCTATGCAAGTATTAAAAACACTGGAAGTCCTTGTACAGGGTAATTATACGATGAGTGAGCTTATTGTAAAGCTTAACAAACAGGAGCCTGAACCGGTTTTTAATAACAGTGTAATCAGTAAATATATAAATACCTGCCGTTATTGCGGAATTGATATTCCGAAGATTCAAAACAGATATTTTGTGACTAATCTGCCGTTCGGTTTAAATCTAAATACTGAAGAAAAAGATTTACTTACGGATATACAACGCAGTATACGAGAAAATATGTCTTCCGGAAGTAATCGGGTTTTTGATAAGTTTCTGGAAAAAATAAACAAATTTGCAAACAAACAAATAGTAAGAATCGAAAAAAATTCTTCAAAATATTTTCAAGAGGCATTTGAGCTGGCAATAGAAAAGCAGCGCAAAGTTAAATTACTCTTTAAAGCAAAAGCAGAAATGGAATGTTCTCCTATAAATATTTCATCTCATAAAGGAAAAACATATTTCAATGTTTTATTTAAAAACAAAGAAAGAATGATAGCAGAAGAAAGACTTGCCGGAATAGAAATTCTTCTTGAAAGAATTCGTGAAATGCCGGCAGGGCAGCCTGTTATATACAGGTTAAAAGGTGATTTGGCAGACAGATACACTTTAAAAGAATCAGAAACGATTCTTACAAAAAACTCAAATGAGCTGGTTGTTTCAAATAACGGAGAAAATAGAGAAATTTTGTTTTCAAGGCTCTTGCGTTATGATAGTTCCTGTGAGATACTGGAACCGAAAGAGTATCGTGAAGAAATGAAACAGATAATATCAGCGATGCTTAAAAATTACGGAGTGTAGAATGCTTCTTGCTATAGATATAGGGAATACTAATATTACACTGGGTGTTTTTGACGGTGAAAACCTTATAGATACATTGCGTTTAACTTCTGATAAAGAATTGCCCCGGTATGAATATGAAGTTTTGCTGGAAAAATTATTAAAAAATTATAGTATAGACAGTTGTATAATTGCTTCTGTTGTAGAAGAATTGAGTTCGGTTTTAAAACGGGCTTCGGATAAAGTTTTCGGCATAGATTCCTTTTTGTTAGCCAATGATTCGGATTTAGGAATAAAGGTTAATCTGCTTAAACCGGAAGAGGTTGGAGCTGATAGGATTGCAAATGCTTACGGGGCATATATAAAATATCCTAAACCTGCAATAGTGGTAGACTTAGGTTCTGCAACTACATTTGATATTATTAATAAAGACGGAAATTTTGTAGGCGGGGTAATAATGCCCGGATTAAATATGCAGTTTCGTTCTTTGAAAGCTAATACATCCAAACTGCCGAGAATAGAAGCGGGAATTTCGGAAAGAGCAATAGGAAACTCCACCGAATCTGCTATTTTATCAGGCGTAATAAGGGGTTCGGCTTCCGCTATAGAAGGTTTAATTGCCCAGTGCGAAAAAGAATTGGGTCAGAAAGCTTTTGTTGTGGCAACGGGCGGATACAGCGGGCTAATTTCGCAGTATATGACAAGAAAGTTTAATAAAGTTAATCCGTCGCTGACTCTAGAAGGGTTAAAAGAGCTTTACAAACTCAATTGCAAAGCAGGTTCAGAAACGTCAAAAACCTTGTCTGCACATGGTTTTGTCATGTAAACTTATATTAACATAACCTCAAAAAATACCCGAAAAAACTTTACAATTTTTTCTATTTAAAATAGTATGTTATTATATCGTTAATAGTATAGTTAAATAAATAAGAGGAAAAATCGTGGACAATTTAGGACCGGATATTTTTGGAAGAAAAGATGCAGATACAACATCTGATATGAATTACAATATACAATCATCTGACAGTGTAATTCCTCCTGCACCGGGTGTCAGCCCTGCAAAGATTAAAGTAATAGGTGTTGGCGGCGGCGGCGGAAACGCTGTAAACAGAATGATTAAATCAGGTTTAACAGGTGTTGAATTCTGGTTAATGAATACAGATTTGCAGGTATTAAATTATTCTGCCTGCCCGAACAAAATTCAGCTCGGTGCTAAATTAACAAACGGTCTTGGTGCCGGCGGAGAGCCTCAAGTTGGTGAAAAGGCTGCTGAAGAGGCACAACAAGAAATTACACAGGCTATCGAAGGTGCAGATATGGTGTTTGTTACTGCCGGCATGGGCGGCGGAACAGGTACCGGAGCAGCTCCTATAGTTGCTAAGATTGCAAAAGATTTAGGAATACTTACAATCGGTGTTGTTACAAAACCGTTCTCTTTTGAAGGAAAACGCAGACAAAACCAGGCACAACAAGGTTTAGAAAAATTAAGAGAAGCTGTTGATGCTCTTATTGTTATTCCTAATGACAAACTTCTTGATGTTGTAGATAGAAGAGTATCACTTCAAGAATCGTTCATCGTAGTTGATGAAGTTCTTTTAAGAGGTGTTCAGGGTATATCTGATATTATTACAATTCCTGGTTTGATTAACGTTGACTTTGCTGATGTTAAGAGTGTAATGCAGGCATCGGGTTCAGCTCTTATGGGTATCGGAAGAGGTACAGGTGAAGGCAGAGCTATTGAAGCTGCTAAAATTGCTATTAACTCTCAGCTTCTTGAAACTTCAATCAACGGTGCAAGCGGTGTAATTGTTAATATTACAGGCGGACCTGATATGACACTTCATGAAGTAACAGATGCTACAAATATTATAAATGATGCAGTATTAGATGATGCAAGAGTTATTATTGGTGCTGTAGTTGATGACAATATTCAAGGTGAAATTCAGATTACTGTTATTGCAACAGGATTTGAACTCCGCTCACAAATGCCTATAGAAGAAAAAGTTGAAAACCGTTCAATCAGCGCAGCGGAATTCTTCTCAGGTGCATTTAATAATGCAGCTCCTAAGGCTCCTACAATGTCATCTTTCTCAGAAATTCAGATTCCTGATTTCTTAAGAAAATAATTTAAGTAATTAAAAGAAAAGAGAGAGAGCAGTTTAACTGTTCTCTCTTTTTTAGTTACGAAAGGATAAGTTTATGAAAATATTACCGATCAACCGGCATACTTATAATCATAATATTAATTTTAAAGATATTGAGGAAGGAAAAACTAATTTATATCGTTTTTCTCAATCTCCTTATGAACGTGAACTTGAAGCTTTAGACAGAGAAATTCATAACAGAATAAATTTGATTCATAGTTATTACCCTAAAAACAGTGCTGCTAAAGAAAAAGCTTTTAACCGGCTTTTTCGGGAAGCAGACAGGCGAACAATTGATCTAAAAAACAAATATTTTCCGCCTGAAAAAAACTGGTTTCAAAAATTATTCCGTCTGTAATATGAAATAAATATACTTTTTAAAAAATTGTATTAAAATCTTAGACATGAAACGAAGTGTTTTTCATTGCGGAGGGTTAATTCCGGTTCTTTTATTTCACACAAACCGGCTTCTGCAAATTCACATCGGGGGTGGAATTTGCATCCGGAGATTACTTCCTGAATACTTGGCGGTGCGCCGGTAATTGTTTTTAATTTTTGTGCCGGATTATTTCCGGGAAGCGAATTTAAAAGAGCAATAGAATAAGGGTGTTTAGGGTTTTGAAAAAATTCATCCGATGTCGCCTGCTCTACAATATGCCCGGAATACATAACAGAAATGGTATCTGCATAATTACTTACAAGGGCTAAATCGTGTGAAATTAAAAGAACGGTCAAGCCGAATTCTTTTTTAATTTCCAGAATTAAATCCATAATTTGTTTTTGAATAGTAACATCTAGTGCTGTAGTAGGTTCATCTGCAATAATAAGTTCGGGATTGCAGGCAAGTGCCATTGCTATAATTATTCTCTGCTTCATTCCGCCGGAAAATTCATGCGGGTAAAAATTAAGTTTATTTTCCGCATCCGGAATTTTGACTAAATCCAAAACCTCCCGTACTTTTCTCATTCCCTGTCTTTTCGTAACATTAGAATGGGTTTGTACGGATTCCAGAAGCTGGTTTCCTATTGTATATAAAGGATTTAAAGAAGTCATCGGATCTTGCGGAATAAGTGCGATTTTGTTTCCACGAAGTTTGCGCATTTGAGATTCTTTATAATCGAGCAGATTTTCTCCCTGAAAAATAATTTCTCCGCTTTTAATATAAGCATTTTTAGGCAGAAGCCTTATAACGGACATTGCGGTCATTGTCTTTCCGCAGCCGGATTCTCCGACAAGAGCGTGGATTAAACTTTTTTCTAAGTTGTAATTTACATTATAAAGCGCCTGATAAGATTGCTCTTCTCCTCTGAAACATAGATTAAGGTTTTTAATTTCTAAAATATTTTCCATAAGACCATTTTACCGCCGGTTGTTAAAATTTTGAATCCGCAGGTTAGATTAGACTCTCAATAGCTTTTTTATAATCATCACTGCCGTAAATATAACTTCCTGCAACAAGTGAATTTGCTCCCAGAGATTTGCAAATTTTGCTTGTAAGATTGTTGATTCCGCCGTCTACTTGAATAATAAGATTTTCCGGAGCTTTTTCTTTAATTTGAGGAATCTTCATTGCGCAGTCATGCATAAATTCCTGTCCGCCGAATCCGGGTTCTACAGTCATTACAAGTACTAAATCCACGTCATTGAGATATGGAAAAATTTCTTTGCTTTGAGTTTGCGGTTTAATAGAAATTCCGGCTTTTTTGCCGCATTCTTTTATCAAAGAAATAACTTTTAAAGGGTCGTTTGCTGCTTCATAGTGAAATGTTATTAAGTCAGCTCCCGCTTGAGCAAAGGCTTTAATATATTTTTCAGGATTTTCTATCATTAAATGTACATCAAGAAAAATATCTGTTTTTTTGCGGATAGATTTTACAACGGGTACCCCTATTGTAATATTAGGGACAAAATGACCGTCCATTACATCTATATGAATCCATCCGGCACCTGCTTCTTTAACAGAAAATATTTCCTGTTCAAGATTCATAAAGTCCGCAGAAAGTATTGAAGGTGAAATAATAACTCTATCCATTCTCCCATTTTAGCATAAAAAGTTAACCTTGAGATTTTATGAAGAATCTTGTATAATTTTTTAAAGAGGTTGAAAGATAATGTTAAATCCTGATGAAGTAACTTTAGAATTACAAAAGTATTTTAAAAAACTTAAAAGAATTTTAAATGAAGAATCTACCGGCGGCTGGTTTGGTAAAAAATCAGTTAATAAATCCCGTGTTGAGGATATGTTATGCTGTATTGAAGGTTCTTTTCCGGAAGAATATAAAAGATATATAGAAAGATACGGTCTTGCGAGCAGAGTAAAAAGTTATAAACTGTTTCAGCAATTACAGACTGTCATAAAAAATAAAAGTTTTTTAAACAGTAATGCGTATTCCGTAAATGTTGATGATGCGAATAGAATTCTTTCCGGTATTATGTCTACTCTTCCGGGTGACATAAGCTTTATTTACAGTAGTGAATCAGGCATGGTCTAGGATTGACTTTTTTTGGTTGTTTGTTGTACAATTCTGTTAACTATCAGTTACGGAGTATAAAATGAATTCACAACAAGATGTTATATACGGTTTAATGAATGAGCTTGAAGAGGCTTTAGATAAAGGATTTCCGCTTTTAGGATACTGCTTTACGGTTGTGAAAAAAGATACGGTGACCAATATATTGGACAAACTTTATGCGGCTCTTCCTGATGAAATTAAAGAAGCAAGGGCTCTTCTGAGAAGGAAAGATGAACTTCAATATGAAGCGCAGCAGAGAGCAGAAAAGATTGTTGCTGATGCTCAAGCAGAAGCTAACAGACTTTTAAGTGAATCTGATTTATTAAGAGCTGTTCAAAGAGAAGCTGAAAAGATTAAAGAACAGGTTATAACCGATTGTGAAGATATTAAACGCAAGGCTCTTGAAGAAGCTGATAGTATGAGAAATCAAGCTATTGATGAAGCTTTAAGAATCAAAGACGGAGCTTCTGTATATGCAGAACAGGTTCTTGTAAACCTTGAACAGAATTTAAATCAGCTTCAAGAAATTGTTAAAAACGGTCAGGTGCAGCTGGAAAGAAGAAGAGCTGAGTCTGACGGACAGATTCCGGGAAATTATACAAATCAAAGACCGGAATTCGCTCAAGATTTTAAAATGAATTAAAAAAAAGAACCCTTTTCGGGTTCTTTTTTTAAGAGTTTCTTATTTAGCCTCTTTTTACAACTGTCGTAATCTGTTCTCCGTAACTATTTACACAACCGTTAGTTTCTTCGATAGTATAAGAAATTTCAGGATCAGCAGCTTTCTCTTTTTCAGCAAGTTCCAGAGCTTTATCATAATCCTTGAATTCTCCGACCATATCAGGGTCAAAAGAAGTTGGTCTGTCGATATAAACTTGATACATATATGCCTCCTTATGCTTAAATTCTAGTGCTAAGAAAATAAAAAGTAAAGTTAGCAGTACGAATAAATTTATTTACAAACAACGATATATCTCTGACTTAAAGTATCCGGAGCGGTATTCTGACGTTGTTGAACTTTAGAAAGATTCAAACCTCTGGTGCTCAGTATAACTCTTCCCTGGGTTTCAGTTTCTACAGCACGTTTGATACTTTCAGGATAATAACTTCTTAGGGAGAAAGGAGATTTAGGGTTATTAACCTCTTTTATAACATCATTCATATATTTTTGCAGATTTTGTTCAATATTCAAGTCGCCGTTCAGCATAATATATTCACTTAAAGGCATTGACTGTCTGTTGTTATTATATGCGGCAGATACTAGTAAATAATTACTCAATTTATCTTCACCATTTCTGAATTGCGGCTTAATATGTTCAATTGAGCCTACGGCAGTGCTTATCAGGCGTTTTGCTATATTGTTATGTGATTCTTTAGAATATTTAACTATAAAAGCATCCATATCATTGCGTGAGGCAGGGAGCTTATACCAGCTTTGATATACTTTAATAACTTTTGCTAAATCTTCATCAGGAACTTTAAGAACTTTGACTGAATCGAGGAAAGATTTTCTGCCAAAGTATGCGTTACCAAGGACTCTGTCCATAGCTTCTTTTTTAATTTGAACCATAGTTTCTGCAACAGGGTCGCTCATTGTATTAATAATTCTGTCTGCGGAATTAATAATGTTTGATTGTTTTTCTTTTAATCTTTCCAGTGCAGCCGGATGGTGTGCCTGCAAAATTGATTGGAAATCGTGTTTTCCTTTATGAGGTGCATCCTGAAATAGTTCAAAGATATATCCTTCAATATCGTGCATATAGTCAGCATAATGCACCAGATAATTTATTGCGGATTGTGCATTCGGTCTTTTTAAGAGTTTAGAGTATATCATTTTTGCTTCTGCAAGAGGAAGCATATCTCTTCCGCTGTATGCACATTTTAATTTTTTACTTTGTGATAGTAAAAATCCTGCATCGCTATTCATTCTGAAAGTTACATTTGGAAAATTAACCAGAGATAAATTAGATGCAGGAAGACTTTTTTCAGTATCCGGAACCTGTGGAGGAGTACTTTTCTCCGGAACCGCAGTTCCTTTGTGATAATAATATCTATTTAAAATTGTTGGTTCTACACTTATTTTCATATCCTTGTTCCTATCATAAAGAATTTAATGCAGCTGAGTCAAATTTTTTAACATATCTACATGAAAATTGTTACATTTCTACATAGATTATTGTATAATGTACACATGATAAGAGGTATATATGAAAGAAACATCAGTAAAGTATCCATTCCTGACGAGGGATGTTAAGATTTATGAACGAGAAAATGGACATAAAATAGTCCTTGCATACAAAGAAGGCGGAATGGTTAATGTATCAAGCTGGGTGAAAACGGGTTCTATCAATGAAAATGATAAGAACAACGGGATTTCGCATTTTTTGGAACACTTAATGTTTAAAGGGACTCACAAACATAAAGCAGGCGAGTTTGACCATATTCTTGAAGCCAGAGGTGCGATTGTTAATGCTGCAACCTGGAAAGACTATACTTTTTACTATGTAACTTTACCTAAGGGTGAAAATGATGAGAATTTTAATCTTGCAATAGAATTGCATGCCGATATGATGACTGACCCTGTAATCCCTGATTACGAAATGGGTGCGCCGTTTGATGTTAATGATAAAAATGTAACAGATAAGCGTGAAAGACATGTTGTTATTGAAGAAATCAGGATGAGAAAAGACCAGCCGTGGACTAAGGTTTATAACGCTGCAAATAATGCAATGTATACTTCTCACCCTTATAAAAGAGATGTAATCGGAACTCCGGAGATAATTTCGCAGGTTTCTCAACAGGAAGTTATGAATTATTACAGAACATTCTATTCTCCTAAGAATGTTACAACTATTATTGTCGGCGAGTTTGATTTTGATAAAGTTCTGGATAAAGTTGTAAAAGAATTCAACTGGGGAGAAAGACCGGAGCCGCCTGAAAGGAATATTTTGCCGGATAAACCCGTAAGCAGTACGGTTTATCTGGAAGAAAAAGCAAATATTAACTCTTCTTTTATGATGTTTGGTTATCTTGGTGTTCCTGCAAGGGATTTAAGAAATCTGATTGCGCTTGAAATGTTGTCCATTATATTGGGCGAAGGGGCAAGTTCGAGGTTGTATCAGAATCTTATTGAAAATTCTCAGGAACGAATTTTCAATATAATTGATGCAGAAAACTATGCTTTCCGTGACGGAAGTAATTTCTTTGTGCAGGCAAACTTTAATCCTGAATATAAAGACAAAGCTATTGAACTTGTTAAAAATGAAGTTGAAAAACTTAAAGAAAATATAACCGAAAGAGAATTAAATAAAGCAAGAAAAAAATTAAAATCACGTTTTGCCTGCGAGGTAGAAACTGTGTCGGAAATTGGAGAAACAATCGGTTATTATATGACTGTTTGTGATGATTTAGCACTTGCCGAGGATTATATTCCTATATGTGAAAAACTCACGGCAGAGGACTTGAAAGAAGCTGCAAAGAAATATTTGGATATAAATAATGCGGTAATTGCGGTTCTTTCTCCTAAGGATAAATAATAAAAAGGGGTAACAAATACCCCTTTTTTATTATACTAATCCTTCTTTAAGCGCTTTGACTGCTGCCTGAGTCCTATCATCTACTACAAGCTTCTGGATAATATTACATACGTGTGCTTTTGCCGTATGTTCGCTTATTGTAAGAGTTCTTGCTATATCACTGTTTGACTGCCCGTCTACTATAAGTTTTAAAACTTCGTATTCTCTTTGTGTAAGGTTTGAGTGCCGTTCTTTGAATACGCTTCGTGAGAGTTGTCTGGACGGCAGAACTCCGCAGTTTTTATCCCTGATAAACGGTGTGAGATGCGGGTCTATCCACATTGCACCTTCTTTTACCATTTTTATTACATTCATTAAAAATTCGGTATTAATATCTTTTATTACATAAGCACTGGCTCCCGCTTGCAAGGATGCGGTAAGCTCTTCTTCCGAAACATGAGAAGTAAGAATAATTACATGGATATTATTATTATGTTCCAAAATCTGTTTTGTAGCCTCTATTCCTGATATATCCGGAAGTCCGATATCCATAAGTACAATATCCGGTTTAAGAAGCTTGGATTTTTCTATTGCTTCTTTGCCGTTGGTTGCTTCTGCTACTATTTCAAGTTCCGGAAAGTCGCAAAACAGAGATTTTATACCTATACGCATAAGCTTCTGGTCTTCTACAAGTAATATTTTTATTTGCATATAACCCTCCTTGTTTGGCAAGATTTGCCATCATAATATTAAATCGGGAGTTCATACACATAAATTGCAGAATTAAGATTTTTAAAGGTATTTTTTACCCTTTTAAATTTTTAAACCTTTTTTAGTTTTTAATTTGAATATCTGGAAATCAAATTTTCCTGAAGTTCAATAAGTTTAAGCTGGTTTTCAAGAAGAGCCTGATTCCTTCCTTCATAGGCGGGTTCGTAATGTTCATTTTCTTCTATTCCCAGTTCAAAATATTTTACAGCCTCGTCTAATTCTTCTTTTAAATAATAAATAGTCCCGATAAGGGTATATTCGACTTCTTTTTCTTCAGAATTTTCAAGCGCATAGTTATAATATTCAAGAGCTTTGTCAAAATCTCCTTTTTTCTGCATTGAAATTCCGAGTTTTCTTAGTGCGCAAGGGTCATCAGGGTTGATACACAAATTCTTGAATATTTCTGTTTTTTCTTTTAAGTTCTTTAAAGATTTTTTTATTTTTGATTTATTCATTAGACCGTATGCATTTTTTCAAAAATACCTTTTTTCTGTACCCAGATTTCAAGCTCAAGTCTGTTTCCTTCTTCTATTAACAAGTTTTTTAATTCTTTAAAATTAACGGTTGAATTTTTTATATCACAGAGCATAAACATTACAAAATGACCTTGCATAAGGGTTTGTTTAATATCTTCAATATTAACTTTATATTTAGCAAGCAGGGTAGAAACACTTGATACAATCCCGACTTTATCTGTTCCAGATACTGTAATAATTATTTTGTAATCGTCCATAAAAACTCCTTGAATATGAATTATATATGGATATTATAGCATAAATTAAAGGTATTACTAATTATTGTAAGACTAATAAAAGTTCAACATAATTACAATTATGTTGAATAAATATATGAAATGGAGTTTATGTAAGGGTTTCAGAATCTGGTGAAGCGGAGGGGTGTTTTTTCACGAAACGATAGCGGGAGGCGAAGCCGGGAGCGTGTTTGAGGGAAGAAACATCCCCGACCGGCTTCACTTTTACAATTTACTGTACAAGTCAATAAACATATGGTATTATAGTCAAAGTTCAACATAATTGTAATTATGTTGTAAAAATTAAAATATTAGGAGAATTATATGAAAAAACAGGGCTATACATTAGCTGAAATTCTTATATGTCTGGGAATTATCGGTATATTAGCAGCGATATTATTACCGCTTGCTAATAAATATAAGCCTGATGGTATAAAAGCCACATATGTAAAAACATATTATACATTAGTTGAAACAATAAGGGAAATAGCATCAAATCAAGCAATATATCCGTTGACGGATAGTAATTTTACATATTCATATAACAAGGCACCATTGTTTAATCTTGAAGAAGTAACAATAGGCAAAGATGAAAACGGGAACCTTAAAAAATATGGCGGTGATGAAACTAAATTGTGTGAAGTATTATCAGAGTTTTTCCCGCAGTCACTGGAGAGCGAAGTATCTTGTCAAAAAGGTACAATTACTTATTCAGATACTATATTCAGCACTCCGTCATTTACAACAAATAAAGGCGTACAATTTGTAGTAGGTACGGAAACAGATGGACAAACAAATTATCAAACAGATATTTATGTTGATTTAAATGGTGAGAAAGGTAATAACTGTTTATATGATTCAAAAAAATGTAAAGCACCTGATAGATTTAAATTTATAATAACCGGCGACGGACATGTAATACCATCTGATCCGATGGGACAAGAATATCTTAAAACACGAATGAACTGGCGTAAAACAGATATAACACCTGAAGGTGCACTATTATCTTCAATTCCTGATGAATGGGCTGTTTCTCCGGAATTAATTACTAAATCTCAATCGACGCCGGAGCCTGAACCGGAACCTGAGCCGGAAAAACCAAGCAGAGTTGACCCTACTGTTACCTGTCCGTATGATTGGCTGCCGCCATCGGATCATTTTACATGCGGTATTCCTGACCCGCAGTGCACAAAAGGTATTTCGTGGTATTGTAGTTGTCCTTCCGGTTGGACGAGGCTATCAAATGCATCTTGCAGACCGCTTGAACCTAATATAAAATGTCCGGAAGGTTATCAATTAAATATAGTCGGTACTAATATGTATGACTATGATCCATCCTGCACCTTAATTCCGGATTCAGAATCAGCAGAGGAATAAAAGATATTTTTGAAAAACCGAAACTTAGACTCCGGTTTTTTCAAAATGTTTTCTTAAAAAAGAAGGTCTATGATACTTAGTTAAGCCGTATTTATCAATAGCTTTAATATGTTCTGCCGTTAAGTATCCGGCATTTTTGCGCCAGTTGTACATAGGATATTCTTCATCAAGCTTTTGCATGTATCTGTCCCGTGTGACTTTGGCTAAAATACTTGCTGCAGCAATGGATGCAGATAAAGAATCACCTTTTATTATGTATTTTTGAGGATAAGCATAGTCTTTTATCAGTTTATTACCGTCAACCAGAGTTAAGCCTTCGATTCCGGTCTTTTTTATAACTCCTTCACAGGCAAGCTTCATAGCTTTGAGCGAAGAGTTTAGAATATTAATTGTTTCAATCTCATCTACTTCTACACAAACAATTTCGTTAACAGTATTATTCTTAATAATATCGTAAATTGATTCCCGCTTTTTGGGTGTTAATTTTTTTGAATCGTTAAGAATCTCTAAGTCTTTAACCAGCCCTTCCGTTACTTTATCGAAATAAACAGCTGCAGCATAAACACCTCCCGCTGCAGGTCCCCGCCCTGCTTCATCTGTCCCTGTTACAGGTGAATTGAATTGTTTATCAAAATTAAACAGCTGATTCATGTTTTTTTCTCCTGAAAGCGAATTTTTTAAATAATACATAAGTAAAGGCTGCTGCAATAAGAGTTGCTGCTATTTGTGCAAGATAAACATTTATATGTAATTTTTGTACAAACAGTTCCAGAAAGAAAGCGTTTATTAAATAACTGAAAACCCATGTTGTGCAGCATTTAAGATATTGTTTAAAAATATTTCCCGGAACATTAAACACAAATAATCTTTGAGTTGTAAAAGAAGTAATTGAAGAGATTATCCAGGCAATAGCAAGAGAAATTTGATATGCATGTTCTCCTAATATAAATACGGAAAAAGAATAAATAATATAGGAAATTCCGGCATTAATCCCGCCGATAAAAAGAAATCTTATTTTATCGGAGAGATTAAACCAGTAATTCTTTATTCTTTTTATTAACATTCCCATATTTAAAATTTGTATTCAGGAATAACAAAGTCCTGAGTATCAGCCCCTTTATCCACAAACTCCAGATAATATTTAAGTGCAATATCTTTAGAGTTTTCGTAAAGTTCATCCGCTATAAGTTCTTTATGAAGTTCAGTTCTTTCTCCTGAATAGTTTCCGAGCACTCTGGCAAATTTTGAAATCTCCTCAAGGTTTTCTCCGCCTGCATAGGCTTTTGTTTTGGCATCGGTTCCGGAAGGGCGGATTTCAACATATTTATCCGTAAATTCAAGATAAGTTCCATCCCCTACAAACTTAACTGCTGTCAGATTATCAAACGATAATTCCGCAAACGAACTGTTAAGAACTTTTTTCACCGCATCAAGGCTTGCGAGATTTTCTCTGATTCCAATAGCAAGTGAAAGATAGAATAAATCATTTTTTGTTCTTTTCTTTTCTCCTTCAATTTTAGCAAGTTTGAGCTTTTCAATATCAGGTTCGGATTCGTTGTAGTAAGAAATATCTTCACGCACATCATATTTGGCAATGATATTATTTTCCTCAAATATTTCTATTAAATATTCAGAAAGAGTTTTATTATCCTCTTCCAGTCTTGCTGCAAGAGCAGAGGCTACAATAATGGCTTCTGTTGCACTCTTTTCTCTCATAGCTACGGCTTTTCGTCCGGCTAAGGATTCGATTAGTTCTTCCGGCCCCATAATCATACCGCCGGATTCTTCGCCGCCAAAAATAAGTCTTGGCTGTACACCGAGATTAATGGTATTTCCGAATACATCATCCACAAAAACGTTTTTATCAGGGTTTTCTCTTATCTGAAGTTCAACCTTTTTCATAATATTGGCAATTTCTTTAAACCCTACAGGAACATTAACAACTTTAATTCCGTGATGTTTTGCCCATTCATCCCAGCTGAGAGCTGATGCGGTTGTTTTTATCATAAATCTTGGATGGTCTTTGAACTTACCTTGTGTTTTCAACTGTTTTGCTCTGTAATTCATAAGCATTAAAAATGCCTGATTAGCGGTATAGACAGTTAAAATTCTTTCTTCATCGAGCTGAATATATGATATTCCGTACTCATCAAGCGTCGGGGTATTTCCTGCCGCTTCAATCTGACAGACGGTCAGTCTGTCATGGTCAGGGTCTGTTATAAGAACAATAGTTCCGAGCGGGGAATCTTTCAAAAATTCTTCATAATGAATAGATTCTATAACAGGGAAATATTTTTCTCCGTCAGGTCTTTTGGCAATAACGGTTGCATCAACAGAATAATCATAAAATACTTTGTTTCCTTTAGGGTCAGTATCTGATTTCCCGATAGAATGGAAGAAAGGATCTTCTTCGGTATTGTGCCAAATATATTTGTCAGCAACCCCGAGTTTTTCAAGTACTCTGCTCAGAGTTCTGTATGCACAACCGCCTACACATTCTATAACAATTTTAGACTTTATTTTCTTTAATCCGTCAAGATTCTGAGCCACGCCGGATTTCAGGTAATCTACATATAAATCAATACCGTCATTAAGCTTTTTCATAATCTCTTCGTCAATTAGCGGGTTATTTTTAGCTGCGACTCTGATTTCGTAATAACCGTTTTTTTCTGTTTCGTCAAAAATTTGCTGAATTTTGTTAACAAATTCCAGAGATTCTTCCGGAAGGTATTGGCTTCCCTGAGAGTTCAGGTCTTTGGTTGCTGTTTTTACAGAAATTCCGTGGCTTGAAGTAATATATTCTCCGCCTACAAGGTCGAGTTTGAAAGCCAGAAATGAAGCAAGCCAGATAGGAATAGTTTTTCTCTCGACCGGAGTAAGAGTTTTTATTCCCTGCGCAGCTTGAATTCTTGCTATTGCATCAAGATATAATCCGGAATTATAACGGACTTCTGAGCCGGCAAGTTTTATAATCTCTTTCCCTTCATATTTTTCTCTTGCAACAAGAGCTTTGGCAAGAGTTGCAAGAATAATACCTACAAGGTTAATCGGAAATCTTGTATCCTGTGGAAATAATATATTCTGAGGACCTCTGATTCCGGCAGTCGAAACCTTTGCTTCTTTTGAGTAATTTTTGAACCAGTCAAGAAGATTCAATCCTTCAGGATTTGTATTGTCATCATAAGGATAAAGATGTTCTTTTTTAAGTTTAAAAGTAAACTCATTTTCATTATCAAAATCAAATAAATTTAAATTTTTTATATATTCCGGTGTTTTATCAAACACATTTTTAAACAACTCTTTTTCCAAGTCACAGCCAGGAACTCTCTTATTCATAATATTTTCTCCTCATCTAAAATAATATTTATTATAACATAAAGTAATAGAGATTATTTTATATTAATAAATCTCAAAAACTCATGCAAAGCCCCTTTCCAGCCATCCTGCCAGCGGGTTGCAATTCCGCGGTAGTAAGGAGAATACTCATCAATAATATTTTTGGGCAGAATTTTTCCTTCGCTCAAAGTTTGTGCAATATATTCCAAATACTCATCTTGAGCTTCCCTGTACTCTATATCGTGGTATCTGATATCTTCATCAGCCTCATAATGCACAAGAGCGTGATATGCGCATATAATATTTCTGTCTTTTGTTTCAGGGAACAGCTTAATTGCTTCCCGCACACATTTTTGTCCGGTTAATACCTGATAAACAAGTCTGCCTATAAATTTTCTGTTTGCGGTATCATCCATAATATTCTAATAAGGGTCAACAATCTTAATATCGAAATTCAAATCTTTTGGTCCAAAATGTGCATCATACCGCAGCTTGGGACCTTCGCTTAAATCTACGGTACCTGCGGGTTTTTGCTGTTCTTCTGACGGAAGGTATTCTGCAAGTCTGCGTTTTGCCTTAATCATAGGGGTATCTGTTTTTACTTCGCATGCGCAAAGGAGAATACTGCTTATAAGTATACACGTTACAAAAAGAGGTATTCTGTTCATAAAAAACCCTCCGGATTAGGATTACAACTTTATTATAACTTGTATAATACACTTTTTCATCCTTTAATTATCGGAGTTTTGCGGCAGAAAAATTATAGTTAAGGAGGGATTTTTTCGTTAATTTTTCATACAAACGTAACAATTTTATGAAAATATTCCCCTAATAAAATTTTTGATGTAAAATTGATTTATGCCAATCGCATTTTATTAGGGAAAGGAACGGTCAAGTCTTGACCGGATGTGGAATATGACGATTCAAGAATGGTTTGATAAAAGAAAACAGGCTCAAATAGAACGCAGAGCCAAAGATATGAAAGGTATTGAAGAAAATGCCTCCGGTCTATGGGTAAAATGTGTTCACTGTGATTCACAGATATTAAAAAGCGAGCTGGAAGAAAACTTAATGGTTTGTCCGCATTGTGACTATCATTTTAGAATAAATGCAAAAACAAGAATTGCCCAGTTATTTGATGAAGGTTCTTTTGAAGAATTATTTAAAAATGTTCTTCCGACAGATCCTTTAAATTTTGTGGATACGGAATCTTATGCTGAAAGATTAAAGAAAGCTCACTCAAAAACAGGTTTGGATGAGGCTGTAATTACAGGTTTAGGCAAGATTGAGGGGCATAAAATTGCAGCTGCCGTAATGGATTTTGATTATATGGGCGGTTCAATGGGCAGTGTTGTAGGTGAAAAAGTTACAAGAATAATGGAAAAAGCCCTTGCACTTAAGATTCCTATGCTTGCGGTGACATCATCCGGCGGTGCAAGAATGCAGGAAAGTGCTTTAAGCTTAATGCAGATGGCTAAAACTTCCTGTGCTGTCGGAAAACTTGATGAAGCCGGAATTCTGTATATTAATTTACTTACGGAGCCGACTTTCGGCGGAATTACTGCCAGTTTTGGCACTTTAGGCGATATTATTATTGCAGAACAGGGTGCAAGAATCGGATTTGCCGGAAGAAGAGTTATTGAACAAACAATCAGGCAAAAACTCCCTTCTGATTTCCAGACTGCGGAATACCTGCTTAAATACGGTCAGGTTGATATTGTTTCCAAAAGAAAGAACCTGAGAAAAACACTTGCCAATATTTTAGATATGCACGGAGTATAGAAAAATGTCTATAGTTTTAGATTTTGAAAAACCTATAGTTGAAATACAGAAAAAAATAGATGAACTAAAGAAAATGAGTGAAGATTCCGGAATGGATTTGGAGGCACAAATTCAGGATTTCGAGAAACAGGCTCAAGATTACAAAAAGGAGTTGTATTCAAAATTGAAACCTTCACAAAAACTACAAATCGCAAGACATCAGGAAAGACCGAAATTTTTGGACTTTGTTGAGTTAATGTGCGAAGATTTTATTGAGCTTCACGGTGACAGAGAAGGCACGGATGACAGAGCTATTATAGGCGGTCTTGCTAAAATAGACGGCAAGCCGGTTATGATAATCGGTATTCAAAAAGGTAAAACCACAAAAGAAAATCTGGAATATAATTTTGGTATGCCGCAGCCTCAAGGTTACAGAAAGGCTTTAAGACTTTTTAAACATGCAGACAAGTTTAAGATTCCTGTTGTTACTTTAATTGATACACCGGGTGCGTATCCGGGGATTAAGGCTGAAGAAACCGGACAGGGTTCTGCTATTGCGGTTAATTTAAGAGAAATGTCAAAACTCACCGTCCCTATAGTTGCTATTATAACCGGAGAAGGCTGCAGCGGAGGAGCATTAGGGCTTGCCGTAGCGGATAGAGTTATGATGCTTGAGCACGCTTATTATACGGTTATTTCTCCGGAAGGCTGTGCTTCTATTCTCTGGAGAGATGCTTCTATGTATGCAGAAGCTGCTGAAGCACTTAAAATTACTTCAAAAGACTTGCTGGAACTCGGAATTATTGATGAAGAAATTCCGGAACCTCTGGGAGGAGCGCATGCGGATTATAAGACAACCGCTGAAAGTATGAAAACTTCTATCCTCAAGGCGTTAAAAGAGTTAAATAAGCTTTCCGTTGATGAACTCAAGGAACAAAGATATAATAAATTTCGTGCAATGGGAAGATTTATTGAAGGATAAAAAATAACAGAAAGGTGCTCAAGGCACCTTTTTTATTTCTCTTGCTTTTTAGTATTGAAATTTTACAATATAAGTGTAGAACTTACACTAGAGAAAATGGAATATAAAAACAATGGATAAGAAAAATATCAGAAATATAGCAATAATTGCTCACGTTGACCATGGCAAAACGACTCTGGTTGATTGTATGCTTAAACAAAGCGGAGTATTTAGAGATAATCAGCATGTTCAAGAACGAGTTCTTGACAGTAATGATTTAGAAAGAGAAAGAGGAATTACAATTCTTTCTAAAAACATTTCTATTAATTACAAAGGGGTAAAGATTAATGTTGTAGATACTCCTGGTCACGCCGATTTTGGCGGGGAGGTAGAACGTGTTCTCGGTATGGTAGACGGTGCGCTCTTAATTGTTGATGCTGCTGAAGGTCCTATGCCGCAGACGAGGTTTGTACTTTCCAAAGCTCTTGAATTGGGAATTAAAATTATTGTTGTTATAAATAAGATTGATAAACCTGCTGCAGATCCGGACGGTACACTGGATAAAGTTTTTGACCTATTTACGGAGCTTACGGACAGAGAGGACTTAATCGACTTTCCGTATATCTATGCGAGCAGTTTGAACGGGTTTGCTATTAAACATCTTGATGATGAAAGAAAAGACGTAAGTCCGCTTTTGGATTGTATTTTGGAAAATATTCAGGAACCTTCCGGTGATGTTAAGAAACCGTTCCAATTCAGGGCTACAACTCTTGATTATAACGATTATGTAGGTAGAATTGTTATCGGACGTATTGCAAACGGCAAAGTTTCTTCACAAGAACAGGTTGCCTGGGTTAAAGCAGACGGAAGTGTTGAGAGAGGTAAGATTACAAAGCTTTTCGGGTTTAAAGATTTGGGAAGAGTTGAAATTGAATCTGCCGAAGCCGGTGACATTGTAGGAATTGCCGGTTTTTCAGATATTCATATCGGGGAAACTCTCTGTGATGTGAATAATATTAATCCGCTTCCGTTAATCAAGGTTGATGAACCGACTCTTCAGATGAATTTTTCAGTAAATGACAGTCCTTTTGCCGGACAGGAAGGTAAATTTGTAACCTCAAGACAACTCAGAAAACGTCTTTTTGATGAACTTGAAAAGAATGTGAGCTTAAGAGTAGAGGAAACAGATTCTACGGACTGTTTCAGAGTAAGCGGAAGAGGGGAACTTCACCTCGGAATTTTGATTGAAACAATGCGCAGAGAAGGTTATGAATTTCAGGTTTCCAAACCGGAAGTTATCTATAAAGAAATTGACGGGGTTCAGTGCGAACCTTTTGAAAATCTTATTGTAGATGTTCCGGAAGAATACGCAGGTTCGGCAATTGACAGACTCTCAGGCAGAAAGGCTACAATGCTTGAAATGCAAAGTGCAAATAACAGAACTCATATGAAATTTTCTATTCCGGCAAGAGGTTTAATCGGTTTTAGAAGCGAGTTTATACGTATGACCAGAGGTGAAGGTATTATGTACCATACGTTTGATGAGTATAAACCATTTGCGGGAGATATTCCGAAACAGAGAAGCGGTTCAATTCTGGCTCATGAACAGGGCGAAGCTATTCCGTATGCTCTTGCTCAATTTGAAGATAGAGGGGTTTTCTTTATCACTCCGAAAACCAAGGTTTACAGAGGTATGATTATCGGAGAAGGGAATAAATCTCAAGATATAGTAGTTAATATCTGTAAGACCAAAAAGCTTACAAATATGAGAAGTGCAACTGCGGATGTTATGGTGACCCTGCAAGCTCATAAAGAACTTTCTCTGGAAGATTGTCTTGAATATATCGGGGATGATGAGCTTGTAGAAATTACTCCGCAGAATATCAGAATGCGTAAATTGGATTTGGTTAAATTTAAAAGCATTTAGGGTGTTTAGAGTTAATGAAGATACAATCAGTGCAATACATTACACCCGCATTTTCTTATCGTGCTTCACAAAGGCAGGAGAATTCAATTTCTCATCCCGTAAAGGACGGGTTAACTACTGCTGGAATCTGGTTCGGATTCGGAGTTGCGCTTGATCTGGTTTCCAGAAATGTAATTTTTTCTAAATCTCCGATGAAAAACTCTATTGCAATAAACAGTATTATTGCATCAACCGCCGGAGCAGTTACGGGTTTAAGTACTGCACGTAAAGCCAATCGGGATTGATTTTTTTATTCGCTGACTTTTATTACACTCCAGAATACCGGAGTTTTAGAATCATAATCCATCATATCCACCACTCTGTATGCCGGTGCATTTTTGGTAGATACGTGTAAAATCCCGTTAACAGTCTGTTCATTGTTAACTTCAAAATGTCCGGTAAAAATTGCTTTTACATTAGGGTATTTTGTTAAAAGTTTTAAATAACCTTCAGGCTTAAACGTATATCGTGATTCTTTTTGTGCCGGCGGAATCAGAGGGAAATGCTGAAAGATTACGACATTTTTATCTTTATAAAGCTGTAATTGACTGTCCAGCCAGCTTATTACATCAGCTTTATAATATCCGTTAGAGCTTGGAATAACATCTTTTGAACCGTCTGCGACAATAAAGATTACTCCGTCATTTTCAAATATATAATTTGGCGATTCAATTTTTTTATGAGTTTTTATATTCTTTTTTAGAATCTCAATATAATCCTTTTTCCCGAAATTCTTTTGTCTGTTAACATCCTTATTTCCAAGTACAACATAATAAGGAACTTTCAGAGCCTTAACTTCTTTTAAAAATCCTTCAAGGTTTTCTCTGGAAGGCTGGGCTATGTTATTTCCGGTAAATACAACAAATTGTGTTCCGGATTCATGATTAATATCATTTACAATATTTTTTAGCTGTTCAACGGATTTTTCGTCAGAAATACTGTATAAAGTATCTGTAACCTGAATAAATCTCATATCTTTTGCAATAACCGGAATGCAGCTAAAAAATAAAACAAGAGCCAAACCCAATATTTTCTTCATATTAAAACTCCTATAATATAATGATTTTACCATAAAAACACTGGAAAAATTTAAAAAACAGGTTATAATATACATGAAAAGTACAATCCAAGAGGGAAGTTATGTCCTTTAATTTTGGAAGCAGCGATATCAACCCGATAAGAACACAATCAACCTACAAAGACGGCGGCGGCTTAGGCGGCGGCGGTATGTATATGCGTCAGGGTAAACGCAAAAAAGAAGACGAAGAAGAAGATATGTTTGAGTACAGCTCGGATAAAAACGAGAGTGAAATTTCTTTGGACAGCGAACTGGACGAAAAAGATATCCCGCAGGATACCCTTTTCAATAAGTTTGTTAACTGGTTTAGAATTAAAAATGATTAAGATTTTCTCTTAAATATATTTTTTACCCAGTCTATTCCTTGCATTCCTGCTTTTTTCACTTTGCCACACCATTCGTAACATTTTTCAGCGGCAGGTTCTGCCTTTGAAACAAAATCTTTGAGTTTTTCATTTTTAATTTTGCTTATTAAATTATTTTTGTGTGCAAGTCCCAAACCTCCGATAGCCAGAGCGGTTACTCCTGCCAGACCTATTACGGCTTTTAAGGCAGTATGATCTTTTTTCTCATAATAATCTTCTCTGCTCCTGAAATTAACTTGATTGCAATTAGGATTTTCAGGCGGGCAGTTTTGGTTATATTTGCCATAAGCCAGACTGCCGCAGGCTTCGTTATTATTTAGTGAAACATTGTACATACAAACCTCCAAGGATTAAACACACTTCTATTACATGTAAAACAATAAATTTGAAGAAATTGCCATTATGTAACGAATTGTTAAGAGGGCTATATGAAAAAATAAATTTAAAGGTTAATTATCAGATTTTTATTTTAGATGTTTTCGCTTTTCTTCCAGTTGTTTTTGGATACATATTTGTGAAATTAAATCCCTGTCACGTTCCGTAATATCTTTATAACTGAACGAAATTTTATAACCTGAATCAACTTTTTCACTGCGGATAAATTTTACTTTAGTTTTTATTTTTTTATTAAATACCGAAATATTTAAGTAAGCTTCTCCGGTATTGATTTCAATATTTGGAGTTATAATACTGACGCCGTTTGCGGAAATATCAGTTGTTCTGGTATCAATATTAATAAACTCTCCTCCGGATTCATAAGAATAAATACAATCTAACGCAATTTCTACTCTGAAATATTCTCTGTTTTGTTGATATTCAAGGTTTTGAGGAGGGGCAACGGAAAAAAATGTATATGGTTCGTCATTTTCTACCCTCTGTAAAACAGTTTTTGTTCTATATAAACCTTCAAGGCAAACAAAGCTTAATGTAATTTCCTGCGGGGTTTTAATATAAAGACTTTCTTCAAATTTGGCACAGCAAAGGATTTCTGTACCGGTAAAACTTTTTATTGCAGCTTTAGCGGAGCAGGGTTTATTTTCTCTGTCCTGATAAAGAATTTTAACATATTTAATATCTTCCAGATTCAAATTGAACTTCATAACAGTTATTTTAGCATATCTTTTAAACCTTGTACAATAAAAGGGGTTTTGAATATAATATAAATAAAAGAGGGTAATTATCAGGCAAAATACCGGATAAAGATTAAGGTGAAATATGAAGGGAATCATTTTTGATTTTAACGGAACATTATACTGGGATTCTCAGCTGCATTATGATGCCTGGAGAGAGTATTCTAAAATCTTAAGGGGATATGAATTTACGACCCAAGAGATGCAGGAAAAAATGTTCGGACATACGAATGAAGATATTATTGAATATGCGATAGGAAAAAAACCGACTAAAGAACTGGTTGAAAAATACGGCAGGGAAAAAGAAGAACTTTATCGTAAAAGATGTTTAAAAGATAAAGAAAACTTTAAACTTGCTCCCGGAGCGATTGAGTTTCTGGATTATTTAAAAGAAAAAAATATCCCGAGAACTATTGCGACAATGTCTGAATGGGAGAATGTAGAATTTTATATCAAAGAATTTCACCTTGATAAATGGTTTGATATAGATAAAATAGTATATTCCGACGGAAAAATTCCGGGTAAACCGGCTCCGGATATATTTTTGATAGCAGCGGAAAAAATTAATCTAAAACCTTCTGATTGTATTGTGGCAGAAGATGCTTATGCAGGAATCAAAGCGGCTAAAGCTGCCGGTATTGGCAGAATTATAGCAGTAACTTCACTAGAATCTCCGGAATTTTATAAAAAAATGCCGGAAGTAGATGGTATTATTAAGGATTTTACCGAATTTGACAGAAGCTTATTTAGTGAATTAACACCAGCGGTTAAGTAGTCCTCCGATTATGTTTCCTGCAAGACAGCCGAGTCCTGCACCGAGTCCCGCACCCATTCCAAACATGAAAGAATTGCCCGGGTTATAACACCTGCCTCCCAATGGAAATATCGGGCCGCATCCCATAAAAGGCATTGGACCGCATCCCATGAATGGTGCCGGCATGCATACCGGTGGCGGTGTAAATACTGAAAAACAGCACATATTAATTTTCTCCTAATTATCCCTGTTATATATATAAAGTATTTACACTTCGAAAAATTGACTTTTATTAACATAAATTTACAAATTGATGGGGCAGAAAATTAAAAATCCAAAAATTTCTTAAATCAAGCCCTGACACAGGACAAACCTGCCAAGCGGGATAGTTTCGCAATATTCTTTAAGGGAATCGACAAAACATTCATTTTCACAAAACCCCCCTGAAAGATAGATTTTTTGCGGTTTTTTGGAAAAGCTCCAGGTATTGAATGCTATTCCGTGTATGAACTTTGAAATTGCTTCAGCGGGTTTTATTCCGGCAGAAATTGAATCCATAATTTTTTCCATTCCGAAAATTCCGCAGGTCACGGAAAATTTTTCAGGATTGTACTTAAGTTCATTTTCTTTTACATTATAAAATTTCATGAGCATTTCAACTGTTGCGCCTGTCGAGCTTGCACAGGAGGTATTCCAGTCCATATCGTGAAATTTTCCGTCTTTAAACCGTATCCATTTTGCATCTCTGCTTCCTAAATCCAGAATAGTTGCGTCAGGGTCTATATTAAGTTTTTTGGCTCCCTTAGCCAGTGCAATAATCTCATTTTCGCTTGAATTTGCCATATGTCCGCAGGAATAATCAGGCTTGATATCAAGTTCTTTTATCAGGCTTGACGGTGCAATATAGTAATAATTTCCGTCCTTTATATCAACACAAAACTGCTTGTCTAAGCAGTTTGTGTTTGAAATTATTTTTGAATATGTTGTTCCTGCATCTAAGTATATCATTTTTCTTCTTAGAATTTCATAAAATTCATTTTATGTCTTTCCAGATAATCTTTCAAATCTCTTTTAATTTCAGGAGCAAGGATATAAAGAACAATAATATTAGGTACGCACATAGAAATCATCATTGCGTCTGTTATATCAATGATAGATTTAACATTCATCGCAGAGCCGATAATAATAAATAAGCAGTAAATAATATTAAATGTAAGTATGCGTTTTTTCCCTTCGCCTAAAAGGAATGTCCAGGCTTTCTGTCCGTAATATGCCCAGGAAATAAGGGTTGATAAAGCGAACATAATTGCGATAATAGAAAGAATTATAGGGAAGAACGGAATAACTGATTGAAATGCATTTGATGCAAGTTCAATACCGGAAATCTCTTTAGTTGCGGTTGTGCATGCGCCGGAAAATACAATTGCAAAAGATGTAAATAAGCAAAGTACACCGGTTAAGAACGTTTCAAGCAAAGCAACAAATCCTTGAGAAACAGGTTCTTTTGTTTGAGCTGTAGCATATACAATAGCGGCAGCACCGGTTCCGGCTTCATTAGATTGAACTGAACGTCTTAAGCCTATAATAATTGTTCCGAAAATACCGCCTGCTACTGCTGTAGGGTGGAATGCTTCTTTCATTATAAGAGCGATAGCATGAGGTATATTGGTAAAGTTTGCAAATATAACAATCAGACCTGAAACAATGTACATAATACACATTGTAGGGGTTAAAACCGTGGTAACTTTAGCTATACTTTTGATACCTCCGACAACAACCATACCGATAAGTATTGCAACGATTAAACCGATTACCCAGGTAAAGCCGTGAAGAATACTGTGTTCTCCGCCTGTGATAAATACAAGCTGATGAGCTGTCTGATTAATTTGAATCATATTACCGCCGGTCAAACCGCCGCCTATACAAAGGATGGCAAATATTACAGATAGAGGCTGTCCTAACCAGCGCATTTTCTTTCTGGTTAAACCGTGAGCGATATAATGCATCGGACCGCCTGATACAGAACCGTCCAGATTAAATCTTCTGTACTTAACGGCAAGAGTAGCTTCTACAAATTTTATTGACATACCGAGAATGGCACCGAAGAATATCCAGAAAGCTGCTCCAGGCCCGCCAATAGATATAGAAATTGCAACACCGGCAATGCTGCCTATACCGATAGTTCCGGATAAAGCAGTTGCGAGTGCCTGAAAAGAGCTTACTTCACCGCAGCCTTCATGATGTTTTTCAACAGGTTTACATACGAGTTCTATTGCATGTTTAAATCCCCAAACAGCAACACCTTTGTAATATATAGTGAAAAAGAATCCTGCAATAATAATCCAGAAAATAATTAAAGGAACTTTTCCGCCGCACACGGGAATAGAGAAGAAAATCACTTTTGCAACAGCATCGGAAACAGGCGCTAAATGTTTGTCAATAAACGCATCAACATTCATTGCCTGAGCTGATTGCAAGCTCATTAACATCATAAAAAACAGCATAAAAATTTTCTTCATAGTCTCTTTTCCTTAATTCGCCTAATGTAATAATCTTGACATAATTTTTATTTTAACAGAAAAAAGTCAAGTTCTTACAAAATCTTTACAAAAAAAATAATCCTGATATCTTAATTTTGTGGTAGAATTGAATATGGTAAGTAATTTAGGGGATAAGTATTAATGAAAAAATTCTTAACAATTTTAGGATATATAGTTTTAACAATTCTGGTTTTAGCTTATTTAGCATTTTTATTTGTGCTGCCAAATGCGGTAGATATTAATAAATATAAACCGGAAATTCAAAAGATTGCACAGGAACAGGCAAAACTCAATATTGATTTTGAGAATGCAAAGATTATTACCACACCTCTTCTCGGTGCGGGAGTTAAAGCTGATAATATTACGGTTAAGCTTCCGGATGATTCGCTTTTATTCTCTGCTGAAAGTTTAAAAACAAGAGTTGCAATTCCGAGTGCTTTATTACTTACCGTAAAAGTTTCAGCTCTTGAAATTAACAATCCGTATGTAAATTTAGAAATTGTAAATAATGAACAGTTTAAAGTTATACAGCTTGTTGAACATATTTTGAATAAAGGTAAGGAGCAGGCTCTTGAGAAAAATCAGCAGGAAACGGATGAAGCCGGCTGGTTTAACCCTAAATGGATCAGAATAAAAATCCCTTGTGTAAAACTTAACAACTATAAAGTTCTTGTAAATGATTTACAATCCGGGCACTATCTGAAACTTCAAGGTGAAAAATTAACCCTTGGTTACTTTAACGGTAAGACCATGAAGGTTAAGACTTATGCGGAATTATTCAGTGATGAAAATAAAAACATAACTGCTGATATCAATATTGATACTTTCTTACCGCCGCCTGCACCTGCTCTGGATGAAGAGGATGATCCGGCAGAAAGAATTGATATTCCGTTTGTAAACCCTGTTACTATGTATCGTAATTATGACCTGAAAGCTAGTCTTGATACAAGCCTAAGGGTAAGAGAAGATATGGTTCTGGGTTATTTCAATCTGGAAAATGTTACTATGAAGGTTTCTCAGCTAGTCCTTCCGCCAAGTTATATCAAGGCTAAATGTTTTGGCAAGACTATTAAACTGGATACCGATATATATGCTGCAAAAGACCAGAACATACATTCTGAAGGGAATATAACAATATCTTCTCATCCGAGTGTAGATATGAATATAAAAACCGGAAATATCCAGTTTAATGATATGGTAATTTTAACCAAAGCGTTTATGGATTCACTGCATATCAGAAACGAGTTAGCAGATATTACTGCAACCGGTTTTATAAAAGCAGATTGCTATATTAAAACTAATTTCAAAAAACTTCATTCAAGCGGTTCTGTTATTGTACAAAACGGCGGTCTGGATGTTAAAAGGGTCGGTAAAGTTCTTGCTGATACCAATATTAATCTTATTCTTGATAATAATATGCTTCAAATCAAGGATTCAAGCCTTCTGGTTAATAATTCCAGAGTTAATCTTAACGGTCAAATTGATGAAAAATCAGTTGCGGATATAAGTATTACTGCTGATAAGATTCCGCTTCCGGTTCTGTTTAATGCTTTTGCACCTGCAGAAACAAGAAAGGCTTATAAGTTTAATTCGGGCGATATGACTCTAAAACTTAATCTTGAAGGTAAGCTTAAAAAAGCGGTTGCTTCTCTTAAAGCCGGCCTGAAAGATTTAAATATTCAAGACAAAGCCGGTAATATTGTTATTAACAACAAAGATTTTGAAGGAATATTCTTCTGTAATTCCAAAGAACTGACCGGAGAATTAGAAAACAAAGAACTTACGGTTTCTATGCCTAAAACTAAGTCTGTAATCAGAATTCCGGAAGTTGAAATTAATATTGAAGATAAAAATATTGAAATTGAAGAAAATTCAATATTTATTAATGATAAATCTTCGATTAAATTCTCAGGTAAAATTGAAGATTATAATAAACTCAAATCAATTAACCTGATTGCAAACGGTAATTTCTTTACAGATGACCTTGTTAAATTAATCGGTAATGAATTTAAACCGTTTATACATTCAGCAGGAAAGATTCCTGTTAAATTAACCGTTGACGGAAATAAAAAGAAACAAACCCTCTTTGTTCAAGCTTTGAGCAACAAAGATAACTTTATTACACCGGTTGATATGGCTGAACTTAAAGATAAGAATATTTCATTACAATCGGTTATAGATTTTAAAAATAACAGAATAAAAATTAAAAAAACGGGCTTCTATGAACGTCAAATAACTGTTGATGAAAGAGGAAACGAAATTGTTAATCTGGATGAAATCTTCGGTATCGACGGAACAATTGAAGGCGACAGAATAAATCTTATTAAAATAACAATGCCTCAGCATTTGAACGGTAAGATTTATGCTTTCCCTCAATCATCATTTAAGTTTGGCGGAAGAGCATTTGTTCTCGGGGAAACTGCTGCTCCGAGAATGAGAGGCGGTTTTACAATTCAGAGCCTTTCTATTCCGGAACTTCTTCTTGATTTAAGAAGCGGAACTTTGAGATTCAAAGGAAACCATGCCGATTTAGCCGCTGATGATTTGATTCTTAACGGTTCTGATTTGCAGATAGACAGCTCTATCAGTCTTATGCCGTCGCCGGTGCTGACTATTACTGATTTAGATATTGCTTCAAGATATTTAAATGCAGACAAACTTATGAAAGTTTCTGACAGAGCAATGGCATATGTTCCTAAAAATCCTGCCCCTGCTCCTGCATCACAACCTGCAAATATTCCGGTTGTTATTCAGAACGGTTCTATTAAAATGGACAGAATTATTTCTGGAAATATTGATATCAGAAATACTACAGGAAGAATAGCTCTCGATCATAACGTATTTAGATTGAGAGGTTTAAGGACAAATATTTTTGGCGGTAATGTTAACGGAAATATTGCTATGAACCTTTTATATTCATATTTAACAATGAATTTAAGAGGAGAAAAAATTAATGTCGATACAGCTCTCCGTCAGGCTGCAGGTATGAAGGATACGCTTAAAGGTACTGCGGTTTTCAAAGCAAATCTTTCTCTTAAGGGTGCTACTTATGAAGAACAGATGAAAACTCTTAAGGGTGATGTAAACTTCACCGTAAAAGACGGACAGTTTGGACCATTTGGTAAAATTGAAAATCTTATTCTTGCTGAAAATATAAGAGAATCTCAGTTCTTCCAGACCGCAATCGGGGGTATTATTGACGGACTTCTGACAATTGATACAACTCATTTCTCCGATTTAAGCGGAAGTTTGACTTTCAATGACGGTATATGCCATATTGATCCGATGACTTCTCTGGGTGATATTTTGAGCCTGCATATTTTTGGAGATTTTGATATCTTAAGAAACTATGCGGATATGAAAGTAAGAGCAAGGATGGCTTCTCTTGTATCAAACTTGCTCGGTCCAATCGGTGCAATCAACCCTGCTAATCTGGTTAATAGTGCTGCAAGCTTAAATATTGTAACGGCAAAAGCATTCTCGCTTTTCTGTGAAATGGTTCCGGAAAGTGAACTGGCTACATTACCAAGTTTTGCCAACAGCTATGTCGATAATGCTGCAACCAAATTCCAGCTTGTTGTAAGAGGTGATGCAGCTAAGCCGCTTACTCTGGTTAAATCTTTTAAATGGCTTGCTTCTCAAACAGAATATGAAAATGCGGTTAATTATGTTAACTCAATTCCTGAACCTGTTGAAGGCAGTCAGGCAACTACAATAGATGAGATTATAGCTGAACATGAAGCAGAAAAACGTACATTAAGATACAAAATTAAAAACATGTTTAATAAAAACGAAAAAGAAAAGGTAGTAGTACCTGATATTCAAACCTCTCAACCGGAAGGAGAAAAACCGCTGCTCCGGGAGGGTGAATAATAAATTGTGGGCTTAACCCCCACCCTGACCCTCCCCAATCAGGCACTACTGTCCGAGATAATTTTGTATAAAAAACTGAAAAATGAGTGAAAATATGTATTATGACCATAAGGAATATAGAAAAGACAATAAACTAAAATGTCATCCCGAACTTGTTTCAAGATTTTGCCAGAAAGCAAGTATAACGCCCAATTGGTAAGATGCTGAAATAAATTCAGCATGACAAAATATTTTATTCCGGACAGTAGTGTCTTTGGAGAGGAAATAAAATGGACTGCAGGTCGGGCTATATAGCCCGATAAAATAAAAGAAAGAGAATAATGCAAAGAAATAATGTAAGAAATTTTTGTATAATAGCCCATATTGATCACGGGAAATCTACACTGGCTGACAGACTTTTGGAAGCAACAGGAACAATAGCCGAACGGGATATGCAGGACCAGCTGCTTGATACGATGGATATTGAACGGGAACGTGGAATTACAATTAAGTTGAATGCCGCAAGGATGAATTATACAGCCGAAAATGGCGAGAAATATATTTTCAATCTTATTGATACTCCGGGGCATGTGGATTTTTCTTATGAAGTTTCCCGCTCTCTTGCAGCTTGTGAAGGTGCTCTGCTTATTGTAGATGCTACACAGGGTGTAGAAGCGCAAACGCTTGCTAATGTATATATGGCAATTGAGCAGAATCTTGAAATCATTCCGGTAATTAATAAGATTGACCTTCCGTCTGCGGATGTAGACAGAGTTAAGGAAGAAATTGAAGAGATTCTGGGAATTGATACATCAATGGCAATACCGGTCAGTGCTAAAACCGGCGAAGGTATTGATAAAGTTCTGGAAGCGATTGTGGATTTTGTTCCGCCTCCTGAAGATACGTCTGACAAGCCTTTAAGGGCATTAGTTTTTGACAGTGCTTATGACCCTTATCTGGGGACTTTATGTTTCTTTAAGATTATGGACGGAAAAATCCGTCAGGGTGATAAAGTTAAATTTATGGCTTCAGGTAAAGAATATGAAATTACTGAACTCGGGTATTTAACTCCGAACAGAGTTCAGGTAAATGAACTTATTTGCGGCGATGTAGGGTATTTTGCAGGTTCTATTAAAGAAATTACCCGTTTTGTAGGTGATACGGTCACCCATGTGGAAAATCCCGCATCAGAACCATTACCGGGGTATAAAGAAGCTTTGCCTATGGTATTTTCAGGGATGTATCCGGTTGATAATGAAGATTACCACGAACTTAAGGAAGCTCTGGAAAAACTTAAACTCTCTGACAGTTCAATTACTTTTGAACCTGAAACTTCAAGTGCTTTGGGGTTTGGTTTTAGGTGCGGATTTCTGGGAATGCTCCATATGGAAATTGCTCAGGAAAGACTTGAGAGAGAATACAATCTCTCTATTGTAACTACAGCTCCATCCGTTGTCTATAGAGTTCATAAAACCAACGGAGAGGTTGTTGAGATTGATAATCCGGCGAATCTTCCTGCCGCACAATACAGGGATTATATAGAAGAACCTTATGTCAAAGTTTCCATAATTACTCCTAATGAGTATGTGGGCACATTAATGGATTTAGCTCAAACAAAACGGGGCATATTTATTAATATGACTTATCTGGATAAGGTAAGGGTTGATTTAATCTACCATTTGCCTCTGAGTGAAGTGATTACGGATTTTTACGACCAGCTAAAATCACGCTCCAAAGGTTATGCAAGTCTTGATTACGAGTTTGAAGACTACAAACGTTCAAAACTGGTAAAACTTGATATTATGCTTGCCGGCGAAGTTGTGGATGCGCTCTCAGTTATTTGTCATGAAGACAGTGCATATTATATTGGTCAAAAATTAACCGAAAAACTTAAAACTATTATTCCTCGCCAGATGTTTGAAGTTCCTATACAAGCAGCAATCGGCGGCAGAATTATTGCAAGAACAAATATTAAAGCATTAAGAAAAAGCGTGCTTGATAAATGCTATGGCGGTGATATTACAAGAAAACGCAAGCTTTTGGAAAAACAAAAACGTGGTAAAAAACGAATGAAAGCTATTGGACGTGTTGAAGTTCCGCAGGAAGCATTCATGGCAGTATTGAGTCTTGAAGATGAGTAATAAAAAACCGGTTCCCCATAAAAACCGGTTTTTGTGTGTTAACTTATATCATTTAGCTTTTATTAACTTAAGAAAGAACTATAATTTTGCTGCATTTGAGCAATTGCCATTTCCATTTGATAGAATTGGTTTTCTAATTTAGTTCTATAAGAATCAATACTTTTTTCTTGTTTGGAGATTTTTTCTTCCATACGGGAGATATCACTGTCTATGGAAGATGATTTAACATCAAAGAATCCGGTTGTAGCGGAAAGTGCCTGTTCAACAGAATTTTCTATATGTGTTAAAATACCGTTTTCTCCTGCAAGCAGAGAAGCAACTGAATCAGGGTTTTCTTGAAGAGCTTCAAGGAATTTATCTTCATCAAGGCTCAATTTATCCGTATCTGTAGACAGGTTGTTTCCATCAGCTTCTGCAGTAGAAATACCTATTTGAGATAACAGAGTATAAACTCCGCCGTTTGTGGAATTACTGCTGTTAGCATAGCTTCTTATTGAATTTCTAAGGCTTGTAAGAGTTGTTTCACCGTGAAGGTCTGCACCGCTTGCGGTTACTTCATTTACTTTATCTATTGCGGCATTGTATGCTTCAATAAATCCGTTAACAGCTTCAACAAGCTTAGTAGAATCTTGTTCTACAGAAAGGGTTGCATTTCCGTCTTCTTCGGTTGAAACACCTTTAAGAGTTAATGTAACACCTTCTATTCTTGAAATATCGGAAGTTACTGTATTGGAAGTAGATGTAATTTGTGTTCCGTTAACGGTAAATACAGCATTTTGTCCGAGTGTTTGAGCTTCGGTAAACATTTTTGAAGATACAACATTGCCGTCAGCATCCCATTCAGACTCTGTAAAGCCCATTACATCGGTAAAATTACTTGTTCCGGCTTCAATATTAATATATGAAGCTCCTTCTTTAGTAGATGTAATATTAAGTTTACCTGTTGCATCATCCCAGTATGCATAGGCTTGAGCTTCATCATTACTGTTTATTTCGGAAATCAATGAAGATAGAGTTGTATTTTCATCAATAGTAAATGTTGCTCCGCCGATTGTGAATGTGCCGGCAGTAATTTGTTCATTGAATCCGGATTCTGCTGAAGTTAAAATGGAAGCTGTAGAAGCTTTAAACATAGAACTTGTTGAAGTATATGTTCCGTCTTCTTGTTTAGCTAAGCCCAATAATGATGAAATATTTGAACTGTCTGTTGTTGCTCCGATATTAATTTCAGAGGCTCCGTCATAGGATGACAGAGTTAGAATACCGGTTTCATCTATTTCAGCTTTTACTCCGGCAGCAGCCAGCTGGGATTTTAAATCCCCCAGAGTATCGCCGTCTTCAATGTTAATAGAGTTTTTTACCCCGTCAACATAAACAGTAAAAGAACCTTCTGTAATACCGATATTTGCAAGTTCCGTAGAATCATCGGCTACAGCACTCGCAGGTTCTTTAGAGATTGCTTTTGTATATGTTGCAAGCTGTTCAACAAAAATATCATAATTTTGTCTTGATGCTGCATTTGTAACGGTAGCTGTAAATACAGATTCATTAGAAGAAGTTGCTGTATTTTGTGCAAACAGGTCAAATGAACCGCCAAATTTATAATCTGTTAATTTTTCAATTGCGTTTCTTAAATCAGAAAAAACTGTTTTAGTAGAACTAAGAGTATCTTTTACGGTTTGATAACTCTTTAAATCTTCCTGAAGGGCTGTAACTTTTTCTTGTTTCACGGAAACAAGAGCTTCAACCCATGAAGATGTATCCAAGCCTGATATAAGACCGCTAAATGAAATAGTCATAGTAAAAATCCTTTTTTTTATTCCAACTGCTATGTATATATAGTATATATCTAATTATAAATCATGTATTACAGCTTTTCAACCCTTCGTTCGCAGGATATTGTTACATTTGTTAATAATATAAATAGGAATTTTGACGCTTAAATTATAAGCTTAGATAAATCAATAATCACTTTCTATAGTATAATTAAACCATGGATAATCTGGAGCAGGTAAAAAAAGCTGTAGAAATTGAGGTAAAACACAAGTATATCAATATAAACGGAAGGAGCAGGACGTTCGCTTCGTTTATATGTTCAGTTTTGCGCAATGAAATTAAGCTTCATCCGGATAATCCAAAGTGGAAGGTGCTTTTAGAACATTTTGAACGGTATCCGATGGAAACCGCACCTTCAAGAAAAAAATCTTTAGAAAGATTTGTATCTGTAATTAAGGCAGAGTATATATCTCCTCCTGTTAAATCTGAAGCAAAAGCAGATAAAAAGCCTATTTCACAGGCAGATGTTACTTATATTAAAGGTGTTGGTCCGAAAATAGCCTACATGTTGAATAAATTAGGGATTTATACGGCAAATGATTTATTGTATTATTTTCCTCGAAAACATGTCGATTATTCAACCAGAACAAGAATAAAAGACCTTGAACCGGGGATGACAACAACAATTTTCGGTACTATTAAGTCTGTCGAAGCTTTTACCACTAAAAATAATCTGGGGATAATAAAAGTTAAAATAAACGATGGCAGCGGGAGCCTTTATTTAAACTTTTTTGCCTCAAAATCCAGTAAATATATGCTTGAAAGAATGAAATCCCAGTTCCCGAAAGGTTCAGGGATTATGGTTTCAGGTACTGCCAAAATTAATTCTTATGACGGAATGCTTACTCTGGATAAGCCGGCTTATTCCATTATGGATGATGAGGTTTTTGACGGATTAAATCTCAATATGGCAAGGATTGTACCAATTTATCCCTTGAGTGAAAATCTTAATATTAAAACCTTAAGAAAAGCTATTTTTAACGTTCTTCAAACATATGAATCAGAAATTGAAACTGTTTTACCGGATTTCATCGTTAAAAAATACGATTTAATGGATAAAAGGACGGCTTTAAGGCAGATACATTTTCCCGATAACAAAACAAATCTTGACAGGGCGCACTATTCACTAGTTTTTGAAGAATTTTTTCTCATCCAATTAAAATTGGCACTAATAAGAGAAGAAAATAACAAAAATTTAACCTCGATACCGCTTGAAATCAAGCGTAACGGGCTTGTTATGAAATTTATTAACTCTCTTCCGTTTAAGCTAACAGGAGCGCAGCAGCGTGCATTAAATGAGATTTTAAATGATTTAAATTCTGAAAAACCAATGCAAAGATTGCTTCAGGGTGACGTCGGAAGCGGAAAAACAGTTGTAGCAACTGCTATGCTGCTGGCAGCTGTAGAAAACGGGTATCAGGCAGCTATAATGGCGCCGACAGAAATTCTTGCACAACAGCATTTTAATAATATTTCTAAGTGGCTTAATCCGCTTGGAATAAGGGTTGAACTGTTTTTAGGAAGTATCGGGAAAAAGCAGCGTAAAGTTTCCGAAACCAATTTGAGGAACGGTCAGGTTGATATAGCAGTAGGTACTCATGCTCTGATTCAGGAGAATATTGAGTTTGCAAACCTCGGTGCGGTCGTAATTGACGAGCAGCACAGATTTGGAGTAAAACAGCGGCTAGCTCTCAGAAGGAAATCTCAAAATCCGCAGGTGCTGACTATGACGGCAACTCCGATACCAAGGACATTAGCTATTACGCTTAACGGTGATTTGGATTTGACTATTATTGATGAGCTGCCAAAGGGCAGAAAACCAATTCTTACGACTTTAACTAATTCCAGAAAACAGATTGCTGACCTTATCAGACGGGAAGTGGAAGCCGGAAGGCAGGCGTATATTGTTTATCCGCTTATTGATGAGAGTGAAACACTTTCTGCCAAAGCGGCAACAAAAGAGCGTGAAAGATGGCAGAATGAAGTATTTCCGGAATATAAAATTGGTTTACTGCATGGAAAACTTAAGAATGATGAAAAAGACGACGTAATGAACAAGTTTAAGAATAAAGAATATGATATTCTTGTTTCTACAACTGTTGTAGAAGTCGGGGTTGATGTACCTAATGCAACTGTTATTGTTATAGAAAACGCCGAAAGATTCGGATTATCCCAGCTGCATCAATTAAGAGGAAGGGTTGGAAGAAGTGATTTGCAGTCATATTGTGTTCTTTCATCTTCAACAAAATCTCAGGAAACCAGAGCACGGCTTAATATAATGACCCAGACAAATGACGGGTTTGTTATAGCGGAAAAAGACCTCCAAATCCGGGGACCGGGAGAATTTTTAGGTACACGTCAGAGCGGACTTCCGGATATGATTATTGCAGATTTGGTTAATGATTCTAAAATACTTGAGCTTGCACGTTCTGAGGCGATAAATTTTGTCAAAAACTATAATATAAAAGATTTTCCGCTTCTTGAAAATGCAAAAGGGCTTAATTTTGATGGTGATATATTTGGAGGATAAGGGGTAAAATTTTAGGATATACATCAGAAAATTCAAACCTGCATTACTGTTTACCCTGCTATTTATCTCATTGTTTACCCGTGCAGAAATCCGCTCGAACCGAAAAAGCTTTGCTTTGGGCATAATTCCTGCATATGGCAAATAAAACGATTAGGCGGAATAGTGAATTGTATAATAAGGCAGACTTGTAATGTTAATCAAAACGGGGTATTTAAGAAATGTCTGCCGTCAAAGTATTCTTTTCTTTTTGTTTACTTTTTCTTTTTAGTAAAGAAAAAGTAAATGCCGATGGCCGGGGTCGAACCGGCACGTAGTTGCCTACACCAGATTTTGAGTCTGGCACGTCTACCAATTCCA
>CALUVM010000014.1 GCA_944324255.1 Candidatus Gastranaerophilales bacterium | reverse complement strand
TCTTCCTTCCTCTCTTGTTATCGGCTTTTTTTCACTCAAACTTTAGACTTTTTTTAAAATTGTTACAAAAATTTACAAATATAGAGTAAACAAAAAAGAGAGAAACCCGGCGGAATCTCTCTTTATTATTATATTACATCCGGCTCTTTAGTAATTTTTAGCTTTCAAGAAGAAATACGCCTGCGGATGTTTGCAGACAGGACAAAGCTGAGGCGCTGATTCTCCTACAAATACATGTCCGCAGTTTGAGCATTCCCAAGTATTTTCACCTGTACGCTTAAAGACTTCCCCGTTTTCTATATTAGCAAGAAGTTTTCTGTATCTTTCTTCATGTTCCTTTTCGATTTTACCTACCATTTCAAACAATACAGCCAGCTCTGTAAACCCTTCTTCTTTTGCTTCTTTTGCAAAGGTTGCATACATATCCGTCCATTCATAATTTTCGCCGTCAGCCGCATCCTTTAAATTAGCAATGGTTTCCGGAACTTTTCCGCCGTGCAAATACTTAAACCAAATTTTTGCATGTTCTTTTTCATTATTAGCTGTTTCTTCAAAAATTTTGCTAATCTGAACAAATCCATCCTTTTTTGCCTGTGATGCATAATAAGTATACTTATTCCGGGCTTGAGATTCACCCGCAAAAGCAGTCCATAAATTCTTTTCAGTTTTTGACCCTTTTAAATCCATATATCCAGCCTCCTATTTTGTGTACAAAGGTATTATACCACATTATTAAATAATTCTTAAGAGTTTGAGAAATTCTCAGAATTGTGCTATATTATATTTATAAGGAGAGTTTATTCCCAAAATTTAAAATCTGACTTGTTTGACTTTATTAAAATCAGAACTAAGAATAATATATACACAGGCGAAGGTAGTATCTAAATGAGATTAATCAACAGACTAAAAATCTTTGAACAAAAGTACGTATTTTTAAGATGGGCAACAGGAGCTGAATACGGCAAAATCACTTATGTCGGAGATGATTATGTTGAATTTAACATAATTGATATAGATACTATGGAATACAGAGAAACAACCATAATTAATGCCGGACTTATTCTTGAAGCAATATTTGGCGGTCCGGATATTGCAAGAATTGTTGCAGAAATTTCTTCTATGCTTCCCGATTCATAATTTTGTACTATAATAAGTCTATGGTCACAAAAGCAATCACTGCAACCACAATCGGAATTAATGCGTTTAAAATAATAGCGGAAGTTGATGTTATAAATTCTCTTCCGAATATGAGTATTGTAGGTTTACCTGATAATGCCGTTTCAGAAGCAAAAGAAAGAGTCCGCTCTGCAATAAAGAATTCCGGTTTTACTTTCCCAACCGGCAGAGTTGTGGTTAACCTTGCCCCTGCCGATATAAGAAAGGAAGGAACTAATTTTGACCTCCCGATTGCAATAGGAATACTTAAAGAAGAAGGAATAGAAATCCCTGACGACAATAAAACGGCATTTCTGGGAGAACTCTCCCTCGACGGTTCTTTAAGAAAGATTAACGGAGTACTGCCTCTGGTTAGCGGGCTTAAAGAAAGCGGAATCACAACTGTATTCGTTCCTTACGAAAACGCTAAAGAAGCCGCTCTTGCTGAAGGCGTACACATATTTGGCGCAAAAGACTTAAGAGAAATTGTTTCACATTTTTCAAACAGCCCTATAAAAGAAACTGTAGTCGATATTCACAAATATCTGGAAGATAACGCCTATATTGATTATATAAACGATTTTAAAGATGTAAAAGGTCAGCAAAAAGCCAAAAAAGCTCTTGAAATAGCTGCCGCAGGAGGACATAATGTTCTAATGACAGGCTCACCCGGCTCCGGTAAAACAATGATGGCAAAATGCATGGCTTCAATACTTCCTCCGCTTGAACTTCAGGAAGCACTTGAACTCACCAAAATATACAGTATTTGCGGGCTTTTGCCTTCGGATGAACCTTTAATGACAAAACGGCCTTATCGTTCTGTCCACCATACAGCCTCTCCAAACGGAATTATAGGCGGCGGAACAAATCCTAAACCGGGAGAAATTACTCTCGCACATAGAGGTGTTTTGTTTTTAGATGAAATTGTTGAATTTCCCCGCCCTGTTTTGGAAGTTTTAAGGCAGCCGATTGAAGATGGAGAAGTTACTATATCAAGAGCAAAAACAACAATAAAATATCCAAGCAAATTTATCTTAATCGGAGCAATGAACCCTTGTCCTTGCGGATATCTGGGAGATAAAGAAAAACAATGCACCTGTACGGATACTCAGATTAAAAGATATCAATCAAGATTATCAGGACCTATGCTCGACAGAATTGATTTAATAATCAATGTTCCGAGGCTTACCACCGAAGAATTAATTAATATAAAAACAGAATCAGAGCCTTCTTCAAAAATTAGAGAAAGGGTTATTAAAGCCCGAAAAATTCAGACTGAAAGATATAAAGAAGAGGGTATCCTAACAAACTCGGAACTCTCAGCTCCAATGATAAAAAAATACTGCAAACTGGATAATGAATCCCAGGAGATACTAAAACAAGCTGCTCAGGTTTATCAACTTTCCGGAAGAAAGTTTAACAGGATATTAAAAATAGCCCGTACAATAGCAGACCTTGCAGGAGAAAAAGATATAAAAAAAGAACATCTTACTCAAGCTCTGCAATATCGAGGATAAGTATTTGTCATAATTACGTTTCACAATTATTAACGCCCGACTCGCTGTCCACCGGTAATTTTATAATGTAAAGATTAATTAAAATAACACTTTTAGGTGTTCACAACCTGTCATAAAGAGTGTATCATAGTGGTATGATAAACTTAGCGGAGTTATACTCGGAAGTACCACCGACAAAGTTAAGAAACATAGATGAGAAGTTCTGTCCTGCAAAGACCTCGCCTTTCTGGCTCTGGGTTGCGGACAGGTTTTTCTATGGCATGCTTGAAGACAGATTCTACGCATTCAGATACAAGGGTATAGAAAACTACAACAAGCGTGATGAAAATGCGCCTATGATATTGTTTGCACCGCATTCAAACTGGTGGGACGGAATTGTCGGTTATAATATTTGTAACAGGCTTCTCAAAAAAGAAATCCGATTAATGGTAGAAGAGCTTAATCGTTTTCCATTATTAAGAAGGGGCGGAGCCTTTAACGTTAATAAAAAATCCCCGCAAGCTTCAATGCAAGCTTTAAGGTATTCTGTAGATATTCTGGGAGATACAAATAATATTCTGTACATATTCCCTCAAGGTATAATTAAACCGCCTAATTTCAGACCTATTGAGCTGCAAACAGGACTTACTTATATTGCCGAAAAAGCTGCAAAAAGATACGGAAAAGTCCAGCTTATTCCGGTTGCTGTAAACTACATGTTCTTAAGAGATAACAGACCGGAAGTTCTGGTTGAATTCGGAGATTTAATTGAGCTTACAGACTGGAAATTAGACAGAAAAGAATATACAAAATATCTGGGTGATACTCTGGAAAAACTCTGTGACAAACAGTTTTACGAAATAAGTCATGCCAAATTTGACGGCTATGATACTCTTTTCCAGCAAAGATTAAAGTGGTACAGAAGAATTGAACAAAGACTTAAAAAAATTGATATAAAAGGTTCCGGTATTTAAAGGAACCTTTTATTTTATTTAAACAAAACAATAATAAAAAAAGAGAGGCTTTCAAACCTCTCTTTTTTATTATTTTAAAACCTTTAATTAGTTTTCAAATGCCCATCTAGCAGCAGAACCGTTTGGAACTGCATAACCGCCTCTTAACCTAACACCAAATTGGTCTTTGATTACACGGTTGTTTGTAGAACATTGCGCATCAAGTGAATCAGCAGTCTGCTTATCATCAGCTGCACCAAGAGCTGCACCCTGGCAGTTAGATAAAATATTTGGACCTTTTGAACCGTTTGTATCATAAATTACAGGTACACCATATACAAGGTTGTCTTCCTGAATTTCAGTATTGTTGTTTGAACCTGCTATAGTGTTGGCAGGACTAAACAATACTGCTGAACCATCTCTAAAGAACACTGCAAAGTTGTCGCTTGAACCAGGTGCAGTACCTTGAATTGTCGGAAGAACACCGTTACCTGATTTAGAATAATCAACAGATGCTCTCTTTGCTAACAGACCGTATAATGAGAATTCATTAACTTCAGAAGTATCGGAACTAGTCAAAGAAGCATAGTCCCATCCTTCAATTGCCTGATTCATTTGTCCTGCTTCAGTTAAGGTATTAATACCCTTTTTAAGTCCTGTTTTTGCTTGCTGCTCTGCAGTATTAGTCATCAATGCAGGCAATGTCATGGTAGCTACTACACCGATGATAGCCAAGGTGATCAAGACTTCTGCAAGAGTAAAACCATTCTTCTTCATCATAAATTCCTTTCTCTTCTTATATCATTATGATTAATTTCTAAATTTCTACACTCTCATTTTAACAAACTATCAATCTTGTGTCAACAGCGTAATTAAAACTGATAAAAAATATAGTTGGCAATATTCTGTTGGAATATTAATACTATTTCAACCTTCTTAACATAGCTTAACAAGATTAAGCTATGGCTTCAAATGACTGTCCGCGGCTTTTTATGAGTGCGACAGATGCTTGTGCATTTAAAAAGTTTAAAGCACCCATAAAGCTTTGTTTCTTGCTTAAAGCGGTTCTGGCTTCGTCCATGTTTGATTCAATAGTATGCTGAACAATATCATTACCATTATTTGCAATTTGATACGGACTCTGCCCGTGTTTTGATAGTTCGGATTTTCTCGGAGGGAATCCAATTTCATGTTTTTGCTCTTCTCCGACATGCTCGGGTTCGGTTTTCTCTGGAGTTTTTTGTGCAACAGATGGTTCCGCTTTTATATTATTTACAGAAAAAGGATTCTTAGATGCTGTAAAAGAATTCCTTGCAATTTCCATGATATCATTCTGGGCAGAACTTGTATATTCTTCCTGCACATCATTAGTCAAAGCCTCAGCACGTTCTCTGGCTCTTTTAAAAATCATTTCTTTCAAGGCTTCTGCTTCATGCCTGCTGACTATAGAATTGTAATTATATCCTGCCATGATTTATCCTCTTATATATATTAAACCCTTATTGTAAAGAAAATTGACAAATTTGTATATACTTTATATATAATTGTTACACAATTTAACATTTCTTTGCGGGATTGCTTAGAAACAGAATTTGCTCAGTCAGCGACTTTGAGATTATAAACAGGTTTTGGTATTGATGAAAAACGTAAACTATTTATAAGATTATTTGTAATTTAAGAATTTCTATTGTATAATGAAATTGCTATTTATATTTCGGCTAGTGTAAAATCTTAACAGGAAGGATATTACCGACCTGTTTTCTTTTGCTCTGTAACCTTGTAAGTTATAATTTGGCTTTGAAACACTCTGCAGCCGATTTAGGGTTAGAAGAGTTCATTATTGCACGAACAACAGCAATTCTGGCAATACCTGTATTTAAAACAGTATCTGCGTTTTCTAAATCAATTCCGCCTATTGCAAAAGCAGGAATATCAATATTTTCACTAACCCATTGAATGTAATCTAACCCTACAGAAGCTCTTCCCGGTTTGGTAGGAGTAGTAAAAACAGGCCCGGCTCCTATATAATCCGCACCGTCAGCAGCAGCTTTTTTTGCCTGTTCCGGGGCATGTGTTGAAATCCCTATTATTGCATTATCTCCAAGAATTTTTCTTGCCGATACCGGATCTATATCATCCTGTCCGAGATGTACTCCATCAGCCCCGCTCAAATACGCAATATCAACTCTATCATTTACAATAAATAGTGCATTAAATTCATCACACAAAATTCTGACTTTTTTGGCAAGCTCAAGAATTGAAGCAGCATCACGTTTTTTCTCACGCAGCTGCACAATATCCACTCCTCCCTGCAAAGCTGATGCAACTGCATTCAGAAACTCGTCTTCCGTCCTGAAATTATCAGAGTTTGTAACCAGATAAAGTTTTGTATCATTAAGTTTAAGTTTGCTATATTTACCGATAAGTTTAGAGTACATGATTTTTTCCAGAGTATAAACTTTATAGCGCATTTTTTCAAACTCACCCAGAGCGGTATACTCAGAAAGAACTCTTAAAGCCTCTTCCAACCTTTTTATATTTGCTTTAAAAATTGTATCTATCCCATGCCTTGAATCAGGATTATGAATATTCAAACCGATATCATTCTCGCTATCACGGGATAAAAGATTTTCTCTATAGTATTTATCAGAGATTTTATTAATACTATGCCTTATATTTTTAAAACTTTCAGAAAGTGTTTCATCCTCAAGCACAAATCTTGAAATTTCTTCAAGAACTCTTGCACCCTCGCTTGCACGATTAAAATTTGCATCAATTATTCTCTGCATAGAAGAACCTCAAATATTATACCTAACCGATTATATAACAAAGGGGATACCTTTTCACAATAACTTACAACAAAATAAATTATGTCTAAAACTAAGTATAAAAAGGGGGACGTAGAAACACTTATAAGCCTTTCTCAAGAAGGAGATATAAAAGCTCTTGAGGAGCTTATTAGAAGAATACAAAAAAATATATATACAATGTTTTCTCACCTTACAGTCAAAAAAGAAGATATTTCGGATTTGACCCAGGAAACTCTTCTAAAAATTGCAAGAGGTATAACAACACTTAAAGACCCGAAAAGTTTTAAAGCCTGGATGAGTCAAATTGCAACAAACACTTTTTATGATTATGTCAAAAAAAATAATAAAAGTAATTTGCTTGAATATGATGAGAACAAATTAAATGAAATAAAAGACAAGCTCGGTTGTGAACCGGGACAGAAATGTTTGTTTTCGGAGATAGAAAAGCTTATAAAGGCAGCTCTCATGACACTTCCGCAGCCGCTTAGAATAACTTTAATTTTACGAGAGTATGAAGGTTTGAGTTATGAGGATATATCAAAAATAACTAACACGACTCTGGGAACAGTAAAATCAAGAATTTCCAGAGCAAGAAGCAAACTGCAAGAAGAACTTAAAGAATTTATATAAAGGAGTTAAAAATGAAACTTACCTGTGCGCAAATGGATGTACTTATATCATTCTACATAGACAATGATTTAAGCAAAATATTAAAAACAAAAGTTGAGGAGCATCTGGAATCTTGTCCTGCCTGCCGTGCAAAATATGAAATTATAAAGTCCATGCTAACAGACTTGAAAACTTCTATCGGAAAGGATGAATCTTTACCGGAAGAAGTTATTTATTCTTCCGTTTCAAACGTACCCATTTCAAGCCAATACAGAGTCTTTCAAAATAAATTATCCGCTTATATAGATAATGAGCTGTCTAATGAAGATAATATTAAAATAAAAAAATTTACCATAAACAATAAAAAAGCCCGAAAAGAACTTGAAGATACTTACAACATCAGAAAGCTCATGAACGATTCTTTTCGCAAAACAAAAGCCGACGCTAAGCATGACTTTTCTAAAAATGTTCTTAAACAGCTTGAACTTGAAGATGAAGCCGTACTCGGAATCCATCCCGTAATAAAAATTCTAATCGGATTCACCGTTAGTGTGCTTGTATTTACAACAATAGTGCTGTTTTCAATAGGAGTATAACTATTAATCGGAGAACGTTTTGAAGGTTGATTCAACGTTATCACTAATAACTTTCTTAACAGCTTCCATTTCTGTTGATAGAGCGTTTTGCTCTGTATCAAGCTGTTTAAGTCTTAACTCGAGAGTTCTGTCTTCCTGTTGAATAATTGAAGTCCTTGCATTTATATCAGCAATTGTTTTTTCATATTGCTGAACTTTATAGTTATACTCATTCATTGCATCCTGATATGCATCCTCGTCAGTTACAGTTTCGGTATTAAGAGAGTATACAACACTGTCATCATCAAACTTAACAGAAGTAAATCTTCCGTTATCATCTGTTTCAAGAAGTGCATGATTTGTTTCTTCTATCTTTGTTTTTATATAAGAAGCATTGTAATATGCGAGTTTTTGCTGTGCTTCAATCGGTTTACCATATTCATCATAGGTCTGCATACTATTATACAAATCCGCTTCGGTAGTATAATAAGTTGTGCCCTGCATATCAAACGCATATATACCTGAGCCGTTATAAACTAAATTACCTTCAGCATCTAAGCTCAAATAATCTTTCATTGAAGAATCCGGCAAATCTTTGATAATTTGAGCAAGTTCTGCTGCTTGATCTTCAGTAAGATTTTCCAGCTCTGTTAATGGCGAATTACCTACATAAGAAGGCTTATAAACTGTTGAATAGTCCTTTGGTTCAGCAATATCATCTTCCAGGAAGAAATGCCAGGTGCCGTTAGAATCCTGATATCCGTATACGGCATCAGTAGTTAAAGCACCTTCTGAAGTAGCCATATCCATTGCTACCTCAAAATCCCTCAAGGAATTTTCCAATTTATTATCCATTGTTAATGAACCGACTGCAGAGTATGTTCTCGTCTGTCCGTCATCTGTTGTAATCGTATAGGTATCATTATTTGCATCATATGTTACCTGCGGATTTTGATTCATAAAATCATTAATACTCAGCTCGCCTTTAGTTTGAACCTGAGGATTGTCTAAAAGCTTTTGAGAACCTGTATAAATATTTGCATAGTAATAATGATTAACAATGTAATTGTAATTCGGATCTGAAGATGAAAGCTGCTGCCAGCTGTCAATTACAGACTCGTTTGTTCCATCTGAATAAGAGTATTGAACTTCCGTATAATCAGTGGTTTTTGGAGCAACAGGAACTTCCAGTGTTAAAAGCTGATTAAACAAATTTGCACTCTGGTTAGCAAGAGCGGTTCTCGCCTGGTTAATCTGCTGACCTTCATATTCGCAATTTGTTTTTCTTGCCGTAAGTGCTAAATATCTTGCCTGTGATGCTGCCATTCCCATAACGGAATCTCCTATATGTTAATCTTTATTTGTATTAATCCTTTTTTGTATAAAGTCAACATGCAAAACGGCAGCGTAATATTTATACTTTAGAAAATATGAAAAAAATCCTCCATTAACACTAGAAGCCAATTGACCTTGACAGGGTTTTTGAGTATCATAATTTGTATGAGAAAACAAGTTATAGCCTATCTGCATACTCACTGGGACAGAGAATGGTATAGAGAGTTTGAAATATTTAGAATGCGTTTGCTGCGGGTTTTTGATAATGTGCTGGAAATGCTTGAACAAAACAAGATTCCCTCTTTCTTTTTTGACGGACAAACTGCAGCTCTTGAAGATTATCTGGAATTAAGACCGGAAAAAGAAGAACTCGTAAGAAGTCTTATCTATTCAAAAAAACTCTTTATCGGGCCGTTTTATTGTCTTGTTGATGAATTTTTAACAGATAAAACCTGTTTTGCAAAGAACTTAGAAATCGGATTAAAAAAAGCCCGGGAATTTGGTTCTGAAGATTTTATCGGTTATCTTCCGGATACATTCGGACATAGTAAAAATGTACCTGACATCTTAAGGGATTTCGGAATAGATAAATGTATTGTATGGAGGGGCTGCGGCGATTTTCCTGCAGATTTTAAATGGTGCGGAATGGATACCGTAAATCTTATAAGAGGCTATTTTCAGGATGTATTTTCTATCAAAACTGATATTGAAAAGAAAGCTGAAATCCTTAAAAAAACTCTTGATATGATTGCTGCAAAATCAGGGAATTATCTACTTTTACCTATAGGTGCAGACCATCTGGGGGTAGAAAAAGATATTAATGACCAGATACTTGCCGTCAATGAGATTTTAAAAGATGATTATAATATAAAACTTTCTTCCCCTTTTGAATATTTCAAAAAAACTGCAAATAATTTTGAAAGATTCAGGTTTGATGATGAATTAAGAGATAATTCCAAAACTTTTATATTACCGGGAGTTCATTCTTCAAGACTCGATTTAAAAAGATACAATATCGAATGTACACATCAGCTTGATTTAGCATCCAGATTTATAAAGTTCCAAAACTCGGAAGATAAATACGGCAAAGTTTTAGATTATGCCTATAAGCTTCTGCTTCAGAACCAGGCACATGACGGCATCTGCGGATGCTCAACAGATGAAGTTCATCAGGAAAATATTATGCGCTATAAAAAAATCCTACAGATTGCAAGAACAATTCTCGATGAGCAAATAACAGAAGAAAACAAAATTCTTAATCTTTCAAACGAATCCTTCTCCGGCGTAATTGAATTAAAAACGGCAAACCCGCAGGAAGGTTATGAAAAAATAACTTCAAATAAAGGTTTTGAAAGAGATTTACTTACAGATACCGGCAGAATCCCTGTAACCGAAGATTATACGGAAATAGGAACTTACACTGTTTCCGTTGAAAACATTCCGCCTGACGAAGTTCAAGCGCTATTACCGGTCGTCGGACTTTCAGATTTAAAAGTTACAGATACTTCAATAGAAAATTCTAAAATCAAGCTGGTTATAAAGGAAGGCGATATTTATATTAATAATGTTCTTGTTAAACTCATTGATTTTGTTGACGAAGGTGACAGCTACAATAACGGTCCGAAAGAAAATGATAAAGGCTATGAATTTAAGATTCTTCGCTCAAGAGCCGGTTTAAAAGGTCAAAACAGAGTTTCTCTAAAAATAGATTTTGAAGGGCTTTGGGATATTATCCCGCTTACGGTAACACTGGACAAAGAAGCTGCCTTTATAAAACTTGAGTTTGATTGGATTAATACACAGAAAAATCACCTTCTTGAAGTTTGTTTTGAACTTCCGGAAAGAATTAAAGAAGTATTTTCGGAAGATATGAATACACTTATTAAAAGAAACTTTAACCCGAATTACAATATAAGAGAAAATCTTCCTAAAACACGTGGATTAGAGGCATTTACAAACACCGCACCTATGCAGAGAGGTTTGATTATAGATGAAAACAAAAACAATCTCGGAGTTGTAACCAAAGGTCTGACCCAGTATGAAATTTATAAAAATTACCTTATGCTGCCAATACTCAGAGCAACAGGAACCATATCCAATCCGCTGAATCCTGCACGTTCAACTCCGGCAGGGCCGCCGATTGAAACTCCGGGGCTGCAGATGATAGGTGAAAACAAAGCTGAAATGTATGTTTTCTTCGGAAACCACAATGCTTTTAGAGAGGTAATAAATCAGGTTTATAACTATATAATCGTATAAACTGTTATGCATATGTACCTTGGATTACCAATTATATATTTTATCAGATACAAAAACGCAGGGCGGATGTATAACATCCGCCCTGCGTTAGTTAAAAATACTTAGAATGGTTTCGTTTGATTGAGCTTAGCTCTTAATTCTCTAAATCTTGCTATATCCTCCTGAGTTTTAGGGGATTCTCTAAACAATGCCTGAGATGTCGGATGAACCATCAAGATTTTATCCATATGAATTTCCAAAAACTCATAACGTCTTGGCGGCTGATTAGAATTTTTTGCATAAATTTCAACGTTTGTAACAGCTAAAAATCTTCTGTTACCATCATTTAAAAGCTCTGTAAGCTGTCTGTTTGCAGCTACATTATTGGAAACAAAAACTGTTCCTTTAATATCCTCATTCTCTGTTAAAATAATTACCTCAACAGGTATCATGTCTTTGTTTGGCATTGAATTTCCTCTCTTTATATATATAAATTTTATAATACTTTTTTAATTCTGTCCAGACTATGAATGAAGAAGTTTTTTAATATGCGATTCCAGCTCCTTAACCTTTTCATTACTGTCAGATTCGAAATAAATACGCATTAGGGGTTCTGTACCGCTGGGACGTGCAAGGATTTTGGTTTTATCACCCAGCATCAGCTTGACCCCGTCTTTCAAATCTATTCTGGTAACCTCATATTCTCCTATTTTTTTTAGATTTTTAATCTTATCAAGGACAGAATTATCTTTATATTCCATATCAATTCTGTCAGTATAAAATCTGCAGCCGGCTAATTCATAAATTTCATTCTGAAGCTCAACCATAGATTTACCGGTTGCACCCATTGTTTCAAGTATCAAAAGGTTGGCAAGGATTCCGTCTTTTTCCGGAATATGTCCTTTTATACTCAATCCTCCGGATTCCTCTCCGCCAATTATTACATCGTTTTTACGCATAGCTTCGCCTACGTGCTTAAATCCAACGGCGGTTTCTATAACTTTTATACCCAGCTTTCCGGCTACATTGTCAATCAAAAGGCTTGAACCTACCGTTTTTACAACTGCACCTTTATACCCCTTTTCAACAAGATATTTAAGCAGGATTGAGATGATTTCATTTGGTGAAACATACTCTCCGTTTTCATTAATAACCCCGAATCTGTCCGCATCTCCGTCATTTGCAAGTCCAATCGAATTACCCTGTTCTTTAACTTTTTCCGCCAATGCTCCTAGATATTTCGGTTTAGGGTCAGGCATACCGCCGCCAAAATCCGGATCATGTTCCATATGCAAAGACTTAAACGGGATGTCGTTATCCTCTAAAATTTTATCAAAAAATCCGATTGATGCAGAATACAAGCCATCAAAAACAATATGCGATTTTATTTTTTTTATTTTATTAAAATCAATAAGTTTTTTTATATGTTCATAATAAGCCGGGAAAAAGTCCGCCTCTTCCAGCGTTCCTTTTTCGGCTTGATAATCTTCATCCATATTCAAAAGTATTCTGTTTGTAATTTCAGCAGTAGCAGGACCTGCATAATCAGGTATAAACTTCATTCCGAGGTAATCTGACGGATTGTGTGATGCTGTAAACATTATAGCTTCCGCATTTAAGCATTTTGCATTATACGCCAGTACAGGAGTCGGAAGAACTCTTGATGATAACTTAACATTAAACCCTTTGTCTTTCAAAATCTCTGCGCAGAATTCTGCATAGCTGTCCGCCATTCTTCTGGGGTCATAGCCTACCAGAAATAGTTTGTCACGTCCAAAATCCTCTGTTACATATTTTCCCATAGCAAGAGTAACTCTGGCAACATTTTCACGTGTGAATTCTTTATCTAAGATTGCTCTCCAGCCGTCAGTACCAAATTTTATAACCAAAATACCTCTCCTTTTTTATTATTTTAGCATAAAGTAAATACTTCTAATGCATACGTTTACATAAAACGACGTATATAATTTTCATTTACCCCAATTAGTTTAATTCTTCTTGTACTTTTCTTTTTCTTTATTTACGAAGCAAAGAAAAAGAAAAGTACGAAAAGAAAAAGAAAGCACGTATTGCTTTCAATACCCTTCGGGTATATTGGGGGTTGTGCTGCGCACAATCTTTTACGCTCGCTATTGTGTCCTTCGGACACACGCTCGCAGTAATACCTCGTCCTATCCTTGCCTCCGGCTTGAATTATTCCGGGTATCAGAAATACCCCTCCCAGATCCCTAAGCTCACGGAAGTTCGCAAAGTAAACCTACACCCCCGCTTTCTGCTGCACTTCCAAGGGAGGGTTGTAAACAGGCATTTTTCTTACGAAAAATGCAACAGTGCGGGTTTCTCTTTCTTTGTGTGAATTTCTTTCTCTTTGCATCGCAACAAAGAGAAAGAAATTCACATGATTACAAAGACATTAATACATCGTTTTACGTAAAATGTTGCAAATTTTAGTCAAAAAAGAGCGGGATTGATTAATCAATCCCGCTCTTTGACTTTTTAGCCTAGTTCATTGAAAATGCTTTTGGTTTAGGACCAGCAGCTACAATTTCAGCCGGCATATTCGGATATTTAGCAGCAAAATTATCTGCAAACATCTGAGCAAGCTTGTTAGCAGCTTCATCATAAGCATTCTTATCAGCCCAGAGACCTCTTGCATCAAGCATTTCATCCGGAACATTCGGACAGCTTGTCGGATAATCTACGTTGAATACATCATGGTGTTTGAATTCAACATTATCAAAAGATCCGTTCAGAGCAGCTGTTACCATAGCTCTTGTATAAGCAAGTTTCATTCTCTTAGCACCTGAAGATGCGCTTCCGCCAGCCCATCCTGTGTTAACAAGATAAACTTTTGTACCGTACTTATCAAGTTTTTCACCGAGCATTTTTGCATATACAGAAGCATCCATCGGCATAAACGGTTCACCGAACAATGTTGAGAATGTAGGCTGAGGTTCAGTAACTCCTCTTTCTGTACCTGCTAATTTTGAAGTAAATCCTGTTACAAAGTGGTACATTGCAGCATTCTTATCAAGTCTTGAAATCGGAGGTAAAACACCGAATGCATCTGCTGTTAAGAATACAACAACTTTTGGAATTCCGCCCATTGAAGGGATTTGTGCATTGTTAATATAGTTAATAGGATAACCTACACGGGTGTTTTCTGTTAATGAACCGTCACAGAAATCAAACTCTCTGGTATTTGGATCCATAACAACGTTTTCAACCAGTGAACCAAACTTAATAGCATTATAGATATCCGGTTCGTGTTCAGGATCGAGGTTGATACATTTAGCATAGCATCCGCCTTCAAAGTTAAATACACCATCAGGTGACCAGCCGTGTTCGTCATCACCGATTAATTTACGGTTCGGATCTGCTGATAATGTAGTTTTACCTGTTCCGGACAAACCAAAGAATACAGCAGTTTCACCTGTTTGAGGATCCATATTTGCAGAACAGTGCATAGGAAGAACATTCTTCTTAGTCATAATATAGTTCATAGTTGCAAATACTGATTTTTTAATTTCACCGGCATACTGAGAACCGCAGATGATAATTTCATGAGCTTCATAATCAATAGCAATACAAGCTTCTGAGTTTACACCGTCAACTTCCGGATCACATTTAAATCCAGGAGCGCAAAGAATTGTGTAATCAGCTTCACCGTAATTAGCTAATTCTTCTGCTGTCGGACGAATTAATAATTGATGTATAAACAAGTTTTGACTTGCAAGTTCGTTAATTACACGGAATTTTTGAGTGTAAGTTTTGTCAGCACCGGCAAAACCATCAAAAATAAAGATTTCTCTGTTTTGTAAGTAAGCAGCAATTTTTCCCTTAATAGAGTTGAATTTTTCTCTGCTTATAGGGCGGTTAACTTTGCCCCAAGCTATATCATTGTGAATAGATTCCGTATCAACAATAAATTTATCTTTAGGTGAACGACCTGTGTATTTTCCTGTTGTAACAACAAGAGCTCCGGTGTTACTTAAAGAGCCTTCGCCTAATCTTAAAGCAGCTTCTGTTAATTGAGCAGGACTCAAGTTTCTATAAACTGCTTTTGGTCCAATAATACCAAATTTTTCAATTCCGTATGTTTCCATATTTAGCTTCCTCCTTTATAAAGCTTATATATTAATAAATGTATTACAAACACTTGTAAAAATCAATAAACTTCGGCTATTTACGTTAAAAAAAAAACGGGTAACCCCGTTTTCTTTTTTAACTGTTTTGTAAACCTCTCTTGAACTCTTCCGGACGACTTGAGCGTGCAAGCGCATCTTCCAGAGTAATTTTCTTTTTAAGATATAAATCTCTAAGCGACATTTCCAGAGTTTGCATGCCAAAGCCAGAGTTTGTCTGCATTGTTGAATATATTTGAGCTGCTTTTGCTTCACGAATAAGGTTTGCAATAGCAGGTATAACAAGCATAACTTCCTGCGCCATAACACGACCCTGTTTTGTGCCGTCAGCTTGAAGAAGCGGCAATAAAGTTTGTGAGAATACAGCTACTAATGAGTTGGAAAGCTGTACACGAACCTGTTGCTGCTGACCTTCAGGGAATACGTCAATAATACGGTCAATTGTTTGAGATGCTGAAGAGGTGTGTAATGTACCAAATACAAGGTGACCTGTTTCAGCTGCGGTAAGAGCCAGTCTGATTGTATCTAAGTCACGCATCTCACCGACCAGAATAATATCAGGGTCTTCACGAAGTGCTGATTTAAGAGCGTTAGCAAAGCTTCTGGTATCTTGTCCCAATTCTCGCTGGTGGATAATTGAACGTTTTGACGGGTGAATAAATTCTATCGGGTCTTCAATTGTCAAAATATGCTCTGATCTTGTTTCATTAATATAATTAATCATTGCAGCAAGAGTAGTTGATTTACCGGAACCTGTAGGACCTGTAACAAGAACCAGTCCTCTTGGTTTTTCGGAAATCTTTCTTACAGTATCTGACAAACCTAATTCTTTAAAAGAAGGAACTTTAGATGCAATTACACGGAATGCGGCTGCATAATTTCCTCTGTCTTTGTAAATATTAACCCTGAAACGGCTGAGTCCCTGTATACCGTATGAAAAGTCGAGTTCCCAGTCTTGTTCAAGCTTACGTCTTTGTTCTTTGTTTAACATTGGAAACAACAAAAGTTCAACTTCTTCCGGTTTAAGAGCAGGAACATCCATTCTCTGCAAATTACCGTCAATACGAACTACAGGGGGTAAACCCGCAGAAATATGTAAGTCAGATCCTCTCTGCTTTACAACCACTTCCAAATATTTTTCTATAAGCATTGAAAAAAGCCCTCTTTATTTATCAACCGGAGCTAAGTGGAAGGTTTTAAGGTTCCAATCGCCCCTATTTTCACTTATTCACATTCAAAACTATATCATAAAACCTTTTTCTTGTAAACAAATTTTACAAAAAAATAGTACGTTAAGAGCATTTTTAAATCAAGATTTAGAAGCCAGATACTCATTAATTGCTTTAGCAGCTTTTTTACCGGCCCCCATTGCATTTATGGCATTTGATTCGCCCACAGGAGCAACATCCCCGCCTGCATAAATACCTTGAATTGATGTTTCTCTCGTTTCTTCATTAACAACAAAGTAACCTTTTTTATCAGTTTCAAAATTCAATCCATCCATCGCTGCAGATTTCTGAATAATCGGATTAGGTCCGGTTCCGAGAGCAACTATAACCGTATCGACATCAAGTTCGGTATACCTTCCTGTACCGACAGGGCGGCGTCTGCCGGATTCATCCGGCTCACCGAGTTCCATTACTTCAAAACGCATGCCGGCTACATACCCGTCTTTTTCAAGTATTTCCGACGGCGCATGTAAGAAGTGGAAGATTACACCTTCTTCTTTAGCATGTCGTATTTCTTCCAGACGGGCAGGAAGTTCGTGTTCTGTTCTTCTGTATACTATATAAACTTTTTCAAAACCGACACGAACAGCAGTTCTCGCAGCATCCATAGCGACATTTCCACCGCCTATTACTGCAACCGATTTACCTACTTTAAGCGGAGTTGCAGCAGATTCTTCATTTGCATGCATAAGATTAACCCGGGTTAAGAATTCATTTGCCGAAAATACTCCGTTTAAATTTTCTCCTGGAATATGCATCATCTTAGGGAGCCCTGCTCCGGAGCAAATAAAGATTGCATCATAGCCGTCTTCTTTAAGTTGTTCCAGAGTAATTGATTTTCCGACAATAACATTCTTTTCAAACTTAACCCCCATCTCTTTGAGATTATTGAGTTCTCTGTCTAAAACGGTACGTGGAAGTCTGAACGGCGGGATTCCGTACCTGAGCACTCCGCCGTATTGATGAAGAGCTTCAAAAATAGTTACATCGTGACCGGCTTTTCTTAAATCTGCCGCAGCTGTTATACCTGCGCACCCCGAACCTATAATAGCTACTTTTTTACCTGATGGTATTATTTGAGGTTCTTTTGCTGATGTGTTATCACCGACATATCTCTCAAGTGCACCTATAGCTACAGCTTCTCCTTTTATACCTAAAATACAATTCCCTTCACATTGTCTTTCCTGAGGACAGACTCTTCCGCATACAGAAGGAAGCATACTTGTTTCTCTTATAATTTCACCGGCTTTATCCAAATTATCTTCCTTAACAGCCTGGATAAACTCCGGAATTTGAATATTAACCGGACATCCTTTTACACAGCGGGGATTTTTGCAATGAAGACATCTTTCAGCTTCCAATTTTGCCTGCTCGGGTGTAAAATTTTCTTCTACAGGTTCAAAATTATGTCTGCGTAACATTTTATCTTGTTCTTTAGGATGTTGTCTCATACTCTAAGCCCCCTATTAATTAACCATTAGCAATCATTACACAAATTATATCAAAAAATGATTTTATTGTATAATATTTCTTATGAAAAATATTATCTTTATATTCGGAACAAGACCTGAAATTATTAAGTTGGCACCGGTAATACTCACACTAAAAAAATTTCCGGAAGACTATAATGTTATAATTTGTAACACAGAGCAGCAAAAAGAACTTTCAAACCAGACTCTTGAGTATTTTGGTTTAAAAGCAGATATAAACCTTGACTGTATGAGAGAGAATCAATCACTTTCATCTGTTCAAGCCAGAATTTTGACCTCTCTGGATAAGGTTTTTTGTGAAAACAAGATTGATGCAGCCATTGTTCAGGGAGATACTATGACTGTTCTCTGCGGAGCACTAACAGGTTTTTATCATAAAATTCCGGTATTTCATGTAGAAGCAGGGCTTAGATCATATGATATCTATGAGCCATTTCCTGAAGAAGTTATGCGCCAGATGACCTCAAGGGTTGCAGAACTTCATTTTGCTCCGACCGGGGTAAATAAGGAAGCCTTGCTCAAGGAAAATATTTCAGAAAACAAAATTCATGTTACAGGAAATACCGTAATTGATGCGCTTTTCTGTTTATCAGATAAAGTCGTAGAAAATTCAAAAAGATTTTTTGAAGATAAAAAGATTCCAATTAATGATAAGCTTGTTTTAATAACCGCCCACAGAAGAGAAAATCACGGCGAAAGAATTGACAGAATAATTGAAGCAATCTCTTATCTTGCTAAAAAGTATTCTGACCATACCTTTGTGATTCCTGTTCATCCGAACCCGAATGTAAGGGGTAAAATTTATGAAAGGCTGGGGGATTTTAATAATATCCACCTTTTATCTCCGCTTGATTACCCGTATCTGGTGTATCTAATGAAACATGCAAAACTGATTCTTACTGACTCGGGAGGAATTCAGGAAGAAGCTCCGTCTTTTGCCTGCCCTACTCTTGTTATGAGATATGAAACAGAAAGAAAAGAAGGAATAGAAGCCGGTGTTTCAAAACTTGTCGGAGCTGACTATAATAAGATTCTGGAAGAGAGCGAAAAAATTCTTTCTTCCACAAAAGAACTCACCCGTCTAAAAGTTCAAAACCCGTACGGGGACGGTAACGCCTCTAAAAAAATAGAAGAAATAATCAGAAATTACTTTAAGACTGAACAGGATTAACCCTTTTTACTATCAGCTTGCTTACTCTGCGGCCTTTAAGCTCGGCAACTTTTATATAAAGACCTTCCAGCTCGGTTTCATCTCCTGCACAAGGAACTCTACCGAGGATTCTTTGCACCAGCCCGCCTACCGTATCAACTTCATCTTCCTCGTGCTCTATTCCAAAATATTCAAAAAATTCTTCAACTCTAAAAAGCCCGTCAACGACAAATTCATTTTCCGATATCTCTTTGATATTGAAATCATTTTCTTCTTCATCAAATTCGTCCTGAACATCACCGCAAATTTCTTCCAGAACATCTTCCAGAGAAATAATACCTGACATCCCTCCAAATTCATCTACAACAATTGCAATTTCTGTTTTATTCTTTTTATAACTATCAAGCAAAACATCCGCAGTCATTGTTTCAGGAACAAAAAGAGGTTTTCTTATAATATTTCGCAGTTCTATTTTTTTATGTCTGATAAGATACGAGTATAAATCCTTGACATGTAAAACTCCGATAATATTATCAAAATTACCTTCATAAACAGGATATCTGGTATACTGGTTTTCAAGTATCAAATTTTCAAGTTCAGAAATATCCATATCAACAGGTACAGATATAACCCCGCACCTTGGAACCATTATTTGTTTTGCCATTAAATCCGTAAATTTTAATGAATTTTTCAACAGCAAACTTTCTGTTTCATTTAAAACACCGCCTTTATAGCTTGCATCTATAATCATATCCAGCTCTTCTTCCGTATGAACAGCCGATGCCGGATGCGCCGGCGGAATTTTTAAAAGTTTTAACAGCATATTACCAAATCCGTTTAGCAAATATATAAACGGAGTAAAAACTTTTGCAGTAAAAACTAGAGGTCTTGTCACAATAAGAGTTGTCTGTTCCGGATACTGAAGAGCAATAGATTTTGGCATTAATTCTCCCAGAACAACATGCATAAATGTTATAAGCGCAAAAGATATTGCAACAGCAATAGAGTGCGTAGCAACATTTCCGGATATTCCCGGTAAAAAGTCAAAAATCGGGTGAATAAGCCTTGCAAGAGTAGCTTCACCTACCCAGCCCAAACCAATGCTGGCTATTGTTATACCGAGCTGAGTAGCTGCAATATATTTGTCAAGCTCTTTTAACGCCTTAACCGTAATTTTTGCGGTATTATTGCCTTCATTCGCAAGCTGGCTGATTCTGGTTTGCCTCACACTAACGAGGGCAAATTCTGAGGCTACAAAAAAACCGTTTGCAAACAACAATAAAAAGATAATAATCAAATTAGTTATAATCATATTTTATAAGCTTATCATTTTTATAAAATTTGTGCAAGAAGGTTTTCAAAAAATAAAAAGACCGGGGGTGAATCCGGTCTTCTTAATAATGTATTTATTTAATGTTTATTAATCTGAAACTTTTTGTTTGAAAACCTGACCTTTGCAATCCTGCTCTATATTTGGAGTATCAATTTCAAATACATAAGCATCTGCAGGGGCAAGATTAACACGAAGTTCTCCTTCATGTACCTGGAATTCACTCGTATCACCATATTCAGGAATCATATTTTCAAGTTTTTGCTCAGCTTTTAAACCAGGTATTTCTATAATGCCCGTAACATTTCTGTTCGGATTTTTATTTGCAACAACAAGAAGAGTTCTTCCGTTATTGTGTCTTGCATAAGTGATTATTTGATCATCAATATCTTTACGTTTATTAAATTCGATAAATGAACTGTTTTTGTCAGCTAAAACATCCATATTTTCACTGCGCATTTTTAAGACACCTTCCATAACCCTTGCAATATCAGGGCTATCTCCGCTCGGTTTTCTGGACAGATTAAATAAAGCAAGACGGTATCTGTGTTCATCCATCTTATATTTATCTGTATATGTTTCTATATTATCGGTTTCTCTATATTTGTAATCATAATAATCACCTGTTTGGAAACCGTCAATAAAGTACGGATTACACATTGGAATTGTTGCCTGAAGAACTGTCGTCATTTTACAGTAATTTTCGCCGCCGTGAATCATTGAAGAGCTGTCGTCGTGGGTCAAAAATGAACCAATAACACTCTTTCCTGCAGGGAGTTTATATGACATATCAAGGTTTAATTTTACATAATCATTAAATTCCTTTGCCCCTTTCCAATCATGGAAAATATGATATTGACCATAATACTCGTCAAATCCTGCTCTTAAAAGGTCTTCCGGTCTGTCGTAAGGCATATTTACCATAGGAGAAGCACATTCATAAGTATAACTTTCTGCCAGCCATCCGAATTCAGGATCTCTTTTATGAGAGTAATTAATCAATATATCCCAAAATTCAGGAGGTTTCGCTCTGGCTACATCGGCTCTTATTCCGTCTATACCCAAATCAATACATGCATCAACATATTGTTTATGCATTTCTAAGAGTTTCGGGTTTAAAGTTCTTTTTGATTCATCAGCCCATGGTTCAAACATTCTGATATCTGTCCAGCCCTGCGGAGTTTTTTCTTCACCGTTTCTTCCAAAAGCCATCAACTCCGGTTCAGCCTCAAGCATATCGACAGATGCACAGCTTGGTAAGTCAATCATAACCCTGATTCCACGTTTATGACATTCATCAACAAATGCTTTGACCTGCTCATCAGGAGTTCTCGGGTCATTCTTTTCTATAAGCATAGGATCAATTGCAAGATGCCCGTCTTCAGTTACATATTTTGCAGGAGCATAGATTGAACCTGCGGTTCCCATTGCATTTTTCTTTCCCGGCGGATGAATCGGGAGCATATGAATTGTATTTATACCTAACTCTTTTAATTCATCCAGTCTTGAAATTGCACTCAGGAAAGTGCCGTTCTTCTCGCCTGTTGACAATGTTACTTTATCATCTCCGTTTAAATCTTGAGCGGTAAATGTTCTCATAACAATTGCCATCATTACGGATTCATTATTCCGTATCATTGAACGCATTTTATTTTGATATTGAACAGGTTTTTCAGAACTTAAATCAACTTTTTTAACGCCTGCGACATTTATTCTTGCTAAATTATCAAGATATTTAACATAGGCATCCGTATTAACAGTTTCCGGTTCGTTGTTTTGAACCTTGTCTGTCTGCTGCGGAGCTATAGCTCTGAAATTAATCGGTAATACTTTAGTTATTTGCATTGTCGTTCACCTGTTTCTTCAAATTTTGCGGATTTCTGATTTTACCAAAACCTAATTGAGCAAGAAGAGTTACGCCTAGAACAGTACCGCCTATAGCAGAAGCAATTCTGAGCCATTTTTGATTACCATATCTTCTTTCTGCTGCGCTCTTTATTAATTCTGCCGGATTCTGCGCAACGAGGTTGAACTTAGCCAATCTTGTTCTTGAAGCTTTTGTATAAGCCGTTGCATCATCCGCATTTAAAATGTGATTTGGTTTAGTAAAGTCTATATCATTATTGCCCATTATATCTTTAAATCTCCTGATATAGCTTAGTAAACGTTCTCTGACATTTCCGCTTTCCATTGTTGAATCACCAAGGGCCTTTTTAGTTGATGTTTCAAGTTTTTCATTCCAGATAGTATTCATTATATCTTTGTAATAGCTCTGATTATTAACAGTATTTAATTTCAAAGTCTGCTGGGATGATGTTGCACTCATAAGAGCTTCTTTGCCTTTAGCCAGAATTTCTTTATCATATTCTCCCTGCGGAATATCACGTTTATAAACATCAAACATATGTAAAATTCTGTTCATTGAGTTTTTCGCACCTTGATAACGGTCGACAATTCTTGATATTTCAAGGTTTTTAGCAGAACCGACGCCTTTTGCATTATCTTTTACATACTGCAAACGCTCAGCAGGAGAAAGTTCATTCCAATATTTATAGTTATTAATACCTTTGTATTTATCGGTTAAAGTACCATCAAGGAATTCAAATAATTTTTCTCTTGAATCAATTGCATTTGAAAAATCACCTTTTACAAGAGCATCTATAGTATTTTTGAATCCGCCTAAGCCTTCAAGACGTCTAGCGGTATTGTTATAATTATTTTCAATTGCAGTTATCAAATCCTTCATATTGGATTCACCGGTACTCTTGCCGTTAAGATTGATTTCCATCTCTTCCATAACTTTAGCAAGCTTATTAACTGCTTTTTCGTATCTGGCTTCGTCTTTTACAAGTTCAGAAAGTTTTTTATCAAAAATTTCCTGTGCATACTGATCAGATTGCCTCATAGACTGAAGGTCTTTGAATTTGATACCGAGAACATCAAGCAGGGTTCTTTCAAATTTGTTGTATGATTTTGCAATAACAGTTTCCGGTGCATATTCAACTTTAAATGATTTACATTTATCTAAAAGCTGCTGTTTTTCTTTAAAATCACCAATAACTTTTGCAAAATTTAAAATTTCTTTTACACCATCTTCGCTTAAGAATCTTGAAGGTTTTGACTGTATTTTTTTAGAAATTGATTCTATAACATCATTTCTTTGAGCTCTAAGACGCTGCTGGACATTCAAAGGTTCCTTCCGGATTTTCTTATCAAACAGAGCTTTAAACTCTCCTTTAAGTTCAAGCAGTTTGTCTTCCGTAATATTTCCTTCTACTCCGACCTTAGAAAGAATTTCTTTTACTTCCGGAGCAGTCGGAACAAAGACTCTTTCAAGCTGTGCTTTATTTCTTGACGGAACATTTGATTGAATATGAGAAATAATATCATCTGCAAACGTATTTTCAATTACAAAAGATTTTTCTCCTGATTTACCGTTTTTAAGAATATTCATTATATCTTTTTTAATAGCATCAGCTGATAAGTAATCTGACTCGCCGGTTATTGTTGCAATAAGATTATCGAGTTCATTTTTCGGTATCTCTTTGCCTTTATATATATTTAAAATCTTTTCAACTTTTTTACTTAAACTATTCGGAGCCAATCCTTCTATATTAGTATCCATTTTTGAAGTTAAATCAAGAAGCTTTGTAATCTGTTTGTTATTATGAGAATTTCTGGCTTTTTCAAGAGCAGGCGCAATGACCTTCTCTAATCCACAGCAAATTAAAGCCGTCATTACAGGAGTTGCAAAACCTGCAGTTAACATCCAGAGAGTATTATTCTGAATAGCGATTTTTCTCATCTGTTCTTTAATTAAATCATGACGGTCTTCAATTCCTCTAGGGATACCCATTTTGTCCCCGATAATATTGAGATCCTCATCAGGTCTGTCCCCTTGATACATATCAAACGGAACATAGTTTCCATCCTGGAATACAGACTTTTTACGTCCTTGCTCATCTATATATTGTTTTCCTATATCAAAGCCGTGTACAATTTTTGACGGTGTATAGATAAATAGTTTCGGGAAAATTTCCATAGAAGCAAGGAATGTACCTAACCCTACATATTCCATAATTCTTCCCATAGGGTTTGATGTTCTTGCCGCAAGCATTGTAGCAATACCAATACCGCCAAGCCTCAAGCCGACATCATTAAGACGTCCGCTCTGATGGTCATTAGCATTACCTTGCCAACCGTCTTTGAGAGCCTTCATATCATAGGCAATATCTTTAAAGAAATACTTTGTTTTTGAGCCGAGTGAATCATCAACCAAATGACCTTCCGGACGGGCGGGTTTTATATTATTGGTTGTTTTAACCGGACCTTGAGCTTCAATGTACGGTTTATGAATTTTATTATTATCTGTAGATTGAATCGGGGTTATTGCCATATTATATCACCGTACTTTCTTTGGATTTATCCATAATACGCTCATTCGCCAGTTTCGCATTCTTTCTGGCTCTTATAATTACATTAGCGGTACTGCCGACCGTAACGGCACCTGTTAGCAAAAGCCATGCTTTTCCTGCATGCTTCATAAAACCTTTTGTACCGTTCTCACCGCTCCATAGAGTTTTAAATGCTTTACAGAAAGATCTGCCAAAGCTTTTTGCAATATCTGCTGTATTTAAACCAAAATTCTTCAATCTTTGAGCAATTTTTGTACCCGCTCCGTCGCTCGGTGCCGGAACATATCTCCTTCTTTTTGAGAAAGATTCAAAGAAATCTTTCCAGCTGTCTTGAGCTGCCAAGCCTACACCGGTTGCAGCCCAGGCATAGGTTGTTAGTGTTTTTGCAGTTTTGGTTGTAGATACAATGCTTTGAATAATCGGAGTTGTTTCTGTTACTGAATCATTTAAATCTGTTCCTAAACCTATCTTTTCAGCAACATTATCATAATATTCTTTTCCGATATCTTTCTGAATTAAATCTTTTCTAAAGAACTCCCTGCTGTCATAAACTTTTCTCTGCTGGATTTCCGGCATAATATCAGCATTAGCGCCTGGTTCTTTTGGCAGCGGATATGAAACATGTTCTATAGGAAGTTCCAGATCAACACCCGTTCCCCAGTATACAGGACGGGTGACTAAATCCGCTGACAGAGTTTTAAACAAACCGTATAAAACAACACCCAGTGCCATCTTTTTACCGTTTATACCGGCAAGCACCTGTGATTTAGGATTCAAATTTTTCAACAAATTAAACATTGCCATAAACATACCGCTGCCGATAAGATACGGCACAATTCCCATTGTTATAAATTCATAGAAGTCCGAGTTAATATCGCCTTTTAAACCTTTAATCGGATATTGTAAAAATGCATTTGAAGTTTTTTGATACCCCTGTTTTAATCTGGTTCCCAGAGTATTAGGCAAAATACGGGATTCCGGCTTAGCCTCTTTATCTTCAGACTTAGCCTTATACGTCACATTATTTTCTGCTAAACTTACTTGTTTAATCATACAAATCCCACCTGGTACCTATATATAAAAAGTCTTTAAAAACTTATTTTTTGCTAGTTTTTAAGCATGAACTTTACATTTATTCACAATGTAATACACAACGTTTTAAATATAAAACACACTTTCTACAAATTATCAAAAACAAAAACAAATTACAAGGAAATTCTTTATTTATCACTATTTTGATACTACTGATAATTTTTTTCCTTTTTCAACAGTTTTTGCCGGCTGATACGGATTAGAAACTATATTATATTGTTTATTCAAACTTCTGCCTTTGAATGGAAGTTTCTTTAATATCATTACGCCGTTTTTAGCAGTCTTACCATCCATAACAATTTTTCCGCCGCCTTCACGCACAATTGCGAGTTTTCCTCCTATATTTTGCACAACATATTTTGCACTATCTTTAAGATTCATATTTACAAATACTGTACTTACAGGAAGCGCAATCCCTGCACCGAGAAGAATCATATCGACTTCTGTTCTTGGTTTAATAGGGATATATCTGTTATGCTCATCTATAGATTCAATATTATTATCTCTGAAGAAATTCTGACGTTTTTCTTCCGTATCCAGTCCATAATGTTGGAAATAATCAAATCTGTTAGAATGATTAATTCCGGAAAAATCCATTAAACTAATAGTTGCATCGCCGTTAGCAGATTGCATCATATAAGCAACACTTGATTGAGGCCCTGCTACATCAAGCATGTACGGAGTACCATTATTTAAAGGAGCTGCTTCAGGGTTGCTTCTGTCACGGATTGCATCGTTAATTAAATCTCTGACTTTACGCCTGTAATTACCCATTTCAGTATCTTTATCAATTTCGGAGAACGGCAGAACGTTTCTGTTTTGCTGATAAACATTCTTCGCTTTTTCTTCATAGCCGCTCATAGCATATTCATCACCGGCATAAACAGTAGGAATACCAATAAGAGCCTTTAAAGCTTCCATTATCATTGCTTCTTTTGCGACAGCCGGCTCTGTTGCTTTTATATACATCTGATCAATAATATGCTGTTTGTTTGCAATCATTTTTCCGGACTTAAATTCTGCCTGATTCAATGCCATATTAATTACAAACCTGATATCTCTTGCGCCGTATGCATTCTTTCTGTTAGCATCAATCGGTGATTCAATTCTCTTGAAGGCATTGGTATTTGATACAACAGTATTTTTATCAAATTTTTCTACAAACTGTGTTAAAGCTTTATCAACAGCCTGCATATCTGATACAGACGGGTTTGTTCCTCTAAACGCATACCTTAGTAATCTTGCCAGCCGAACCGTGTACAAGCTGTACTTATTATAACTATCTCTTTCGCCCAGAATTTCTCTTGCAGCATTTGAGTTTTTAGATTTAATTTCAGCATTTAAATCCTGCCAGTCGAAATCTCCATGAACCAGATAATCATTTATATCTATTGAATTGGCAATTTGAACAACTCTTTCAATTAACGTTTTTTTCTGAGATTCAGAAAGCCTGAATCCATTAGCTTCAGCCAGTTTCAAAATTTCACCAAACGCAGCCTCAAGAGAAGATAATTCCGGAATTCTGATTTTCTGCATAGATTCCGTAACTCCGCCGCCGAGATAATTACCGTTTGCTAAATCTATAAGCGCATCTACAATTAGTTTTTTATCTGATTCTGGTATAGTATTTCCCATATCATTATAGATAACATCCATAAGAAGTTTGTTCATCGCAACAGCCTTGGTGCTTGCTGTTAAGAAATAATCATTATTATCAACATTTAATCTTAACTCAATAGGAATATCCGCATTTGTTTTCGCTCCGGACATAGTCTTTATAACATCGTATCTGTATTGACGGTTAGCAGCAAAATCATTATGTCCGTCATTCAAAAGATTTGAATGGAATAACTGCATATCAAGAGCCAGCCCATGAAGCATTCTCGGTTTATCATGGTTGCCGATAAATGTATACAAATTTCTTAAATAATCTACATTTCTTGTCTGCAGCAATAGCTTTAATCTATTCTGGTAAGCATTATGGGTATCAGATATTCTTTCACCTTTTTCAAATTCACGGGCAAATGCTATTAATAAATCGGTAAAGAAATAAGAGTATCCGGCTTCTGATGTAATACCTGTTTCATTAAAGAATTTAGCAAGAGCATCCGGCTCACCGTTAAATTTTTGTCCGATATTTGTATCACCGCCGTAAGGACTTGATAAAGCTCCGTATGTATCACGCATCAAATCCGCAACATCAGTAATTTCTGCCACCATATAGGAATTAGGGTTTTCCTTTTTGACTGACTGGGCAAATTTCTTCCAGAAAGCAATAACATTCTCCCAGTTATCGTCAAATGTATTTTCGCCATTTCTTACAGCATCCTGATCAATAACGTCTTTTGCAGCATCAAGACGCCAATCCAAACCTAATGAGAGCTTATCAACAATAGCTTCAGCAAGCCTGAAACTTATTGTATCAGTTCCCGCAAATCTTTTCTTAATTGATGCAACAAGAAAATCAACATCCGCTTTAGTTAAATTTTTAAGACCTTTTTCAATTTTTTGTTCAAGAATTTCAGCTTCATTAGCAGGGCTATCGGCATTTATACCAAGAGCTTTCAGAGAAGTATTATTCTTTAAAAGTTCATAATCATAAGTTACTTCGCCATTATTCAGTATTTTTGCTTTTAAATTCTTTCCTGCTAAAGATTTGAGCAAAGCATATTTTGCTATATCCTGCCCGACAAGTTCCATTATGTACTCGCCGTATTCAGTATATTCACCGTCACTGTCAATGAGTTTTTCGGAAGATGTTTCATTTACCTTTTTAATAATTTCATCAGCAAAATTCTTTAACTGGTTTGAATATAAATTGTTCACCCTGTTATAAACTTTGTCATACGGTTCCACAAGGTGCGGATTATTTTCTTTCATTAATTCAAACCTTGTCATACCTATAGTTTCATCTGTTGTAGCTCTATTTGAGAAATATGAAGTTGAAAGAACACCAACAGTATTTTCTCCGAACTCCAGAGTATCAAGAGGCAGACGCATCAAAGCCTTTACAGTCACATCATCTCTGGACAAAAGACCCTTCGGAGCAAACATATAATTACCGCTTATGATATTTTCAATTGTACTATTGTTTAATACCGCATTTTCAGGAAGTTTACCTTCTTGAACAAGTTTACTTAAGGATTCTAAAGATTTCGCAGATCCTATTGTTTTTGCGGCATAAGCCGTTTGAATATCTTTTACCTTTCCTGTCCAATATTTGCCGGCTTGAATAGCCATATCCTGAACTTCTTTTGTTCCTCGTATTATACGCTGCCGCATATAATCTCTTTGTGCCTGATCCGGAATTGCCTGTAATAATTTTTCATCATAACCTGAAATCTGATAATTCATCTTGACCATATCAGTATTCGCATCCCAGGCAACAAATCCGCCCTCTGTTTTTTTATAAATCTTAAAGTTTGAAAATTGACCGGCAAGAAGAGTTCCTTCTTCACTTTCAAGATCAATATTTTTACCATGATTTTTATTTAAATCATTAATAACATCAATCCTTTTTGAATATTCTTTTGGATCAATCTGGAACACATAGTTGATAATCGTATCATCATGGGTGTTTATATCAAGAGGATCTCCTGCTTTTAATTTATTATATCTGTCTATTGATTTATCTAACTCTTTAATCTGATCTTTACCTGCCTGTGTTGCATCATAAATCTGGAACAAGGTTTCTTTATGAGAATTATAAGCAATATTCTCAACCTTCTTATAAGTTCCGTCTGATTGACGTTCAAAATTATAAGGAGCATTCACAACCCTGTATCTTAGATTTTTAGCATTTTCAGGAACTACACCATAACTGAGATTTGAATCTTTAATACCGCTCATCCTGAACCAATAATATGATTGCGGATCCTGTTCAGCCCATCTTTGTGCATACTGGAAATGAATACCTTCCAAACCTTCAGAAGTAAAAGTTCCGTCATATACATATTTCATACCGTTGGAAAACAGGGTGCGCATAAATGACGCAAAGTTTTCAGTATTTCCCATTCCCGGGGACATCTGCATATTATTAATATTCCAATAACCTAAAGACCAGCCCTTGGAGCCGTTTGCAATAGGAGTTGAGAATAGAACCTTATACCCCTGCTCTTTTAACTTAGGAACCATTAATTCCATGCCGGCAAGATTTCCGCCATAAACACGTGAAAAATGTTTTACAGAATTTTCTGTTTCATTTTGATATTTTTCGTCATAAACAATTTCACCGGTTCTTGAATCGGAAAACCCTCTATATTTAGCTCCTGGCATATAAGAATCCGGAGTAATCAGATATCCGGCACCCTGAGTCATAGGAGTTGTACCGTGTCTTGTTACAAGAGTATAGTTATAATTTGATATCGGATCATTATAAAAATTATCAGAAAGTCTGAAACCAAACTCGCCGTTTTCAAGCTTTTTAACTTTTACACCAGTATCAGCTACAGTCTTAACTTCATTTGTTTCTTTATTTTTTATTACAACTTTATATGCAAAAGCATCTTCTCTATCCAAATTTGTAAGATCCTGAATATTTACATCAACACCTTCAGGCTTAAGCGGAATTGTTGCAATAGGTGTTTCAATAATTTTGTAGTTATTATTGTCAGCAGGAACCGCACGGTAAATCTGGATTGAACACTCTTCTTTCTCATAATCATAAGGATAATTAAAATGCATTACCCTTTCCCCAACATCATTTATCTTATGCTGGTAGCCTTTAAAACCTACATTCTGCGCAATCCCGCTTATTCTATTTACAAACACTTTGAAAACTCCTTCTAAATATATAAAGAATGTAACAAGAAATTTTTTGCCACATTATCAGCATGGCTTTTTAAAAGTTTTACAAAATTTAATATTGTATATAATACACACAATAACTGTATTTCGTCTTTGATTATATTACATAAATATAAAATATCAAATAAAATAGTATATCATTTTATATAAGCTTTTATAAGCCTTGCGGACTTCAAAATTTTATCTTCACTAATCCGGGCATTTTTATTAAGCCATAATAATGCAGCATCAATATCTTTATCATAAGTCCATGTACCTTTAACCAAGAAAATGTAATAAAGCCCTTCCGGTAAATGTTCAAAATCATTAATTAAATATTTCCCTGACAGATTCTCATCTTTAGGATACGTTCCATAAATTAAGGAGTCTTCCGGCAACATAGTTCTTTTGATTAGAATTTTTTGCTAACCCTGCCATACCCACAAAAATTAATATAAAACATACGTACGCAAGCAAACGAACAATAGACGCTCCTATAAGTCCCAGAAATCCTAACAGCACGCACAGCAGAAATACATATTCGACAGAAGCTTTTTTTCTTACTTTATTAATTTTATCCAGATTTTCCACAACTTTTTGGTTATAAAACAATTGAAGAGCTTCCTTCATTTGAGATAAGCTTTTTTCTTCTTCCATAATTTCCTCTTCTTATTAATCTTATTATTTAATTTTTACATAAAATACGGATTATTTACGAAATAGCTCCGGTAACCATCTCGGAACCCTTTTTTTATAATCAATATATTCCTGCCCGAATCTAGCAGTTAGTTGTTTTTCTTCAAAAAGAGGAAAATACAAAGAGTTAATTGTAAAAAATAAAATTGCCCAATAAAAAATATTGAAAGAATTTAAAATCAGACTTTCCCCGATAAGAACCAATATCACTGCAGTAATCATAGGGTTTCTTATATATCTATAAGGTCCTTCAATTACTAAATGCTCCGGTGGTGCCCAGGGGGCAGGAGTTCCTTTTCCAACCGCATAAAACAAAACCATGGTAGAAATTGCAAGATTTATACCTGCAATTAAAAATAAAAAGCCAAGAAGTATATATACAATACCGTTATAAGAATATTTATAATCCGATAGAAACAAAATTAAAGCCGGAATTATAACCAGCACATTAAATGGTAGTATTAGAATCGCTTTAATCCACTCTTTCATATTAATAAAATAACATGAAAAAATACTACAATTGCAGTAGAAAATTATGCCAAACACATGTTGACTTAATAAAAAATATAATAGTAGAATATTCAAGATAATTCTTTAATGTTAGCAAAGGAGATTTTGAGTAATGAAAAAGCAAGCATATACTTTAGCAGAAGTCCTTATTACTCTGAGTATTATAGGGATTCTGGCTGCGGTTTTAGTTCCTCTCGCAAATAAATTTAAACCTGATAAGAATAAAGCGATGTTTCTTAAAACATATGATACAATAGTAAAAGCAGTTAGAGAATTGGCCGGTAACACCACTATCTATCCTCTGGTAGATGATAAATACAGTTATATAAAAGCTCCTTTGGCAAATACCGTTTCAGTAACTCTAAAAGACGGAACTGTTTTACCGGCGGGAGATAGCAAGTTTTGCCATGCTCTGGCATTAGGACTGAGTTTAACATCAAATACCTGTTCCGAAACATCCGCCGACAAAAGAACTTTGTATATGACAAACGGTGTTACTATAAATGTCAATGGGTTTAAGCTAATGGTTGATATTGACGGAACAAATGGTAATAACTGTTCTTACAGCAGCGATTGTAAAAACCCTGATCGATTCTATTTGGAAGTTGCACCAAATGGTGCTGTTGTAATTACAGATGAAGCCGGAGCTTTTTATAAAGGGACAAGGTTTAATTGGAGAAAATCCGATATAATACCTTATAAACCTGAAGAGATTGCAAAATGGGAAGATGATAAACCTATGGAATTACCAAAAGTCGAAAACAATCCGGGAGAAGAACCTTCAACCCCGCCTGTAGTAGATGATGACGACGACGTACCGGTAATTGACGATGATGATAACGAATCAACCCCTGATGAACAATCTTCCGGCGGTTCTAGCGGAGGAAGTTCCGGAGGGGGCGGCGGCAATTCCGGCAGCGGAAGCTCCAGTGGCGGCAGCTCTAGCGGCGGAAGCTCCGGGGGCGGTGTCAGTGGCGGCGGCAGCGGCTACGAAGGGCAATCATGTGATGATTTATACAGTATAGGAATGGGGCATTTATGCAATAGCAATAACTATATTGATTAATAGTTTAAAATAGACTGTTTATACCAAAATTAATTGAACAATTAAAAGACTTCCCATCTTCCCAATAGATTTGGAAGTCTTTTATATCATATATCTTTTTAGTTCCTAAGTGCATTGCACATTTTACAAACGGAGCACGATCCTCATCGTATATATTTTTTCCGTCAATAAAATACGGGATTAACAATTTTTCATACCCGTACATAATTTCTTCCCAGGCTGACAGACTACAATCAAACAGTAAATCCAAATCTGACCCGGGAGATGATGTCCCGAGAACCTTTGAACCATGCAACCAAACCCGCTTAATTTCTGGATTGGATTTAAAATAATCTAATAGTATTTTATAAGAATATTCTGTTATAAGAAGCTCTGAACAATCGTAGTTAACCGGATTATCAGGCAGCACCAGTTCCTGATTACAAATTTCACGAAAAATAATATCGTTTTCTTCCGTAAATTTAGTGTTTTCAGGAGATCTGGTTAAAATATACATTAATTCTACCTTATCATGGAACTTATCCAGAACTTTAATCATCGCTTCTTTTTGTAATAGTCTATCCTTTATCCCGACACAGTAATTTAGCCATTTTATATATTCAAGCCAGACTTCTGAATCAGTAATAAGATTATCTTTACCGGCTCGAATAAGCACATCTACGGGAGATTGGAATGAAATACCCTGTTGTTTATACAAAAATTTTATAAATTTACAATAAAAATATACAGCCGATTTCAAAGACCAGTAATAAGCAACAAATTCATTGTCCGGCAGCGTACCTTCTCGAAAACGTTTATCATAGTCCTGAAAGATACGAACTTTTTCATTAAAAGTTAATATATTTAAATATCCTATTGCTAATTTTTTCATTAACGCTCCAAAAGCTTAGCCATTTTCTCATTAATAGATTCAAAGACTGAAAACTTTTCATATAAACAATAACTAATAATCTTCCCTCTATCATACCTGTCGGGATGAGCAAGCATATCAGTTATAATTATCATGCCTTCGCCATCTTCAAGAAAACCAATCCTGAACGCTACCTTTATTATCATAGAATTTTTATTATAAAAATGACCATTATTTCTTAAGTATGTTATAAGTAAAATTCGGGTTGCGTTATAAAAATCTACTAAAATCTTATGTAATTCCTTGGTGGATAATGATGTTTTTGTTTTTATATCCAACAGATAGTCATATTTTGGTTTCCAGGTTTTTTGATAATAGTCTTCCCAATGCAGATATGTTATTTCTTCCACATAAACCTCCGGGAACTATTATATCAAATTAAATCTAAAAAACCAATTCGGGATAAAACAAATTATTAAAACAAAATGTTTGCAATTATAAATAATCTTTAAACTGGATACCAAATTAATTTTAAGATAAATTTTTCAGCAATGTGGCTTGACTTTTAGCAAAAATCAGTCCGTAGTCCGTAGTTTGGTAGACTAAAGTCTACCCTACTACAGAAGTTCGGCTATTACATCAAATCTATCATGTTGTTAATTCTAATCAATTTATCTAAGTCAAAATTACATAGCTTATTATTAATTAGCTCTCGTACTTTGTCTAAGTTTGCTTGCGGCTCTGGCAGAAGTAATTCAACAGGTTGAATGTTGAATACTTCACAAATTCTATCTATAGTTTCAGCAGTCGGCAAGTATCTATTGTGTTCAATATTTCTGTAACCTTGTACACTCATACTAATCTTTTCAGCGAACTGTTCCTGTGTTAGTTTGTTTACAGTTCGTAAACGCTTAATACCATTAGTTATTAATTCTTGATAACTCATAGGTATAATTATTGCTTACACTAAAACAAATTATAACTAACCAAATAGACAAGTTTATACTATACTTGATTATTATAAAGTATGGAGAAGTTATAACTTAATTATGAACGAAAAATCTTGTTTCTTTATCGGAAGCAGATATGCTTCAAGTAATCTGGAACCACAACTTGCGGAAGCTGTTGAAAAACATATTACCGAATACGGGGTTACAACCTTTACAGTCGGTCACTACGGTTTTTTTGACCATCTGGCTGCAGGTGTTTTAAAGGAAGCAAAGAAAAAACATTCACATATTAAACTTTATCTGCTTGCACCTTACGCACTCAATCAGAATAGAGAAGCCCCTGAAGGATTTGACGGAACATTTTATCCGGAGGGGCTGGAATTTGTGCCAAAGCGGTATGCAATAGTTCAAGCAAATCGTTATATGGTGCAGCATAGTGATTATTTAATATCCCATCCGGGGATGGGTAACTCCAGAAAGATTGTAGAGTACGCTCAAGGACGGGAGAAAAAGGGATTAATTAAAGTTACTCTGTTGTAAATCCGTGTGCATTCCCTGAATTATATTATTCACTCATTGTTTTTCCGAAAATCAAACGTAATCCTCCGCCCCGTTTTTTTAGAGTATTTCCTATGCCGATAATTATTTCGTTAACATTATTAATAACGGTGTTAATATTTCTAATTACACAATTAACAAGATTGACGCTTGTATTATTTACATTTCCCGTAATTCCGGTAATATTTCGGGTAGTAAGTGCAAGATTTTCGCTGGTCCTTTCCAGATTATAAAGTGTATTTGAAATATAATCACCCTGTACCGAAGTTCTGACATTATAAGAAGCATCCGCAAGGTTTCTCGTTGTAATTGTCAGATTATCAGCAGATTCGCTAATGGATGGTTTTACATCTTCAAGAATTGAGGTCATTACGTTTACCATCTCGGTCAATGCATCAAATGTCTTACCTGCTGAAACAATTGTGTTATTAACATGTTCTTTCATTTCATCCAGCCCGCCGTTTTTTGCCTGATCCTGAATAAAGGTTTCAAAATTAACTCCCTTCTGTCCTTCAATAATAGATTTATTTCTAAGAGGTGCTAAATACGGACTGTTTGGATAAACAAGCTCAATATAATCTTTCTTATCCTTTCTTCTTATAATTGCATAAGTGTTTTCAGGAAGTTCCAAATTTCTAAGCCTAATTTGCAAATCTACTCTTGTAGACTGATAATCCGGACCCGGATAAACTCTTGAGGTATGTCCGAGACGAAAACCTTTATAAAATACCGGCAAACTTCCTTTGAAAGGTTCCAGCTCTTTAAAATCAACAGTTACACATATCTGGCTCAGCAGATAAATAACATAGAATACAATTAGAATCCCGATAACTGTATAAATATAATATTCTCTCTTCATAAAAGAATTATTATTTTATATCAGAAAGAAAAAATCCCTCATCCGGCGATAGTAAACAGGATATTATTTCCAATTTGGATAGTAATAAACCGTTATAATATCGTTAGGCGAAATTGTAGCGTGTCCGCCTTTAATAAAATTAGTCAACGAACCTGTCGGAGGAAGCGGAGTAAGCGCCCATTTGAGCGGTAATACCCAGTAAGTCCTGTTCCAGCCGGATTTTTGATAGCTTGCAAAAAGTTTTGATGATTCAAGATTTTGAAACTTAAAATCATTTAAATAAATATAATAAGGAATTCCGTTCATACCGCTGTCTACTATTAATTCGATTTTGGCAGTAACCGGCTCCCCTCTTTTTACAATAATTTTATCATTATAATAAACATTATTACGAGCTTTGAGTTCGACTATCTGACCTTCCTGCGCTTCACCATCTCTGGTTGTTATCTCTCTTGTAACCTGCAGTTTTATAGGAACTCGTTCTATATCAGTAAAATCATACTCTGTATATGTTTCTGGCTTATCAAAAATTCTGCCCGCCAAAAACTCGTTCACAAGAAAATCATCTGTTAATGCAAACACATTAAGCGGAAATGATAAAAGTATTAAAGCTGTAATTAAGAACTTATTCATAATTAACCTTCTCTGTTGAACGGCTTCTTATCTTTGATTCAAGAAGTTTTCTGTTTTCTATTGAGTTAAGCAGGAAATTCTGATAAACAGGATTCTCCAGATAGGTGTTGTTAGTCAGAAAATACGGGTATTTAGTAAAAATGTGTTCATAAATATTCGCCAATCGTTTTGAGGTCAAACTGTGATTGGAGAATTTGTCATATCTTCTCTGCGGGCAGGATTTATTAACGAAAGTAATAAGTCCTAAAGGATTGTATCCGGCTTTAACCATAAAATCTACAGCTCTTTTATCCGCAACCATTTCATACTTTTTAGGTGCCATCTTAACCTGTGCTGCGCTTACAGTCCCGCCCCAGGCGCCGTCAAAAGATTTTAAAGCATCGGAAATCTTTCTTGAAAGCATTGCCGCAACTTCATCCTCATATTCAGCATACTTTAATGTATCGTCGTAAACTATTATCTGACGTCTTGTAAGTTCAGGCATTCCCTTAAAGTTCTTATCATCTTTTGAATAAGTAAATACTATGCGTTTATCAATTTTATTAGCATTTAATATATTCATTCCGATATTACTAATCTGATTCTGAATAGTAATTTCTTGCGTCATTTCCTCTTCGCTTATTGCAAAAGCCCCTGCAGGCAAAAATAAAGCGATTAATAAAATAAAAATCTTTTTCATCATAAATTCACCTTAAAGCATTATATCAAAAATTCCCTGATAAAAGAAGCTCTTTTAAAAAATCTCAGCCAGAACTTTTTCCCTGTGCGGAATATCCCGGTGGATGTTTTCAAACAGTTCTTCAATAAATTGCTTAATCTCTTCTTTTGGCGGGATTTGAGGTTTATATCCAATATAATATAAATCCATCGGCAAAGCTCCTTCCCGGTTCGGATAGAGATAGCTTATATTTATCTTTTCTGCACCGTGCATTTCATAGAAACGAACCCGTCGAAGTGTATTATAATCATCGGGATTAGGTTTTTCCACTTCCAGAAAGCACCCGCACTTGTCCATATAATAATCTCTGAGCAAATCGAGCATCTCTCCGCCGTAACCTTTTCCCTGACGGATTTTGAATACTGCAATATAGTCCAGAAAAATATATTTTTTATTCTTAAATACCAGACAATATCCGACAGGAGCATTCTCAACTTCAGCCATCATAACATCATATAAGCCTTCATCTATCAAATCAGTAAAAGTTTGATAGGACTTGAGTTCTGAAAGCGGAAACTGTTCCAGCATATCATGATAAATTCCGTGGAAATCTTTGCTGTTAATTTTTCTAAATTTCAACATACTTATTACATAACAGAAATTTATTAACTTGACAATATAGGGTAGTAAAAACTTACAATCTTCAATTGTCTGAAATAATAATCTATTCGCCGGTTGCTATTGGAGTTTTCTTTGCAGTATTTACACAAAGGCTTAAAGTATTTTTTTTAACTTCCAAACCATATCATCAAGGATTTTTAATGTATCCGGATTTGGCTGTGTCAAAAGTCTTTCAATGTTTTTAGAAAAATCTTCCGGAAGTTTTTTGCAATGTTCCAGTGCATAATTAACAAGCTTCTTTTCTCCGGGGTGTAAAAGTTCATTCATTGCAAAAATTATATCAAAATAACTTGCCATAAATGCGGCTATCCTGTGATTAACACTATTAATATCCCCTCTTTCAAGAGCCTTTTCTATCTGTTCATAATACGAAGCAAAAGGTTTGTCTTTCAACAGCTTTATATTCCTTTTAATTATATTCTTTTTCAATTCCTCAGGATAAGGAGTATCCAGCTTCTTTTTTATTCCTTCCAGCCAGTTTTCTTTATCATATAACAGGCTGCAGTTTTTTAATGTAAACAAAAAGCAGGTTGTATAACCATTAGCAGGATAGTGTTTCTCCCAGATGTTTTCTATAATGCTTTCAATCCAGCTTCTTTCCATATACATTACATCAAGCTGCTGACTTATATTATCAACATAAAATTCATCTCCCGGTCCAAAATATTCGCCACCAACTTCGTAGCGGGAAGAGTATTTTTTTACAAGTTCAAGTCTTTTGGCTACGGAAAGGCATTCGTCAAGAAAAATATAAACATCAATATCAGATTTTTCGTCTGCAGTGTTTGCTTTTCTGGAACCGCCAAGTGCTATTCCCTTAACTTCGGGAAATTTTTTAAAATCATCAATTATAGAATTAAAAGTCTTATCCATATAAAACCCCTGAATACCGCCTATTATTATATAAAGTTTGTTCTTGCTGTCATGCATTAATTATTATAACAATAATGGAAAACAGGAAAATCCAAAAAATGATAATTCGTTACAATCCGATACACTTTATTGAATTGAAAAATTATTTGGGATATCCTTTTTTCAGTGGTAGTTTATATTGGGTAATTTAGATGGAAAAAGGTTTTGTAGAGAATGGCTTCATTATAGACTTGAGTACTACTCAGAATACAACTCAGCTAGTGTTTGAACTTAGTTCTATAATGGAACACCCTGATGTTAAAGGGAAAAGGATTTGCTTAAAACTCGGCAGCTTGGATTTAAAACAATCCCAGCTTTTGAGTATTAAAGCTTTAATTGAATCTATGGATGCATCTCTTGCATTTATTGATACAACTTCTGAACAAACGGAAGCTTCAGCGGTAAGTCTTGGTATAATTGTTTCAAAAGTCGGAGATAATCCGGCAATGGAGTCTTATGTTGCTTCCCCGAGTGATATGAAAGAAGAGTCCGTAGTTATTAAAGAAGAGAATGAAGAGGTTCAGCATACCGGCGAGAACGAGGAGTCAAAAACTGTTGAGGTTCACGCTGATATTACAACAACACATACAGAAACCCATGAGCCTATAAGTACTCTTGAAGGAATTGAAGATGTTTATACCGAACAAACAACAGATGAACTTTCAGAAGTTATTCCTTCCGAAAACTTTGAAGCAGATTTTGAAACATTAGCAGTTAATGAAGGTTTAATTTCTAATGAAGAAGTCAGCAAATATATACTATTGGATACCGGTGATGTTCTTCCGCCGGATGCAGAAGAAAACAGTATTGATACAAAAACCCTTCCAACATTATATATAAACCAGACTCTCAGATCCGGTCAAACTGTTACATATGAAGGCAATATTCTGATTATCGGCGATGCTCATCCGGGCAGCGAAATTATTGCTGACGGTGATATTACAGTCTGGGGTATTTTAGGCGGTATCGCTCATGCAGGGGCTAAGGGAAACATATCTTCAAAAGTAAGAGCTTTAAAATTGAACGCAATTCAGTTAAGAATAGCCGGGCTTTATGCTCGTAGAAATGATACTCTTAACGTTCCTTATGTTCAAAAGACAAACGAGTTTACCCCGGAAGAAGCTCAAATTGAAGAAGGAAAAATTGTTATTTATAAAAAGTTAAGGAGAGATTAATGACTGGTCGAGTAATAGTAATTACCTCCGGTAAAGGCGGAGTCGGCAAAACAACAACTAGCGCAAATATAGGTACTGCTCTTGCAAAAGAGGGTTATAAAGTTGTGCTTATAGATACAGACCTCGGTTTGAGAAACTTGGACTTATTACTGGGGCTTGAAAATAGAATAGTTTACACTATTGTAGATGTAATTGAAGAACGCTGTAAATTAAAGCAAGCTCTTGTAAAGGATAAGAAGAATCCTAACTTATCCCTTCTTGCAGCTGCCCAAACCAGAGATAAGTCAGCTGTCAATGCTGAACAGCTAAAAGATATTTGTGACAAGCTCAAAGAAAAAAATGACTTTGTTCTTATTGACTGTCCTGCAGGTATTGAACAAGGTTTCCAGAATGCAGTAGCAGGGGCTAGCGAAGCCATAGTTGTTACAACTCCGGAAATGTCCGCTATTCGTGATGCTGACAGAATTATCGGGCTTCTGGAAGCAAAAGAAGAAATAAAAAGCTACAAGCTTCTTCTCAACAGAGTTCGTCCTAATTTGATTAAATCAAATGATATGATGAGTGTGGATGATGTAGTGGAAATTCTTTCTTGCCCGCTTATTGGTATAATTCCTGAAGACACGGGTATTATCACATCTACCAACAAAGGTGAACCTATCGTTAATGATGAGAATTCTCTTGCGGGAAAAGCATACAGAAACGTTGCTCAAAGAATCCTTGGAGAAGAAGTTCCGTTTTTGGATTTAGATGAACCAAAAGGCTTTATGGCCAAAATAAAAAATGTGTTTGCTAAACTGAAAGCGAAGGTGTAAGATGGGACTTTTCTCTGATATTTATAATACAGTAGCAAGGTTTTTCAGACCTCAGGAAGAACAAGAAGAAGGTGCTTCAAAAGCGGTTGCAGCCAACAGGTTGAAACTTGTTCTTATGCAGGACAGAACAAATCTTACTCCTAAAATTCTTGAACAAATGAGAGGAGAATTAATTGATCTTCTCTCCAAATACCTTGAAATGGATAAGGAACTCCTTGAACTTAACTTTGAACAAGAAGGAGATCAGGTTGCCTTAATGCTTTCTATCCCTGTTATTCGAGCAAAAGATGAGGATGAAATAGAAGAAGCTCTGAAGGCTTCTGCCGATGAAAAAACCGAACCTGATGAAGATTCCGAAGAAATAGTTGATGAAGAAGAATCCGAAGATTCAGAAACGGCAGAAGATGCAGAAACAGAAACTAACTCTGAAACAGAAGAACCTGTAGAAGACTCGTCTGAAGAAGAAGCACCAAAACCAAAAAGAAAACGTTCTAAAAAAGTTTCTCATCCGGAGGAGATGGAAAGTCATCAGCAAGAAGAATCATCTCAGGAAGTCGTTTTTGAAAATACCGAAAGTTAAGGGATAATAGGGCGCAGATTATTTATTAATTAATAGAAAAGTAATGTGAGGGCGGCTTTCTGCGGAAAGCCGCCCTCGTTTTATATTAGTTTTGTAACAAAAAAGTAACAATGCTAGCAAAAAAGTGTAATTATATGTTTTAATCAAATATTCACTCAAAAGTTAAGGAGATAAGATGAATATAAATCCAATTTCGCTTCAAACTAATTCAACAGCTTATAAACCGTCATTTAAAGCAAATATTTTAAACTATAACCAGATATATAATAAATTAGAGCATTCATTCCTTCGTGTAGGCGATGATCGTGCTCATAGAATCTCTCAATTAAAAGGGATGAAAGCTCTTATAGAGAAAGCCGGAGATAAGTTAACAAATATTTTACCGGTTATTGAAAGAAGTGAGGGCGGATATCCTTCCTGGGGAAGAAAGACATATTATAAAATTGATGTAACAAATGACAGGTTCCCGAATATGAAGTATACAGAGCATCTTGATATGTATTCTGGGGCTTTGGATGTAAGCGGACTTAATGAAATGATGCTTGATAAGCTTACTGAACAGTATGTTGATAAGTCTTCTCCTGTTGCTGAAAAAACTACAAAAGAAAGTATTAAAAAGCTGGAAACAAGATTTTTGGCAAAGATTAGTCTTGCTGCAGGAAAAATGCCGCAGGAAGTTTTAAAAATGTTTGGAGTAATATCTCCTTATTGGAACGGAATTGCAGAAGCTGCTTCTAAAACTGAATTAAAAATTGACCCTAAAACTCTTGTTCAGGAACAGCAAGAATTTAAGAAAAATTTTGAATTATTTCTTAATTCACGTAAAAAAGTCAGCAACGGCTAAAATCTGGTATAAGAGCCGATAATTCTTATACTTTTGGAATACGGTTCCATTTCAGATATAAGCTTTTTGACTATTTCATCTTTCCAGTGTCCGTCAAAGTCAATAAATACAGCCTGTTCTTCAGCACGATTGTTCATCATTTTTGAATTTATCTGGGTTATATTTATGTGATATTTTACAAACACTTGAACAATATCCATTAATACACCCTGTCTGTCTTCCAGGAACAGTACAATGCTTGTTTTATCATTTCCGGTCGGCTCTGTTTGTCCATCTCCGATTACAATAAACCTTCTGTTATTGTCTTTATTATCTTCTATGTGTTCTCTTAAAATATTAAGATTATATAATTCAGCGGTTTTATGAGTGCCGATTATTGAATATGTAAGATTATAATTATTCAGGAGTCTGGCTGATTCATCCATGTTTTCCGCCATAACTACATTTATTTGTCTTGGCATTTCATCTTTGACAAATTTTTTACATTTAGCAAGAGCATTAGGGTTTGCAATCAGCCCCATAAGACTGTAAAATTCGGTAGTTTTAGATAGAATACAATCATTAACCGGAATAATTGTTTCGGCTAAAATTTGAATATTCTGGTTCTTGGTCATTATAAGGTTATCAATGGTTTCCCTTATGATTCCTTTATATGTTGTTTCAACCGGAAGTATTGTAATTGCGTTGCAATTTTCATCAACGTAATCAATACACTCTTTTATAGAACTTAAAGAACGCTGATAAAGATATAAATCGTATGCTTTAAAAAGCTTGTCTTTAGCAATCTCTGAATATGATCCGCCCATACCGAGGCAGATTACTTCATTAAAATCTTCAAACATAATAAACTCCGGTTTTTTTATTTTTTAATTATACATTAAAAATAGAAACGAAAGAAGATATTAGTTTCCGATTTCAGCTGCTCTTGCTGCCATTGAACGGGATATATTAATTAACGCAAGGTTAGCTTCGTAGGCTCTCTGTGCCATAATAGCATCAGCCATATCAACCATAGCATTTACATTGGAAGCTCTTATATATCCGTTAGCATCTGCATCCGGATGCCCTGGGGAATAGATTCTTTCCCCGAGCGTCGGATCTTCTACACAACCGTTGAACACTACACCACCCTGTAAATAAGGAAGAGTACCGACTCCAAAAACATCATTTTTCATAGTATTCATTAAACCGTGAAAAGAAATGTCTTCCGATGCATTAAGCACAGGAATTCTTCTGACGTAATTAGGAGTATCAATATTTGCGATGTTTTTCGCATGAATATCAAGTCTTAATCCGTGAGCCTTCAGAGCATTGGAGCCTATATTAATTGATTCAAGAATACTCATAATTAACCTACTTTCCTACGTTTAATACAGTTCTCATTTCCGTAATAATCTTTGACATCCGCTTGGTTGCCATAGTGTACATAATTGAGTTTTTTTGAAGTTCTGCAAGTTCTTCCGCTATATCAATTTCTTGATTCCTTCTGTCCTCAATTACCCCTGACGGTCCGAGAGCTGTTGAGAGTTTAGTTTCAATAGGACTGTTCATATTTCCCAGATATTGAGAAAAATCTATATCACGTCTTACGTAACCGGGGGTGTCAACATTAGCTATATTTGCACCCAGAGCTCTCTGTCTTTGAGATATCAAATCCAGCATTAAAGATGTTTTACCCATTGAATCTAAACTTGTAAATGACATTTAACAGCCTTTCTTTTTAATTACGGGTGATTTTCCCGCTTTATTCTCTGATATTGATTGCCTTGTTATACATATCATCAGCAACTTTCATAAGGTTCATACTTGCAATCATTGATGTATTTAACCTCATAAGGTCATTGATTTCATCATAGATGTTTGTATTAGAAGCTTCCGTTGCGTACTGGCGAATGTTATCGTTATGAACTAATCTCGGATTACCGGAGTCTTCATTTGGAACCATTTTGTTATTGTGTCCGTGGTCAAGAGATTCCGGTGAGTCAAATTGAACAATAGGAATTGTTCCGATTTTTTCCGGTAAAGAACCTGCATTATCGTAGTTAATAACATCGCCGTTAGGTTTTATTTCAAACTTATAAGAATTAGCAGGAATCTTAATACCGTCACCGACCATCCAGTCATCAACCGTGACCAGATAGCCGTTTGCTCCTCTTTTTAAAGAACCATCACGGGTGTACTGAACTTCTCCGTCAGGAGAAACAACAGGAATATAGCCCTCACCTTCAATAGCTATATCATAAGGGTTTTTACTTACTCTTATTGAACCTTGTAAGGCATTACATCTTATTGCGCCGTCGACATAGCCGTCTTCTCTAAGGATTTGCTCAAAACGGGATGTTTTGTAACCTATAGTGTTATAGTTTGCAAGGTTGTTTGCAAGATAACCCAGTTTTTCAAACTGCATATTGGTGTTATTTATACTTTTTCTTATTACGGCTTGTAAATTATACATAAATTAATCTCCTATGAGGTTGAACCTAACTGGCTTATAACTTTTTGCAGATTTGAGCTTTCAAGCATAAATATTTGCCTGTTGGCTTCAAAGTTTCTTACAACCGGCTTAATAGCAAGGAATTCATTTTGCAGGACGACGTTTGAATGTTCGTTAAATCCCTGTTTAACATCCGGATTAAGAACAGCTATTCCGTTTGAGTCAACAATTCCCAGATAACCGGCTTCTACAAGCTGATTTGAAGTTTTGTCCCAAACACTGACTTTTCCTTTAGTATTAACGACCACCTGGGATGGATTATCAGGAACGACCGGAAGCTGGATAGGCAGTCCGGCATCAGATAGAACGTGGTTATCTTCTAAATCAAGAAGGTTCCCGCTTTTATCCAGTTTAAATCTTCCGTCACGGGTAAGCTTAACCCCTTCCGGAGTTTGGATTTGGAAATATCCTTTGTTTGCCATCGTGATATCCAGCGGGTTTTTGGAAACCATAATACGCCCGACGGCATCATCTATAGTGTTAGAAAGACCGTGCACTCCTATATATTCAGTAAAGGATGAAACAACCGGTTCTCGTCTTTGAAATCCCACTTTATCAAAACCTGCGACATTTTCGTTAATCATGCCGAGGACTTCACTCTGGACATGCATTGCTCTTATGGAAGCACGCATTCCTTGTTCACAGAATCTTATACCGCCGTTGATTTGCATATATTTTACCTCATTACTCCCATGTTAATCGGTGTTTATCGGGGTTACTTTAATATATTTTGATAAAATCATCCGATTAAATGAGTTCAGTAAATAATATAAGAATGAATTTTATAAAGTCAATGTTGACAATGTAATATGTTTCCGATAACATTGATTTTGTTGCCGGTATAGCTCAACGGTAGAGCAACGGTTTTGTAAACCGTAGGTTGTAGGTTCGATTCCTATTACCGGCTTTTTCTTTGACAGAGGAATAGTTCCCAAGGCTTGCCCTTGTGGCTCAGAGGTAGAGCACTCCCTTGGTAAGGGAGAGGTCACGAGTTCAAGTCTCGTCAAGGGCATATTTAAATAAAATGAAAATTGAATAAGGGTAGGTGGCCGAGTGGCTAAAGGCGACAGACTGTAAATCTGTTCACGCGAGTGTACGGTGGTTCGAATCCACCCCTGCCCACCAGTTTTAAAAGACTCCCTCGGGAGTCTTTTTTGTTTTATAAATTCTTTGTTTTTGTTATTATTAGTAAAGGAAATAGATATTGGAGAGTTTTATGGAGTTTATAAACCAGATATTAGCTTATCTTATTAATTTTATAGAGCATGTTATTACATATATGGGACCGTGGGGAATAAGCCTTCTTATGGCTATAGAATCCTGTAATATTCCGCTTCCGAGCGAAGCAATACTTCCGTTTGCAGGTTATATAGTGAGCAAAGGTGAGATGAATTTTCATCTCGCTGCCTGGGCTGGTGCATTCGGCTGCGTTCTGGGTTCAATACCTTCATACTATTTAGGTTATTTCGGCGGGAGGAAGTTTGTTGAAAAATATGGTAAATATTTCTTAATCTCACGTAAAGACCTGGATGATGCAGATAAATGGGTAGATAAATACGGAGATTGGGCTTTCTTTTTATGCAGAATGCTTCCGGTTGTAAGAACATTTATTTCTCTTCCTGCCGGAATTCTAAGAGCAAGAAAAAGAATATTTTTCACATTGACATTTTTAGGTTCGCTTGTTTGGAGTTATGTTCTGGTTTATGTCGGCGTAAAATTCGGTGAGAATATGGAAGTATTTAAACATCTCTGGCATAAGTTTGATATTTTAATCGTTGTTGTGTTCGGAATTCTGGGTGTTTTATATATTTACAAACACTTTAAACATTTAAAAGAATCCTAGTTAAAAAATGATGCTAAAATTTATGATAGAATTTTAGTATGAAGCAGCTGAAAGATTTTAAAGACAATATTCATTCCTGTTCAAAATGCGGTTTATGTCAATCGGTTTGTCCTGTATATAAAATTACGGGCAATGATTGTACGGTTTCCCGGGGGCATTTTATTATGCTAAAAGGTTTAATTAACGGTGAGTTAAAAATGTCCAAGAAGCTTAACCGTTATCTGGACTTGTGTTTAAAATGCGGTGCCTGTACTAAATTTTGCCCCAGCGGGATTGATGTTGTTGATATTATTGTGGCTGCAAAAGCTGAATATTTTAAAACCAGTATTAAACAAAAAGTTCTGTCATTTGTTCAGAAATATTTTATATTCGGTTTGCTTGTTGATTTTTGCAGTTTATTAAAAAGAAAAACCAAAAGCAAAAGTTTTGACAAAAAGGTGCTTTATTTTGGCGGCTGCAGCGCAAAATTTAACGGGGACAGAGCTGTTGTTAAGATTATGAATAGTTTAGGTATAGAAGTTATTAACCCCTCTTTTTCGTGCTGCGGAATTTCTTTGTTTACAAGAGGTGATTTGAAAGGGTTTAATAAAAATATTGAAAGCTTTGTAAAAATTTTGAAAAAATATAATATAAAAGACGTTGTTACAACCTGTGCAAGCTGTGAAAAGTCTTTAAAAGACTACTCAAGATGGGCAGAGTCGGAAGAAATAAGAGAATTTTTAAAAACAGTAAGTATTAAAAATATTTATGAATATATCAGAGAAAATAATTTAAAACTCTCTTTAAAAAAGCCAGCAAAAGTGACTTTTCATAAACCCTGCAACATTGATAACTATAAAGATATAGAATGGTTTCTCCAAAACACGGAAAATCTTGAATATATAAAAATGAATGATTTTGATAAGTGCTGCGGGCTGAACGGAATTTCCAAGTTTAGTGAATACAAAATTATGACTAATATTTTTGAAAATAAACGGGAAAATATTTTAAAAACCGGTACAAAATACGTGTTGACATCCTGTTTGGGATGTGAAATCTCTCTGAAACTTTTCAGCCGGAACTCTTATCAGGTACATGATTTAACCAATTTTATAGCCGGACGGATATAATTTATATTGACCAGATGGTCTAGATGAATTTCAACCCCTTGATTGATGGCATGGGCATGCAAACCATGTACACTTAAAAGCAAGGGAGAGAGAGTATATTTATGAAGAGAGTATTGTTGTTTGTTGGAATGTTTTTATCAATGTTATCTGTTGTTGCAGAAGATAACGTATTGCAAACTATTGAAATAGAACCTGTAAAAGATACTTATAATATTGTTCTTATATCAGATAAAGCTGTTGATGTAAAAAAAGAAGTTCTTGATTCTAATAAAATTACGTTGACAATGAAAGATATCAGGGCATCAAAGACTTTAAATACTGTCTATAACAATGTTTCAAATGTTGATACTGTTATGGTGGAACCTCAGGGCAGCGGTATTAGCATCTTTTTTCAGGCAGAAAACGCTTCTGATGCAACCGTTACATTTGATTCTTTAGTACCTGCTGCGGCTCCGATTGCAGATAATTCTAAAACTTTAAAACTTAACAATCCAATAGAGAGTTATGCTCCTATCTATAAAGAAGACTACCAGACTGAAAAAACATCTTCTTTGTTTAAGAAATTAAAATCTTCTCAGGCTGTTGATTCAATCAGAGAAACCGTTGATGAATCAGATGCCGGTGATACAGCTAATAAAATTTTCTCATTCGGACTTGTTGCACTTCTCGGGTATTTTGTTATGAGATTATTTAAGCGCAAAGAACCGGAAATGAAAATTGGTTTAAGCCAGGGTTTGAACGAAAGAGAAATCAATATGTACAGAGGAGCTCAACCGTTACCGACTTCTTATGTAAATGTCGAAAAACCGTTTACAACAGTTAATTACGGATTAAATGCTTACCAGAGAGAAAATAGAAACCCATACGAATCTCAACCGCAGGAAATGCAGTTCCATAATCCTAGATTGAGAAACTACGTAAATCCTCAGCCGGTACAGGAACCTGTTGCACCAACAATTACCAGACCAATTCAACCGCAGGCTTCAACTGCTGTACAGACTCAGGTTAAAAAACACACAACTCCTGTGAATACAGCCCCTGTAAATCAATCAAATCCTAATATAGATAACTTGAAATTTTTAGAATCTATGACAGCTATTTATGAGAAGAGCGGTCGTCATGATTTAGCAAGAGGTCTAAAAGCAAGTTTAAGCAAGAATAGTATTAAATAACAACAAATCTTTTTATAAAACTATACTATGATTAATTGGTACAAATCGCACACACACTTTGTGCCATTTTTTTTACTTTGTGTAAAGTAAAAAATGTAATCCTAGAATATTAAGGTATTTGTATTTCTTTTGAGGTGTTAAGTAATTTGTAATTGAGAATATATTTTGTATAAATTTGGTGGAGCCGCAAACTCTATTTTTATATATCTTGTAGAATTTTACCGGCAGGAGCCGGCTGCATTTTTTATCATAAAACTTCTTTAACCTGTCAGGTGTTGTGTAATAGTTGTTAGTAACAGATTCGGAACAAAATTGATAGAAATTCTCTCTTAATATATTTTCATTGCCGGTATCTTTTAAAAATTGCAAAATAGAAGATAAGTTTTTGAAAATATTAAATGAAGATTTACTTATGGTTCTGCAAGAACTGTTTATTCTGTAATTGTATTTGATGAAAGGTTTGTTTATAAAAACAATTTTATTAGCATAAAGTCTGCATTGTATAGTGAAATTAACATCTTCACACGGTAATTTTTCCAGAAAACGGATATTGTGTTCTAATAACAACTGCCGCCTGACTAATTTATTCCAGGCAGGAAACAGTTCGGTTTGAAATATCCATTTTGTATCTGTTTTCCAGTTAAAGACTTTTCCTTCCGGAATTTTTATATCAGGCGGAAGCTTATAACAAACTTTTTTATTGTCATCGGGGTAATATGAGATAAAATTTGTTTCTACAAGGTCCGCATCTGTTTCTTTTGCTTTATTATACAAAGTTTCCAACATATCGGGCATCATTTCATCATCAGAGTCAAAGAAAATTATATACTCTCCTGCTGCATACTTAAGTCCATTATTTCTTGCAATTCCCTGTTTGGTATTTTCTTGATTAATAACTATAATTCTCGGGTCTGCTTTGGCATAGCTGTCCAGAATATTTTTTGTATTATCTGTCGAGCCGTCATTTATACAGATAATTTCTATATCTTTAAATGATTGGTTAATTATTGAAGGAAGAGAGGTGTCAAGGTAATTTTCTGAATTATAAACTGCAAGAATGACAGAAATTTTAGGCATAATAACTCCGGATGCTATAATAAAATTACAGATAGTTTGTATCTTTACAGCCTAAATAGATATGATGTCCTAATACATTTAGATGCTTGTGTTTTTTCTCCCAGGAAAATTTATTTGTAACAGAAAATATCTTTTGTAATATATTTAACTGACCGACTTTGCTGGTTTCATATATTTTATAGGCTCTGGATGATAAATGCTTTTTACATAATTTCTCAAACTTTCTTTTATAAGCATCGGGAGTATTATAATACGAATGTGCGCATTCAAAACCGCAATGTCTGTCAAAATCTTTGGCAAAGAGTTTTTCAACCCCTTCTGCTTTGAGAAAAGCCCGTTGTTCTTCAAGCGTATTAAACAGGTTTAAGCTTATTGTTGATATTTGATTAACTGATGAGGCAGGTATAATATTGTAAATCATAAGCGGTTGATTTATAAAGACTGCTCTTTGTGCATAATATCTGCATTTAAACGAAAATATTTGATCTTCACCCGGAAAATTTTCCGAAAAATAAATTTTGTTTCTAAGCAGTAGTTCTCTGTTAACCAGCTTATTCCATGGTGCAAGAAATATACTTTTCATAAACACATAGCTGTTATAGGATTTCCAATTGAACGGTATATTTTCCGGAATATTGACTCCGTTAGGTATGTTCGGATATATCGTGCGGTTAAATTTTGTATAATATACGGTATGGTTTGTTTCAACTAAATCCGCATCAAATTCTTTTGCCTTGTTATACATTGTTTCAAGCATATGGGGCAGCATTTTATCATCATGGTCAAAGAAGATAACGTATTCTCCTTCTGCATGCATTAAACCGTTATTTCTTGCTGCACCTTGCATTTTATTTTCCTGCGAAATAATTTTAATACGGCTGTCGTTTTCCCTGTACTTTTCCAGCAGTTTTACTGAATTATCGGTAGAACCGTCATTAACACAAATAATTTCGATATCTTTTAATGTTTGATTAAGAATAGTCGGTAAGCTTATATCCAGATACTTAGCCGAATTATATACAGCAATTATTACCGAAACTTTTGTCATACAGCTCTCCTATACTAACTAAAATATCTGGTAATGAATATATCCAAAAATAGAATAGGTGTACATAATGGATAATGTGCATTTTTTATATAAAAGTTATTTTTTGCTTATTACGGAGCGCAATTTTCCCCAGATGGCTTTTAAATGTTTACCTTTTGCAAAAATTATATCCCCGAGCATAGCAGCTTTAATTCCGAGAAATACAAAGAAACTTGTTTTTAGAATCTTTTTTCTTTTAGCTTTTGCCGGATTAATATTAGCAGGGATGACATTGGGTTGTTCCGGCTTTGATTTAAATCCGGGAGAAGCATAACGTGTCGAGTTCCGGTTATAAAATTTTTCTTGTACACTTATACTTTGAATCATAATAAACCTTCTATATTATCTAAGAACTTAACAAAAAAAATATTGCTACTCCTCTAAGGAATATTTTACTATAATTTTATAATTTATGCTAAAATTATTTTATGAAAATCTGCTTTATTCCTATTGATAATCGTCCTGTTTGTTATAGTTTGGCTAAGGATATTTGTGCGATAGATGAAAGTATAGAGCTTTATATCCCGCCAAGAGAATGGTTTGGAGATTTAAAAAAGACAGCTCATATAGAAAATATTTTAAAGTGGCTTCAAGATTTGCCCCCTGTCGATTCTATAATTTTATCTTTGGATACAGTTGCATACGGGGGGCTTATCCCATCCAGAAGATGTCCGGAAACATTAGATGAATTAAGAAAACGAACGGACTCGTTAAAGGAAACCCTGCTTAATAAAAAAGCTAAAGTTTATGCTTTTTCAAGCATAATGAGAATTTCTAATAATAACTACAATGAAGAAGAAAAGGAATACTGGGCGGATTGGGGGAAAAAGATTTTTGAATATTCTTTTAATTTTCACAAATTTGGAAAATACAAAACAGAAATTCCGCAAGAGATTCTGGAAGATTATTTGAATACAAGAGAACGTAATTTTGAGATTAATAAAATTTATCTGGACTGGCAAAAAGAAGGAATTATTGATACCCTTATTTTTTCAAAAGATGATTGCGCTGAGTATGGTCTTAATGTTATGGAAGCTAAAGAATTAGAAACATTGGGCGGTACAACAAAGACCGGTGCGGATGAAATTCCTCTTGCATTGCTTTCAAGAGCCATAAAAAAAGATATTAAAGTCTACCCTGTTTATACAGAACCCGAGTACAAGAACAGTATTTCAAATTATGAGGATATCTCAATAGAAAAATCTGTTTTATCCCAGCTGGAACTTGGAGGTTTTAAAATAGCAGAATCTTATGATGCTGCAGATTTGATTTTAGTGGTCAATAATTTTATAGAAAAACAGGGTGAACTTGTTATGGGCTGGGCTACTAAACCTTTTTGCGGAGATTTTTTTGCTCCTCAAAAGCCTTATGCTGTAGCGGATGTACGATTCGCAAACGGAGCTGATATCAGGTTCGCAGAAGAGCTTCTCCCGCAAATTAATCAGGAAAACTTTTACGGGTACGCAGGCTGGAATACTTCCGCTAATACCTTAGGAAGTCTGCTTGCAGGAGTAAAAGTACGATTTAGTGCTGAAAAATATAATGAAAAAGCTTTCAAACGCTTTCAGATAATACGTTTTCTTGATGATTGGGCTTATCAGGCTAATGTAAGAGGGCAAATAGCTTCGCCTTGTCCTATAGAAGAGCTTATGCATCCTTATGAAAAAAAACTGAAAGATATTTTCGGGGATTTTGCATCTCCCAAATATACTTACCCATGGAATAGAAAGTTTGAGATTGAAGTTAATATATAAGAATGGCTGTTAATGGAACTATATGAAGCAATAGAAAAACGTCGAACAATAAGAGATTTTCAAGATAAGCCTGTTAAGCTGGAAATCATAAAAAGAATCCTTACCGCCGGATTAAAAGCCCCTACGAATAACCATCTGAGAGAGTGGGAATTTGTTATTGTTAATGATAAAAATGAACGTTTAAAAATTTTAAACCTTAAGGATATGACAAGTTATGCGGAATGCGAAAAAATGATGGATTCTTATGGTATGACTGATTCTGATCAGAGAGGCATGTATCATATAGCTATGCCCAAACAATTTTCTATGCTTTATAATTCCGGCTGCCTAATCTTGCCGTTTTTTAAATTAAGAGAGCCTCTGATGCATCCTACCTGCTTGAGTTCTTTAAATGAATTTGCTTCAATCTGGTGCTGCATAGAAAATATTCTTCTGGCAGCGGCATCAGAAGGGATTTTAGGAGTAACAAGGATTCCTATGGAAGAAGAATTGAATCATATAAAGAACACCATCGGACATCCTGATAACTATGCAATGCCTTGTTATATTGCATTGGGTTATCCTAAAGAGGATGCGAAATTGCCAATACAAAAAGTTATTAATATAGAGGACAGAATCCATATTAATCACTAGTAAATCAGAAAGTAAGACATTCCTTACTAACAATAGTTTGCAGGTTAGACTTTCCAACAATTAATTGGACAATAATCGGATTTAGAATTTTCTTTAGTTGTGAACCTTGTTAGTATTTATTCTTTTCGCAAAAGCACTCTGCTCACTCCTCGCTCAAACCCACATAAATGCTTCGCATCTGCTGGGTTCTCATCCTCACCCGCAAAATAAAACGGTCGAGAATCTCCCGACCGCTTGATTCGGAGAGGGTGGGATTGTCTTGAGTCGTTCGCATAAAACGTGTGTAAAAGAACACATGGTTTGATTATTTGTTCCACATGGTTTGATTATTTTGGGCAACATAAATTTGAAATATTAAATAAATGAGCAAATTTGCAATTTTAAGAATATAAAGTTACTGTCATAAAAACAAATTAAAATATATAAGTTAACTCTGCATTTTATCAAGCAGGGTTTTAATTTCCATAATTTTTTCTTTAGCGATTTCAGAATCAGAAAAAGACTTAGCAACACATTCTTCAAGATGTGTTTTCAATATATTGCTTTCAACATGTTTTATTGCTGAACGTACAGCCTTGAGCTGCACAATAATATCCGGACAATATCGTTGTTCTTCAATCATTTTCTTGATACCTTCCAACTGACCTATTGCCCTGTTTAAACGAGGTATCTCATGTTTATGATTCGGATTTTCTGATTTTTTGCTGTTCATATC